>JBCDJG010000038.1:0-48151 GCA_038748065.1 Pseudomonadota bacterium
CACCACCAGCGCAGATTTGTCTCTTGGATCGAGTCCCAGGTGACTGAAACCGGCAGGAGCGTACATCTGGGTGCGAATACTGGACAGCACAATATCGATACCGCGACTGTGTACCCAGGCTGTGTCTCCCATCGGCATCTTCACCAGGCCAAGCACATCCATTTGTGCGTCAGTGGCCAGACCCTTTACGGTCACGTCGAGGTCCAACGGGAGTCCAGAGAAGGCATTTAACTTGCCCCCCAGGCGCAATTCCAAACGCGCGCCAAGTCCCGCCCGGTGGCAAAACCTCACGGCCTCGGGGTCATATAGCAGGCCCAGTGCTACGTCTTCTATGCCGCGCTCCAGCAAGGCCTGCAAAATAAACGTGCTATCAGAGGGAGCGCCGCCGCCAGGGTTATCCGCTACATCTGCCAGGATAATCGGCCTGCCCTCAAGAACACGGCGCTCTTCAAGCGAGGCCACCGCCTCGGGGTAGTCCTGCAATGCGAGCCCGGTGTGCTCCTTTATTCCCCAGAGTTCCTGTTGCACATTAGTGGCCACCTCGCGGGCCAGCGCAGTATCACTATTGGTATAAACAAGAATTCGAGCACCGGCTTCAGGGCAGTCACCCCATGGAAAACCATGGATAAAGGAAATGCTGAGCACACCGGGCTGGCTTTCCCTTGCCTGCAGTCCATCGACGAAGGAACGCATGGGTTCGTTCTGGGTTGGGAAAAAGCCCACCAACTCACAGTCGAGCAAGGCAGGCGTTGGTTTGATGGCACCCTGCAACATAGCGGACAACATCGACATGACTTCCGCGCCGCGCTCCATACCATCCGTGTGCGGGTACTCCTTCATAAAAGCCATAACAGATGCGGCATTGACCATGCGCACCGTCACATGGGCGTGTGGGTCGAGGACCACGCCAATGGGCACTTCGCTACCTAGCACAGCGCGAACTTGCTCGAGAACATCGCCTTCACAGTCACTGCACTCTGTGGACATCATCGCCCCGTGCAGATTAAGAAATACTGCATCCACGGGCAGGTTCTCCTGCAGTTCCGCGAGCAATTCATCTCGCAAGCGCAGGTAGTCAGCGTGTTGTACCGGAGCGCTGGGGGACGCATCGGCGTACATCCCACTCAACAGTTCAAAGCCATGGTGCTCCGCCAGGTCGTGCAGCCAGCGCGATTCCTCTCGGAGGCTACCGTCAACCTCGTACAGAACCTCCCTGCCACGGCGCAGACCAGTCTCAGCAAAGCTCGCATAGTTGGTAGGGATGTTGGAAAAGCTATTGGTTTCCGTCGCCAGGCACGAATAGAAGACGCGCTTCTTCACACGACTTCTCCCGGTGCAAAGCCCGGTGTGATCGGCCACATCGGTTGCCGAATCCGCTGATAACGAGATGGGTCAACGGACAGCAGGGACAGCGCACCAGGCGTGTCGCAATAAAGCACCTCGCGGGAGATGGGGGCGAACTGATCATAGAAGTGCTGGGTGGATTTCACCACCAGCGCCTTTGCACTCGCGATCTCTATTCCAAAATCTGTGAAGCATGTGGGACTGAAAATCTGCGTGCGAATCGAGTTCACGACCACCGTGTTGCCGGCGACGGCGAGAGCAACGGTCAATCCGAGAGGCGCGTGGAAACCGATGCCAAACTGTGCTGGCTCGTGCCCCACTGCCAGCACCGTGGCGGTGACATCCAGGGGTAAGCCCGCCTCGGGGCCGGTCTTGCCGCCGAGCCGCAGCTGGAAGGTGTTGCCGACACCCGCCTTGGCAGCAAGCTGAGCAGCGATCGGATCCCAGATGAGGCCCAGTACATAACCTTCCAGCTTACGCTCAAGGATGGCTTGCAAGATAAAAGTAGAATCTGAGCCGGCACCACCGCCGGCATTGTCGCAAGTATCGGCTATCGTCACCGGCCGGCTGTCGCCCTTGCCCTGCGTCTCCTCGGCGCGGTCGAGTGCCTCGTCGACCGTCAACCTCAGCGTACGGGTTTCTTCCCGGGCCGCCAGGAAGGCGCTCGCCAGTTGGCTCTGAATACGGTCGATATCCTCACATTCACCATCCGTGACCACGAGAACTCCGGCACCCATATCCGGAATATCCGCCTTCATAAAGCTGTGTATCAGTGATACCGACAGCACATCGTCCCGCAGGTCCAGCTTCCGGGCGAGCGCATTCGCCTCTCCCATCAGGGGCAGCGTGGTATAAAACATGCCCGTCAGGGGCAGCGACAAAAAATGCGTCACCGGTAAGACCTCACCTGCGGCCACCCGCTCACCGAGTGCATACAGTTCCCGAGCCGTATCGTCAAAATCAATGTGGGGGTAATGATTGCAGGCCATCAACACTGCGTTGGCATGCATGGCTTCGGAGACATTGGCGTGCAGGTCGAGTTCAGCGCCTATAAATACGTCCGGTCCGGTAATGGCACGAGCACGCGCCAGTAAATCTCCCTCACAGTCATCATAGCCCTGGGCCACCTGGGCGCCGTGGAGGAAGAAGAACACCATGTCGAAGGGGCCGTGAATCTTCAGGTCATCCAGTATTTCATCGCGCAGACTCTCGTAGTCTGCCTGTAGGCAAGGCCCACTGGGCTGTGCCCAAGCATGGGTGGACGCGTAAACCTGGTGCCCAGCTACCTGTGCGCACTCCAGAAAGGCCCGGTATCCGTTCAGGGTTTTACAGTGCGCGTCGGGGATGCCGCCCTCGGGGCGATGGTATTCCAGCTCAAGAAACGAGTTGCGGTCGGTAGGTATGGGAGAAAACGTGCTGGTCTCGTGGGCCAGGGTGGCAATGAATACGTTCACGTGACTATCTCCGTAGCGATATATGCTTAATAAAATTCATATATGATTATTAATGCTGTATAAGAATATTCCTAGAGGTCAGTTAAGTCAATTGCCGAGCCTCGGTCGATCACCTATTATCGGAAAGTAGTCATATATGAATAATTTCATGGAGCTTGCAGCTTTGGCAGAGATACCGGCTGATACCCCCAATCTGGGTAGCATCCTGAAGGGGCTACGCAAGGACCGGGGCTGGAGCGTGCAAAAACTCGCTGACACCGCTGGGCTGCCTCAATCCACCCTCTCCAAGGTAGAAAACGGCTCCATGTCGCTAAACTACGACAAACTTCTGCAGGTCGCGGCCGCATTTGACGTGCCGGTTGGACGCCTGTTCGAGACCTCACAAGATCGAGCCAGGAAACAGGGCGCCAGCGGCCGCCGGGTGCTGGACCAGTTGAAAGACGAGGACATGTCCGAGAGCGACCATTACCACTTCCGGTCGATGTGTACCGACCTGAAAAACCGCCTGATGATGCCGCTGCTGTTTGAAGTGGGGGAACTCCCCGTACAGTCGCCCATGCCGATGATCAATATCGTGGGCGAACGCTTCGCCTACGTGGTCAGCGGCACAATCGATTTCCACTGCGAGCATTACGAAACCGTGACGTTGGAAAGCGGCGACGCCGTGTATATCGATGCCGCTATGCCACACGCCTTTACCGCCCCAGCCGGTGAGACTGCCAAAGTCATCACCATCCTCACCAGTCGCGACGACGACTACCTCGCCCATGCGCGGCTGGTTACCAGCCTCGGAGGCCACGACGCCTCGGATCGCTATCTGAAGAGTTCCAGCTAGGGCCGCAGCGGCGCGAGCGGCAGGACCTCCGGCAGTTCGTTGACGGCCTCGCTGAAATGACAGGGCCGCGCCTCAGCCACGTGACAATCGAGGAAACTGAGGCACAAGGCGTTCAGCACCTGTACGGCCCGGGCGCCATCCAGAGTGCCAAGGCCAAGCAAACGCCGCAGGCGACCCTTAATGTTTAGGGCCTTATCGGTAAAGGCCATATGCCCTGCCCCGCGCACAACCACACGGTGCAGGTCGGCTCGCTCACCCCGTTCCTCCGGGGCGCTGTAGTAAAAATCGTTGTACATCAGCAGGCCAGGGTGCAGTTCCGTGGGCGCGAGCACACCCGGCTCAACATAGCGCTGCAACTGGCCCATCGACATCATGGGATCGCCATAAATCTGCAGCACCGCGGCGGGGGTATGCTGGTCGACGCGATCGAAGCACCAGTTCATGCCATCGATGTTGATGCAGGCCAGCGCTTCGGGATCCAGGTGGCAGGCCTCATGGGACGCGGCGCCGCCCAGCGACATGCCAAGGTATGCGCGGTGCGCCAGGTCCAGATGCTGCACAAGGTCACCTAGCCCGACATCCGCCGGCCGCTCATACAGGGCCGTAACGAGACTCACGCTGTCCGCAGCCCAGTTACGCGCCAGCTCGATCTTCACATCCTTATCGAAGCGCGTCAGCCGGTCGAAGTAAGCCCGTTTCTGTACCGGGTCCTGGCAAAGGATCATGCTGGCATAGGGACCAAGTTCTTCGCCTACCTGCTTCATCCGGGCCACCAATTCGCGACCTATCGAGGTAAAACTGCCGTCAGCCCAGGCGATACCCGCGGATTCACCGGGATGAGCCAACGAGCAGACCGCGTAGCCGTGACTGGCAAGCTCCTCCATCAAGGCAGTATTGACCAGCGGCCAAAGCGCGCCGCCGTGATTGAATACCAGCAGCGGATACTTGCCTGGCAGTGCCGGTGCGTCTCGATGGCTATGGGTGCGTGCAAGCTTCAGATGCTGGTTAATGAACGAAGGCAGGCCTAGCACTTTGAGAGAGGCAGACAGCGCGACCGCTTCGCGGTCTGTGAGATACCTCGCGGCCCTGGAACCCTTTGCCGGCTGAGCGGGATACCAGATGTAGGCCTGAATCCTTCGCGGCCGCTCGGGCGGGTCGGTCCAGTGCGCATCCCGGCCTTCATCACTGAGCTCGATCGCTCGCACGCCCACGAGGTGAGGCCCGCCGGGCGCGCTGAGATGCGGTACCGGCAATACCCACAGCAAGGCCACACTGAGTAGCCAGGCAAGCACGAACAGGGATAGCCCAACAGCACCTGGCTGCCAGATATGAATACACAGGGCCAGACTGGCGGCAACGGCACACAGGGGCGCCGCCTGCCAGCGCCCGCGCAGCACCCACATCAGTGACAGCAGCGATGAAACAAGCGCCGCGAGCACCGCCGGAAACGTCCACCCCAGCAACGCCAGTGCCACCGATGCCAGCGACAGGCCGGCGGCGACGATACTGAGGAGCGACGGTCGCATCGCTACCAGAGGCTCAGTCCGGCGAGGGTGTTCTGGTAGATCGCGAGCGACTTGTTGCGTACGGCCTCACGCCAGTTGTACTGGCTCGGGTTCAGGCGCTCCATCATCATGGTGCGCATTCGCACGGCATGGGGCGATTGTGGGTCCTGGCACTCAAAGCGTAGCCAGCGATCGATCAGCAGGGCGGGAATCACCGTGCGATTATCTACCGTGCCGAACTCGATAACAGTGGCGGCCACCTTGACACCCCGGCGCTGTAATTGCTCCGAGATACCGGCATCCACGTTGCCGACAAAGTCCGGGTAAACCCCGGCGTCATACACCCCGGAGGCATCCTCTGCCCGCCCCCACCAGGCGCATGCCCAGCGAAACTCGTCAGAATCCTTGCGCAGGTTGTTGAACAGGCAGGAGGTTTCACCAAATTCGCCCAGCCCGGTGTGCCAGTCAATCAGGGCAACGGTCTTCGCCTGGTCGAGGTAGGTATCGACGATGGCCTGCATATTCCGGGTAGACCACTGCAACTCATCGCCGCAGTAAATAATGCCCGAGGGGTGCGTATTCTGACCGCCGCCGACGGTCGTCATCGCCGCCTGTGGATCCGTTTCCTCCATGAAGCGAACATAGCCCTGCATGACGTCGTCCAGCACATGCTCGCTCATCTCCGGCGTAAACAGTAGCTTGAACAGATCATCATAGAGGGGGTTCGGACGTATCGGCTGGCTGAAATCCAGGTAATTGCGATTCAGATCGACAAAGTTCTCATTGCCGCGGCTGAGAAAGGAGGCACCATAGGGGTTGTTGCAATGGATCAGGCAAACGGCGACATCGTCGGCCAGTTTGGCCGGACCGCCAGACAGCATCCAGTTCAACTGGGTGGCTGCGCCAGAGAAGTACTCCTGGCCATGGGTGCCGCAGATAGAAACAAACACCCGCGAGGCCTCACGGGGGCCGAACCAGCCCACGTCGGTAGACAGGGTCTCGCCCACAGCGCCCACGACATCGGGATTAACACGGCTTTCATAGAGGCCATCGCACTGCTGTACGGTCTGGGCAAACCACTCCCGCCCCTCGGCGTAGGTTTCGGGGAAACACTGATATTGTTCAATACTCAAGACTTACTCCTGACTGTCGTCTGTTTCATGGCAGCGCCGGTAAACGCGCAATCCGGTAAATAAAACCTGAGGCAACCCGCCCTTGTCTTCCCCCATAAAGCTGTGGGTAAGCATGTAGGACTCATCATTGCCGGCGGCCAGGAAGCGGCCATCACCGCCGTAGCTCAACAGGAGGTCGGTGGCCATGAGTTCCTCGTCGTCGATTTTGAAAGCACCGCGTATGCGCAAACTGTCGCCTTCTACCGTGACCTTCTGCACACCACCCACGCTGCGGTAGCGCCCGGCATAAATGGACAGGTCAACACCTTCGGTCGAGACGGGAGCTGGAGACGGCGTTGGCGATGTACCCGTCAGCGGCTCAAAGGTCTGGGCGAGCACCTCAGCCGCGAGGGCATTGGCGCCACTCACGTTGGTCAGCAGGGCCACGACGGTGTCAGTCTCAGGGTGAATACGCAGGTATGCACTCTGGCCGACCGTGGCCCCATCGTGGCCGAATACGCGCCCGCCCTCGGGTAAGAGGATGAACCAGCCCAAACCCCACTCGGCAATATCCCTGGCAGGTACCGGCACCGCTACCTGGGTTTCCTGCATGAGCACACAGGCAGCTTCGGAAAGAACGCGCTTACCGACGTCACTCACGCCGCCATCGAGGTGCATGCGTACAAATTTCACCAGGTCAGCAGCGGACATGCTGGGCGTCGACCCGGCCGGGGCCGTCGCGAATGGCAGGGTAAATATGGTGTCTAGGCGTTGAGGGCCTTCGGCACTCGGGTCATGGCCACTGGACACATCGCTGTCGGCAAAGTCTTCTGGCGCACTAATGGCAGTCTTCATACCCAGGGGCGTGAACAGAAAGTCCTTCAGCAGTTGGTCATAGCCAAGCCCCGTGACGACTTCGGCTATCCTGCCCGCCAGGCACAGCGCCGAGTTGGAGTAGGAAAAGCCCTCTCCTGGCGGGAATGACTGTGGCAGCAGTGCCACGCGATCGATGTAGCGCGCGAGTCGGTCGGGCCCCATGCCGGTATCCGTCATCATATCGCCGTCCATGCCACTGGTATGCGTTAGAAGCTGACGCACGGTGATGGACCGGGAGGCGTCCGCATCAGCAACCCGGAAGTCAGGCAGGTAAGTCCGCACGGTAGCATCCAGGTCTACCTTGCCCTGGTCTACGAGTTGCATGACCAGGGTGGCGGTGAACACCTTGGTGATCGATCCAATCTGGAAAACACTGTCGCGCTGCACCGGGCGTGGCTCTTCTGAATCCAGGAAACCACTCACGGCAGTGATCAATTCACCGCTATGCCAGACAGCCATCGAGGCGCCGGGGCAGTCATGCTTCTCGATGGCCTTGTCGAGTAGCGCCTGCAGCGACATTGAATCCATTACGTCCATGCTCTATTACCTCTGATCGGTTCAGGCCGGCTCGGCGATTTTTCGCCGGGCTTCCAGGGCCTCGTACTGTTGCCGTTGCGCCCGGTCACTGATGGGAAACTTCCACAGCAGGTATACGCCGGGGATAATCAGCAGCGCCGGCAGAATATTCGCTACCAGGCGCAGCCCGAGAACGGCCTGCTCGTCATTCGACTCGGCTCCCGGCTGGTAGCCAAAGTAGCCAAGCGCCAGGAAGGCTAGCGGGCCGCCGACCGCCGTGGTGCCCTTGGCAATCAGGGCCATGTAGGAGTAGTACTGCCCGGCCCGGTTCTTACCGGTATGCAGCTCGTCATAGTCGATCACGTCGCCCAGGATGGTCGGCATGGCCACCATGAGCAGCGGCATGAATACACTGAGTCCGCTGTAGTAAAGCAGCATGGGCAAGAAAGCCTCGGGCCCGGGCTGAATAAACCAGGGCAAGGGCATCACCAGGGCATACAGGACAAAGGCCACGGTCGCGGAGCGAATCTTGCCGAAGTGGTTCATGACCTTCACCCAGAACGGCAGGGTGATTGGCCCGATGATTACCGCTGGCAAAAACAGCTCCGTATAGCGATCGCCGATGTCCAGGAAGGTGTCTATATACATAAAGGACACCACACCACTCACGCCGCTGGCCAGGCCAATGAATACATACATCAGGGTAAAGACCTGGAAGGGCTTGTTGGCACGCAGCGAAGCGAAGAGTTCACCGAGGCGCGGTCGTTCATCCTGCTCGAAGATCTCGCCCTGGGGAACGTACTTCACTGCCAGCAGCGTCGTCAGCGGCACTGCGATAGCGATGCCAATGGCCAGCACGCCCAGCACTTCAAAATTCATACTGCCACCCGCTGCGGGCACCAGGCTGGGCATCAGGGTGAATACGATCCCGCCCAACAAGAGCGCGCCGGCGCGATAGGCGTTCACTTTGGCCCGCTGCTCGGTATCCCTGGAAAGCTCCAGACCCCAGGCAATATAGGGTATCTCCATTACCGTCCAGGCAAAGTACAGAAGCAGCGAGAACGCCAGGTAGTAGGTCATGCCGCCGTGCTCGCCCGGCCGGAACAGAAAGTAGATGGAGAACACGGTGAGCGCCGCACCGAACACAACCCAGGGCTTGCGCTTGCCCCAGCGCGACTCGGTGCAATCCGAGAAGTAGCCTATCAGAGGATCGGTTACCGCATCGAAGACCCGGGCGACCAGCAGCACGGTCCCCATCACCGCCAGATCCAGGCCGAACTCGGCCGAGTAGAGCGTCGGCAGGATGCCGGCGACCGGCCCATGCATGATGGCTGACACGGCCGCAGGGGCTGCAAACAGCAGCAAGTGCCAAGTGCTTATCCCGCTACGCATAGTTATTCGTCCGCTCGGCACCGGACACGCCTTAGGCGCGCCGGGCCATGGTCAGGATTCCGATGACTTAGAAATTGTATCTGAGATTCACGCCGTAGGTACGCGGCCGCAGCACGACGCCCTGAGAGTACACGTCAGACACCTGGGGATACACCGTCTGGTAAGCATCTTCATTGGTAATGTTGGTGCCGTAGAGGCCGATGCTGAAAGAAGCGATATCCATGCCCGCTCGAATGTCGACCTGGTCGTAGGAATCGTTCTCGTAGTTCGCCAGTAGCGGTGCGATGACGACACCCCCATCACCCACACCCCCTTCAAAGCTGGTATCGAACTCCCCGGTGTAGCGCCAGGTGGCGCCGACATAGGCGTTTTGCTCGAACAGGGTGAAACGATAGTCCAAAGCCAGAGAGGCCGTAATCTCGGGGAGCCCGGGCAGGGAATCACCGGCCACACCGCCCACCAGGGGCTCATCATCCTTCAGCTCGGTTTCGCCCCAGGCGAAAGAGCCGGTGACGAACAGGTTATCTATGAACTGGCCGGTAATCGCGGCCTCAACTCCCATGGCCTCGACATCCCCACCAGCATTGGTGGTGAAGCCGAGACCACCGGCTGCTGCTGGCACAGCAATCTGCGAATCAGACCAATCCACATAGTAAACGCCGACATCATAGGTCACGTTGCCATCAAACAGCAGGCCTTTCAGACCCGCTTCATAACTCCAGAGGTCGTCCGGGTCGTAACTGGGCTGGCCAATGATCATATCGCCAATCTCGAATACCAGGTTCACGCCGCCGGGGCGGAAGCCACTGGCCGCGCGGGCATAGAAATTCAGGTCGTCATTGATACGGTAGCGGGTGTTGAGCATGTAGGTGGTGACCGTATCCTCGTCCGCCACACCGCTCGGCGCCGGCGTACCCGGGGGCACCAGAATACCTTCCTGCACCGCGTCGACTTCCACCTCGTAATCGGAGTAACGCAGACCTACCGTCACATCCCAGTCCTGGTTCAGGTAGTAGGTGACATTACCGAAGGCCGCAAATTCCTCATAGTCAAAGGGGTTATTGGCGCGCAACAAGGCCACGTCCGCCGGGTTCTCGATGGTGTTCTGGCCGCTGTCCGTCTCCACGTCCGTGTAGTACAGGCCAACAATCCATTCCAGTTGATCACTGTCGCTGGACACCAGCTGGAACTCCTGGGTGAAGCGGTCTGCGTCGAAGGAGGATTCGAAAGCCACCGTGTGCGGCGCACCTTCCGGCGCTATGGCATCGGCTGTCGGGCCAAAGGACTCCGTCACATCCGTCAGGTTGGAGAACACGATTTCCTGGTCACTGGTGATTGACTTGAAGGTCGCCCAATCGAAATCGTACTCGATGTTCAGGGAGAACATATCGAACTCGTACTCGCGATCATCCTCCTGCACATTGATGTCGGTGAGGTCGCCCAGCAACGGCTTCTGCGTGACCGGGTCAAATCCGACATAGCCAGGTGCGCCATACTCGGCATTCTGGGTCACATAGTCGAGGCGGAAGCGCAGTGCATCGGTCGGCGTGTACTTGACCGACAGCATGCCGCCATCGAACTCGTGGTCATTGACCTTCTCCTGGTTGATCAAGGGGTAGTCGATATAGCCATCGGCATCTTCCCAGAAGCCGCTGATCAGAACAGCCAGCGTGTCTTCAATGACAGGCACGGAGATGGCGCCACGTATGAGCGTATTATCGCCGCCGTTGTCCGTGTTGGAGAAGTCAGCCGTAACATGACCCACGATCTCATCCATTGCCGGTTCGCGCGTGATGTATCGGACCGTACCGCCCACGGAACTGGCGCCGTAGAGCGTACCCTGTGGTCCACGTATGACTTCCACGCGCTGAAGTTCCAGTAGGGAAGCATCCAACGCCAGGCTACTGCCAAAGCCACCCAGCACCGGGCCGTAGGGCACATCATTGATGTAGATACCCGTCGTGGTAGGGCCGCCGGCGTAGAGACCGCGAATCGTCAGGTTGCCAAGGCTGGGGGAGCCACCGTCAGTAGCAGTCAGGCCGGGAACGAAGTCTGCAATGGCATTGATATCGGTGATGCCCGTGTTGATCAAGGTCTCAGTATCCAGGCTGGTGATCGCAGACGGCACCTCCGTCAGCGCTTGCGCACGGCGCGTGGCCGTCACAATAATTTCCTCGAGTACCGTTCCGGTAGCCAGGGCCTGTTGCTGCTGGGCCAGCGCCGGTGCCGCGGGTAGTGCCACAGCACACAGGCCGCTAACCAGCAAACCCGGGCGTGAAAACTGTTGCCGCAAAGCGCTTCGAATCTTGTTCATCTTCATAGTCATCCCTCGATTGTCAGTGTTATCGCTAAAAGTGTGTGGCTTATCTCAAGTCAATTCACGCTCAACGGCGGCGTATATACGGTGGAAATTCGTACCCAGCACGCCCTCGATACCCTCGCGGCCATAGCCTGCGGCCATCATCAGCTCTACCAGTTGCACCAGTTGCTCCGGGGCAAAGGCCACGCCTTCGTAGAGCTGGGTACCGTAGGGGTCGCGCCAGCTGGTGTTCCTGGCCTCCTCCATACCCGCCCATGTCCATTCCATGTCATCTATGAAATCTGTGCCGATGCCAACGTGTTTGGCACCGACCAGCTGCGCCACATAGTCGATGTGGCGAAACATTGTTTCCGCCCGGGCATCCGGGTCACCCAGGAAAGCACCGATACCCACCACGCCCACGACGCCACCCCGGGCGGCACAGGCACGTATCTGCTCGTCGTCAATGTTGCGGATGTGCCGGCAGAGGGAGAAAACACCGGAATGGGAAAAAATGGCAGGGGTAGCGGAGGCATCGATCGTGTCCAGGGAAGAACGCTTGCCCATATGCGAGACATCAACAACCATGCCTACACGGTTCATCTCGGCGACCAGGTCCCGACCAAATGCGCTGAGCCCCGCATCCTCTGGCTCCGCGCAGCCGTCGGCGGCCCTGTTGCGTGTCTGGTAGGCCAACAGCATGTGCCGCACACCCAGCTCGCGCAGGACCTGTAGGCGCGAGAGATCATCGTGCACCAGTTCGGTGTCTTGTACATTGAGGCCGAGCACCAACCTGCCCGCCTGACGCTCCCGATCTATATCGGTGATGGAGTCTGCAAAGCAGAGCCAATCAGAATGGGGTTCACAGAGCGCTCTGAAGCGAGCGACCTCCTGCTGCACACCGTCGAAGCTCGCCGGCATATCCTGGATCGTGGCGCTTATAAAGGTGTAGCCACATTGGTGATAGCGGCGCAGGACCTCGATATCCCAATACTGCTCCACCCAGGGAAGGGTCATATCCCAGACCGCAGAACTGCCCGCGATGAGGTCATGTGCCTGAGACCCGGATTGAGTTTCTGCTTCCACGATTTCCTCTGATGAATTATTTATTCTTATTTGAATCATATAGCGGTTAATGGTATTGTCAAGCCATAATTTCGTCGAAGGTAATGTTCTCACCCGAGCTCTTCCCAATTGCAGAGACAGCGGGGGCGGAACAATAATGGAGAGGCAGCGCGCCCGGGACACCAACTCCTATGGAAGAGCTACAGCTTCAACTCGAAACCCAGATCGCCAAGCACAACGTTCCAGGTGCGAGCCTGGCCCTACTCCACGAAGGCGACGCTCAACTGGCGGCAGCGGGCTTTGCCAACCAGCCGGAAGGCATATCCGCTAACACCGATACCGTGTTCCAGATCGGTTCCATCACCAAGGTGTTCACCGCAACCCTAATGCTCAAGCTGGCCGAACAGGGAAGGGTCGAACTGGATGGCCCGGTCAGTCGTTACCTGCCCGACCTGAGGATTGAAGGTGCGACCGCACCAGAGGAATTAACCGTCAGGTCTTTGTTGGACTATTCGGCAGGAATGGAGGGGGACTTCTTTGAGGATTTCGGGCCAGACCCACAAGCACTGGAGCGTTACGTCGCCGCCTGTAGGGATCTGCAATTCATACACCGACCTGGCGCTATGCGAGCCTATAACAGCACTGCCTACTGTATCGCTGGCAGAGTGATCGAGACTCTGACTGGCCAGTACTTCAACGACGCCCTGGCAGAGCATCTACTTAGACCCCTTGGCCTCGAGAAATACGGCTTTTACACGCACGACGTACTGAGATACCGAACTGCCGTCGGACACACGAGCGATGGCAGCAGCTTCAGTATCGTGAAAAATCTGCGGCTTCCCCACTGCATGAGCGCGGCCGGTGCGTCTCTCAGCATGACGGCGAGAGATTTGCTCAGATTTGGCCAGTTCCACCTCGATGGCGGCAGAACTGGCGCTGCTGAGCAATTCATCAGTAGCGCGGGTATTGAAGCCATGCGAACGCCCTACGCCATTGTTCCCCCCCAAAATTCGGAGTTGCTGATGGGCTGGGCTGCCCTGCAAGCAGGGGCCACCCGGGTGACGGTAGCTTCCGGTGCAACACCCGGCCAGAACTCCTTTTTGATCATCGTTCCTGAACAGGAATTCGCCGTCTCGATCCTTAGTAATTCCGGGGACGGCGCTACCAGACTGTTTTTGGATTTTGGCCTCAGCTTGATCAAGGAGCTGACTGGACTCGACCTGGAAATGCCTCCACAGGGCACGACTCCTCCCAGCGATAGTCAGATCCCTGAAGGAGATGCCCTCGACGCCTTCTGTGGCACATTCTGTAACGGCTCTCGCATCGAGATTCAGCGGACGGGCGACGAGTTACTGGCGACTTCGAAAGCCAAGGTGCCTGGCACGGCTGATGAGTTCGACACCGACACATCCAGACTCATAGCCATGGGGGACAGAGTTTTTGGTATCGTCCCTGAAGGCGGAGATCAGGTCATTGGCACCTTGGAGTTCCTGCAGCAGGAGCCTGGCTCGGACACCCTATCGCATATCGCCTACTCAGGACGTGTTTTCTGTCGCGAACGCAAGATCGGCTAGGCAGGAATAAGCTGTGGCTGAGATCGAACTATCACTGGCCGAGATCGAGAGCCTGGTCGAGCGAGTTTTCAAGAGTAATGGCTGCGACGACAGCAATACTGAAGCCTTGGTCCGCACCGTTGTTTCCGCAGAACGCGACGGATGCATTTCGCACGGACTTTTCCGGGTGCCCGGCTACGTTGCTTCCCTCCGCAGCCGCAAGGTTGATGGCAAGGCCGAACCGCAAGTCAGCAAAAAGACACCAGCGCTGATTCAGGTGGATGGAAAATCCGGCTTCGCGCCGCTGGCTATAGAGCGGGGGATTCCGGAACTCGCTTCCGCCGCCAAACTCCTGGGCATAGGCATCATGACGATCCGTAACAGCCATCACTTCGCCGCCCTCTGGCCAGAAGTCGAGTCGCTGGCATCACAGCAGCTAATTGGCATAGCCTGTTTGAACTACATGCCGGTTGTCGCCCCCTTTGGTGGCAAAGCACCACTGTTCGGCACCAACCCTATCGCTTTCGCCTGGCCTCGCGAAAATAACACGCCCCTTGTCTTTGACATGGCGACATCCGCCATGGCGCAGGGCGAAGTTCAGATAGCCGACAGGGATGGACTATCGGTGCCACTCGGGACCGGATTAGATGCCCACGGCAACATGAGTACGAATCCCAGAGATATTCTTGATGGAGTCCTGCTTCCCTTTGGCGGCTACAAAGGCTCAGCCATCGCGCTGATGGTTGAATTACTGGCGGCTGGCGCAACGGGTGATCACTTTAGCTACGAGGCAGAGCAAGCGGACAACTGCGATGGAGGACCGCCCCCCGGGGGAGAACTGATTATCGCAATCTCCCCGGAAGTTACAGCAGGTCCTGACTGGTCAAGGCACTGTGAAGACTTCTTCACTCGATTCGAGGCCATTGACGGTACAAGGCTACCGGGAATGAGGCGCCATCGGTTGCGCGACGGCACAGAAAACCGTTGTGTCAACGACCTTCTTCTTGAGCGAATAGAACAGCTATGCAGGCCCGTTGCCCAAAACGATCGACCAGGGCTGGCCTGACGCGTCTGGATCAAACTCGTACGCTAGCTGTCTAGCCCAGCAGCGTGTTGATTCGCCCTGCCAGTTCGAAATCCAGTTCTGATATGCCGCCGCAGTCATGGGTGGTGAGGTGTATCTCCACGCGGCTCCACACGTTTGACCACTCCGGGTGGTGATTGAGCGTCTCCGCCAACATCGCGACCTGTGTCATAAAGCCGAAGGCTTCGAGAAAGTTGTTGAAGACGAAGTGGCGGTACAACTTTCCTTCATCCAGTGTCCAGTCCGGCAACTGCCCCAGGCGCTGTTCCACCTCCACGGTGCTCAGCTTTTTCATCGACATACCAACCTCCGTTTACTCACCTGCAAGCGAAGCATAGCGCAAAAATGGCAGCGCTCTCGCGGGCAAAAAAAAAGGGCCGCTCTCGCAGCCCTTTCTCAAGCAGGAAAATCCAAAGCGCTAGCGTTGGGCCTTCACGCGATAGATCGTGGTCGTGCCGCTGACCTCGTTGCCAACAACCAGCAGCGATTTACCGATAGGCGATGCACCCTTGCGGATGAACACCATGCCTTCAGGGCCGAGATCGCCTGCATCCTGGCTTTCGACATCAAGGCTGGGATCGAAGTCCCTGGCAGGCTCATAACCCACGAACACCGGATTGGCCGCGTCGCTGACGTTGAAGATCATGATGCCGCCAACCCGCTCCAGGCCGACAAAGGCAAAGGCCTGGCCGTTGTTCTTACCGACCACGACTACCTCCGGCTCAGGGCCTTTGTCATCGCTGCGGTCGTCGAAGCTACCGTTCTCATCGTTGGTGCTGTTGAATCCGCAGAGATCGAGGTCGCTGCCATCGCAGCCCTCGAGCTCGGACGTGACCTGCTCCATGACATCGCCTGAATCGTAGACCAGTTCGCCGCTGTCGCTCCAGATGGTGAAGGACCGGGTGCCGAAGGTGTAAATCGCTTCATACTCTCCGGACTCGTTCATGCCCTCGGTGCTGACCATCTTGATGCGACCCAGGTTTTCATCCATCTGCAGCTCTTCAATGCTGTTCACACCGAAGGCAGACAAATCACTGAAGGCAGCTTCGTTTAGCGTCACATCACCCACACGGGTTTCATCGATGTAAGACAGACATTCTCCCTCATCGAATTCGAAGCCCCGGCTGGTGCAATCTTCTTCGTCGGTTTCGAAGATGTATTCGCGACCATCGCCCTCATTGGCGGTCACATAGTATTGGACGCCCCTGTAGCGGTAGCCGTTAATGGTATCGGGCATGTAGAGGCCCATCACCGGCCAGTTCTGGATGTTCACTTCGCCGTCTTCGTTACTAGCGTCGAGGCCATTGTCCGGCAAGCTATGATCCTGCGTGCCGAGTCCAAGCAAGGCGCTGACGGTCCCGCTAGCCAGGTCTACCACAGCAACACCGTTGTTTTCCTGTAAAGTCACAAACGCTGTGCTGCTGTCGCGTGAGACCGCCGCGAACTCTGGCTCCAGGTCCTGGGCCAGTGTTGCACCAAAGGGTCGCGGCGCGCGCAGGCCATCGGGCAGGGGCTGGTCGTTGAATGCTGTGAAGGTAGCATGCGTCACCGAGCGGCTCTCGAAACCGCCATTCAGATCGATGATCGTAATGGAACCTTCGGGATCGACGGAGTAATCGTCACTGGGTTCACCTTCGTTGGCCACGACCACATACTTGCCGTTCGGAGAGAAAGTCAGGGAATCAGGCAAAGCACCGGCTTCTGAATCGCCCAGGAAATTGCCGTCGGTATCATAGAATGCCACCCAGCCCGCAGCCTGCTTGTCGTCGTTTTCAACGGCAATAGCCACCAGGCCCTTGCTCACGGCCACGCTGTTGATGCCACCTGCTTCTGTGATATCTGTAGTGACATCGATCTGGCCTTCGAGCTGCGGATCCGTCGGATCAGCAATGCCCAGGATGTCCACCGTGCCCGCACCCGCGTTGATCACATAGAGACGAAAGCCATCCTTGTCATAGGCAACGATCTCGGAGGCACCGTCATCAAAGACGCCGGTTTCATAGCGACCTAATTCTTCCAGTATCACCCTTTCGTTGGCCTGTGCTACGCCGCTCAGGGCCATGGATGATACGGCCAGGGACATTAAGGTACGTTTGAGCATGTGCAACTCTCCTTTGCTGCAGTCTTTTACCACTGTGACTAGCTGAGTGTGTTGTGTTGTTTTGATTTCTCACCGCTGAACGGCGAAGGGCGTAGTGTCCCGTGGGGGCCGTGACACTTTAATGAAGGCTAGATTGCACTATTGTGAAGAGCTTGTTACAGCTGTGTTTCAGGTTACAGGTAGAGGCGCCTGTTCTTTCACGGCAACCAGGCTGAAGTTCGATTCAATATTCCTGACGCCGGGGAACTTCAGGATCCGCTCCATTGCCAATTCGGAAAAGTGTTCCATCGAGCGGGCAACAACCTTCAGCAGGAAGTCGTGTGAGCCGCTCATGGCGTGGCACTCCACAATATGTTCCTCAACCTCTACCCGCGTCAGGAATTCGCGCTGTGCACGGTCACTCTGCTTATCGAGGCTAACCAGCACAAAGGCTGTGACTTGAAATCCCAGGGCCCGCTGGTTGAGGCGCGCGCCGTAGCCTTCGATCACCCCCGCCTGTTCAAGGGCCTTCACCCGGCGAAAGCAGGGCGACTCGGACAGGCCCACCCGCTCCGCCAGATCAACGTTGGACAGGCGCCCTTCGCGCTGAAGTGCATTCAGAATTTTTCTCTCCGAACTATCGATCTTCATAAGTTCCTTGCTCTATTCGACTGAAAATGAGTGTATCTTGCCTATTTTATTATATTTATGGGCAGATATAGAAGAAATCCACCTGTTGGCAGCAAGTATCCTTACCACTCCCAAATACTATCCAACCGCACACAGGTAACAGCAATGGCAGACCTCTTCGACAACCCCATGGGCCTGGATGGCTTCGAGTTTGTGGAATACGCAGCACCACAACGCGGCGTTCTGGAGCCCGTCTTCGAAACAATGGGCTTCACCCATGTCGCCCGCCACCGCTCCAAGGACGTCGACCTGTGGCGTCAAGGCGATATCAACTTCATCATCAACTACGAGGCGAGCTCGCCCGCGATGTACTATGCCGAGGAGCACGGCCCCTCCGCCTGCGGCATGGCCTTTCGCGTCACCGACGCGCTCGCGGCCTACGAGCGCGCCCTGGCGCAGGGCGCTCAGCCAATCGATGTTCCCACCGGCCCCATGGAATTGAAGCTACCCGCTATCCGAGGAATCGGCGGCGCCATCCTCTACCTGATCGATCGCTACGAAAGCGGGTCCTCTATCTACGACATCGACTTTGAGTACCTGGAGGGCGTGGATCGCCATCCCGAAGGCTGCGGGTTCAAGGTCATCGATCACCTGACCCACAATGTGTATCGGGGCCGCATGGATTACTGGGCCGGCTACTACGAGAAGCTCTTCAACTTCCGTGAAATACGCTTCTTCGATATCAAGGGCGAATACACCGGCCTGAAATCTCGCGCCATGAGCGCTCCAGACGGCAAGATTCGTATTCCGCTCAACGAGGAAGGCGGCTCAGGTGGCCAGATCGAAGAATACCTGCTCGCCTACAACGGCGAGGGCATCCAACATATCGCCTTTGCCTGTGACGACCTGATTGCCTGCTGGGACAGGCTCAAGGCGCGCGGCGTGCCCTTCATGACACCACCGCCAGATACCTACTACGAGATGCTAAGCGAGCGACTGCCCGGCCACGGTGAGCCGGTCGACGAATTGCAGGCACGGGGCATACTGCTTGACGGCAGCACCGACGGCGACAACCCAAGGCTGCTCCTGCAGATCTTCTCGGAAACTCAGATTGGCCCGATCTTCTTTGAATTCATCCAGCGCAAGGCCGATGAAGGCTTCGGCGAGGGTAACTTCCAGGCCTTGTTCGAATCTATCGAGCGGGACCAGCTGCGTCGCGGCACCCTGCACACCGACGATGCTGCCTGAGCGCATGAAGCTCAAGCGTATACATCACGTTGCCTACCGCTGCCGCGATGCCAAGGAAACCGTGGCCTTTTATCAGCGCGTGCTTGGCATGGACTTCCAGTTGGCCATTGCAGAAGACCGAGTGCCCTCTACCAAGGCACCGGACCCGTATATGCACGTCTTTTTAGATGCGGGTATGGGCAATGTTCTAGCCTTCTTCGAGCTCCCTAATTCACCCGACATGGGCTTTGACGACAACACCCCGGACTGGGTGCAGCACATCGCCTTCGAGGTAGAAGATATGGACGCCCTCCACGCAGCCAAAGCAGTCGTTGAGGCGGAAGGCCTGGACGTTGTCGGGCCCACGAATCACGGCATTTTCCATTCGATCTATTTTCGGGACCCCAACGGCCATCGCCTGGAGCTGGTGGCCAACACGCGCAGCGCCGAGGAGATGGCGGAATTGCATCGCGTGGCACCGGCCATGCTCGAGGAATGGAGCCAGACCAAAAAAGCACCACAGCACGCAGCCTGGCTGCATGAGAAAGAGTTTGAAGGATCAACA
Organism: Pseudomonadota bacterium; assembly: GCA_038748065.1. GTDB lineage: Bacteria > Pseudomonadota > Gammaproteobacteria > Pseudomonadales > Halieaceae > JBCDJG01. The sequence continues at coordinate 19,538 of JBCDJG010000038.1, forward strand.
ACATGAAACTAGCCAGCCTGAAATTCGGCCGTGACGGCCACCTCATCATCGTTTCTCGCGACCTGACGCGCGCGGTTAGCGCCAAAGAGATTTCACCCACCCTGCAGCAGGCCCTGGATAGCTGGTCTGCGCTAGCACCCGCGCTGCAAGAGCGCTATGAACAGCTGAATGCGGGTGATGCAGCCGAGGCCTTTACTTTCGAAGCAGAGGCTTGCGCCGCCCCCCTGCCGCGGGCCTATCACTGGGCCGATGGCAGTGCCTACGTGACGCACGTGGAACTGGTGCGCAAGGCCCGCGGCGCCGAGCTGCCGGCTTCGTTCTGGACAGACCCGCTGGTATACATGGGGGCCTCCGATGCCTTCATCGGCGCACGGGATGACATCGCGGTAGAGAACGAGGACTGGGGCATCGACTTCGAAGCGGAGGTTGTGGTGGTCACCGACGATGTTCCGGCCGGTGTCCGGCCCGAGTCAGCGGGAGACCACATCAGACTTATTGGCCTGGTCAACGACGTTTCGCTGCGCAACCTGATTCCAGCAGAGCTTGGCAAACAGTTTGGTTTCTACCAGTCCAAGCCCTGGACCAGCTTTTCCCCCGTGCTGGCGACACCGGACGAATTAGGGGTGGCCTGGGATGGCGCCAAACTCCACCTGCCACTGCGCGCCGCACTCAACGGCGATTTGATTGGCGCGCCGAACGCGGGGGTCGATATGACGTTCGACTTCCCAACGTTGATTGCACACTGCGCGAAGTCCAGGGCGCTGATGGCGGGCACCGTCATTGGCTCGGGTACCGTATCCAATGTAGGCAGCGGGCCAGGCTCCTGTTGTCTCGCAGAAGTTCGCTGCCTCGAGACAATTCGGGACGGCGCGCCCAGCACGCCCTTTATGTCATTCGGCGATCGCGTTGAGATCGACATGCTCGACACGCGCGGCGAATCAGTGTTCGGTAAGATTGATCAACGGGTCGTTCGCTATACACCGCCACACTAAAGGTCATCCATGAAGCTCTTCTCTTACTTTCGCTCATCCGCCTCCTACCGTGTGCGCATCGCCCTGAACCTGAAAGGGCTCGCCTACGAGTATGTGCCAGTGAACCTTTTACAGGACGAGCAGAAGAGTCCCGGCTATCTCGACATCAACCCGCTCGGCCTGGTGCCGGCTCTGGTCCTGGACAACGGCGCGGTGCTGACCCAGTCCCTGGCGATACTGGAGTATCTGGAGGAGACCCAACCGGAGCCGCCCCTGCTTCCTGCGGCGCCGGAGGCGAAGTCCCGCGTCCGGGCCTTAGCCGCCAGCGTCGCCTGCGAAATCCAGCCCCTGTGCAACATTGGCGTCACCAATCATCTCAAGGCTGCCTACGGTGCTGGTCGGTCTGAAATCGATGCCTGGTACAGGCACTGGATACCGCGCGGATTCGCTGCGCTGGAACAGACACTGGCGACGGTAGAGACACCCTTTGCCTCGGGGGAACAGCCCGGCATGGCTGACATATATCTCATTCCACAGGTCTACAACGCCCGTCGCTTTAAGGTCGACCTCAGGCCCTACCCTCATATCGAGCGAATCACTGCAGCGTGCAACGCACTTTCCGCCTTTCGCGCGGCCGCGCCAGAAGGGCAGCCTGATGCCCCCTGAAGGTCTCTCATGACCCTCTATACCCTTTGACGACTAAGACGGAGTAAGCATGAACCAGCTAGCGCTACTCGACAGCCTGCCGTTGCACTTGCGGCCTTTTGTACAGACGCAGGACTACAGTGCATACAGCCCGCGCGATCACGCCGCCTGGCGCTTTGTCATGGGGCAGCTTACCGAGCAACTGCGTCACACCGCGCATCCGGTCTATATCGAAGGGCTGGCCCGAACCGGCATATCGCTTGAGCACGTTCCCTCAATCGACGAGATGAATGCGTGCCTGGCTGACATCGGCTGGCGCGCCGTCGTCGTTGACGGCTTTATTCCGCCCGCGATTTTCATGGAGTTTCAGGCATTGAAAGTGCTGGTAATCGCTGTCGACATGCGCAGCGTAGACAACATTCTGTACACGCCCGCTCCGGATATCGTGCACGAATCGGCAGGCCACGCCCCCTTCATTGTCGATACCGACTACGCGGAGTTCCTGCAGCGCTTTGGTGAGGTGGGAATGAAGGCGATCGCCACGCGCCACGATCTCGAACACTATGAGGCCGTGCGCCATCTTTCCATTGTGAAGGAATGCCCAAAGAGTACAGATGCACAAATCAACGCAGCCGAGGCAGAGCTTAAGCGGCTGGCCTCAACAAACGAGCCACCGTCGGAGGCGGCCCTGCTGACGCGCCTGCACTGGTGGACGGTTGAATACGGCTTGGTCGGCGAGCTTGATGACTACCATATCTTTGGTGCCGGCTTGCTGTCATCGCTCGGCGAAAGCCGACACTGCCTGGATGACGCGCGCGTGAAAAAACTGCCATTGACCGTGGACGCGGTGCTCGCGCCCTACGACATCACGCGAGAGCAGCCACAGCTCTTCGTGACCAAGAGCTGCAAACATCTCAGCCAGGTCTTGGAAGAGTTCGCCAACGCTATGTGCTTTCGTCGCGGCGGCACCGAATCACTGCGGGTCGCCATCAACGCCGCCAGCATTTGCACCGCACGTTACGATACTGGCGTGCAGGTTAGCGGCATCATTACCGAAGTCCTCGCAGATGCGGTCGGCAACCCGACCTATCTGCGTACCGAGGGGCCCACGCAGCTGGCCTATGCCGATCGAGAAATAATTGGCCATGGTGTTGAGACGCACAGCGCAGGCTTTGGGTCGCCGGTTGGCCATTTAAAGAACTTCAGCCGCTGCCTGTCGCAGTACACCGTTGACGAACTCAAGGCCCACAATATCGCCGTAGGGCACGCGGTGACCCTCGAGTACCTGTCGGGTATTACCGTTAGCGGCCAACTGGTAGCGGTGCACCGGCAGGATCATCGCAATCTGCTGCTCAGCTTCGAGAAGTGTACGGTCAGGGCGCTTGACGGACGCCTGCTATTCGCGCCGGACTGGGGTCGCTATGACCTTGCAGTTGGTTCGACTATCGATTCTGTTTATGGCGGCGTCGCTGACCGCGAGGCGCTGCAGCTTTACAAGCCCACGCCGCGCACAACCACCATTCAGGTCAGCCACGACGCACAGCTCATGGACTGCTATGCGCTGGTCGCCCGTCTGCATAAGGACGGCGCCACCAGCGCAACTCCGGACGTTGAGGACCTGTTGCTGGCTGCGCTTGCGCACTACCCACAGGAGTGGTTACTGCGCGTTGAAATGCTCAACGTCGCCCGGGATGAACTTGCCCAGCGTATTCGACAGGAGCTGACAGCACTGCAAAAGGAGCGTGAGGCACTGGCCATCCTGAATCCATCCGAGGCCGCCTGAAGCACACTGCAGCCCGTCAGGAGGACAGCGCGGCGTCCACTTCCGCCAGGCAGCGCCGGCTCACCGGCACTATCTCGCCATTGCTCATGGTCAGCTCACCCTGGCGCCCGCGTCGATTAAGTGAAACCACGTGCTCACGAGCCACCCAGTAGCTTCGATGCGTCTGCAGCCCCACAGTGGCGGGCAGCTCCTCCATAGCATCGCGCAAGTTGTAAAGAATCAGACTACGGCCAAGGGTCGTAACCACCGCCAGGTAGTGTAGCTCGGCCTCGAGGTAGACCAGTTCGGCGCGCATCGCTTCCGGCAGGTATTGATAAAAGTCCGGCCACCCGGTCTCCCGCTCGCCCGCCGCTGGATTTTTCGCAGTTACTGAATCTGTTACTGCCACGGTATCTGCTGAAGCTGCTGAAGTGCCGGGGCGTTGCAGTCGAAATCCGACCACCCACGGCGCATTGATAGCCAGCCAGCAAAACACAACCGGGGGCGCCATCGCTCCATACTCTGAAACTATCGCAGACCCATTGAAGCGCAAATCGTCCTCCGCCAGCCAGATATCCAGCCCGAGAGCCAGCGGCGCAAACAGCCAGGTCGCCAACAATCCTGACAAGCACAGGCGCAGCCAGGGGCTCCAACGCTCCAGCAGCGAAAGTCTGCCGAGGCCAATCTGAATAACAACCAGCAAGGCCATCGGCACGCAGGTTTGAATCTGCCACTTCAAGGCGTGCACTAGAGCGCCAGAGAGCCCAGGGGCAGCTTCATCGATCAATGCGAATAACAGCCCGGTAGCCACGGCCAAGGCACCGAAGTAGGCCGCGACGGAGATGTCGCCAAGCTCAAGCTGCCCGTTCATACAAAACCACGCCCGTTCGTACAATTCATCTACTATCAGTGACTTAGCGCTGCTCCCCGAGAGTATAAAAGCTCGACGCCCACGGGCAAAACGGCACCCGGCCAAAGGATAACTGGCCCACAACAAATGAAGGGAGAGCACCATGAAGACTATACGACCACTAACCATCGCCACCCTGGCGGCATCTGTGCTGCTACCGGCAAGCACCCTTGCCGAGGATTCAGGCTGGTACCTGCGCGCCCACGGTGGCATCAGCGAGTTAGGTGACACTGATGGCGAGGGCCGCGGCATCGACGGCCTCGACGGCAGCGTTGACGTTGAGACCGACAGCGGCTTCTTCGCGGGAGCCGCCGCTGGCTACCGCTACAGCCCGCGCTGGTCCGTGGAAATCGCCTGGGAGTATCGCAGTAACGATGCCGAGACCGTCGCGCCGGGTGGCAACGTGTACCCGGACGGCAACTATGCATCGAACACGCTCTTCCTGAACGGGATGTACCACTTCGACGCTCGCGGCAGGTGGGACCCCTACGTGGGCGCCGGCATCGGCTGGCAGCAAGAGATCGATATCGACCTGGAGGGCCTCGGGGCAGAGCTGTCCTATTCCGGAGACGACAGCTTCGGCTTACAGCTTTTCGGCGGCGTCAATTACCAACTCAGCGAACGCTGGGCGCTCAACGGCGAGCTGCGCTACGGGCAGTTTGACAATATTGACCTTGAGGGCGAGAGCGGCGCGCCAGGTGAAATCGAGTCCCTGGACTACACGCCCCTATCGGCGCAGTTTGGGGTGATCTATCGCTTTTGAATCCGGCGATCCAGATGCGGCGCTCCCGCCGGCCAGCGTTCAGCTTCCAGACGACAACCAGATGTCTGCCAGCGCATGCCGGCCTGAGGGCGCCTCGCGCTCGCGGAGCGATTCCGGCAGATCGGCAGCGTCGCCGATATGGCCGATAGCGAAGCCCATTAGCACCGCGTCCTCATCGGCATCCAGAGAAAGATACTCAGCCACGGCGTCATGCTCGATGCCCATCATGCCGTGGCTGTAAAGACCCTCGGCGCTGGTCTGCAGGGCCAGCGACATCCAGGCAGCGCCGCAGTCGAGGGCAAACACTGGATTGGGCTTGCCATTGCGGGCGAAATTCTTCTTGCCCACAAGGAAGCCAATAACAGACGCGTTTCGAGCCCAGACCTGGTTCGGCTCCACCAGTAATTTCAGATAGTCATCAAAGTTGCCGCCGTGGCTCGTGTAGAAACGCCAGGGCTGCTCGTTAAAGCAGGAAGGTGCCCAGCGCGCGGCCTCAATGATGCGACTGAGGGCTTCGTCACTGACCTCGCCCTCTGCGAAGGCACGTGGCGACCAGCGATCGACAAACTGGACCATAACGCCGGGAAAGGCGTCACGGGAATCACTTGCGGACATGACTGCTCCTTTAAATCGAAAACGTGTTCAGAGCTTAGTCTATCCGGCTCGCTCTTCCACCGAAACCGCTACCAGTTATAACTCAGGCTCAGGCCCACGGTTCGAGGCAGCAACTGGCGCCGCACCCAGGTATAGCCAGACTCTATGTCACCCCCGTTCACATAATCCGGCACCTGCGGCAGGCGCTGCGTATGCAGCTCCGCGGTCTCATCGGTAACGTTCTTCACCCAGAGGGTCCCGTCCCAGGCGCCCGATGTCGTGCGCAGCCCGAAGAAGAGGTCAAGCGTCGCATAGTCATCGAGGTCGCGCTGCTCCGACTGCGAGTAGTACTCACTTTCGATGTTGAACAGGGCACGGGTATACCACTCGGCACTGCCGCCGGCAAAGCCGCTCCAGTACTCCGTGGACAGGTTGCCGGACCACTCGGGCTGTCTGCCGGCACGCTCGCCAGTCAGGTCGCAAGTGTTAAAGGACCACAGGTCTCCGCCAATCGGCTCCCCGCTGGTACAGGCCACGCCCTCGGCATCGGAGAACTCCGTCTGGTTGTAGCTCAGCCCGGCGTTCATTATCCAGTTCTCAGCAAGCAGCACGGTGATATCAGTGTCGAGCCCGTAGGACTCCACCTCGTCCACGTTCACAACCGGATCCGCAAGGCTTACGGTGCCATCTACATCGCGAAACTCAACGGATTCGGCCTGGAAGTGGAAATCCGTGTAGACCTGATAGTAGACCGCCAGGTTCCACAGCGCACGACCCTGCCACAAATCCCACTTGAAGCCGAGCTCGATATTGTCGCTTTCTTCGGGCTCAAAGGAACCAAAAACCGGAGGCTGCGGGTTACCCGCGATATTCGCCGAGCCCGCTCGCCAGCCACGATCATAGCTGACGTAAGTCATCACATCGTCTGTGATACGGTGCTGATACTTCAAGGTGCCGGTCACGCCATCGTCTTCATCGCGCTGATCTTCCGGGGCGACGCCATCGCTGGACACACTGCCCAGCGGATTCAGGGTGCCATCAGGCAGAAGCTGAGCAAAGTCCGTATTGAAGGGTTGGGCGCTATTGCGCTTGACCTCGTTGTAGCGCAAGCCCACCGTTAGCGAGCCCTCGTCGCTGAGGTAAAAAGTATTGTGCGTGAACAGGCCCAGTGTTTCTGAACGCAGAATGGCAGGCCCGGTAGTTCGAGCAAATACCACGAAGCCGGGCGATGGCACCACGTAAGTATCGGCGAAGACCTCCGTTGTACTCGGCGAATCCTGGTAGAAACCGCCAATGGTCCAATCCCAGAATTCATTGCCCTGCGAGGCCAGGCGCAGCTCATAGTTTTCGACATCTTCCACAGGCGAACTCACAAACTGCTCACGCGCCTGTACCTCGGAACCATCCTGGTCATAGGTACGCTCGATCAGGTTATTCTGGTAGCTGCCGACAAAGGTCGCGACCCAGTCATTGGCAAAGGTGTAGTTCATCTCGAGGATGGCCAGATCGGTCTCGTTCTCAGTCACGGCGTCAAAGTCGCCCACGGCGATGCGATCGTCGAAGTCCAGACCGTTGCCGCGGACTACCAGGTCACCATCAATTTCATCGTCGATATCGTGATAGACAAAACGCAGATCAAAGTTGTCTGAGGGCTCCCAAAGCGCGACCACGCGGAAGGCCTTGGTCTCGTTTTCGTGGTCTTTATCGAGGGTCGTGTTGGTGACGTCGGTCGCCTCGTCCGTGTTATAGAGGCCAGAAATCCGAACACCAAAGGTATCGCTCACAATCGGCAAGGACACGCCGAACTGCGTATTGGAGCCATCGCGGTCAGTGAAGGTCTGCTGAATGTAACCGTCAAATTCCGAGAGGTTGGGGTTCTGGCTCTGGATGGTGATCGCGCCCGCCGGGGACGATTGGCCATACAGCGTTCCCTGCGGGCCGCGCAGTAGTTCAAACTGCTGCAGATCATAGAGGCCGGAAAAGAGGCCACGCTCCTGCGACGCAAAGGCGCCATCAACATAGAGGGTCACCCGAGGCGAAATCGGCGCATTCAGGTCAGTACCCAGGCCACGCGTGGCAATTTCGGTATCAAACCCGAAACCGGCGATAGAAAGCCCCGAGGTCATGTTGTTCAAATCCTGAAAATTGAGCACCGCGAATTCGGCCATCTGTTCGCCGCTTACGACGTTGACGGTCATGGGCGTATCGGACAGTGTTTCGGTGCGCTTTTGCGCAGTGACGATCACTTCTTCGAGTATCAGGACAGGGCTATCCTGGGCAGAAACGGGCATAGCCAAACCAGCACTGGCAAGCGCCAGGGCAAGAGCGGAGCGCGGTGTACTCATTGTGGATACCTCTTTGCGGCAAAAAATTATGTTTATTAGTGGGCACTTGCGCGCCCCTGCATCCCTGCATCCCTGCATCCCTGCATCCCTGCATCCCTGCACTAATAACTATTAGCAAAGAGTTTAAGCCGCCGCAAGTGGCCAGTTGGCTAATATTATTGCTTGCGCGAAATCAGGACTTGGGCTCGCCGTTCATTGCGATCATCTGGCCACTCGAGGGATCTGACCCACCGGCAAGGACTTTCAGATAGGTTTCACGGATGGCGGTGGGGCCACAGGAGAGTTCAACCTGCAGCCAGACATCGCAAAACTGGCGAAAGCCAACATACGCCGTGGCCAACTGCATCATGAATTCACCGCTGCCAAGCTCCTTGCTTCGGCTTTGCAGGTGGGACGGCGCGAAAAAGAACTCTGGCTCCGGCCCGGGAAGGCCTTCTACCGGCCCCATGTCTTCGTAGTGCGTGGCGCCGATTCGGCAGGAGTGTTTTAAGGTATCCCGGTAATGGCGGTGTACGTCGCCGATGACCTGGGCGCTGCCCGCCATATCGACCATGACCGCAGGCTCCCCGGTGTCCAGGCTGGATATCTGGTCATAGGTCAGGACCCTGTCATAGCAGCCCAGGCCTTCACAAAAGCCGACATTGCGGGGCGAGGTCAGACCGACGCTGGCCATGGCACCGCGCTGCTTTACGCAGTGCGCCAGGGCGATACTGGTTTTGCTGGACGCGCTGGTTATCAGGCAGACACTTGCCCCGAACTGCCCGCGCACCGTTAGAAAGTCCTCCACCAGCCATGAGGTCATAAACAGACCCCGTAGTAGACTGTCCTGGTCTTCACGCGCCGGCTCATAAATCGGATTTGCACTGGCGCGGTCGAACTGGGCATACACCGGCGCAAGACCCTCGCGATGCGGCGATAGGTCCTTGAAATTGCCGGCACTGACCTTGCCGCCGAGAATTTTCAGATGCGTCGAGAAGGGGAAAAATCCCCACACACGTTCACCCACGTTAATCTCCGGATGGTTTGAGCGCACGACGTCAGCCCACCCCATGGCGGGTATGCGTCCCCAACCCTCCTCTGCCGGGAAAAATCGCCAATACCCCAGTGCATCACCGGAGGCCGCGTAGGAAATGTTGTTAGCCGTTAGCGCCTGACGATCAATGCGTAGTAAGACCTCCTCGGGCGCTAAATCACCCTGGGTTTCTTCAACCACGCGTGTTTGTGACCAGTCATCCCTGCGCACTTCCATCGTGGTAATCACCGTTGCGTCTGACATCGATCAATCCTCGCTTTTATTCGTTCGTTGTTCGGCCCGGGGCTCGGCAACCTTCCCTGTTATTCGTTAACACCCACCATCTTATAGTTTGCCCGGAAGGGCAGGCCCTGTTCCTGCCCAGGCTGCAGCGGTAATTCGCCGTTGCGCCACAGTGCTTCCCAGCAGCCATGATCCACTAGTAAGGCTTGCACTTCGTCCTGCGCAGAACCCGGCAGCGCATGGAAGTGGTCCCGCAGCGCCTGCAGGCACCACACGCGATACCTCGAATAGCGAGCGCCGACGTAGCTTACGCCGCCCACGGTGACGTCGAAGCGTTTCTTGCCGGCAGCCACAGCCTCAGCGTTCGCGCACAGGTAGGGCAGATAGCCCTGACCTATCTCGTCCAGTAAGGGCCCCAGGTCTTCCGGTATGCCTGAAAGCCACCGAGGGCCATCTGCGCCAGGGCGCGCGTTCCACAAACGCGCAACCCATTCGAGCACCGCAGGCGCCCTGTGACGTAGAATCTGCAAAGGCACCGGGTCGAGCGCAAAGTGCCTGAAAAAAGGGCCCGACAGGCCAATATCAGCAAGGCTCGGAGACTCACCCAGTACAAACGCGCGCGCACTAAATATAGCCTGCAACTGCTGCAGCAGATGATCGTACATCGCCTCTACACCGGGGACTGTGGCGGCGCCTATGCCATCTCCTCGCGTATATCCGTCGCGCTGTCGCCGCCTGAGAAGCCAACGCTTCAACAGGCCGGGCAGGTGCAGCCCACCAAGGAGTTCGTCCGCCAGGTGACGAGACTGCAGATAGGCGCCTTCTGCGTAGTGCCAGCGGTAGTGCATCGCAGGGCGCCACCACCATTCATCGGCCCAGTCTTCGATCAGCAGGCACACAAACGCCTGCAAGGGGTCCGATGGCAGCAGGCCGCCGTCGGGATAGGCCTGCTCAAACCATTCAATAATCTTGGTGGTATCGGTCAGCCAGCGGCCGTCGCCCAGCTGCACTGTCGGCATCTGGGACAGGCCCAGCGCCTGCTTGAAGCGTTTTTCATCCGCTGGAAATTGCATGCTGCGCAGTTCGTAGTCGATACCACGCACCCGGAAATAGTTTTCCAGCTTGCCAGTAAAGTAGGAAATATCAGAGCCATAGACGGTAATCGGCTGCAGTTCACCCGCCAGCATCTTTAGCGGCGGTACTGGCCGAGGCTATCGATCGCCTCATAAAAACCCGCCATCGAGCTCTGTACGACGGCATCGGCAGTCTCGACCGCATCAATACGGCCGACGACCTGGCCAGATAGTGGTATCGCTGCCTCCATGTCACCACCGAAATAGAGGTCCTGGAGCCCCGCAAAGTGTTCGGCGGAATCGAATGCGCCGAGCGGTAGCAGCTTTGCCGTGCGCTCTGTGCGCAGCGCGCGAAAGGCAGGCCGCGATGCCTGGTTCAGGAAGACGGTGTCTGTCGCTTTTGCCTCCAGTACCGCCTGCTTCCAGTTATCGTGTACCGGCGACTCAGCACAGGTCAGCATACGCGTGCCCATCTGCACGCCTTCAGCGCCCATGGCGAAGGCACCTGCCATAGAGAGGCCGTCACAGATGCCCCCGGCTGCGATAATCGGAACATCCACCCGCGAGCGGATGAGGGGTAACAGCACTACGGTGGACACGGGCGTCGGGTTCTTGAAGCCACCGCCCTCCCCGCCTTCAACAACCAGGCCATCAACGCCGCAATCGATAGCCTTGAGGGCCATCTCCAGTGTTGGCACCACGTGAAACACTTTGATACCCGCTGCCTGGAATGCTTCGGTGCAGACGCCAGGGCTACCCGAGGACGTGGTTACAAACTTGATGCCCTGCTCGATCACGAAATCGATGATTGGCAGGCCCTTCACATAGGACAGCGCTACGTTCATACCGAAGGGCTTATCTGTAAGTTCACGCATCTTCGCGACTTCGGCGCGGATGTTATCGAACTCGCCGGAGGACGTTTCGATGATACCGAGACCGCCCGCGTTACTGACCGCGGAAGCCAACTGCGCGCGGGCTATCCAGCCCATAGGCGCCTGGACAATCGGGTAATCGGTGCCAGTCATTGCAGTGATACGGTTTTGCACCGCAGGCGCTCTCACAGCATCGCCTCCACGCCTGTGCCTTCCAAGACCCGATCCACCCGCGCGCGATCGCTGTCGCCCAGCGCAGCATAACGTTCTCGCGTCCAGCGCAGGCACTTGGCCTGGTAGGGAAAGGTCTGCTGGACCCAGGCCGCACCGTCGATCTCACTCTCCCAGGACTTATCGCCGGCCTCTACCGCCCTTGCATTAGCCAGCTGCGCGGGCGCATAGACTCGCCCGACCTCTGCCAGTATTGTCCGCAGGCTATCCGGCTGCTCCTCCAGGCGGAACCAGTCATCGGCCACGGGCTCGAGGCCACACTGGTCGCTCATATGATCGACCCAAACCACCGTACGGGGCGAAACCTCATGCGCAATACTGCGCGGCGTTGGATCGAAACGCACCAGCTGGCTGAGCTGTCCATAGAGGCCAAAGTCACCGGCACCGGGCCTGCGCCCCAGCATGAAGGGCTGGTGAGCAAGATGCGTCTCCAATGCCTGCAAAAAGCGGCGATAGCTCGCATCGATGACCGGAGCAGTCGCGCTATTAGAGCCAACCACGTACAGACGGCTGATCTGGCGTTCCGAAAAAAACGCCTTGAACTGCTCGACATCTGTCTGCGCCATGCTGATGTCCGCGCCCAGTGGCAGCAGGCTGCCGGCGTTATCCGCGTCAGGGGCAAAGTGCCAGCGATAGTGGAACATGAACTTGGTGCACCACTCGTCGCCAAAGTCTTCGAGCAGGTAATCGATGAACGCAAGTGCCGGGTCAAGGGGCACGACAGAGCGGCCTGGATAAAGTGCCTCCAGCCGACGAATGATAGGCGTGGAGTCACAGACCGCCTCGAGTACACCGGCGTCATCGGGCAGGAAAAAGGTCGGCGCGAACGTAGGTCGCGGCTTTTCGATGCCTCGCGTTTCACAAACGCTGGCCGGATCGCCCCAGGTGACCGCGTACGGCAGCCGGCGATAGCGCAGCAGCGCCACCATTTTCTGGGTGTAAGGCGATCCGTGTGCGCCAACCAGCTGGACGCTGTTTTCCATTGAAGATTCCGGTTAACGATGGCTCACATATATTGTCACAATTAGTGCCACTTTATAAGGGCATATCGCTCAAACCACTCGGCCAGGATCGAAGCGCAAGAGTATCTCTCTGAGGGCACGGCTGATTCGCGTTTGCTGCCTGATCATTTCAAGCTTTGGCCAGGTACAGCGCTGCCCAGAAGCGATCAACTTGCCCATGCGCCGCTCACTGGGGAAGGCAAGCAGGCCCATAGGATTGATCAATTTGTAGTCCGGCAAAATGTTGATGTCGCCCACGTAGTCCTGGTTAACCACTGAGCGCATAAGGCTTGTCACCTGAGTAACAGCCCCGTTATTTCTGTCGGCTCGGTCTAGCATCATCGTGACCGCGTTGAACCACTCCCGCGCCGAGCGACGGGCGGCATTCTCCAACAGACCGCGAGTGGTTTTCTTGCGGTGGCCGTCGGTCACAAAGGGCAATACATGAGGGTTTGTCTGGCTCACGACATAGTGGTTCACACCATAGAGGCGTGCCAGACGCTTGGCGGGCATATCATCGCTGACCGAGCCGTCTACCCATTTCCGCGAAGGCAGGAAGCTCTTGCGCTGGCCATGATCATCCATGGCCTCGAGCGTGACTGCCGGAAAAATGCCCGGCACCGCCGCCGAAGCCATCACCGCGCTGCGAATCATGACATTAGGCGAAGTGATGGCGTTCATCAGGCGTGAGGTCTGGTGGGTCTCGGCCGGCGCAATGGAGACGTTCATCGCCCGCCCCGTCATCGAATAGGCCTCCTCGAAGGTGAGGTCAGGTATGAAGGCGTTGATGCTCTCCTCGAGGTCGCTAATATCAACCACGCCGGTGCTGCGCCCGCCGGCGGGCACACGCTGCATAAAGTACTCGGGCTGCAGGAGCTCAGGCAGTTCATCATCGGTGTGCGTGCAGACCACACTACCAACAATGGACCCGCCGCTAGCGCCTGACATGACATAGGGCAGCAGGCCTGCCTCAGACAGCGCCTTGACTACCCCCACATGAAAAAAGAGCAGCGAGCCAGAGCCGCTCATCATGAAGGCGGTGTGCCCGAAGCAGTGACTGGCACGGCGAAAGAACTCCACTTTTTCTTCAACAGCGACGTCGCTGTCTGTTTCGTCAGCGAGGAACTCAAGCGTTTGCGCGATCTCTTCGATGTACTCCTCAATGAGGTGCTTCGTTCCCGTCTTGGCCTTGCCGTAGAGCCCGGCGCCCCCCATGCCGCCCATATTGCCGTGAATGCCCTCGTTGAGCGTAAACAGCATGCCACGGGCGTCGTGGCGAGACCTCAGGCTGCGCAACCTGTCCAAGCGGGTGCGAATGGAAACATAATCGTATTGGCTGGTATTGTCCTTTCGCCGCCACTGGTCCAGTTTGTGGTAGCGGTCATAGGCTTCGGCAGCGTCACGCCATTCTTCGTAGCTGCTGGCGCGATCGAGTGAACGATTTATCTGTTGTTGCGTCAGGATCGGCATCAATGGGCTCCGCTCCCCAGGGTTTAGCGTCAACTTATTTTGACGTCTTGGATGTCAATAAGTAAAGTCGCGTGTCAGCGAAGAACTCAGGGACTCATGACAAACCCGTGAAAATAATGATCAGGTTCAGAGCCATCGCCCGCTTTGGGCTACTCGCCATGGCGGGCGCAACGCTCATCGCTTGCAGCAGTGAAAAGCCGCCGCTCGACACAAGCCCCGGCAGCCAGGGTAACTCGGCAGCCACCGACACAACGGCTCGCGCCAATGCCGACGTCGCCGCCAGCTTGAATCTCGCCGATCAGCGTGATTTCGAGGATGCCAGCCGCGGCTTGATTGCCGCACCTGAGGATCTCACCATCCGCATGGCCGACGGCAGCGTGATCTGGCGGATGGCGGACTACGACTTCATGCAAGGTGAGGCGCCCCCCAGCGTCAATCCCAGCTTATGGCGGCAGGCCACGCTGAACAATATCCACGGCCTGTTCGAAGTCACCGAGGGTATCTACCAGCTAAGGGGTTTCGACCTCGCCAATATGAGTATTATCGAGGGCGAGACCGGCTGGATCCTCGTTGACCCCTTGACTACGAAAGAGACAGCTCAAGCGGCTCTCGCCTTTGCGCGAGCGCACCTTGGCGATAAGCCTGTGTCGTCTGTCATCGTGACACATTCTCACATCGACCACTTCGGCGGCATTCTAGGCGTACTTGAGGAAGACGGAAGCACCCAGATCATTGCGCCCATCGGCTTTATGGAAGCAGCAACCAGTGAAAACGTACTCGCCGGCACGACCATGAGCCGACGCGCGATGTTCATGTATGGCAGCCAGCTGGAGCGTTCGCCAAAGGGCCACGTTGGTTCCGGGCTCGGCAAAAGCCCCGCCTTCGGCAGTCCGGGTATTGCTGCACCAGACCTGATCGTCACCCAAACCGGTGAACGCCATACCATCGACGGCGTTGAGATGGTGTTCCAGAATGCGGCTGGATCTGAAGCCCCAGCCGAACTCACTTTCTACATTCCGGCGAAGAAAGCTTACTGCGGTGCGGAGGTGGTTTCTCGACACATGCACAACCTCTACACCCTGCGCGGCGCCGAGGTTCGAGACGCGCTTAAGTGGAGCTATTACATTGATGAGGTAATCGGCCTGTTCAGTGACGTTGAGGTCTACTTTGGCAGCCATCACTGGCCGCTGTGGGGCAACACAGACATTATCGATTTCCTCAAAAAGCAGCGTGACGGGTACCGCTATATCCATGATCAAACCCTACGCCTGGCAGCCCAGGGGCAAACACCGCGAGAGATCGCCGAAGAAATTGCCATGCCGGAGTCTCTGCGCACCAGCTTTTCTAATCGCGGCTACTACGGCACGCTCAAGCACAATGCAAAGGCGGTCTACCAACGCTACTTTGGCTGGTATGACGGCAACCCCGCCAACCTCGACCCTCTTCCCCCTGTTGAATCGGCTCAGCGTTACGTCGAGGCCATGGGTGGGGCCGACGCTGTGCTCGTCAGAGCACAGGAAGACTACCAGGCGGGCGAGTACCGCTGGGTGGCAGAGCTTTTGAATCATCTGGTCTTTGTCGACCCGGATAACAGCGAGGCCCGGGAGCTTCTTGCTAGCACCTACGATCAGCTGGGCTATCAGGCCGAATCGGGGCCCTGGCGCGACGTCTACCTGACAGGCGCACTGGAATTGCGGCAGGGTCCTCCCGCTGAGGGTGTCGGCATTGCCAACGCAGTGGATCTACTGAGGGAAACCCCGGTCGAGGAATTCATGCAGGTAATCGCGGTGATGCTGAACGGCCCAAGGGCCGATGGTAAGGCTTACACCTTCAACTTCGAATTCACCGATCTTGGTGAAACGCATACCCTGCAACTGGAGAACGCCGTTTTGCACCATCGCAGTGGTGATCCTGCGGCAGATGCCAATGCGACTATACGCATTACCCATGAACTCTTTTTAAGCCTACTGACGGGTAGCGCCGGCATTCAAGATACGCTGCTGTCCGACGAGGTTTCCCTGGAGGGCTCAAGCCTGGACCTCGTGCGTTTCTTTACGCTGCTTGATCCGGCCGACGAGGTGTTCAATATCATAGAACCCTGAGGAGAACCCTCAGGGGAGCGCTTCCGCCCGGACCCATTCGATAATGCGAGTCATAAAGCCGACTTTGACTTTGAATTCCATCCGATCGGGGGCTGCCAGGGATATACTGGCGCCTTTGTACTCACCTAGCCTTTCCGCATAGACCTCGCCGTGCCAGAAGTTCTCCGCTGAGTCATCGGCCTTCAGGTCTTTCAGAATTTCGGGGCCGACGCGCTCAGGGAACTTGTCGTTGCGCACGACCGTCCCCTTCCCTCGCGCCAGGTCGATCTCGATCCAGCCTGGTTCATCGGAGTGTTTCCAGAGACCGCCAATGTCATCAGCCAATGCGCCGCGGCCAACAAAAACCAGAGCCATCACAAGTACCATACGTGTGATCATCAGCGCAGCTCCCCCCAGACCTCGAGATGGCCCCGGCGTTCGACGCGGCGCCGGGTACGCAGTGTGAGCAGAGCACTCAAACCCACCTCGGCAAACAGCCCTTCGATCTGCTGCTGCACCACGGTATCAGCCTCGTCGTAACAGTCCTGCAGGCGCTGCAGCAGGTAGAAGCGATAGGGCATGACAGAGCTATCAATTCGAATCCCCCGCCAATCGAACTCGCACATGCCGATGCTGCGCTCACCGGGTTTTTCCAGACCGTTGGTTCCCGCGTCGATGTCCGGGCGCTCGTCCAGCCAGCGGTTGGTGAAGTCTACATGGGCTCTGATCTCGGGCAGGTATTCCTGCGCCACGAAGCGCATAAGGGACTTCAGCGTGTCCGGGATAGCATCGACGGCGAGGCCGCATGCCGCCGGGTTGTGATCGCCCCAGTACTCCTCGCGCGTATTCATGCGCTCGACCCAGCGCGCTACACGTGGCGCCTGCTGGCGCATGAGCCGTGAGGGCACCGGGTCGCGGTACAGGTGTCCGTAAAGCGGCCCCATCAGGGCGTAGTCGGCGAGGCTGGGTTGTCTACCCAGGATATACGGGAAATCGCGCAGGTGCGCCTCGAACAGGCGGAGAAATTCCTGGTAAGCCTCGGCCACCAGCGGTTTCGCCGCTTCGCTAACACCGAAAAACGCCTTGGCCTTGCGCATCCGCCCACTCGCAAAGGCGAACACCTGCTCAAGCGTTTCCTCATCGGCGCCCTCCGGGGCGAAGGGGCTGAATTCCGATTTGAGAAAGGACAGGTTTTCCTCGTCGTAGTCCCAGCGAAAGTGCATGGCCGGGCGCAGCAGGCCTTCTCCGCCAAACAGTTCGAAGAGAAAGGCGACGGCCCTTATCATATAGCTCTCCGGATAGGCCGACGCCTCAGCCGCGCCACGCTCCTCGAAATGATGAATGATTTCGGAACCGTCCTGCACGACCTCGCCCTGAGGCGTTTCCAGAACCGGGATAATGAAACGACCGATTTTAGGCAGCACCTGCTCATTGTAGTGAGGGTTATTCGGGCTCTGTTCCACGAAGTCGATGCCCTGCTTCCGCAAATAGCTCCGCGCCTTGGCGGTGTAGAGCGAGCAGGCGGCGCCGTACAGCGTGTATTTCTTATCAGTCATGCGGTGTCCTGTCTAATGTACTGGCGAGGGGCGCTCAACGGGTGTTGAAGGTGCCGCCGTCGCTGGTAATGACTTCACCCACCACGTAGGCGCCAGCCCGGGAGCAGAGGAAGATCGCGAGGCCAGCAATGTCCTCAGCTGAGCCCACGCGGTTGCGCGGGCTGTTGGCACCGACCGCGTTCCAATCCACACCATCCGTTTCGCCACCAAAGCCGACGCCGGTACTGAGCATCCATGTGGGATAGGGGCCGGGGGCGATCGCGTTGCAGTTGATATGCTCACGGGTCAGGTGGGTCGCAAGGAAGCGTGTCAGGTGGTGTACCGCGGCCTTGGAGGCGCCGTAACTAAACGCATCAAAGCCGGACGACCCCAGACCATCGATAGAACCGATGTTAATAACCCTGGCCGGGTCCTCCGCGTCACCGGCGGCGCGCAGCAAGGGCAGCAGCTTCTGGGTGAGGAAGAACACGCCCTTGACGTTGGTATCCATGACCTTGTCCCAACCGTTCTCAGGGAACTCGTCGATCGGTGCGCCCCAGGAGGCGCCTGCATTGTTTACCAAGATATCCAGCTGGTCTTCCTGCGCGCCGATGGCGTCGGCGAGGGCCTGGCAGCCCGCGACCGTGGACAGGTCTACCGGTACCGAAATGCATTCGCCCTGGTACTCGCTGGCCAAGCGATCAGCGGTAGCGTCACAGACCTCCGCCTTGCGCGAACTGATGTACACCTTCGCGCCGGCTGCAAGAAATCCAGCGGCGATCATCTCGCCAATGCCGCGGGAGCCGCCGGTGACCAAGGCGGTTTTGCCGGCGATGGAAAACAAATTGGAAAAGTCGATGCTCATGCTGCTCTACTCCTGTGGGCTGGCACTGTATCAAGGGATAGTCAGGATACCTGAAGAAACGGAATTATCTCCGCTACCAGTTCCTCAGGCTTATCCTCCTGTATAAAGTGCCCACCGCCCCGGATAATTTTATGGTTCTGACCGCAGGCGCCGGGAATACGCTCCTGGATGACTTTTTCGATACCTCTGGTCATTGGATCTCGATTGCCGAACAGCGTCAGTACCGGTTTGTTAAAGTTGCCCAGCTTCTCCCACGCGGCCTGGTTCCCTGGCACACCCGGGTTATCCGGAAACAAGGCGATCAGCCCTGGGAAGGACAGTATTCCAGCTTGATACCTGAGGCTCGGGAAAGGTGCTCGGTAGGCCCGGAACTCCGCGTCTGAGAAACCCTCAGCCTTGATCGCGCGCGTCATCGCCGTTTTCAGTGGAAATAGCGGCAGGAACTTCATTATAAACTGCCAGGTTTGCAGCCCCTGGGTGCCGCCCTCCCCCGCAGGTAAACCGGAATTCGCGACGACGACGCGATCGAAGCGATCGGGATTATCCGCCACCAGGTTCAGGCCGATCACCCCGCCCCAGTCCTGGCAGACGAGGGTGATGTGATTCAGGTCCAATCCCCCGAGCCACTTCTGCATCCAGCTGATATGGCGAGCCTGGGTGTAGTCACTGCGCTTCGCGGGTTTGTCGCTACGCCCAAGACCAATGAGGTCAACCGCGATGACCCGCCGGCCGGTCTCCAATAGCCCGGGGATCATCTTGCGGTAGATGTAGGACCAGGACGGATTGCCGTGCATCAGCAGAATCGGCTGCGCCTCGCGGGGGCCTTCGTCAATATAATGAACCCTGAGTTCCGTACCATCCTCATCCTGAATCATCAGGTAGTTCGGCGCGTAGTCGTAGCCGGGCAGGTTCTCGAAACAACTGTCCGGTGTGCGCAACACTTTCATCATAGTCGGTGAGTCTACCTCTCTTTACGCCAAAGCCAGCTGCAGCAAAGCCGCTGCCAGCGCCAGCACGAGGGCCAGCGTCACTCGCGGTGAGGCATACAGGCCCATGCTCTTCTGGGCGGGGATCGCAAAGGTCTGCCTTAGCGCTGCGGCCTTGTATTTGTGGATATGATCGAACTCGGCATCCGCCATGGTGGCGAGCATGGCGTCACGACGAGAGCGGTAGCGGATAAGACCAGCCACGTGCCAGCCTGGGTTTGGCGGTGTGTTCCAGGCGTCCATGTAGCCACCCACTACGCGCGTACTCAGCACCGGGTGGCCCGCGCGGCGCAGGAACAATTTCATCAGCGGCTTGAAGTACTCCAGCAGCAACTCCTGGGCCTTTACACCCTGTCCTGTATCCGGATGCTCCACCGGCGAGGGATTGAACTGGACGAGGTTGACCATAATGAATTCCTTGCCGTCATCCTCTTCCATGAATTTCCGCAGCACAGCAATGTCCTGCTTATCAGCGCCGTGCTCGGCCCGCTGCTCCAGGTGATGGGTGAATTCTTCCACTTCTTCTGCTGTTAGCGGCTTCCTTATCCCGTCATACCACAGGCGAAACGCCAGGTAGAGTACGAGCGCAGCCCCCCATATCGCTATCGCCATGAAACATCACTCTAAGCATATTATTGACATAGTTTATGTCATTATTTAACCTGCGTGCAACTTGATACAGGGAAATTCAACAGTGCCAACCCAGGTGAGACTGAAAAAAGCCCCGAGCACAAGCGCCGGCCCGAAGTGGCAGGTCACCCATAATGACCTGCCGCCGCTCAAGGACGGACAGATGCGCGTCAAGCTGCACTACATCTCCATCGACCCCGGCATGGCAGGCTGGATCACCGCCAAGCGTTCCTATATCGAAGCGATAGGCGAAGGCGACGTTATGCGTGCTTTCGGCGTAGGAGAAGTGGTAGAGAGCCGAGCTGAACAGTTCCCCGCCGGATCCTTTGTCACCGGCTTCACCGGCGTTCAGACCGAGGCCGTGCTCGATACCCCCGGCTTCCTGAGATCGATCGACCCTGAACTGGCCCCTCTGGGCAATTTCATGAGCGGCCTGGGCATGCCGGGCTTTACGGGTTACTTCGGCATGAGCGATATCGGCGCGCCGCAAGCCGGTGAGACGGTGATTGTCTCCGCCGCCGCGGGCGCCGTGGGCTCGATTGCTTCGCAGATCGCCAAACTTGCCGGGGCACGCGTTATCGGAATCGCTGGCGGCATGGAAAAATGCGCCCTGCTCACAGATCGTTTTGGACTCGATGGCGCCATTGATTACAAGGCAGGGCCGATCAAGGATGCACTGCGCGAGCACTGCCCCGATGGCATCGACGTGTACTTCGACAACGTTGGCGGCGACACCCTCGACGCCGTGCTGATGCGGATGAATCGCCTTGGCCGCATAGTGCTCTGCGGCGGCATTTCCCAGTACGGCGGCAAGGCCCGGGGGCCGGCAAACTATCTGCAGATTGTCACCCACTCCCTGACGATGCGCGGCTTTACCATGCGTGATTACCTGCACCGCATCCCAGAGGCCGAGGAGAAGCTGGCGGCACTCATCAGGGATAACAGGATCACCTTTCTGGAACACGTTCTTGAGGGTATCGAGTCCTTCCCGGAGGGTTTCAAAATGATCTTCGCCGGCGGCAACGTCGGCAAACTGATGATCAAGGTTTAGGAATCATAACGTGACAGACACTTCCTATCATCATTGCATCCATCTGGACGCGTTCCGCCACACCGAGATTCTCGACGGATTCGTCATCAGCCCTGATGCGCTGGAAGAAGGTCAGGTGATGGTAAAGGTCGACAAGGTCGCGCTGACGTCCAATTCCGTGTCATACGTCATCGGCAGCCAGCAGGGGCTGATGCCCTGGCTCGAGGCTTTCCCTGCTCCCGAGGGCCTTGGCCATATCCCCTGCTGGGGCTTTGGCGACGTGCTGTATTCCAGGCATCCCGACGTGCCGGAAGGCGAGCGACTATATGGCTTTTTCCCCATCGCCTCGCACGTCGTCTTAACGCCGGGCAAGACACATGATCGCGGTTTCACGGATAGCGCAGCCCACCGTCAGGGCCTCGCCGCTTTCTACAACGAGTACAGCTATATACGCAAAGAGGCCGGATACGCAGCGGAATTCGAAGATGTCATGATGCTGTTCAGGCCACTGTTCGGCACATCTTACCTGCTGGAGAGTTACTGCGAAGACCACGGCTTCTTCGACGCGGCAGATCGTATCCTGATCTCATCCGCTTCCTCCAAAACCGCCATGGGCTTCGGCTACCTTTTACGCAAAAACCACGCCGGCCGGGTCAGGGCAATCGGGCTGACCTCCACCCGCAACAAGGATTTCGTGGTCGGCCTGGACTGCTATGACGAGATACTGACCTACGACGCACTGGATAACCTGGAAGCCAATGCGCCCAGCGTGTTTTTCGACATTGCCGGCAATCGCGATGTGCAGTCCGGTGTGCATCGGCAACTCGGAGACACCCTGGTGTACTCGGGACAAGTTGGCCAGACCCACTGGGATGACAAGGACAAGACGGCGGCCGAGGCACTGCCCGGCCCCAGCCCGGTGTTTTGGTCCGGCCCCGACCAGGTCATGCTGATGCGGGAGCGTCATGGCGAGAAAGGCTTCATGAAACTGGTGCAAGCCAGCATGATCGAATTCATGCTCGCCGCGTTCAACTGGATAAAGATGCTGCCGTCGGAGGGTCCCGAGGCCTTGGACGCCCGCGTGAAATCCATGCTTGAAGGCGAGATTAAAGCGGACGAAGGCGTCATTCTGAAGCCCTGAAATGAGCACCGCGTCGACATCTTTTGCGTGAGGAGACCAAAATGAAAGACCTGGCTGACGTGATAGCAGCCGCGCGACCAGAAGGCGGCTTCGTGGTGCGCGGCGGACGCGACTACTTCATGGAGGTGCGAGAAACCGCGACAGGCACACTCTGGATGTGCGCCGACCCCGTGACACCGGAGGACTTCGAAGTCCTCGCACCGGGTGAAGAATACCAAAAGTTCGGGATAGCAAAATCCAGTATGGACGCCGCTATGTTTCGACATTCCCCCAACGGTGAACAAGAACCCGTGCGCGAAAGATGGATTGCCGGCCGCCTGTTTATCAACGTCGCCGAGGCCCTGGAAATCGATTTCGCTGAGGATCCCAGTGGTATGTCACGGGCCATGGTGAATAAGGATCACGTGCTGGGCTTCAAGGCCGGGCGTAAAGTGAAGCTGCTGCGGACCAGCGAGGGCCTTTTCGTGGAAACCGTGGGCGCGCCGGATAACGATGACAACTTATCGCTCCAGGAGAATGCGAGTCTTGAAGAGATCGAGTTACAGCATAACTGGCTGGTGCACCTTCCCTCACCAACCATAACCTACTGGTGGTTTGGTCAGGGTCGCAGCTTCCAGGGGCCGGTGACACTACCCGAGCAGCCGTAAACGGTGCTAGAAGCCGAGGGAGTAACGCCGTCCCCTGGGCTGCGGCACGCGGTGCTCTTCGGGGAGCGCGCAGATACGGTCCATGCGCGTGACACTGCCGTCGGCATACTCCCAGATCAGCTGTTCGCCATCCCGGTAGCGCTTCACAACCTGCGGTCCCCAACCGAAGGCGTAAAAATTCAGTTCGCCCTCTTCCCAGATCATTGAGGCAGACGTGCGCACGCAGTACTCCCTGTCGCCGATGGTGAACAGCACCGAGCCCTCGGTATCGTCGGTGTTCAAGCCGGCCGTGCTGTTGGGGCCATAGTCGTGAATGATCCCCAAGGACGTGACCACCACCCGGCTACCACATTGCTCCACTCGCTCAACATGGCCGGCATGACCACCCTCAACACCTCGCCACAGGCCACGGATATCGTCAGCACCAGCCGCCATGGGCTCGGTGCATTTCGCCAGCACTGGCAGTGGGAAATGAGAATAGGCGCAACCAGGCGTATTTCCCTTGGGGATCTCGATGGCGCGCTTACCGGAGCCATTCAGGTCGGGTAACTCACAATAATTGAGCGCGCTGCCGTCGCCGGCCAGTGTCGCTGGGTCGATCGTCAGTGGCGGTCGCTGAGAGAAAAAGCCCAACCAGATCAGGAAGATAGCCAGGCCGGCCAAAAGCGTCGCCAAGCTCAGTAGAACCCGCTTCATCAATAACCATCTTTCCAGTGATATTCGTCTAGTCTGCCATTCGGCAGTTGCCATGCCAATACCATTATGGCACATTGTATGCCATATAAATAATGAATCTCCGCGGAGCCACCGCCATGCGCCAACTCACCCCTGCAGCATCTGCGCTAACCCTCGTTTTTTGCGGAAGCCAGGCCACCGCCGAACCACTAGCCCTGGAAGAAGTCATCGTCACCGCCCAGAAGCGCTCGGAGAGCCTGCAGGACGTGCCAGTGGCGGTGAATGCCTTCAGCTCGGAGACGATTCTCGAGGCGGGCATCAATAACACAGAAGATCTCGCTATCCTGACGCCCAGTCTCAACAGCAACGCAAACACCAGCCCCTTCACCACGCGCCTGCAGATTCGCGGGATCGGCACTACGCAAACCGACCCGGCATTGGAGCCTTCCGTTGGTCTGTTCGTCGACGGCATTTACATGGGTCGTACAGGCCTTGGCACCTCCGATCTCACCGACATCGAGCGGATCGAGGTGCTGCAAGGGCCGCAGGGCACCCTCTACGGAAAAAACACCAATGCCGGTGCCATCAGCGTGATCACCAAAGGGCCCAATCTCGAGGAATTCGAGGGCTACCTGGAGGCCTCGGTCGGCAACTACGGCATGGGGAGACTGACGGCAACGGCTTCCGCCCCGTTGGCCGATACCGCCGCCTACCGGATCTCGGGCAACATCCACCAGCGCGACGGTTACTACGATAACGCGAGTGGCGATGACCTGAACGATGCAGACGACTGGAACCTGCAGGGCAAACTGCTCTGGGCGCCCAACGACGCATTTAACATTCTGCTCAGCGCCGCGCGCGTGGAGCGCGACACAACATGCTGCGGCGCGGATTCCACCCAGGGTGAACCGGTGCAGGAGGAACTGGCCAAGCAGAGCTTTTCACAGGACAAGAATGATCCCTATGATTACGAGATCGCGGTCGACGTCGACAGCGCCTTCGAGATGGAGTCCGATCTCGTGTCGTTGCATATCGACTATTTCGCAGACTGGGGAACCCTTTCCTCTCTCACTGCCTGGAATGACTACGAATACACGACCAGCATAGACGCCGATCGCTCCGAGCTGGGTCTTCTGTCAGTAGAAAATGAATTCAACAGCGGCGACAGTTTGTCACAGGAGTTCCGCCTTGATGCCGAAATCGGCAACAACCTGGAATACCAGATCGGCCTTTTTTACTACGAGCAAACGACTCAGCGCGGTGATACAAGCCCTTCCACTTTCATCGGAAACGACTTCATTACCATTGGCGACCAACAGGGCTTGCCGCTTCCTGTACCCACACTGGCGCTCATCGCCCAGCCCGGCGACTTCCTGTTCTACCAAAACATCTGGGACACAGAAACCCTCGCTTTGTTCGGCCAGGCGACATGGCATGTTGGGGAACGCTGGCACTTCACGGGCGGGCTGCGCTGGACTGACGAGGAGAAGGAAGCTGAGCTATTCAGCCAGTCCTCTTCCACAGCGCCGCTGGCGCCAACAGTCGTCTTTCTGAACCTCGTATCTACACCGATCGATACCACGCTCGATCGCCAGACCGATAACGTGGACTGGTTGCTCAAGGCGGTCTACGACATTAGTGAAAGCAGCATGCTCTATGTGAGCGCCGCCACCGGCACCAAGTCCGGCGGTTTTAATGGTGTCACCGGCGAGCCCGAACTGCGCGAATTCGACGACGAGTTCACCACCAGCTACGAACTCGGTATCAAGTCCACCCTGCTGGACTCGAGGATGCGCCTGAACGCCACCGCTTTCTACACGGAAATCGAGGACTACCAGATACAACAGCAGCTACCAGCAGGTATCGGTACTTTTGTAAGCAATGAAGCAGAGATTGAGGTGTCGGGTATCGATATCCAGATGGATGCGCTGCCACTGCCAAACCTCACGCTCACTGCCGGCCTGCTCTACATGCATGACTATGACATCACAGCCGGTCTGAACGAGGGTGCCTCCCTGCCCTTCACCGCCGATTACAGCGCCAACATCGGCGCGACCCTGGTATTCCCGCTGGCAGACGGCGGACTCTTCATCCGCGGCGACTACATCTACATGGATGACCACTCCACTAATTCTGGTGTGGAGCTGGTGGACAAGGACTTCGACGACCGGAATCTTTTAAACGCGAGGATCGGCTGGCGTAATGACCATTGGAACCTGTCGCTCTGGGGCAAGAACCTGACGGACGATGAGTATGCCAGCCAGACACTGGTCACCCAACTATTCAGTGGCCAGGATTCTTACTTCCTGGCCCCGCCACGCACCTACGGCGCCACCGTGCGCTACGACTTCTGATTCACCTGCCTGGCTGTCAGGCGGTAGGATAGGCTCATGAAAAAGTATCTGCTCTCGCTGCTGGCGATTGTCGTGGCCGTCGGCGCGGCCGCCTGGTTCAATCGCGCCGAATTGATCCTGGCGGCAGCTAAGCAGGCCTCTGCCCGGCAGTACGTCGATATCGCCCCCACCCGTGACCTGCCTTGGCAACAGGGACCCAGCGAACCCACCGCATCAAGAACAGAGCAGCCCCCCAACATCATCCTGATTGTCGCTGACGACCTGGGCTACAACGATATTTCCACCTTCGGCGGTGGCGTTGCTGGTATGCAAACTCCCAGCATCGATCGGCTGGCAGCCGAGGGTGCCGTGTTTCGCCAGTCCTACTCCGGCGCAAGCACCTGCGCGCCCTCACGCGCCATGATGATGACGGGGCGCTACCCTACCCGCACCGGCTTCGAGTTCACACCCACGCCAGACGGCATGATGCGCATCGTGCAACTGGTGGGTTCTTCGATGGACACAGGGATGCCGCCCTCCTTCTACGATGGGAGCGTTGCGGATAGTCATCCTCCCTATGAACTCAAAGGCCTGCCCGCAGCAGAAGTGACCATCGCGGAAACGCTGCAGGAGCAGGGCTATTACACGGCCCATATCGGCAAGTGGCATCTGGGCCGCACCAACGGCATGGCGCCCCATGAGCAAGGCTTCGACGACAGTCTGCTGATGCAAAGCGGGCTGTATTTGCCGGAGGATGCCCCCAACGTGGTGAACGCGAAACTGGACTTCGATCCCATCGACCGATTCCTCTGGGCGGGCATGGGTTACTCCGCGACCTTCAACTCCGGCGATGAGGACAAGTTCGAGCCCGGCGGCTACCTGACGGATTACTGGACGGACGAGTCGATCAAGGTCATCAAGGCCAACAAACACCGGCCCTTCTTCCTCTACCTGGCGCACTGGGGGCCGCACACGCCGCTGCAGGCCACCCGTGAGGACTATGAAGCGGTCGGGAACATCCAGCCTCACAGAAAGCGCGTGTACGCCGCCATGGTCCGCGCCGTTGATCGTAGCGTGGGCCGCATTCTTGCGACCCTGGAAGCCGAGGGCCTGGCCGAGAATACCGTCGTGGTGTTCACCAGCGACAACGGCGGTGCGGGCTATCTCGGTATCGACGACGTCAACAGCCCCTTCCGCGGTTGGAAGATCACCATGTTCGAGGGCGGGCTCCGGGTACCCCTGTTTATCAAGTGGCCACAAGCCATTACCCCGGGCACCACCGTGGACACGCCAGTTACCCACGTTGACGTGATGCCGACACTCGCTGCTGCCGCAGGCACATCGAATCCCGCCGGCGTCGATATCGACGGCATCGATCTACTGCCGCTTGCCATGGGCCAGATGGAAGGCGACTGGGATCGGGAAACCCTGTTCTGGCAGAACGGCCACTACCAGGTGGTACGCCACGGCGACTGGAAGCTACAGGTGAATGAGCGGCCCACCGACGGCCTGAAGAAGTGGCTCCACAACCTGGCCGAGGACCCCACCGAGCAGCAGAACCTGGCAGACAGTCGCCCGGACAAAGTGGAGCAACTGAGCGCCCTTCTGGCAGCGCACCAGGCCGATTCTCGTGGCCCCTTATACCCGCCCATCATCAATTCAGCGCGGCGGGTGGACAAGACTGATATCGAACCATTCGAAGCGGGAGACGAGTACGTCTATACCCCCAATTGATCTGCGCGGGTGTACGCCTTCAGGGAGTCACTTTCGGCTCGCACTGCCCCTCATGCGATACGCGACGTAAAACGGCAATAGCAAGAGCACAACCAGTAGGAAAATCAGTACGCTGTCTCGATACCGCACCCGGAAGGCATTCGAGGCCAACTGCTTGATCTGGGAATAGCCCGGCGGCAGGGGCTGAACCCGGTTGTCACGTTCGAATCGCTCGTAGGCCGAAAGCATGGCCTGGAATCGCTGCGGCTCGACGCCCGCAAGATCAACGGTCTCCCCCGGATCCTCTATGATATTGAACAGACGCCATTGACCATCGCCAACCGGGCCTTGATTGGCAACCAGCTTGAAGTCTCCCTGAAACAAGGCGCCATGACCAGTTAGTTCGTAACCAACAGCATTCTCCGGTCCATACACCCGCTCTACCTCGCCCGCCAGCAGGGGCGATAAATCACGCCCTGTTATGGGCAACACCGGTCTCCCACCATAGCGCTCGCCTGGCCGCCCGACTCCCGCCATGGAGAGAATCGTCGGGGTGATGTCGGTGGCCCAAGCGAAGGCCGGAGTGAGCGTGCCGGGGTTCGCAACAGGCTTCCCGGCAATGAGCAGCGGCACCCGCATGCCACCCTCACCCACGTAGAATTTGTAATAGGACAAGGGGCTGGCGGAGGCACTGGCAAAACTGGGGCTAATCGTATTGTAGCTGCCCTGTAGGCCCAGCCTGTCATAGTCCAGATGGTAACCTAAGCTCTCTGGCCCCACACGCGCTGGAAATGCCAACGGG
Source organism: Pseudomonadota bacterium (assembly GCA_038748065.1). Lineage (GTDB taxonomy): Bacteria > Pseudomonadota > Gammaproteobacteria > Pseudomonadales > Halieaceae > JBCDJG01. The sequence continues at coordinate 47,868 of JBCDJG010000038.1, forward strand.
TCAGCCAACCCGCTGGCCTCACTACCGTTGTCCGAGGTGAAAATAAATACCGTATCCTCGTACAGACCGCGCTCCTTGAGATAACTCACCAGACGACCTATGTGGAAGTCCATGGCCTCGATCATGCCCGCATACACGGCCATGCGTTTAGCCTCGTACCGCTTGCGCTCTTCGTCCAGTGCATGCCAATCGCCGGTGGTCGGCTAAACGCATGGCCGTGTATGCGGGCATGATCGAGGCCATGGACTTCCACATAGGTCGTCTGGTGAGTTATCTCAAGGAGC
>JBCDJG010000039.1:0-47061 GCA_038748065.1 Pseudomonadota bacterium
GCTTGGAAGCGAACGGCAGGTGGCTGTCGTATCAGGGTATGGCGGTCATAGCCCCATTTTTTGAGATAACGCTTTTTCTGTTTGTGACTGTGCCAGGCGGCTTGGACGCGCTAACTTGAGCCTGTCCAAGCGCCGTGGCCTGGACTAGGCTCATGGCTTGTGTGTATGCAGCAGGGCTATGCGAGTTCCCTCCCTGGCAATCGGAAAGTAGAGGCGCGCCAATGTTGTGGGCAGCTATAGCCTATCTGTTGATTGTGAGCTGCGCCGTTCGTGTGCTGCTACGCCCCTACCGAGACCCGGCTTCCCGAATCGCCTGGCTGGCGATCATATTTGCCCTACCCGGCCTTGGCATACTCGCCTACTTACTCCTGGGCGAAACCAATGTAGGCGCCAAACGCACTGAGCGCATTCGTAGGATTACCCAGGGCCTGCCTCGGCCTGAGGCTCTCACGGGGTGGCCGGACGCCGACGCCGGGCAAGCAGCTGCCCAGCTGTTCAAGGTCGGCGAGTCCATTACGGGCTATCACGCCGCTGCCGGCAATAGCGCCGAACTCATGGCAGACTCCGCAGCGACGATACAGCGCATGCTGGAAGACATCGACTGCGCCAGCGAGCACGTCCATATCATGTTTTACATCTGGCTCAATGACACCAGCGGCCAGCAAATGGCCGAGGCGGCCATGCGCGCTGCCGCTCGCGGGGTTACCGTCAGGGCAATGGTCGATGACCTCGGCTCGCGAGATATGTTGCGCAGCGATACCTGGGCAGCCATGGGAGAGGCCGGCGTGCAGCTCGGACGCGCGCTACCGATTGGTAACCCACTGCTACGAGCCCTGGGCGGACGCATCGACCTGCGCAACCATCGCAAAATCCTCGTCATCGATAACAAGATCACCTATTGCGGTAGCCAGAACTGTGCCGATGCGGCTTTCTCGCCAAAGCCGAAGTACGCGCCCTGGGTCGATGCGGTCATGCGCTTTACGGGTCCCGTGGTGCGCCAAAATCAGCACCTGTTCGCGACCGATTGGATGGCCAGCGTGGATGAAGATATCTCCGAGCTACTCGAGGCAACACTGGCGCCTGCAAGCGATGGTTTCCCCGCGCAGGTCATCGGCACCGGGCCTACTGTGCGTTACGCCGCTATGACCCATCTCTTTGCCTCGTGCATCTATGCGGCGACCAGCCGACTGGTGATCACCACGCCCTACTACGTGCCGGTTGCCATGATACAGGCGGCGATCACGGGCGCCGCCAGACGAGGCGTGGAAACGACATTGATACTGCCAAAGCGCAATGATGACTTTGCCGTTGGCGCCACCTCCCGTAGTTACTATCAAGACCTGCTGGAGGCCGGCGTGCGGCTTTACGAATATCGACCGGGGCTCTTACACACCAAGTCCATAACGATCGACGGCCGTATCACGCTGATCGGGTCGGCGAACATGGACCGCCGCAGCTTCGAGCTGAATTACGAGAACAATATCCTGCTGGAGGATGTCACACTCACGCGCGACATGCTTGAGCGCCAGATGAGCTACCAGGCCGACAGCCACGAGGTCACCCTCGCAGAGGTGCAGGCCTGGCCGCGGCACCAGCGTCTCTGGCAGAACACGCTCGCGATAATAAGCCCAATACTTTAGCGCACCTGCAGATAGAGCCCAGGCACCGCGTGTCACACGGTCAAACCTTTCGCACTCCGGCGAACAGCGCGACGGTATAAAAAAGCATATTGATAAAGACCACGACGTGACCTACGCTCTTTATCTGACATAATTGTCAGCTTAAGCAATTTTTGCAGCCCCAGACTGGAGAATCTATGACTGATACAACGCTGAGTGGGCAGGTAGCCATTGTGACCGGCGCGGGCCGTGGTATAGGCCGAGGCATAGCAATTGCCTACGCGCGAGCAGGCGCCAAGGTTTGCGTCGCATCGCGCACCAAATCGACGGTGGACGAGGTCGTGGCATTGATCAAATCCGAGGGCGGCGAGGCAATCGGCGTGCGCTGCGACGTCTCTTCAGCGGACGATATACAGTCTATGGTCGAATCGACCGTCAACGCTTACGGCACCGTTCATATTCTGGTGAATAACGCGCAAAGCTTCGGCACTGCGGAGGCACCGACCGGTGCCGCCCTACCCCACCCCTTCGAGGACACCAGCGAAGACGAATGGCAATGGATTTTCCATACCGGGGTCATCGCGACGGTGCGTGCGATGAAGGCCGTTTTCCCGCATATGAAGGGCCAAGGCTACGGCCGAATCATCAACATGGCATCTTCTTCGGGTCAGATGCGCAAGCCAGGTTTTTCTGCCTATGGTTCAATCAAGGACGCCATTCGCTGCCTGAGCGGCATTTCCGCCAGGGAATGGGGGCAACACGGCATCACGGTGAATTCGATGAGCCCCCTGGTCGTCACGGATACGCTGGCCGACTGGATCGAAGCCTGCCCCGAGGACTCCAATGCCGTGCTGCAGCACGTGCCTATGGGGCGCTTCGGCGACTCGATTGAGGATTGCGCACCGGTAGCGGTGTTCCTCGCCAGTAAAGGCGCGGGCTATGTCACCGGGCAGAACTACAACGTCGAGGGCGGCTTCAATATGTTCCCCTGATCGACGGCGCGCCCTGCGAATTTAACGAACGCTTAACAATAAGGAGTTAAAACCATGACGCTTAAAGTCGTGCACTTTGGAACCGGCAACACCGGCATGTTCGGTGTTCGCCAGATCCTAGATCATCCTGAGCTTGAGCTCGTCGGCCACTACGTGATGTCACCGGAGAAAATCGGGGTGGATTCCGGCACGCTGGTCGGCCGCGACCCCTGCGGCATCATCGCCACCAATAATCTCGAGGAGCTGCTGGCGCTGGATGCCGATTGCTTCTGCCACATGGGTGACAGCATCGGCAAAGGCACAGAGCCGGTCGAGCTTTGCGCCCGCTTCCTGGAACGGGGCACGAATGTCGCCTCCCTGTCGATTTTTCCCTGGGCCCACCCGGCCAGCTGCGCCCCCGAGCTTCGAGATCCTGCCGAAGCCGCCTGCGAGAAAGGCCAGAGTACGGCCTTCTTTACGGGCATCGACCCCGGCTGGGCCACCACCGATCTCGCCATAGCCGCCCTGGCAGGTGCAGGCCGCATCGACTGTGTGCGCGTTTGTGAGTTGGGCTACTGGCGCGGCTACGACGCCGAGTATGTCTGCCGTGAGTACTGGGGCTTTGGCCAACCGCCGGGGTTCAAGCCGCAGCTAATCGCGGGCGGCGTGCTTCAGGATATGTGGGCGCCGACTATTTATGAAATAGCCGACAAGCTCGATGTCGAGATCGAGGAGTTCAACATCGTCCATGAGGTCGATACGGTCGACTACGACGTCGAAACGGCCTTCGGCCTGGTCAAGGCCGGCACCGCCGTGGCTTTACACTTCGAGCTGCAGGGCATGTCGGGCGGGCGCCCGATGGTGATCGTGGAACACAACGACCTCTGCGTGCGTGATGCCGGCAAGCAGTGGAAGCTACCTTACAACGACACGGACCTGGCCTATCGCATCGAGATTGAGGGTGACCCCGACTACCAGCTGGAACTCAGCTTCGACGCGCCGCAGGGTCTGGCGGTCACCGCGATGACGGTGGTCAACAGCATTCCCAAGGTCTGCGCCGCGAGCCCGGGCCTAAAGGGCCCTTACGAGCTGCCGCGCTACTGGTCACGGGTGGTCGATGGCCGCAAGATGATGACTCAGGCGTGATGCTCAGAACCGGTAGTTGACCATGAGCGTGGGGCCGCGGAAATCCATGTTGAACTCATTTTCACGGCGGGAGGATTTGTCGTGGGTGATATCGAAGGTCACGAACTGATAGCCCAGTGTGGCTGCAAAGTTCTCGGTAATGCTGTACGCAAGCCGCGGATGTAGATAAGCGAAAGCGCCCTCGTAATCCTCGTAGTTGAGGCTCAACCAGCCCATTGACGCGTGGAGCAGCCACTTATCATTAATGGCGTAGGCGCCCTGCACCCGTATATTGGGCAAAGGCGCGAGCACTTCGCTGGTGCCAGTCGAGCTTTCACGTTCGGCCTCCCCCACAAAAGCGCGGCCCGTGATGGAGGCCTCGATATCAACGACGTGCAGTCCCCCTCCGATTAGAATCTCGCCTCTCTCGTTACGAAAGGCGGAGTACATCAAGTCCAGAATATAGGTATCAATTTCCATTTCCGTATCAACTGACACGCCTGCCTGGAACTCCCGTCCGTCGAAGGTGAAATCGCGTGCCACAGAGCGGTCGCCACTTTCATCGAACTGGTAAGCGAGGCCAACCAACATCCAGCGCGGCTTAAAGAGCATGCAGCGCACCTGTGCTTCCGGCGATATAATCTCGTGCCTCGGCAATAGCTTCGTGGTCTGCATTGAGAGCAGGCCGCAGAAACGGTTTAGATTTAGAGGATAGTAAATGGCTTACGAACTGAGTGGCAAAATCAAGCTGATACAGGAGCCCAAGACCTTTGAAAGCGGCTTCACCAAGCGCGAGATGGTCGTCACGGTCGAAGATGGGAAATACCCACAGGAAATCAACCTCGAGTTCGTCCAGGACAAGGTCGCTCTGCTTGATAACCTGAGCCCGGGGCAGGAAGTTACGGTGAGCTTCGATATACGCGGCCGCGAGTACAACGGCCGCTACTTCAATAATCTTCAGGGCTGGAAGGTTGTGGCCACCGACGACGGTGCACAGGCCTCACCCGAGGAGCCCTACTTCCCCACGCCCTCTGATTTTGGCGAGGACGACGTGCCGTTCTGACGCCCTCATCAGGTCCGTGGCATTCGACGCCCGCGCATGCGGGCGCTCTGCCGCCGCCTGGACCCGTGACGCTGAAAGACGCGGTCTGACTCCCCGGACACCTTCGCCTGCTTGCGTACCGCATACATGCGCTTCTTTGCGCTGCCGTAGGCCTGCAAATGGTCGACGATGGGCGCCGGATAATCACGAACGATCCGGCAGCGCGCTGCCTCCTGCTCGATGGGCGCCATGCGATGGGGCTCAGCAATATGGACGTCTGGAACCTCCGCCAGTTCCGGCACCCAGCGGCGAATGAAGTGGCCCTCGGGATCCTGGTCCTTGGCCTGCTTAATCGGGGAATAGATTCGCAGGGCACTGATACCGGTGGTACCTGACTGCATCTGAATCTGAGAGTAGTGAATTCCCGGCTCGTAATCGACAAAACAGCGCGCCAGGTGGAGCGCGGGCTGCCGCCAGTGCAGCCAGAGGTGATGGGCAGCAAAAGAGACCAGCATGGCGCGCATTCGGAAGTTAATCCAGCCGGTGGCGATCAGCGCCCGCATGCAGGCATCTACCATAGGATAGCCGGTCTGACCCGTCGCCCAGGCCTCAAAATACTCTGGGTTAAACTGATCCTCCCGCAGCCCATCAAAGGCGCGATTCATATTCTCGAATTCAATGGCCGGTTCATCTTCAAGCTTCTGCATAAAGTGACAGTGCCAGGCCAGCCGTTCTTCAAACGCAGACAGAGCTTTGCTCCAGGGATCCTTCACGCCCTGCATGCGCTGCAGGTCACGCCGACGGGCACTGACGCGCTGTGATACAGCGCGCATCGACAGGTTGCCGTAGGTGAGGTACGGGCTGATTCGGCTACAGGACTCCCAGGCGACCGCGGGCGATGACAGGCCCTCGACATAGCCACGCGATCGCGCCTTGAGAAAATCGCCCAGCACGGTAAGCCCGGCATTCTCACCACCCGCCTGACGCTCAATCAGCCCGTCTTCGGCCAAACCAAAGGCAGCCGGCTCCAGGATCTCTTCACCAGCCAGGGAAGCGGCGCCGTCTTCCAGTGCCCTCGGCGCCGACACCAGCGGCGAGGACACAAAAGCCTGCCACTGCTTCGCCCAACCATCGCGGCTGCTTAAGCGACGCACGACACCCTGCTGTCGATATTCCACCAGCTCGACGCCGGCTTCGGCAGCCCACGCCAATACCCGACGATCGCGATCGAAGCTGAGACGGTTGGTCGTCTCCTGGTGCACACGGATGCGCTGAAATCCGGCTTCTTCCTGCAGGCTCTTGAGCACTGCAACCGCCTCGCCCCGCCTGATGAGCAAGCGGGAACCACGTTGGCGCAGGGCAGCGTCGAGATCGCGCAGGGAATCGTTGATGAACTTGAGGTGCCGGCTGGCGAAGTCCTCGCCTGCCATAATCTCAGGTTCATAGATATATAGGCACAGCACCGGGCCGCGTTTTGCGGCTGCTACCAGGGGCGAGTGGTCAGAAATACGCAAGTCGCGCTTGAACCACACCAGTTCAGGCGTCATTTCTCGACGCCCCTGTGCTCTTCATCAACACCCGGACGCTCTTTATCAACCCCCTGACGCTCTTTATCAACCCCCTGACACTTGGGGCAATAATAGGTTGAGCGCGCGGTCTCTCCCTGGCGGCGCATACGAATGGGCGTGCCGCATTCAAGGCAGGGCATATCCTTGCGCCTGTAGGTCCACAGGCGCTCGCCGTGAGTGGTCCCGCGAAACTTGCGGCGCAGGCCTTCCAGGTTGCGCTGTAGGTAACGCCGCGCGCTCCGCAGGCACTGCTTCAGGCTGTCGTCGTCGAGGCTTGCCACGGGCTTGAAGGGGTCGATGCGATTCATGAAGAGAATTTCTGACTTGTAGACATTGCCGATACCCGCCACCAGCTGCTGTGCCATGAGCGCTTCGCCAATGGCTAAATCATTGTGCCGTCGCAGCCGGCGCATTGCCTCCGCCTCGTCGAAGTCTTCTGCCAGGAGGTCCGGTCCAAGGCTGGTCAGCATCGGGTTACGGTGAATGCGGGACCGTGTATCCAGCTCGATCAGCTTGGGGCTGAAGCAAACGAGGTCATGCGTTGCGAAGCGCAATGCCAGGGCGGCCCGGTGCGCAGGCTTGCGCCAGCGCTCGCCACGCGGATAGATGTGCCAGGAGCCTGTCATGCCAAGGTGGGAGTGCACACTGAGCTGGTTGTCAAAGTCCAGCAGCAGGTGCTTGCCCCGCGCTTCGGCCTTTTCCAGGCAGTGGCCAGCAAGCTCACCGGCGCGTTTCAGCTCTGGCCGACCGCGGGCAGCCTCGATACGCTTCCCGCAAATCTGCTTGCGGATCTGGTAGGCAACGCGAAATAAGGTATCGCCCTCAGGCATGCAGATCGACCACCTCGCTCTTGTAGGCATAGCCTTTGTAGCCGTGCCGGAACCCGGCTTCAAGCATTGCCCGGTGTAATGCTTCAGGCGCCTGGGCTTCGCCGTCAATCTTGGCAATGTACAGCTGCTTCCGCCCCCAGGCCATGCGTTTCAGGCCGTCGATGAGCGCGCCGGCACGCCGGCCCCGAGATAACTCGTCCTCGCCGAGAAAGGTTGTCACCTGGTCGGAGGACTTGGAAACGTAAGCCACGAGTTCGCCATTGACAATAATCACGCGCGCGCCCGCCACGCGCGCCAGGCGGACACCCTCCCCGGCAGTTGGCCAAGGCAGCAGGTGTCCATAGGCATTGGCAGGGTCGGTCGCAGCCAACACCAGAGGATCGGTTTGCTCCGCCGTGTTCCGCAGACGGTCCTCGGCGCCGGGCACGGCGAACTGGCTGGCGCCCAGGCCTTCCACAAAATAGCCGCGGCGCAGTCGCCCCGCTTCCTCCATGGCCTTCAGTACCGGGTATATACCCGCAAAACCGCCGTTAACGCCCTCCCGGGCAAGCGCCTCCTTCACCAGAACGCCGTAACGCTCCAGCAGCTGTTGCACCTGAGCCGTGCGCATCTCCGTGGGCGACGGCTCAGCCCAGCTGGAACGGGCAAACAGGGTCCATCGACCCTCACTACCGGGCAGGCGGGCACTGCGGCCAAAGGTCGAGCGCATGCGAGGGCGGCGGCTACGACGCGAGTTCGACTTACCGGGTCGCACGCGCAGGCGTGCTCGCAGCGGCGCAAAGCTGTCGTTCCCCACGTTGCCGGACCAGACCAGGTCCCAGAGCGCTTCCAATACATCGTTCGGGAAGCCGCCCACGGCTCCAACGATGTCGTCAAAGAAGGGCGCCGGGTTGTCGCACAAAAAATCGTAAATACGCTGTGCCAGATCTCCCTCAATAACGCCTGCGGGGGGTGCCAACAGGGGGTAGTTCTCCGTCAGGTAGAGGGCGATGCGGCCGTCGGAACTGCCGACTGGCTCCAGCCCACGCCACAGCAGCTCGCCCGACATAAACAGCTCATTAATCTGCCCCTCTCGATAGTCCTCGACCCGGGCAGGCAGAATTTCGCTTTCCAGGCTGGACGCGGGCAAGGGCACGCCCTGCAGCTGCTCCACCGCCTCGAAGAGGCCGTCGACGCCGCGCCGGGGCTTCACGACACCCTGCCACTCCGCGACAAAGGCGGAAAACTGTCGATGGTCTACGGCTTCGATCTGCTGGCGCCAGCCGGCCAGCGAGCGCCGCTTGATCAACTTCAGCACGTCGTGGTCGATCCACTCTCGGGCCGTGCCTCCGGGTGTAAAGCCGCCCTCAAGCACGCGACCGGCAGCGGCCATATCATTCAGCGCGCGGCGCACCACATCCGCGCCGATGCCGAGACGCGTGGCAATATCCTGTGGCACGAAGGGTCCGTGGGTGCGCACGAAGCGCGACACCAGATCCGCCAGTGGCGCCTCGCAGGGCTCCAGTAGCGCTACAGGCAGGCCCATAGGCAGCACCGTACCGAGGGCATCGCGGTAGCGCGAGGCGTCCTCAACGGCTATAAAGCGTGGCTCGCCGGCTATACGAACCTCAATAATGCGCCGGTCTTCCAGCAGCGCATCGACGAGCGCCTGCAACTGCGCTCGCGTGTCCTCCGCAGCACGATCACCCAGCTCAGCCAGCGTCAGGTCGCCGAGCGCAAGGAGCACGTCATGGATATCATCGCCATCCTTCAGCGTCGGCTGGTCGAGCCGACGACAGCGCAAGCTAATCTCCGCGATGGCTTCCGGATCCAGCAGTTCCCTGTAGTCTGCACTGCCCAACAGCTCCTTGAGCTGGGCATGGTCGAGCGATAAAACCTGGGCCCGCCGCTCAGCCAGCGGCGCATCGGCGTCGTAAATAAAGCTCGCCGTAAAATCGAACAGCACCGTCTGGGCAAAGGGCGACGGCGAGTCACTCAGGCAGGTGTGCAGGCGAATCTTGCGACTGCGAATATCCTCGAGTAGCTGCGTCAGGCCGGCGAGATCAAACACGTCGCTCAGGCACTCGCGGTAGGTCTCCAGGATCATCGGAAATTTAGGGTAGCGCGCCGCTGCATTCATCAGATCTGCCGACTTGCGCCGCTGCAGCCATAGTGGCGTACGCTGGCCCGGAAAGCGACGGGGTAGCAGGAGCGCGCGGGCGGCATTTTCGCGAAAACGCGCCGCGAACATTGAGGTGTCGGTCAGGGTCCGAATCAGATCCTCTTCCAGTGTTTCGGCATCCGGGATAAACCACTCGGCCTCCGGCGGCTGATCCGATTCCGGCAGACGGAATACCATGCCGTCGTCGCTCCACACTGCGTCGATTTCGCCAAAGCGATCGCGCAAACGCTCAGCGGCCGTCATCGCCCATGGCGCGTGCACGCGGGCACCAAAGGGCGACTGCAGGACAACGCGCCAATCGCCCACCTCATCAATGAAGCTCTCGATGACTATGTGCTCATCTGAGGGAACTTCACCCGCCGCCTCGAACTGATCCTGTACATAGTCATAGAGTATTTCAGCCGCCTCGGGGTCCAGGGCGTGCTCTTCAACCAGCGACTTCAGCGCCTTGTTCTTCTTCGATCGTGCAAGCCGGCGGGTCAGGGCGCCAATGGCCCGGCCGAACTCCAGTGGCCGGCCGACACCGTCGCCACGCCAGAACGGCATCTTGCCCTGCTGTCCAGGGGCGGGCTCCACCAGCACCTGGTCTTTGGAGATTTCCAGCGCGCGCCACATCGAGGCGCCGAGACGGAACACTTCGCCCGCCTGAAGCTCGAAGACCATCTCCTCATCCAGCTCACCAACGCGGCTCTTGCTGTTCTCGTTGCCCACGAGGAACACGCCGTATAGACCGCGGTCAGGAATGGTGCCGGCATTGAGTATTGCCGTGCGCTGGGCGCCGCGGCGCGGCGTCAACTTCTGGTTGATGCGATCCCAGGTAATGCGTGCCTTGAGCCCGGAAAAATCATCGCTCGGGTAGCGGCCCGACAGCAGGTTCAGAACCTCATCGTAGGACGCTCTGGGCAGGTCAGCAAAAGGCGCTGCGCCGCGTACCGCCAGATAGAGTGCATCCACGTCCCACTCTTCCATAGCCACCATGGCAACAATCTGTTGAGCCAGCACATCCAGCGGGTTTCGCGGATAGGCGGAGGCTTCGACGTGGCCCACCAGCATTTCCTTAGACGCCGCTGCCGCGGACAGCAGGTCGCCGCGGTACTTGGGGAAGACAATGCCTTTGGACGTCTCACCCACTCCATGACCCGCGCGACCAATACGCTGCAGTCCGGAGGCGATGGACGGCGGTGACTCCACCTGAATAACGAGGTCGACGGCGCCCATGTCGATGCCCAATTCCATCGACGAGGTTGCCACCAGCGCCCGCAGCTCGCCGCGCTTAAGACGGTCTTCCACCTCGGCCCGAGTGTCCTTGGACATGGAACCGTGGTGCGCCCTCGCCAGGTCCTCTTCGGCGGTATCGTTAATCGCCGCCGCCAGGCGCTCCGCCAGCCGCCGGCTATTCACAAACACCATGGTGGAGCGATGCTCGCGAATCAGAGCAACCAGTCGCGGATAGATGGCCGGCCATATCGAAGCGGGCACTGGGGATGTGGCGGCGTTACCCACCACGTTGAACTCATCGGCCGCCTGGTCAACCTGGTCGCCCAAGGGCATACAGATAGAGAGCTCGAAGGGGCGCCGCTCAGAGGCATCGATAATGTTCACGGCCCGCTCCTCGGGCCGCGCGCCGTTCTCAAGCAGCTCGCAGCCACCCAGCAGGCGAGCTACTTCGTCGAGCGGCCTCTGGGTCGCCGAGAGACCAATTCGCTGGATGGGTCTGTTGTGCTTGCCGCTCTCGCTGACCAATCGCTCCAGACGCTCCAACGACAGGAACAGGTGCGCGCCGCGCTTGGTCGACACCATGGTGTGTATCTCGTCGATGATCACGGTCTGCACGCCGTCGAGTATGTCTCGCGCCTTGGAAGTCAGCATCAGGAACAACGATTCCGGCGTGGTAATCAGTACCTCGGGCGGCTCGCGCAGCATGCGTGCTCGCTCACGGGACTCCGTATCCCCGGACCTGATCGCTACGCGCACCTCCCGGTGCGCCACACCCTCGCGAGCAGCCACGGCCGAGATACCCGCAAGCGGTGCGCGCAAGTTGCGGTCCACATCGACTCCGAGGGCCTTGAGCGGCGAAATGTACAGTACCTTGACGCCGGCTTCGGCATCGCTGCGGCCGTCGGCCTCGCTGAACACCAATCGGTCGATGGCCGCCAGGAAGGCAGCCAGGGTTTTGCCCGAACCCGTGGGTGCAAGCAGCAGCGCGCTTTCGCTTGCAAACAACGCAGGCCAGCTTTCCAGCTGCACCCGGGTCGGGCTGGCGAAGGACTCGCTGAACCAGCTGCGGGTGCAGGCGTGAAAGAGCGTTTCCGGGATGGGCGTGGAGGCCGTTTTCGCGGTACCAGAAGCGCGCAGTGAACTCTGTTTAGGCATAGAACTATTACGCATGAGGGCTTCGCGCAGACCAGCTACAACTCGAGGCCCAGTCACCGCAGAAATTGGTCTACAATCGTGGCCCGCACACCGAGAACACACAGGCCTGCACCATGGTATCAATCGGCACCCCATTCTCTGAAACTGCGAAAAGAGTCTTGTTGCTCGGCTCTGGGGAATTGGGCAAGGAGGTCGCTATCGAGCTGCAACGTTTCGGCGTCGAAGTCATCGCAGCGGACCGCTACGACCATGCGCCCGCCATGCAGGTCGCCGATCGCAGTCATACGCTATCAATGCTGGATGGCGATGCACTGCGCAATCTGATTGAAAAGGAGCAGCCGGACCTCATCGTGCCAGAAATCGAGGCCATAGCCACCGACACGCTGGTATCCCTGGAACAGGAAGGGTTCAAGGTCATTCCCTCAGCCAAGGCCGCACACCTGACCATGAATCGCGAGGGCATTCGTAACCTGGCGGCTCGGGAACTGGGCTTGCCTACGTCAAAATACGCCTTTGCAGACACCTTCGAGGGCTTTCAGCAGGCGGCCGGCGATATTGGCTTTCCCTGTATCACCAAACCCATTATGAGCTCCTCGGGCAAAGGCCAGAGCCTGCTGCGTGGTGAAGACGACCTACAGCCCGCCTGGGACTATGCCCAGGAGGGTGGCCGCGCCGGCAAGGGTCGGGTGATTGTTGAGGGCTTCGTCGACTTTGATTACGAGATCACCCTGCTGACGGTCCGCCACAGCGATGGCGATGGCGGCACCCTTACAAGCTTCTGCGCTCCCATCGGCCACCGGCAGGAGGGCGGAGATTACCAGGAATCCTGGCAGCCCCAGGCCATGTCAGAGCCGGCACTGGCCAGTGCACAGGACATTGCTGCGCAAGTGACGCAGGCCCTGGGCGGCTGGGGGCTATTTGGGGTTGAACTGTTCGTAAAAGGCGATGAAGTCATCTTCAGCGAAGTCTCACCCCGGCCCCACGACACCGGTATGGTGACCCTGATCTCTCAGGACCTGACGGAGTTTGCCCTGCACGCCCGCGCAATATTGGGCCTGCCCATCCCCAACATCCGACTGCTGGCGCCATCGGCGTCGAGCGTTATCCTGGTCCGCGGCGAGTCGACCACGACCCGCTTTTCAGACCTGCAACTGGCACTGTCAAAACCCGACACGCAGCTCAGGCTGTTCGGCAAGCCCGAGGTGGCCGGGCAGCGCCGCATGGGAGTGGCGCTGGCCAGAGCCGATTCAGTTGAAGCTGCAAAAGACAAGGCAAACAGCGCTGCCAGCGCCGTGAAAGCCCAGCTTTAGCCCTGCCTGCGGCCCGCGAGTGTTAGAACACCTCGTGGCCTGAACGATCGACCGCACGCTCACCGTCAATCAGTTCGCGGTAGAAGTCAAAGAGTCCTTCCTCGCCAAACTCCGGCGTTGCCTCCGCGTCATAGCAGCCGGCCGCCTCATCCCAAAGCAGCATGGGTTCGGTGGCGTAGTACTGGCCGATTCGGGCCAGTTCTGCCTTCTCGGCAAGACGAGGCGCCGTTCTGGCCGCAAGCCCTAGCGCCGCCACCATGCCACCGAACAGCGCTGGCGGCACCCGGCGGAAGCGGGGCCGCTTACCAAGCAACTCAAACAGTACCTCGGCCTGCTCCTGTGGCGTGATTGCAGGGCCTGGCCCGCCGATCGGCAGAATGCGGTTCTCCCGGTCGGGTCTATCCAGACAGTCGACGAGGTAGCGTGCGAGATCCCCATCGCTTATGGGTTTACAGGCCGTCAGCCGGCCATTACCCATAAGCAGGAAGGGCTTACCCGCGCGCAGGCGATCGAGCTGACCGGAGAGTGACTTAAAAAAGGCCGTCGGCCGAACAATGGCATAGTTCACGCCAGACTCAACCAGGGCTTTCTCAAAGGCCAGCTTGGCATGCTGGAAGGCCAGCCGCGGTTTCTGCACGCAGATCGCCGAGAGCAGCACCATCTTCGATATGCTTGCCGCCTTGACCGCCTCGAGGATGTTGATATGAGCCTGGTAATCGATTGCCCAGGCGTCATCAGGCGCCCCGGTGCGCGATGTCATGCACGAGATCACTGCATCGAAACTCTGCCCGAGGAGCGCGTCGTTCGCTAGCTGACCGGCGTCAAAGCGTCGAACGTCGAGTCCTTCCGCCGCCGGTAACGACGACCCGTCTCGCACAAGGCAGACGACTTCATGGTTTCGACTGAGCAGCTCGCGTAGCGTCGCAGACCCAATAGTCCCGCTTGCCCCGAAAAGGAGAATTCGCTGTGGGTTCTGCGACATGTATGGCGCCAGAGGATTTAGACTCGCTACAGCTTACAGGTCTTGCGATAAAAACGGCCACATCAATTTGCTGTTAGCATGGCGCAAGCAACGCACGGGAGATGAATATGAGCGCAACGAACGCCTTCTACAACTACATCGTCAACCCGGTCATGCGCAAGCTCCTGAATTCGTCACTGCACGGCATCGTCAGCAAGAATATCGCGATCTTGTATTTCACCGGGAAACGCAGCGGACGCGCCTTAAGTACGCCGCTGAGCTATGCCAGGGAAGGCAATACCGTGCGCTTCTTGTCCAGCCAGAACACCCGGTGGTGGCGCAACTTCCGAGGCGCGGACGCGCCGGTATCGGTGGAAATTGCGCGCGAACGCTTTGACGGCAGCGCGCGCCTCTTGGAGGGGGAAAGCCCTGAGTTCAACGACGGCGTGGCCCGTTTCATCAATGCCGTTCCGCGCGACGCGGTGATTTACGGCCTGAAGCTGGACGGCGAGAAAAAGCTGGTTACAGCTTCTCTCGCCGCCAAGGCAGATCACGTCATACTGGTCGAGGTCACACTCGACAACAGCTAGCGCCCCTTTTAGAAGTTATAGGTCAAGCGCACGCCATAGCGACGCGGGTTGACCACTGCCAGCGTTCCGGACAGCGACTCCGCGCTGCGAAAGCCGCTAACGTAGTTTTCATCTGTGAGGTTTTCTACGTAGGCGACAACGCTGAAGTCTGCGTTGGCAAAACCGGCGCGCAGGTTCCAGTACTCGTAGTCCTCGATATAGTCTGACAGGTTCTCAACATTATCGACCGTCTCGAATACCTCATCACGATACACGTACTCGAGCTGCACGAAGTTATCAAATTCCCCAAGACTGAACTCATAGGCCAGGATACTGCTGAAACTGTATTCCGGCGCAAAGGGCAGGCGGTTCCCCGACACATCGGCCACCTCGCCCGTCTCGCCAATAATGGCGTCGGGGAAGTCTGTGAAGGTTGCGTCGTTGTAGCCGGCGTTGACCCGCCATTGCAGAGATTCGGTCAGCAAGGCAACCGCTTCGATCTCAATGCCCTTGGATTCTGCCTCAGCCGCATTCTGAGTCAGGGACGTAGCTGCCAGGGTTTCTTCATCCAGGAAGAAGCTATTGACCTGTATGTCCTCCCATTCCAGGTAAAACAGCGCAGCATTAAGGCGCAGGCGCTGGTTGAGGAAGAAGCCCTTCATGCCGACTTCGTAGCTGGTTAAGGTCTCGCTGTCATAAGTCTCCGGTGCGCTGGGGAAGTTATCAACGCCGAGGTTGTAGCCGCCGGGCTTACTACCAACAGCCGCGCTGCCATAGAAGTTGACGTCATCGTTCAGGAAATAGGTCGCCGTGAAGCGCGGCATCCACTCGTCAAAGTCGGCATCCCCAGACGATGCCGCCGCGAGGCTACCATAGGGCGGGAACGGATCATCGCGTTCGAAGATCAGCGATTCTTCGATATCGTCGTGCTGCCAGCGCAATCCAGCTGCCAGAGTCAGCTTGTCGTCAAAGCCCGTCCAACTCACCTCACCGAAGATGCCATAGCTGGTAACCATGGTTTCATCTCGGTCATTGACAATAAAGATTGGTCGGTCCGGCAGCAGCGACTCGGGCAGATCAGCACCGAGAATCAGTGGTATCGCAAAGAAGTAGAAGTCTTGCTGGAACTCCCGTAAGGCGAAGCCTGTGTTCTCATCCTCGGCGTAAACGGCGCCGACCTGCCAGTTTATACTTGAGTCGCCTGAAGACTGCAGGCGAATCTCTGTACTCCAGCTCTCCAGCGTTTCCTCGAGTGAATCAAAGTAGAGCTCAAGCTCGGTGTGGTCGGCTTCGCCAAACTCGCTGGACTCGTGATCGATATAGCCAGTGACAGATATCAGGCTGAAGCTATCAAAGTCATATTGCAGTCTGGCGGTCGCGATGGTGGTTTCACCCTCGCTCTTTAGCGGGATATTGCTCTGAATCGTATCGTCGTTATCCGGCCAGTAACCCGCCTCTACCGGGTAGAGCTCGAAGCCCACCTCCTCCAGGAAGGGTAAAAGTTCGCCAGTCGGCACCGCATTGTTGAAGCCCTGTTCGAATTCGGAGCGCGACAGGCTCAGATCGGCGGTAAATCGATCATTCGGGGTCCAGCGGAGAATGCCGCGAAGGCCGTGTTCATCGTAATCGTTAGTAGCGTTGCTAGGCCCCTCATTATCAAGAAAGCCGCCGCCTTCCTCGTAATAGCCGTTCAGGCGTATCGCCACGGTGTCGGTGATGGGCACGTTGATGGCGCCATTGACTTCGTAGGTGTCGAAGTTGGCTGCCCGAGCGCTGATGCGACCCTCGAGTTCATCGCTCGGCTTCTGGGACGTGATGCTGATGGCACCGGCGGCAGCATTCCGACCAAACAGCGTACTCTGCGGGCCGCGCAGCACCTCGATGCGTTCCACGTCGATTAGCTGCTGATCGTATGTCGCATTTTCGCTCACTGGCGCCACGTTGAATTCGTCAACATAGAAGCCGACCACGTTCTGTGCGCCACCAATGTTGGAAATACCGCGCAGGCCGACTTCATTGCGCAGACGATTGCCCGTGTTCACCGCCGCGATATTGGGGGTTAGATCGAGGTAGTCGGCCAGGTTCTCGATGTTCTGGCGCTCAATAGTCGCGGCATCGAACACGTTGGCACTGATCGGCACATCCTGCAGGCTCTGGGTCCGCCGCTGGGCCGTGACAACCACTTCCTCCAGGCCAAAGGAGGTCTCGCTGGGGCCCTGAGCCAGTGTGGGCTGCATGTGCAGGGCAGAGAATACTGCCGCCGCCAGCGCAGATTTCTGCCAAATAGTGAGGTGTTGCTTCATCGTTTTTCGCTCCAGCAATAGAACCCGCATTAGCCAGCAATATGGCCCTGCGGATCGAATGACTAACTATCTTTATGGGCGGATACTTTATTGGCGGGGGCGATGCGCGACCAACAAAAATGCGTGCTGATTGCGACCACGCATTCAGGTAGTGGAGTTTTCAGGCGTTTTGGCTCGTCAGTGCGAACCAGGAAGGGCCTCAGTCGAGCATGCTTGTCAGGGCTTGTCCAACCCGTGATATCTGTCGCTTCCGAGCGTGGAAATCAAGCTCCAGGGTGTGCTCTCCGTGGCTGATACGGATCGTTTCAGGCTCGCGCTCCTCACTCGCCCAGGGCGAATCGAAGCGCGGGTAGTCGAATAGCCTCACCTCGCCGTCGACGCTGAAGTCGCCCTGGTAGTCAAGTGCATAGCTGCGCGCATTGCTGGCATAGCGGAGCTGGCCCGCCTCAAAGTTCACTTCATTCGCCAGAATGCGCGCCTTGAAGCGCTCGTAATCACCGTCTCGATTAGCGCTGCCGGCTTCGAAGATCCAGTAGGCATCCATACCTTCCTGAATCAGGTCGCTGTCACTGCCCTCCGCGTAGGCCAGGGGGCTCGCCGAGATTAAAGCGGCGTAGCTATCGCCCGCGCGCCCAAAGGCATAGCGACCCTCGATGTTATGTTCATCAAAACGCGAGGCAGGAAAATGCGCGTGGGTAAAATCCTGCACGGACTTTTCCATAAAGCCTTTCCCGGCAGGCGGTTGGAAGATATTGATTACCACGTTCTCCTCCTGCACTACGTGCGGGAAGCGCCCACTGCCAACCCAATAGCCCGGCGACCCGGACAGGGCGCCTTCGTCCGACAGCGGTGCCGCCGGGTGCGTGGTAAACAGGCTGATATCGTTGGGCAGCTGCGCGTTCCACAGGTGCTGCTGGTCGCCAAAACTCCCCGGGTGGTAGGCCTGGGCGGTGGCGATCATGAAGTCAGCGGTCCGATAGGTATAGGTGTTTGCTCGCTGGATCGCCACGCCGTTTGTCACCGGATTAAGAATACGGCTTAAAACGGGCAGGAGGCCCGTGTACTTCAGGACATCAAGGTTGAAGTAGCGAAAGTCATACAGAAACTCATTGCCGAACATGTTGTGAAGGCGCATGTAGCGAACCGTGTTGCTAATCACCTCAGGGTTGGAGAAAGCCTCCATCGCCAACTGCATCATGATTTGCGGGTCCTCTACACCAACCAGGTCCTTCTCGACCAGCTCGTCGAGATTGAGTCCCTGGGAGGCCTTAATGACCACGGTCGCATCGTCGTTACCAATCGCCTCGATGGCGGGAGGCACTTCATAGTTCTCTATCATCAGGAAGTTGAGATCCATGCCCAGCCGACCGCTCGGCCCGCGCTGCCACTGCTCGGGCGGCCATATGTGGTCAACCACCGCCTGCATGCCGTTCCTTTCAGGGTAGCGCTTGCCTTTTTCATACATTCGACCACTGCTGGAGATAAAACGGCCGCGCCAGGACTGGCTGGCCAGGTCATACAGGAGCAGATCCAGAATGATCTGGGCCTTGATAACGATCTCCGGGTCCTCGGCAAAGTCTATCAAGTTAGCCAGCGGGGCAATGTCTTCAACGTAGTAGGTGTTGGAGTACCATTCGGTAAAGCCATACTGCCAGCGCTGCTCCAGCCAGGTCAGAATGCGGTTGCGCGCGAGCGCGAGGTGCTCGCGGCCGGTGAGACCGGTATTGGTGAAGACTTCTTCGGGCCAGTACTGCCCTGCAAGGTATTCGGATGCTGCAAACAAGAGCTGGTGATTCTCAGACCAGAAGCAGATGCTGTCCTCGCCAGGCTGATCCATCCAGTATTTGAAGTTGAGGAAGGTGGACTTTACCGTCTGGAAGTCGTCATCCAGGAGCCCGTCCGGGTAGCGATAGAGAATACGCGCCAGTGACTGCAGACGAAAGTCTGAGGTATCAAAGCGGCGCCCGACATAGGTGGCCACGTCCTCAATAATCGCTCGGTCGTAGTCCTCACCTCGAGACAGCGACAAGAGCACCGCGTTGCTGTTCACATTCAGCTTCAGGGAGCGGTCACGAGCCGGTATTTTTTCGACCTGTAGATTTTGCGACGTCTGCACAGCAGTCCAGGCCACCAGCAGGGCCAATATTACGACGATCACGCGTCCTACGCGGATGCTGCCAATTCGCTTAGTGCTCATATCAGGAGCCTCCGCATAGCGTCCAACTCGCTATCACTGAGGTTGGACTGCGCCACCTCGCCGCGCTGGAATTCCAGGTAGCGGCGCAAGCGGCTGTGGGTTTGTTTGTCCAGGGGGTAGGAACGCGCCACGAGAAACGCGGGTATCAACAGCCCCATGGGTACCAAAAAGACAATAAGCTGTAGCGCGGTGATCACGCTGTCGGGCTGCTGCTGTAGAATCTCGACAAAGCGACCTTCCTGCATCTCCTGCAGCGGTGGCTGATAGCCAGAGAATTGCAGAATCATACCGACCGTAAAAATGCCGATCGCACCTGAGAACTTACGCGAGAATGTCATCACGCCGCTAAAGGAGCCTGCTATACGTGCGCCGAAGCGCAGCTCACCGACGTCCGTCACATCAGGGAAGATCGACCAGGGCATGACGACGCAGCCGACCACGCCAGCGCCAACGAGCGCAGCGATTACGTAGATCGCAGCTGGATGCCAGCTGGCCTGATACATTGCCAGCAGGCAAGCCCCCGCGAGCCAAATCAGGACGGAGTAACAGTACACCACGGATTTGCCGTAACGGTTTGCCATGGTCACGACCAGCGGGATGAGCACGATTTGTGCGATGAGCATCGTGCCGATCACCAGGTCGGCTTCTTCTTTTCTGTCCAGGTAGTAGTACATGTAGTACTGAAACACCGCCGCAACGACATCCATCGACAGGTAGGCAAGGAAGTACATTGCCAGCAGCTTGCGAAAGCTGCGCACTTCAAACGGCCGCAGAAACGTGTTGATTGAAAACGTGCTGCGCTCGCCGGTCACCGGCACCCGCTCATGGGTTTTGAAAAACATCAGGACCCACGGAATTGCATAGGCCACGGCAAAAATGACGGCCATAACAAGCCAGCCCGCCTGCGGGTCGTTGAACTGCTCCACGATGGTCAGCGGCAGTACAGCGCCAACCAGAGAAGACAGCTGCGAGAAAAATAGACGGATACCGTTGATGTTGTTTCGTTCTTCGTAATCGGTGCTGATTTCGCTGCTCATAGACGAATAAGGCACCAGCGATACTGTCGCGACCGTTGAAAAGTAAATGTAGGTCAGCAGGACATAGGCAAATTTACGGCCTTCATCCTCGAAGCCTACGGGGTACCAGAGCAGGATGAAGGAGGTGATGATGCCGACAAAGGCGACCAGGAACCAGGGCTTGCGTCGCCCCCATCGGGTGCGAGTGTTGTCGGTGATGACCCCCATGACCGGGTCTGATATAGCATCCCAGACCTTGGACACCAGCACCACGGTGCCCGCCAGAGCCGGTGAAATTTGCACAACGTCGGTGAGAAAGCGCAAGTAATAGAAAGCCATAATCACCTGCGAGCCGCCGATGAAGATATCACCTGATCCGAAGATCAGTTTTTCCTTCAAGGTGATCGCCGGTGGGTTTTGGTTCACGGCAGCTTATTGGCCAGAGCCAGCTTGCCGTAGCTGAGCGCCGCAAAGAACAGCGACGCCAGGCCATAAGTCCAGTCATTTCCTCGCGGCGTGAATTTATAGCCGAGGTAGGGCAGCACTTGAATGGCGATCGTGGGTGCACTGATGGCCGGCATACTGAGCAGGCCATCCTTTATCTCTAGAGAGTCGATCACCGCATCGTAGGCTCTGAGTCCCGGCTCGAGGTAGCTGACGTCCAGGTAACCCTCGGCCACGCCCTGCATCCAGCCACTGGCGATGAGCGCCGTGGCACTGGTTTCCACATAGGTCTTACCCGGCTTGTTAAACACGGTCTCGAAAAAACCGTCTTCACGCTGATAGGGAAGCAGTGCCGCAGAGGTACGCTCGAGGATCGCGATCGCCTCACCACGCTCAGCGCTCCCCTCGTCAAAGTGTTCGATCGTCAACGGCAGGCCGGCAATTACCCAACCGTTGCCGCGCCCCCAGTAAAGCTTGCTTTTTGGATAGGTGTGCCCGGCGCGGGTCCAGTAGCAGTGATAGAACAGGCCGTCATCGGGGTCCTGCAGGTAGCGCGCAAAAAGTGCCGGCTGGCGGCGTGCAAAATCGTAGATTGCATCGTCCCCGGCCTCGCGGCCATACCAGCCGGAAAACACGCCGTACATCATCACCGAATCGACCCAGACACTCTTGGGGTAAAGCTTGCCTTCTGGTGACGAACCGAGATGATTGGGCATGTAATCCAGTACGCGCTCGGCATTCAACAGGTAGTCGAGAACCCGATCCACCACTTGGCGGTAGCGCGGCTCGCCGGTGCGCAACCAGGCTGCGTAAGCCGACAGCCCCGGCGCCATGGTATCGGACTGGTCTACGCGATAGCTCTTTTCGATATGGTGATCAAGGTAGCGACAGATGTAATCGAGATAACGATCTTCACCCAACGCCTCATCCAGTAAATGCAGTGCGTAGGTGTAAAGCG
Source organism: Pseudomonadota bacterium (assembly GCA_038748065.1). Taxonomy (GTDB): domain Bacteria; phylum Pseudomonadota; class Gammaproteobacteria; order Pseudomonadales; family Halieaceae; genus JBCDJG01. Next base: position 21,448 of record JBCDJG010000039.1, read on the forward strand.
CCTCGCCCCACATCCATTTTTGCTTTTCGGGCTGCAAGCGTTTGATCGAGGCATCGGCCAGATCTATGGCGCGACTGAATCGGGGATCGTCGACAAGGCTTGCGCTGGCGCCGAGGGTTTCAGTGACGGCCGTCATACCTGGCTCATTGATCCAGCGCGGGCAGTTCAGCGCCAATGCACAGTGAGAGATGGCGATGCAGCAGGCGATTGGCCAGCTCCATGTCCGGCTTCTCAACGTCACCGATAACCACCCACTGCTCGATCTGGCGAAACAGGGCAACTGTCAGACGAGCGTCAACGGAGGGCTGCGCTGAGCCCAGCGCATGATGCACCGTCGCGAGGTAGTCATGCTGGGCCTGCCACTCTTCCATAACCAGCTCTTTCAAGGCCGGGTAACGCACAGATTCATGATGGAAGGCCAGCTCCAAGAGCCGGTCTTCACGCTTTCCAGACAGCTGGCTCTCCATGTAGCCGACTGATATGGCGTGTATTTTCGCGCCAACCAAAGCCCGTTCAGCCTGCGGGATTACACTCCCGTTGTAATCGGCAAGCAGTTCCCCGGTTCTCAGGTAGAACGGATTTTCCACCAGCAGCGCGCGCTCCCGCCAGTACTGAAACGCGCTAACGATCAGCTCTTCTATACTGTCGAAGTGATAGGTGGTGCTGCCCAAAGCGACGCCAGCGCGACGAGCGACAGCGCGGTGGCGTACGCTACGGATGCCTTCCTCGATGATCAGGTCCAGAGCGGCCTGCAGCATGCGCCCGCGGGTTTCAGCGCGCTGTTCGGCGCGGCTGCGCCGCGCTTTGGGTGCACTCGATGCTTTGGGGGCTGACGTCACTTTAAACCTGCATTTCGCTGCGAATGAGGTGACTGTACCATAGTACAGTTAATGTGTACAATAGCGACCACATCCAACACGATGCATTGCCGAATACGGCTGGAGACAGTACTCACTGTACTGAAGGACAACGAGGATCAACATGGAACTGGACATTCGCTACGCCAACCACCCTGATGACGTCAGGCACTATTCTACCGACCAGCTGAGGAAGCACTTCCTCGTGGATACGGTGTTCAAGGCGAACGAGCCCTGCCTGACCTACTCCCACGTGGACCGTATCATTGCCGGCGGTATTATGCCGGTCACCGCAAGCGTCTCACTGCAGGCGGGCAAGGAAATGGGCGTGGAAACCTTTTTCGAACGGCGCGAGGCGGGCATTATTAACGTCGGCGGCGCCGGTAGCGTGTCGCTCGACGGAGAGCGCTACGGGCTCGACCACCGCGACGGCCTGTACATCGGCATGGGTGTGGAGGACGTGGTCTTCGAATCCGTCGACCCCGACAATCCCGCCAAGTTTTACTTTAATAGCGCCCCGGCCCACCAGGCCTACCCCGCGGTCAAAATCGAGATTGCCCAGGCCAATCCGGTACATCTTGGCTCAGACGAGACCTGCAACCGTCGCACCATTTATCAATATGTGCACCCGGCCGTTTGCGAAAGCTGCCAGCTGGTAATGGGCCTGACGGTACTCGAGCCCGGCAGCATCTGGAACACCATGCCCTGCCACACCCACGAGCGACGCATGGAAGTCTACTTTTACTTCGACATGGACGAGTCGTCACGGGTCATTCATCTGATGGGCCAGCCCCAGGAGACCCGTCATATCATGGTCGCGAACGAGCAGGCGGTGATTTCGCCAAGCTGGTCTATTCACTCTGGCGCAGGCACCAGCAACTACACCTTCATTTGGGGCATGGTGGGTGAGAACCAGACCTTCGACGACATGGATCATCTGACGCCAGCCGAATTGCTGTAGGCACAAAACCGTGCCTCGGCTGGGAGTCCAAACCTTCACGATCCGCCGGGATATGAAAAGCCCCGCGGCCATCGATGCATCCTTCGCCCGGCTGGCATCTCTGGGTCTTGGCGCAGTGGAACTCGCCTATATCCGTTGGCAGCCTGCGATCGTCGAGGCCGTGGCCAGCGCCAGCAATCGGCATGGCATAGCCGTTGCCAGCAGCCAGATTACCTTCAAACTGTTGGATACACAGCGAGACGCCATGCTGCGCTATCACCAGCTGCTGCAGTGCGAGACCAGTGCCGTTTCGGTGTTGCCCTTACCCGCGATTCTCGGTGGAAGAGATGCGCTCCTGCGCTTTGCGCAGCGGCTGAACACGCTCGGCGCCTGGTATAAAGAGCGTGGCCTGCAGCTTTGCTTTCACCACCACGACTTCGAGCTACGTCGTTATGGCGAGGACCTTGGGCTGTTTCTGCTGGCGCAAAACACCGACCCGATTAATGTGGCCTTTGAGCTCGATACCTATTGGGCAACCCGGGGTGGACTGAGCCCACAGCTGCTCATCGAACAGCTCAAGGGCCGTGTTCGCGTTGTTCACTTGCGGGATTTCTGCCTGCAACGCGGCTTGCTTGGCCCAAGGCCTGAGGATGCCGCACTGGGCCGGGGCACCCTGGACATCGCCGCAATCATCGCCGCCTGTCAGTCCACCGATGTGCAGCACATGGCATTGGAGCAGGCGTCAGGGAAGCCCTGGGATGGCATTGCCGATAGCGTCGCATACCTCCGGCATCTGGGCTACGGCTACCTGCTGTCGAATGCAGGGAAAGCTGGCCTTGAGCAGCCAAGTGAATTTGATGAGTCACGGAACTTTAAGAAGAGAAAAGCACATGATTTTGGATGATTTCAAGCTGGATGGGAAAGTCGCCATCGTAACCGGCGCCTCACGAGGTCTTGGAAAGGGCATGGCTACCGCCCTCGCCCAGGCCGGCGCCAATATCGTCGGCGTTGGCGTCAGCGACTCCTCGGCAACGGCGTCTGCCGTCGAGTCAGCCGGCCGGTCCTACCTGGCTATCGGAGCAGACCTGACAAACAGCAGCTGCGTAGCAGATATCGTCGGCAAGACGGTAGAGCGATTTGGTCGCGTGGATATTCTGGTCAACAACGCAGGCACCATTCGCCGCGCCGACCTGCTCGATTTCAGCGAGAAAGACTGGGACGAGGTGATGGACCTCAATCTGAAGACGCTGTTCTTTTTGTCGCAGGCGGTAGCACGACAGTGCGTGCAACAGGGCGAGGGCGGTCGCATCATCAACATTGCCTCCATGCTGTCGTACCAGGGCGGCATCCGCGTGGCCTCCTACACCAGCAGCAAGTCCGGCGTTCGCGGCCTCACCATGCTCATGGCCAATGAACTCGCCAGCCATGGCATCACCGTCAACGGCATCGCACCGGGCTACATGGCGACCGACAACACCGAGCAGCTGCGTCAGGACAGCCAGCGCAACGCCGAGATCCTTGGCCGCATTCCTGCCGGCCGCTGGGGCGAGGCAGCGGATTTGGCCGGTGCCGTGGTGTTCCTGGCCAGTCCCGCGTCAGCCTATGTGAACGGGCACACGCTGGCGGTCGACGGCGGCTGGCTAGCCCGCTGAATCATCGATAAACAGCGCCTTTGCAGGGACTACCAATTTAAACTGTACGAACGTACAAAAATTTGACTTCGCGGGATTGGTCGTACTATAGTACAGCCAAATATCGATCAGCCGGAGTCTCTCCATGCGCAACTCTTTCGCCTGCCTGCTTCTGGCATCCAGCCTAATCCTCTCAGCCTGCAGCGACGGTGGCGATTCTCGCGCGCCAGTCGATTCAGGCGGTGCTGTCGAAAGCGCGTTCCAAGCGGTCCAGCGCGACTATATGGAACAAACGCTGGCCAACGGCAGCGGCGGCACTTACGGTGGCATGATCCATCTCGCCATGGGGGAGGAACCCCCGGCAGGCGCGTTTGACAGGGACATTGAGCAGCTCAATACGCGAGACGATACCGCCGACTTCGGCCTGCCGGGCTTGTTAACCGTTCTCGCGACGCTGGAAGACAGCCCGGGCATGGACCCTGCGGTGTACCAGGCGATCAAAGAAGAGGTCATACGCTTCAAATTCTGGCCAGATGAACTGGAGGACGTTCCGGGCACGACCGATCTGCAGGAAATGGTGACCTGGACCGAAAACCATTACATCCTCTTCACCTCGGGCGCCTACCTGGCGGGCCAGCTGTACCCTGACACCCTCTTTCCTGCGTCGGGCCGCACGGGCCTCGAGCAAATGGAGGTCTACCGCCCCAGGATCATGAAGTGGCTCGAACTACGCTATCAGAGCGGATTCAGCGAGTGGTTGTCGAACGTTTACTACAACGAGGACATGCCCGCCCTCCTCGCCCTGATCAACCTCGCGGACGATGCCGAGATTGTCGCCAAAGCCACCATTGTACTGGACTTGATGTTCGCCGATCTCGCCCTGAACAGCTTTCAGGGCTTCTTCTCCTCGACCCATGGTCGTACCTACTCACAGAAGGAAGACGCCGGGCGAGACTCAACTCGCGGCGCGGTGCACATGGCTTTCGACCTGCATACGCAGAATACCGGCAACATGACCGCCAGCATGCTGGCCATGTCCGACAACTACCGCGTACCGGCGGTACTGCGCAAGATCGCCAGAGACGTTGAAGAAAACGCCATGGAGAACCGCCAGCGCATGGGCATCAAGCTCGAAGAGGCAGCGCAGTGGGGCCTGAGCCTCGACCGCCTGGAAGACGGCATGACCTTCCTCACCACGGAGCCCTATCCGCACCCACTGTTCATCGACATGTTTTACGAGATGCTCAACACCTATGAGTGGTGGGACCACCGGGACTTCGCAGCGTTCAAAGAATACCGTTCAATCCTGGATGATCCAGATTTACGCGCCTTCGCCGCAGAGGAATACGAGTGGGACATCACCCGTAACTACCGGCCTGAGGTGAACATCTACACCTACCGCACCCCGAGCTATATGCTCAGTACAGCACAGGACTGGCGCAAGGGTTTTGGCGGCGACCAGACCTCTATCTGGCAGGCAACACTGGGCCAGCAGGCGGTAGCCTTCACTACGCACCCGGCGACAGAGGACCCGGAATCCGCCACCCCCAATTACTGGGTGGGTTACGGCACCCTGCCCCGCGCTGCGCAGGTCAAGAACGTAGTCATGACCCTGTATGACGTTGACACCCGCGACGGCCTCTACTACTCCAACCAGCCGCTCTACACCCACGCCTTCCTGCCGCGCGCCCGGTTCGACGAAACGGTAAAGGAAGGCCAGTGGTTCTTCGCCCGGCTTGGCGATGCCTATCTGGCGCTGTGGTCATCCGATCCTGCAGCCGATTGGGTGCGCAATACCGATGCAGAGCGCCACGGCGGCGAAGACTACGAGATCATAGCCAACGGCGAGAAAACCATCTGGCTGCTGGAACTCGGGGACGCGGACGCCTTCGGCGACTTCGCCAGCTTCCGGGCCGCTATTGGCAACGCCTCCCTTCAGGCAGACGCTGATGCACTGACCCTGCGCTTCGACTCACCGTCGCTAGGCACACTGGAGATGGGCTGGGAGGGCGATGTGTTACATAACGGCACGCCCGTTGAACTCGATGACTACGAGCGCTATGGCAACCCGTGGAGCCAGTCCGCCTTCCCCGGCGACGACATCAGCTTCCGATACGGCGACGACTACCTCGAACTCAATCTCGATACCCAGACTCGGGACGCCAGCGGCTATCTCGAGTAGCTATTGCGCCCTCGCTGCAGCGCCGCTCACCTAAGGGCCGCACATTTGTGAGGCACGCTGCGATTCGGTAACTTGTCTGTAGAAGTCAGGCTGGCAGCGGAGTACCCATGAATCGAGAAACACGCGTCACCGCATTTGCCGCGGCGTGCATGGCACTGGTCGCCTGCAGTGACGGCAGCGATCGTCCCCCCTTGAGCCCTATCGCCATGAACGAGGTTCAATATCTCGGCACCCACAACAGCTACAAACGGCCCATTCGCCCGGACCTTTTCGAAATCCTGCGCAGTGTCGACCCGACACTCGCGGACTCGCTCGACTATTCGCACCTGCCATTACAGGAGCAATTCACGAATCAGGGTATCCGCCAGATCGAACTGGATGTGTTCTATGACCCAGAGGGCGGGCTCTATGCGAGCAGGCAGGCCCTGGTGCTGGTTGGGGAAGACCCTGAGTCCAAGCTGCCAGAGTTGGATGAAGCCGGGCTCAAGGTTCTGCACATACAGGAGATCGACTACGAAACAAACTGCCTCAGCCTTGTAGAGTGCCTAAGAGCGGTCAAATCCTGGTCGGATGCCAACCCCGGACACCTCCCGATCATGATCCTGGTGGAGGCCAAGGACGCGCCCATCGATGACCCACTCGATCTCGGATTTGTTGTCCCGCTGCCGTTCGATGCCAGGGCGCTCGATTCGATCGACCAGGAAATCCTCTCGGTCTTCAGCACAGAACAGTTGATCACGCCAGATTGGGTACGAGGCGAGCGTCCGAGCCTCGAGGAGACCATATTAACGGTCGGCTGGCCTCGTCTGGACGACGCCAGGGGCAGGATCATGTTCGCGCTGGATAACGGCGGAACCACTCGCGACCTGTATATCGAGGGGCATCCGTCCCTCGCTGGCCGCGTGCTCTTTACGGACTCAGAACCGGGCACTCCCGAGGCTGCCTTTATCAAACAGAACAGCCCAGATGACTTCCAGACCATCCAGGCGTGGGTACGGCAGGGCTACATGGTCCGCACACGGGCAGATGCCGGCACGGAACAGGCCAGAACCGGTGACACCACGCGTCGCGACACCGCACTTCTGTCGGGCGCGCACTTCATCAGTACGGACTATCCCGTGCCCGATCAGCGCTTCACCGACTACAAAGTCGAGATTCCCGGCGACAACATTGCGCGCTGCAATCCTGTGAATGCGAGCGCAGACTGCATTGACAGTGAGCTATAGCAGACAGGGGCAGGCCACCTGGCGCGGAGCGAGATCGATTCATGACAAGCATACGAAAAAAAGTACTCGCAATCGTCAGCACCTATAAGTGGACGCACACGGATTATCTCGCGTCACTGCAGGCGCACGTCGATCTCACCGTGGTCTATGCCCGCGAGGCACACCAGGGTTCGGTCGCCAACGCGGCCCGCTGGGGCATAGACGCGCGCTGCATCGGTAGCGCAGAGGGACCATCAGCAGCAGAAACGGAAAGAGCCCTACGCAGCCTTATTGAAAAGGTTCGCCCGGACATCGTGCACCTAATGTACTACTTGCATGAGCGCATGACTTTGATGGTCCGTGAGGTTGCCGCCAGTGACGTCAAGGTTGTCTTCGAGTGCCGTGATCCGCTAACCACACTGAGTGGAGCACAACCCAACTCAGACACCTGGCGCCTGGAGCGAGATGCAGTCTGCGCGGCAGATGCCTGGATATTCGTCAGCGGCGCGCTCCAGCGCTACCTGGAACGATCCCACGGTCTGGATTTATCGCAAAACTCTCTCATCGTGCCGCACGCTTTTGCACGACGAAACGCGGGGCCGGTGCGCGAGAAGCACTCTGCATCCGATAGCCGGGTGCATATCGCTCTGGTTGGTACCGCCGGTCCAGCACCCAATGACGGCCGTTGGTACGGCGATATTATCCAAAGACTGCTCAAGCTTGGCCTGGTCGTGCACAGCCACTTTCATGAATGGGAGGGTCTGGACCTCGGCGCATACCGACAGCTCGCACAGCAACACCCGGATTACCATTTTCATGAAGCCGTGCCTTTCCGGGACGGCCATCGCCTGTCCGATATCACTTCCCGCTACGACCTCATGGGTGTTTTCCACGAACTACAGGCGGAAAACCGCAACGAGTCTGCAACGCTCGAAGTGTGTTTGCCCACCAAGGCTGTCTCAGGCTGGTTACACGGCGCAATACCGGTGGTCTGCCCCAACAGCTACCGAGGTATCGCGGACTACATCGAAGAGCTCGGAACGGGCTTCCTGGTTAATGAAATTGAGGATCTTGCCGCGATCATTGCACGGCCCAAACAAATTGCGGCGGCGACTGCCGCCTGCGCAGAGTATCGCGAGCGCTTTACCCTTGAGTATCACGCCGCACGCATCGCCGCATTCTACAGGGGTGTTTAAACGCTCATCGCTGCACAGCCCAACGTTCTAAAACGTCGACAATTCGCTGCGCCGTCTTGCCATCCCACAGCGCAGGGGGCGTGTAACTACCATCGCGAAGGCCACTGCACGCGCGCGCAGCGGCCACAATTTGCGCCGGTTTGGTACCCGCCAGCCTGTTTGTGCCTTCATCGATCGTGATCGGACGCTCAGTATTTTCGCGCAAGGTTACGCAGTCGATGCCGAGATAGGTCGTTTCTTCCTGCAAGCCCCCGGAATCCGTTAGCACAAGCCGACTGTTGGAATAGAGACGAAGAAAGTCGAGGTAGCCCAGGGGTGGCAGCAAACGAAGATCACCACGCCCGGCCAGCGCCTGATAACCTGCCAAGCCCTTCAGCTGCTTGGCGGTACGCGGGTGGCAGCTAAAGACCAGCGGGACTTCCTCGGCAATATCGTGTAGTGCAGCCATAATGCCTAGCAGCGTCTCAGGCACGTCGACATTTGACGGCCGGTGCAGCGTGACAACGCCATAGCGGCCGGGCTCGAGGCACAATTCATCAAGTATTGGCGACGCATCAGTCCGCTCAAGGTGGTTGGCCAGCGAGTCGATCATGATGTTCCCTACCAAGTGCAGTTTCTCGCGGGCAATACCCTCGCGCAGCAGGTTCTCGTTCGCGTCCTGCGAGTGCGTAAACAACAGCTCCGACAGGCGATCTACCACAACTCGGTTCCCCTCTTCCGGCATACGCATGTCGAAGCTGCGCAGACCCGCTTCCACATGCGCCACCGGAATCAGTGCCTTGGCGCCCACCAGGCTGCAGGCCAGCGTGGAGTTGACGTCGCCCACGACCACAACCAGATCGGGGCGCTCGGCTGCGCAAACCTCTTCAAACGCAAGCATAATCCTGGCGATCTGTGCGGTCGGGCTGCCAGCACCGACGCCCAGAAATACATCGGGCTCCGGCATCTCGAGATCGTCAAAAAAAACCTTCGAAAGGTTAGCGTCGTAGTGTTGGCCGGTGTGTACCAGCTTCTGCTCTATGCCCCGGTCTCGCAAGCAACGTACCAGCGGGGCCATCTTCATGAAGTTGGGACGGGCACCGACGACGTTGAGAATTTTCATCGGGAAATGGAGTCCGCGACATCTCTACCGGACACCCTGCTAGTGTTTAGGAGGCTACGACGAAAGTTCATGACAAAAATGGGCGCGGGTGGTACTTTGCTCCACCAAGAACTCTGCTCACGCCTTAAATCGCTGCTCTTTTGCTGTAACTCCCTGCTTCCTGCCAGTTTTGACACCTGTTATCCGCTCTCGATGAATCTCGCCGTTCTCTGCAACTTACCACCACCCGCCGGGGGCGCCGAGGTCTTTAGTCGCGAGCTCGCCGCCAGCTTAGCCGACCTTGGTGTTGAAATGACCCTGATAACCCAGGAGACGTTGGAAATAGAGGACGAGGATGAAACGCTCGTCTATCCCTTTTCCCCGCAACACCAGACAGCGCTATACGGCCGGGGTATCCGCATTGTACCGCGCCAGCAAGACATTATGGCGCCACAAGATCTAACGCAGCGTGTGAACGTACTCGCTGACTTGCTCGAAGAATTTCAACCAGACCTGCTGCACTGCCACATGCCGACCGGGCTATTACATGAGGCTTGCGCCATCCAGCAGACGCGGTCAATACCGGTTGTCAGCACGATGCACGGCATGATGGACTTGGTGCCCCGCTACGGCGCCTACTCGGGCCCGAGCTGGTCTGCTGCCATCATCCGCAAGCTCATGCAGCAGCTATCCCATAACGTCGTCGTTAGCGAGCCTATGCTCGACTACTGCCGTTCGAAAGCGCTGTCGAATGTCACCTTCATTCCCACTGGCCTGCCGACCGACTATTTTGCGCCGAGCACGGGGGCGGCGCGCAGCGGAATTGTCTATGTCGGCAAGCTGAATCGTTTTAAAGGGCTCAGGGAGACCCTGTCCGGCTTCTTGCGGGTAGCCAATAGCTGCGACGACCGGCTGCACCTCGTGGGCCGAGGCCTCAATATCGAGCATTTTGATAGAGGTGGTTTCTATCTGACGGCGCGCCAGCAGGCCCGGGTTAAGAAATTGATCGAGTCGGGGCGCGTCGTCCTGCACGGAGAGATAACACCGGAAGAGCTGCGCCAGCTGTACCGGAACAGCCGCGTGCTGGCGCTCCCATCGCGCACGGAAGGCATGCCCCTTGCCATCCTTGAAGCCTTGTCCTGTGGCGCCGCCGTTGTGGCGTCCCGAGTGGGCTCTGTACCCCGAATTATCCGGGACGGCGAAAACGGCATGCTGTGCAGACCCGGTAATATAACTGAGTTCGCCGCCGGGTTACGGCATATCCTCCGGAGCTATGGGCCAGCCATGGAGATACGCTGTCGCGATAGCGTGGTTGACTACGATATGAGCAAAATTGCCAGACGCTATCTGGCACTGTTTGAAGACCTCTTGAGGAGAAAGTGACATCGCACGAATAGCAAGCGTCTATAGCTGGACTTACTCAGAACCCTTTCAGGCCTTTGCCATGGACACCGTTCGATGGGATCGCATGGCCAGAGCACTCGCCCGGCAGGGGCATCAGGTGGATATCGTCTTGAACCGTCCTTCGGGCACCTTCGACGCCGGGGAAAACCTGCGCTACGTCAGCTCCGGCGAGATGCACTGGCAGGATTACGACGTGATTAAAACAGAGTTTCACCATGGCTTTGAGCACCTCGAGCGGCTGGGTGGTGCCGACCACCCTTTTATTATTAGCAAACTGGGCTCCGTCGTAGGCAGCGAAGATGGCCAGGAAGGAGTGTATTTTTTTGGCGAGGAGCGCAGACAGCTTTTCGAGTTGCAGCAAAGAATCGCCCGTCAGGCTCGCTATGTCTCAATACTGACACAGGAGAGCATAGAACTATGGCAGCGCGAGCATGGTGCGAGCGACCGGGTGCTTTTCGTACCCACGGGCGTGGACCGCGAACTACCAGCACTGGGCAACAATCCGTTCGCGGACAGCAAGGATAAAATCGCCGTATACATTGGCAATATCTACGATCGGGAAACCCAGCCGGAGATTAATGAGCTGTGGCAGCGGCGCATGAATAGTATCGGCCAGCGCCTCCAAGGCTCTGGTGTAAGACTGGTGATGATCGGCCCGGGCGATGCCGGCTTTCTCGACCCAGCTGTCGTTGACTATCTTGGTCCCATCGATAACCGCCTCATTTACGACTATATGCAAAACGCTGACGTCGGCCTGGTTTTGGCACAGGGCGAAATACAGCATAACGAGAGCAGCAAACTGTATGAGTTAATCAGGTGCGGCGTTCCGGTAGTGAGCGAGGCGCCGGTGCCAAATAACCATATACTGGAGGAATGTAACTGGGGCAGCGTTGCGAACTACCGCGATGATGACGCTATTGCCGCACAATTGATTACTGCAGCGAAATCACCGCAGAGCCCGAACTCGGCTGTTAACCACATTCTCAACTATCATACCTGGGATCATCGAGCGGCCGTGTACGCCGAGCTTTTCAATAGCGAATGAAGCGCGAGTATGCGCGAAACTAGCGATTGCAGCTCGGATAGTCACCTATATTCCTGACAGTGGCCAGCTGGTACAGGTGCGCCAGCCGGTTGATCTGCGCCTTGTGATCATGCGTCTTCAGAATATTTTCGCGCCCCTTTCGCCCCATCCGGCTCATGAGATGCGGGTCATTCGCGAGTCTGCGCAATGCAGTCTCTAATGCCTTCTCATCGTCCGGTGCTACCAGCAGACCAGCTTCACCATCAGCGACCAGTTCCGCGACGCCACCAACCCGTGTTGCAACTACCGGCAATTCCATTGACTGCGCCTCGAGAACGCAGACGGGCGCAGCTTCCGCACTGCTGGAAAGTAGGAACACATCCGATTTCTGTAACAGTTTTACTACCTCCTCCTGGGAGCACTGTCCTAGCAGCGTCACATGGCGTGAAAGGCCGTAGTCCTGAATCAGCCCCTGAAGCTCGTCATGCATACGCCCGTGACCTGCTATCGAGTAATGAAAATCCACCCCGTTTTGAGCCAGCCGCTTCATGACGCGAAGTGCGAGTGCCAGGTTTTTATCAGGGTGCAAGCGCGCAACCGAGGCAATGTTGAGCACCTCGCCGCGCGTTCGGGCGGTAGCGCAGAAGCGTGCCGAATCCACAGCATTGGGCAAACAGACTACTTTACTTTGGGGACAGCCAAGCGCGCGCAAACGGGCCGTATTGTAACTACAGATACTCACGACGCTGTCGAAGGCGTCGAAGGTTCGGCCGTAGGATTGCGCTGATTGTTTCGCCTGGCGCAAATCGCGTCCATGGAACGTTACGGCGAAGTGCGTCTCAGGCAATGCGCTCTTTAGTGGTGCAAGGCGCTCCGCGACCTCCCCAAAGTGGCAGTGTATCGCTGCGTAACCCCGGCGGAGCATCCGGCCCACCTCGAGGCTGCCTTCCAGGCAGCGAGGCAAATAGGTGAGCCTGTCTAGGAGCCGATAATCATCCAGACTCTTATGGCCATAGTCGCTGAGTTTCTCCCTGCCGAACGCATAAACATCGACCTCAAACCCCAGGTCCATAAGCCCAGTGGCGTGGTTCATGACGAAAGTCTCGGAGACCGTCGGGAACAAGCTCGCGACTATCGCGATACGAACCGTTTCAGTTGAGTTCACTCGTCTTCCAGGTTCATAGTCTTATGCGCGCCCAGCACCGCCAGTTGAGCTAAGGTGCCACGCCTACGTATAGTCGACAAAATAATCCGCTCATAGTGGACGATATTGCTTCTGAGGCTGAAGGCCCGGGCACTCCTGCGACCCTTCAAGGCATACATTTCACACTGCCCGGGATCAGCCGCCAACGCCTGCAACGAGGCGGCTAGAGCAAGGGCGTCATTCGAACGCACCAGCAGCCCATTGCCATGAAGCACTTCCGCTATGGAGCCCACATTGGTCGCGACGATAGGCAGGCCCATCGCCATGGCTTCCAGCAGAGCCGTCGGCAAACCCTCGGTCAACGAAACGATGGTAAATACATCAAAGGCGCTCATCACGCGCGCCACTTCATCGGGCTCACCCTGAAGCACCACACGATCATTTAGCTGCAACGCCGCGATCTTGTTTTCCAGCGCTGCCTTTTCTCCCTCATCAGGGCCCGCAATGAACAGCTTGATCGCCCTGCCCGCTATCTCGGCAGGAAGACTAGCCAGCGCATCCAACAGCAGACCCACGTTCTTTTCCGGCGAAAGCCGGCCAACAAAGCCCACCACAAAATCACCCGCTGAGAAACCCAGCCGCGCCCGCTCGGTGCTGGCGCAGAAACGCTCAGGAGAAAAGGCTTCCAGGTCTACACCGGGGTAAACACGAGTGATCCGGTCATCGGAGGTGCTGAAGTCCGAGGCGCGCGATCTGACCAAATCCTCGATCTCCCTCGATTCGGCGACGACAACATCAAAGGCCGATTTATCGGAAATTCGATCGAGCATGTAAGGGCCATCAAGCTTTTCAATCAGCGCTGATACCTTGGATGCATTCGCGGCGTCGACGGCTTCGGGGCAGGCAAAGGCGATTAATACGTCCACGCCATCTTGTACCACCCACTCCTTCAGCAGCCGCTGGTAGTCGGCTTTCTCACGCGCATCCTGCTCTGTCCAGCCTCTTTGCCAGGACAGCGGATCAGCCATAGATGCCAACTTCACAGGCACGCCCAGCGCCTCTATTTTTGTGGCTACCGCTCCGCCGCGGAAGGCATAAACCCGCGGTTCAAACAGCGTTTTGTCCAGCGCCTGAACCATATTGAAACACATCTGTTCCTGCCCACCCGTTGCCAGATAATCACAGCAAAATCCTACTTTTAGGCGACTTGAGGGAAAACCGCGGGTGTGGAAATGTCGCCAGGGCTGCGGCGGCTTCCCGCGTGAGAGCGCCTGCAGGCTCTCTATCATCTTGCCGGGATCATAGCCGACTCGATGGCGGTATGCGGCGGCCCGAACCAGCACAAAGACCGCCCAGAACGTCTGGTGATGCAAAAAGGGCGTGAGATCACGGCTAAGCTCATAACCGCGCATAAAGGCTTGGCGATCGAGATTAGGCCACCGGTACCAGGTACGCGCCAGGTCCATATCCAATGCGCCAAGGTCAACAAGCTCGTTATCGACAACCAGGAGGCCGGCGCTGCTCTCGACCATATTTTCTGCACAGAAGTCCAGATGCACGAGGCCAGCGTCGAGGGTTTGCGGCGCATTTAACTGCGCGTGAGTTTCCAAATCTCTCACGGCCGACACACTTAACAGATTCGTATCGCGCAGAAAGCGAAGCGCATCTCGGAGGCGTTGCACGCTATCGTCGGGGGCTAGCCTGATCTCCGCGCCGCAGCGCTCGGGAACGGTCGTGGTATGTATGGAACCGAGTATCTCACCGGCGCGATAGCACAATTCCCTCGCCCCTTCCTCATTCACTGGGGCAGCATCGGGCACCCACTCCTCGAGTACCGCATGTCCTCGCGCCGCCCTGAGCGCAGGGAAGACAGCATCGTCAAGCAGGGGATGCAGCTGTGAAATCCTGTTCACACGCTCGCTTGTATCTAGAACGCGGCCTTTCAGCGTCAGACCCCCAGTAAATGTCAGCCGATAGCTGGCGCGTAGCGACTCAAGCGAAGGCAGTCGAGTTACTGGCTCCACCGCCAGCAGCTCGGCATCCATCTCGCTAATTAGCGCGAGCAGGTCTTTGTGTATGGCCCCTGTGTCGGCTGTGCACTCAGGCATCAGAACTGGAGCCCGTGTCCTTGGCGCTAATCGACGCCATGGCAACATGCGTAGGCACGCCATACCAGCGCCGTTTGATCTCGATAAGTTGTTCAACCTCGTCGCTGGCGACCCCATGCTTGGCAAATATCTTTCTGAGGTCGGCTATTTGTAAATCAGGGTCGCGAAGCGTGAGCCTCGTCCCATCATGATCATGAACGCAATACTGTGGCTCCGGCACCATTGCGACAGAGGCGCCCCGCTCCAGCATCGTCCATGGCAGGTCATAGTCATCCGCACCGGTCAAGCCGATACCCGGGTCTACGCCGCCCACCTCCAGCAGAGCGGAGCGCTTGAACAAGAAAAAATGCGTCAGATAATTTGCCTTCTGCTCCAGCGTTTGCAATTGCTCAAACGCCTCGATGCTGAGTCGCCTCTCCCAAAACTGCTGTTGACCGTCCGCAGAGTAGCCGCAGTGCCCGGTACAGACGATATCAGCCGAGTGCGCCAAGCAGTATTCGACAGCGGTCTCCAGCAGCCAGTCATCACTGAGCAGAAATCCGACCCGCTCTGTCTCAGCTAGGGCTATACCCTGATTGAGCGACTGGGCAAAGCCACTACCGGCGATGCCCTCCTGCACCCGCAAATTCGGATAAAGTCGAGCCAGACCCGTCAGTACATCGAGGTTGTCGGATGGGGTGTCTTGCGAGGTGATCACAATGACCTGGCTTGGAACCGTTTGTGTGACCGCAGATTGGACGCACTGTTCGAGGTAGCAACTCACCTGAGTCTTCAGTGGAATAACAATGGCCGCCGCGAAGTCAGTCATAGCTTTATGCCCCGGATCAGCGTATGCCAGGCGAACGCTGCCTGCTTGCCCATATCGAACAGCGCGTTGTAGAAACTATCTCGGCGACGCTGCCCTTCGCCACCCTCCGTGAAGAGCGCTGGCAGAAGAGCGCAAGCAGCCAGCAGGGCATCGGCGTAAGGCTGCAGCTTACGCGCTCGCTCGACGGGCGACACACCCAGTCGTTCACTATAGCCAGCCCAGACGTATGCTGACCCGGTGCCGTGCTCCCAGCCCTTGCTAATCAAGCCGAAGAGGCTGTTCACGTTCTCGTGCTCAACGACAGCCGCCGCGCAGAAGCTGAAGCTAGCCTGGTGCTCAAAAAAGCCGCGAAAAGAAATCTCACTGTCCTGGCCGAGCAAGTATCGCAAATCAAATAGCCCCACGGTTTCCAAATCGCGGCGCCGCGCCAGGATGTTAGCGGTGATAATCGCAGGCGGCTTGAACGTCTCTATGGCTGCCCTCTGGTCGAACTTCACCTGGACGAACCGGGCAATACTGTTTGCGGGTTCTCGGGCGAGAATGGGTCCGCCAACAAATGTGATCCCCTCGGGCTCAGACCAGTGCTCGGCCATGGCCGAAAGCCAGTCTGCCCGGGGCACGCAATCGGCGTCGGTGAAGGCCAATAAGTCAAACTGTGACTCGGCGATACCCTTATTTCGCGCGGCAGATGAGCCCTGCACCGGCTCTTCAAGTACCTTCACACGACTACCATAGCTCGCTGCGATAACGGGTCCTTCATCTGTAGAGTTGTTATCTACCAACAGGATTTCATAGTCCCCCGAATAGTCCTGCGTCAGCAAGGCTTCGATCAGTTGCCGCAGGGTTTTAGCCGCCTGGTAGAACGGCACAATAACGCTGATAGGGGGCATTTGCTGGTGAAGCTCAGCCATCGAACTGCATCCTGAAGGTATAGTATTTATAGAGCTCTGCGTAATAGCCGCCCATTTCGAGCAACTCCTGGTGACTGCCCTGTTCGACAATTCGGCCCTTGCTCATGACGAAAATCCTGTCGGCCATGGTGACAGTTGAGAAGCGGTGGGAGATTAGAATAGTCGTGCGGTCTTTTGCCAGCCTACCGAGCTGCCTGTAAAGCTCAAACTCACTGCGAACATCCACGCTGGCGGTCGGTTCATCCAGTATCAGCAGCGGCGCATCGCTGGCGAAGGCTCTGGCGATAGCGATACGCTGCCACATGCCACCTGAGGGCTCATAGTTGCCGAATTTTCGACCCAGCAGCGTGTCATAGCCTTCTGGCATAGCTCGAATTCGCTCATCCAGATTTACCCGCTGTGCCAGTTCTTCCACAGCCGCCCGATCATGCTCAAGTCGCTGCCAGTCACCATAGGCTATATTCTCCGAGACCGTCGCCGCGTAACGACCGAACTCCTGGAATACAAAGGACACCTGCCTGTAGAGGTCGGCATTTACCACGTCGCGAAGCTCCTGGCCGGATAGCCTGATACTGCCTTCATACTCTGGGTAAAAACCCGCAATGAGTTTAACCAGTGTGGATTTACCGCAGCCGTTGTCCCCGACGATAGCGGCCGTCTCACCCGGCTTAATCGACAGGTTGAGATTCTCAAGAACGAGGCTGTCCGTTCCCGGGTAGCGAAAGTTCAGACCACTGATCTCTATGCCGCCATCGAACTTCTCCAAGGTGTTCAGGGGGGCTTCGGCACCGCGTGGCACGCGCTCCATAAAGGTCCGCAGAAACTTTACATAGCCCAGTTGCTCCACACAGGTGCTGACATCCTGCGTAAACTGCTCCATTGTCTTTCGCATACGGATCATAGCGGCCGCAAAAACGATGAGGTCACCCATCGTAGCCTCTTGGCGAAGGGTTGCCTCGAGCACGATGTGGAACACGTAGAAAAGAGCAGCCAGCGATAGCACGGCGAATAGCGTGCTCCCGGCAAAATCAAGGTTTTCCTTGCTGCGCTGACCGAGACGAATACCAGACACACCCCGGCGGAAGCGAGCGATGATATGGGGGCCGATGCCGAGCAGTCTCACCTCAGCGGAGTTCAATCGATCGGACAACAAACCCACATAGTAGTCGACCCGGAGTCGGCTCTCCGAGTGCGCAAGCGTATGGGAGACCTTGTGCTGGGAGAGCTTCAGCTGGAAGATCATGTAAGGAATAAACAAAGGCGCCACCAGCACAATCACCAGCGGCTCAATCAGCACCAGGATAATTGCAAGGGTCAGGCCCTGTACCGTGCTACAAACAACCCCCGCTGCTCTTTCAACCAATTCCACGAGCCGGTTAGATATCTGGCCCTGCAGGCGAGAAATCTCCTGCTGATTCTGGCTGAGATCGAAGTAAGCCACATCGAGCTGGTTCGCCTGCTTCAGCACACCCGTTGTGATTTCAAGGTCCGCTCTCGCAGCGAGGCTGGAGGCCACCTTTTTACGCAGCAGAGCCACGAGCGCCTCGACCACGGCCACCAGAGCAACGAGGTTGAACCACGGCATCATATCCGCAAGCGCCACAGGGCCCTGCGCCGATAACACCATGTGCGTATCAACCAGGCCGCGTATGGCCACAAACAGCAGCAGCGGCGCCAGGCCCGACAGCACACCCAGCACGAAAAGTATGCGTGTGTACCAGGGCGCGATACCGATCATCTGTCGTGTTGACCACGCGAGGAGTTCGAGGTGCTCCCTGATGGATTGCTTTATCTGATCTACCATTGGGCCCGATCTTATGTGAAGACGTCCTCGCCTAAATCTTACGGCCCATGGCGTAGCGAAGGGGAACGGTCAGCGTCCACCACAGTAGATATACTCCGGCGCGAGAAGGCGATAAAGCGGCAAGCCAGCGGCGATTTTCCGGACTTTGCCGGGGGTTGTACAGCATGCGCTGCACTTTATTTCTGTCCGCGAGATCCTCGAGCGGCGATGCATCTTCCAGTTGTTGGTTCAGCCTGGGTGCGATGGCCTGCATATCCAGGGCCAGCACCAAAAACCCCAGCACGTGCAGGCAAAGCTTGTCGAGGCCTTCCGCGCGGCGGCGCGCGAGGAAGGCGGGCCAATCCATGTGCGCATCGAGGGCCAGGACCAGCAGTTTGAGGTCGAGCAGCAGTTTCAGCTTGAGCTTGCCGCCTTCGATATCGTGCGCAACAGCCAAAAGCAAGAACAGCAGTTCGTGATCGCTTGAGAGCACCTGTAGTTCAGCGTCCTCGAGCTTATACGCCTCACTCGAGGCCCACACATCGCTGTAGTCAATGCGATAGCCGGGACGGGCCCGAAAACTATGATGCAGATCCAGGTCGGGCCCACGCGCCGTTTTCAAGGTCACGCCATGCGTCAGCGAACGCAGCAGCCGACCACGCGGCACATATCCAGGCATTGTCGCATAGCCGGCCGACTGCAGATGCCCGAGTGCTTGCCACCGCTGTTCGGCAGGAACCAACAGGTCGATATCCCACAAAAAGCGCTTCTCGAGGCTTTGCCAATAGCGCTTGGCGTAGTAGCAGCCCTTGAGAGTGATCACCGGAATGCCCTGGGACCGGAGCAGATCGTTGAGCTCAATTGTTGTCTGCAATGCGCGCTGGTTATATGCGCGCTGGAACTCAGCATGCTGCGCAAGCTCAACGCGCAGATGCTCTGGCAGCGCGCTTTGCAGCGACTGGTTCTGAACAGCGAGACCCACGGAGCCGAGTAGTGCGTGTTCTCGAAGAAAAGCGAGGTATTGCTGTGCATGGTCTGCAGGCAAAGCAGCCAGCGTGCTGGCACTGGCACTGTGGCCATCGAGCAGTGCAAGGGTCAGCGATTGCATTTCAAGCGGCTGAATCATGCTGCCACAGGAAGCGTAGTTTTTCGGTGTCATTAATGGCACCAGTGCCCAATGTCACCTCAAAGGACTCACACCGCTCCACAACCTCAGCCCGCAGTCCTTCCCCGTGCTGGTGACTCAAGGGTGATTGCCCTTGCGGCGTAAAAATTGTCCTGGAAAGCGCGAAGGTATTATCCAGCAGCCGACGACGCGCAGTATCAGTGCCCAGCGGCTTCAAAGCGATGCCGGTGGCGCCGACGTCAACCCGGGGAAACAGCAGGTACCGCAGCCGACTACCCGCAAGCTGGCGGCGGCCCAAAAGTTCACAGAACTGTGCCGGACTCAGGGACAGTCTTCCGGGAGTGCCTGATTCAAGCTTGTGCGACGCTATGGCCTGCACTTCCGAAAGCGTGTCCCTGGCGAACCATCTCCCGCGCGCCGCCAGGGAAAGCTCTGGCAAGAGTTCGGTCGTGCGGGGTCTGACCGACACGACGGTCGGCATACCCGATACCCTCAATTCGCCATCACCAGACAGGGCAATGAGACTTCTATCATTGGCTATGTAGTCAAAACCATGGCGCAGCAGCTGGCCAAGCAGGGTGGTTTTGCCGGCTCGCCTGCTGCCGCAAATCAGGACAGCGCCCGCCTTGCCAGAGGCCGCAGCGGCATGCTGATGGAGCACTTCGCCCCGCCGTAGCCGCTGACTGACATGCTCTCGAACGATGCGCAGTAGACCGACGCGCACACTGGGCCGCCAAGTCGCTGCGATCACGCTTACCGCATTACAATCCGGGTTGAAACGGTAGATGCACTCCAGCTCGGCATCATAAACCAGACCGGGCGCACCACCCGACAGGAGGCCAGAATACTCGGCTGCGCGACCGTCCATCGAAAACACGGCAAGCGGGGCCCGCGACCCTGCTTCTACTTCAGCCAGCAGCGCTTCAAAGCAGTGGGCGTCGAACCGGCAGTCAATGGCAAGGTCGTGGCCTGACGACGCTTCCATCACAAAAGCGGGAGCGAGGTTTTCAGTCAGCCACTCGAGGTCCGTCGCCCGGTCGGTGCTAACGGAGTAGCTTAGCTCTTCGTATGAAAACTGTAATGCTGTCAACAGATACCTGTCCTCCCGACACGGCGGTCTATCATATACTGTGGGCCGCAACATTGTGATCACGCGATCAGCGCTGTCCATGGGAACAGCCCAGAGAGCGCACTGCCGCGCGTCGACAACGAGGACACTATGGCGATTGAGTTACAAGTACTCGGCTATGCCGCATTGCTGCACTTTGTGCAGTTTCTGCTGATGGCCATACCGGTTAATGTGCAGTTGGGTGTTTCCTACACTGCCGGAGCGCGGGATGAGCAGCAGGAGCCCACCGGTACGCCCGGTCGTCTTTACCGTGCGATGAATAACCACATCGAGAATCTTGTGATTTTCACCATCGCCGTCCTCGTTGTTGTGCTTGGCGACGCTTCCAGCGGAACCACAGAGGCAGCAGCCTGGACCTATTTGATCGCGCGAATCCTGTACGTGCCGGCCTACGTCAGCGGGATTTTTATGCTGCGCTCCGTAGTGTTTGGCGCTGGCTTCGGAGCTACCCTGCTTATGCTGCTGGCGGCTTTGTTTTAACAAGTGGCTTATGCCAACGCATAAAGTGCGTAACAAAGCGAGCCAGCTGAGGAACGCGCCGCCAGTCCTTGCGCATCACGACAAGCAGTTCTCCAGAAGCATAGCTTGTAGCTGACTTCAGCGGGCGCAACTCGCCGGCCTCCACCCAGGACTCGGCAAAATGCTCGGGCAAATAACCTATGTAATGCCCGGAGCGGATCAGCAGGAGAACCGTTTCGAGGTTGTTAGCCCTCGCATCGAGGCCCGGCTCACGAGACTGACGGCGCAGCCTCGCACCTCTGGCAATTTCGCCAGCTAAACGGGCGCCATCAAGGTCAGCGAGGCTGATTCGAGCATCTGAGCGTTCGTATAGCGGATGCGTGCGGCCACAGTAGACATATAAATCCTCTTGCAATACCGCCGTGGCATCAAGCCCAGTGGTCTTCTCACTGCCGCTGACAATACCCAGGTGCAAACGACCGTCCAACACCTGCCGAACCACTTCCTCGCCAGGGAAGACCTGTACATGACAGGCTACGCCCGGTGCTTCCTGACAGAACTCGCGGACCACTTCGACCATACGATATTCGTGCAGCGAACTCATGTAATCAATCTGGCCGATATTGACGTCGCCGCTGAGATGACCCTGCAGTGCACCAATCTCGGCTGCAAATTCCTCGACCCCGGCAAAAAGCTGTTGCGCAAGTTCGAGGACGCGCGCGCCGTTTTCCGTGAGTGAAAAACCTGAACGCCCTCGCTCACACAAACGCACACCCAGACGTGCCTCCAGGTCTGCCATGTGTGAGCTAACCGTCGGTCGACCAATACCCAGACGGTCCGCGGCCGCCGTAAAGCCACCACTGTGAGCGACGGCTGCGAACACCCGCAGCAGTCGCAGGTCTACATCGTGAATTCTCATGGAGGCACTATACGTCGATTTTTATCCACCTAACAGTTGATAATACAGTATTTATGACTTAATGACCCAACGCTACACTCGCCTCAAATGCCAACACTCAGTGGGAAAACTACCGTGGAAGGTTATGAAAGTACTGATGCCGTGATCAGTTCAGAGGAGTTGCGGACGCTGAACCAGCGCTCAAATGTTCGCGGCGCGTTGCAAACTGGCAGTCATATTCTCGCCATAGGCCTCGTCGCGTGCGCGCTAAACCGTAGTGAAAGTATGGCCTGGAGCGTCGCCCTGTTTGCGATGCTGGGCATTCTCATTAACTTTTTGTACGCAGGGCAGCACGAGCTGTCGCACTGGACAGTCTTCCGCACGCGCTCCCTCAATACGGCTTTCGGTCACCTATTTGGCTTCATCCTGCTACTGCCTCGTGAATACGACCGAATAGAGCACTTCCAGCATCATCGACATACGCAGGATCCGGAACTCGACGGCGAGCTGCAGGGTGCGCCCTTCTTCGAAGGCCTTGGCCCCTATCTATGGTATGCATCGGGCATCGGTTACTGGCTCAATGCCATCTCACGTTTACTCAAAACCGCGCTGGCGAGGGGCTTCCCGCCTTTCTTTACTCGCGCGCAGCGGCGCTTGGTGACCCGCGAGGCTCGCTGTTACCTCTCTCTGTACCTGCTGATTGCACTGGCCTCCTGGCATTCGGGAAGCTGGGCCGCAATCACTTACTGGCTGGCTCCTATGCTGACCATGAAGTTCGTGCATCTATGTCAGAATCTGGCGGAACATACCGGCATGCCCAACGAACAGAGCATCCTCGTCAATACGCGAACCATCCACAGCAATCGCGTCCTGAGCTGGCTGTCCTGGAATATGCCCTATCATATGGCCCATCACTCTTACCCTGCGGTGCCGTTCTTCAGGGTGCCCGAACTCCACGCCAGAATGGCTGAGCAACTCGCGGACGAGCCAGAAACGATTGGCTACCTAAGCTACCAATGGCAGATGCTCAAGAAGCTCAAGGCCGATGGCACGTCTGAATACCGTGGTCGAGCCCTTTCGGAGTACTGAATCGCATGCCGAGCCTTGAAGTCTTCCAATCACTGTGGGGCATGCAGCACAAAAATCCCAATGAAGCACGCCGGCCACATCGCGAGGTGCTTGAGCAGGCCAAAGCCGCAGGCTACGCGGGAGTGTGTCTCGACCCCGACGTACACCAGATAGCAGAGCTCGGCGAGCTGGCACCGATATATCGCGACCTGGACCTTGGCTGCCTGGTGAACGCCTTTCCCAGAAAGGTAGATGATCTACAGCCACTTCTGGCGTTCGCCCGAGACATGCAGTCGCCCTTTGTTAACGTGATTGCGCCAATTTATCCGATGACCGTCGAGGGCGCTGTGCCCGTCATTCGCCGCTGGCTGGAGATGGCAGAGCGCATAAATATGCCCATCAAGTTCGAAACGCATCGCGATTGCATTACTAATGACATGTTCATGACGCTGCAGTTGCTCGATGCCATTCCCGACATGCGGC
Organism: Pseudomonadota bacterium; assembly: GCA_038748065.1. Classification (GTDB taxonomy): domain Bacteria; phylum Pseudomonadota; class Gammaproteobacteria; order Pseudomonadales; family Halieaceae; genus JBCDJG01. The sequence goes on from JBCDJG010000039.1 coordinate 44,885, forward strand.
TGAGCGCCGACCTCTCGCACTACTGCTTAAATCGCGAAATGAGTGCCCCGATCTCGGCTCAGAACCAAGCCTGGATTCAGCAACTGCTCGAGCGCTCAGACAGCTTCCAGGGCCGGGTCTCAAGCCATGAACAGATTCAGATTCCCCTGCACTTTCCTCAGAGTCAGAAATGGGTCGCCATCTTCAAGGACTGGTGGCGGCGAGGCTTCGAAAGCTGGCTGTCGCGCGCCGGTGCCGATGAAACGTTGATATTCCTATGTGAGCTGGGACCTCCAGAGTACGCCATGACCGACGAGACCGGCGCGGAACTGTCGGATCGTATCGCCGAAGCCGACCTGATTCGGCGCTGGGTCGAGGAGATATGGCGCGACTTAACCGACCAGGGCACTGCCTGACTTTGATCACGCAATAGTGCAAGCGCTTTCTATCGAGTGGTAGCATGTCGGTGATGCATGCGACCCCCCCATTTCGATTCGAGCGCTAATCCTGAAAATAATGAAGACGCTGACACACGCTACAGCATTTACCGTCATCGCACTCATGCTCATGGGTTGCGAAGAAGAGCCCCTGCCCGAGACCGCCGTGCGCGTTGTGGTGACGCCCGCTATCAGGCAGGACGTCACGATCTACGGCGACTACGTTGGGCGCACCGAAGCCTCCAAGCGCGTGGAGGTAAACTCACGTGTGAATGGCTTTCTTGAAGACATAGCCTTTGTTGAAGGCAGCCAGGTCACTGAGCGACAGGTGCTTTATCTCATCGACCCCGCTCCCTATCAGGCAGCGACAGACCGCGCCGAGGCCATTCTATCGAGCCGCCAGGCGTCCCTAGCCAAGGCGATTCGCGATGAGGCGAGAATTAAGCCGCTCTTCGAGGAAGATGCGGCAAGCCAGCTCGATTACGACAACGCGTTGGCCACGGTGCAATTATCGAGGGCCGCGGTACAGGAAGCGGAAGCTGACCTGACGCGCGCCCGGCTGGAACTGGATTACACAGAGATGAAAGCCCCGATTGCAGGCCTCATCGGTGAATCCCGGGTCGATGTTGGCGCGCTCATCCAGTCCAGTGAAACCGAACCGCTGACCATGATCAGCCAGATAGACCCGATTCACCTGTATTTTTCGATGTCAGCCCTGGACTACCTGAACGCCCGACGGCGGGTCCGGGGCTGGTACGAAGAACAGAAAATCGTGCGCGAAGGTAAAGCGCTGGAAGGCCAGGTCAGCATTACCCTGCCCGACGACAGCATCTATCGCTACGAGGGCACGGTGGGCTTTACCGATCCTCGGGTAAACCCCCAAACCGGCACCTTCGCGATCCGCGCGATCGTGCCTAACCCGGACCGGGAACTACTACCGGGCCAGTACACACGCGTTAAAATGCCCCTTGAAGTACGCCGCAATGCCCTGCTGATCCCCGAAGAGTGCATCCTCATTGAGCAGGGTGGTGTGTACGTCATGGTCGTGCTGCCGAATAATCGCGTGGAGCGCCGTCTCATTTTTATCGGCCCTATCATAGACGGCAAGTTCGTCGTGGAAAAAGGCCTGGCCCCTGGCGAGAGGCTCATTATCCACGGCATCAACAAGGTGCTACACGGCTCCCTGGCTGACCCAATAACCGAACAAACCTACGAAGCGGAACTCGCAGCACAGCAGGAAGCCCAGCTGCAGACAGAGCGGGCAGCAGAAGACGAGGACGAATAGTCGTGATCTCCCGATTCTGTATTGATCGGCCCATTTTTGCCTCGGTCATCTCACTGGTGATCGTTATCGTCGGCGCCATTGCAGGCGCCAACCTGCCGATCGATCAGTACCCGGACATTACGCCACCCGCTGTTACCGTCTCAGGCACCTTTCCCGGCGCGACAGCCAAGAGCGTCGCCGAATCCGTCAGCGCGCCACTTGAGAAGCAGCTCAATGGCTTGCCGAACATGATCTATCTGGAATCCAATTCCAAGAACAACGGCCAGGCCAAAGTGACGGTCACCTTTGCGGTGGGCACCAACCCCGACCTTGCCGCTGTGGATGTGCAAAATGAAACCAAGCTTGCCGAGCAGGATCTGCCCACGGATGTGATCCAGGAGGGCGTCGCGGTCGAGAAGCTCGCCAACGTGGAATTAATGAAGATCGCGATTCGCTCAGACGACCCAAAGTTCGACGAGGTCTACCTGAGTAACTAC
>JBCDJG010000040.1:0-46630 GCA_038748065.1 Pseudomonadota bacterium
CTCGACTAGATGTACCCCAAAAAAGTAGTCCCGATGAAATCTGGTCGGATATGGCACCTGAGATTATATTTTCGAATATCAATAGGAGCCCTCCAGGCTTCAAACAGGCTGCGGCTTGGGCTAGTGCACGCTGTTGGAGGTCTCTCGTTTCATCCAATGTATCACCAACCATGTGATGGATAACCCAATTCAAACATACGATGTCTAGCTTCTCATGGGGCTCGAAGTCGAGGAAGCTCCCCAATACCAATTCCTTTCTAGGATTTTCTTTGTTCCGGCCAATGAGCGTTTCAGACAAATCTATATTGTATACAAACGCGTTAGGGTAATAGCTGACAAGTCTGTCAACAAAATAACCCGCGCCTCCACCGAAGTCGGCAATTCTCAGTGGACTGTCCACATTTAGAATGGAATCCAGCGCTGCACAGATTGTTATGAAATATTCCTCTCTGACATACTCTGTGTCAAATGCCTCAGTTTGCGATTCCGCAAGGGTGTTTTGATCCTGGCCTTTTTTCACTATTCTACCCGCAATTGATAGGTTAACTTTCGATCACCATTACATCCAACGATGTTTCGCCTAGGCACTACCATCAGATTTGATCATTTATCTAATTGTAGACAGCCTCGGACAGCTTAAAGAATATCTTTTGGACCGCTTGGTTGGGAATTGCTGCGCAAACTAGCAGATTGTTCGGACACGGACCTGCGGTACTTTTGCACCGCAGTGTGAAAACTATAAGTTAAAGAGCGTCTGCCAGCAACGCGCGATTTCGCGATAAGTATGTTGATCTGCACTGAGAAAGAACACAATAACCCCAAGATTCACATCGAGTTTTGTCCACTAACTCTGCCCGCACGAATGAACAGTAACGGCTGCGACTGTGCGCCTTTGTCATATTTCAAGAAAAGGGGGCCGCTCGATAGATGGCGACCCCACGTGCCGCATGACTCAAATCAGAAGGATGAGGTCATACGCCATTCTGTGCGCAGCCGGGGGTTTAATCTTTTACTATCGGATGAGCAAGCCTGGCATGAACACTCCAAGACGTTTCCTGACTAACCACACATTTAACCCGTTGGTAACGATCTTTGAAAAAGCTACAGCTATCGCTGCGCCCGTTATTCCCATCAGTGGGACAAGTGAGACGCACATAAGAAACAGCGTCAAGAAGCCTATGGAAGACGACATGAGCAACACCCTCTCCTGACCACACATTAGCAGGCATATACCAACCGGGCCGGTGAGCACATTAAGCAACTGAGCCAACGCAAGTATCTGTAGGGCCGAGGCCGCCCCGGCGTAGCTTCCTCCAAAAATCTGTAGCACCTCCACCGGGTAAACCAACAAAACTAACAACGGAGGAGTAGCCACCAGAGCTATTAGCCTGACGCTCCTCCTGAGCAGGGTTTTCATGCCCTCCATATCAGAGGCAGCAAAAAAGACAGAGATTCGCGGGGCAATTATCGTATTCAGCGCGAATAGAATTAAAGCGATAGCGATAGAAACTCTATTAGCAGCGTAGAACCAAGCGATTTCAGCCGCACTCACCATAAAACCTAGCACAACGGTGGTGCCATAGTTTTGCCCCACCGCCAAAGCCTGATTGCCCCACATCAGTTTTGCTGCGGCCCAGTCAATCTTGGTCGGCTGTCGACTTCTACTCACTCGCAACGGCCAAGCGAGAGCAGCAAAGCTAGCAAATGCCAGGACGGTCGCGATAGTCATCCACAACATGGCCACCTGAAAAGCTGCCGACGGGCTTGAGAGGTACAAGCTGCAGATCAAAACGCTTTGTAAAAGGAGCCCTTGTAGGACAATTGTTGTCGAGGGTCGATGTGTTGCTTGGGCGTAAGACCCCGCGAACCACATAATGTTGAATGATACCGCCCCTAGGCACATCAAGGTCAGGGGCTGATTATAGTCATCACCGACGAAACCGTGCTTTGTGGCAAGCCATAGCAATGACGAGCAGACTATCGTCGATAGAGCGCCCCATGAAGTCGTTTTTACCCAAAATTTCCGTGCTGGCAAACTGTCTTGTGACTCGTGCAGTTTCGGTATATCCCTCACAAGGAGGTTATCCAAGCCTAGGCGCGAAAGTACAGACACTATCATGATTGTGGATAGCGAAAAAAAGTACACGCCTGCTTCATTAGGCCCCAACTGATTAGCGATATACCAATCCAGCGTAAAAGCCAGCAGCGCGGCAAGGACCTTTAGTGACGTTACTTGAGAGAGTTTACTAGCGAGCTTCATCTAGCAATCATGAAAGATCAGCCATCATTGGCTGCGTATCAGAAAATCTTTTACTCACAGGCTAGAACTCTATCCATTTTACGGAAATATTCTTGGCCACTAAACCGGACCTGAGCATACTCGCGCAGATCCCTGGATGTTGTTTCGGCGAGAGCTTGATCAGCCAAATACAATTCAATTAGTCGTTCAACATCTGCTTCTCTGGAAAAACTCAAATCCGCAGGGCAGTTCTCTAATACATCGGTATTGCCGTTGCATGTGCTTAGGAGACTTATACAGCCAGAAAGCATTGCCTCTATTGGAGCCACCGGCAACCCTTCCCAAAGCGAGGTTGATACGAAAAACTTCGTGTCGCTCAAAATTTCGGATATCGCGCATTTATCGCACCAACCCAGTATCTCCACACCCGCATCCTGCAAAGCTGACTTATAGAACGTATCGAGCCCGTCTCCGATCCATACATACCGCATTTCCGGATACCGTAACCTAACTGAGGCGACAATACGCGAGAACGCCAGCGGGTCTTTTTGAGCTCTTATCTGCCCAACATTACAGAGGAGTATTGACCTAGAACTCCAAACACGCCCGTACGGCCACTGTGAACTATCCACTCCATTTTCGATAACGGTGATGAAACGCGGAGAAAGGACGGCCTTTATCGCTCTCGCTTCGCTTCGGGAACACGCAATTATCGTGCTTCGCTTGAGACCTGCGATTCTCTCGAGAAAAATCGTACTCTTGCGTGCAAACCATGAGACATCAGATCTCAAGAAAGAGATGCAGTGAGGTATATAGAAGACTTTTGCGTTAGTGAAATGTAAAGCAACCCGACCAATAAATCCCGCCATCGACGAATGTAAGAACACTGCGTCGCAACTCGATTTAATCACCTTCGAACGAATCATCCAAATGGCGCTTAAGCGATCGAGTGGAGAGACCATTTGGATATTTGAGACATGTATTCCTTCATCGAAAAACCTCGTGATGTTCTCCGGTGTCTCTGGGCGCTTCGAGAAAATGACGAGGACCTCGCACCCAATCCTATTTTGATGGTTCGCGAGCGTAGACGTCATCGCTAATGTGCCCGTTGCAGACGCCTCGATCACGTGCACCACGCGGTTCGGATATTTTTCCATCAGAATTTGAGCGCAGAAAACGCGGCAGTCGGGGGTCTCCCAGCTCCGATGCTTGCGGGGCCTAAGTCAGAAAAATTCAGTCTTCGCCTAGGTAGTAAAGAGAGGCATAGGGCAGCTCCTGCCAGGAAGGCGAAAAGCAGATCGAGCGGCCTGGGAGTAAAAAGACCGTTTATAATAACGAGTGTCACAACCAGAGAAAGACGCACGTCAAATCCACCGGTTCTGGAAGCATTCTTCAAGAGATAGACTATGGACGGAATGATAAGAAGAGCGAAGTAGGCAACGCTCACGACCCCACCTTCATACAGTAGGTTTAACCAAACGTTGTGGAAGTCGAGTAGCTCAAAATTCAAATACAAGAGCTCATGCAAAGCTCCATGCCCCAAACCAAAAAGAAACTGCAGACCGGAAAACTGCGAGAGCTCCCCTAAAGCCAGTGCCCAAAGGTCAATTCGGCCAGAGCCGAGCTCATCGGCCTGCTCCAAGCTAACAGACAAGGCCAGTACTAGCGAAACAGCGGTCAATGCTAATAGCAACAGATTGCGCACGAGACCACTGAAGCGGAACAGCACGACATAGGCCAGGAAAAGTGCGTTCAATAACAGGGCGCCAATGACATATGAGACCAGAGCGTTAACTAATGCATAAACGAATATGCCAGTGTATAACCTGGACTTGAAAGCAAATAGGAACGACAACAAGCAAAGCCACGTAACTTCGCTGTTTATGTTGTAACCGACATTGAAAAAGTTCCAAGGTGACCTAGGATGGTCCGCTGAAGATAGTAGCATCTGAGAGATTTCGCCCACGTACACAAGATTCTTCAAAAAAACAGCGCAGAACACGGCCAAGGTAGCAATCTTCAGTGTTCTCTCCAACCTTCTCAACCCAATACATGCGGTGAATGCATAGCCCATTAGGGCGAAGACAATCCAGTAGTAATACTTCATTGAATACTTGCCATCGAGCAGCGAAACGTCCGACACTACTGCAATAGCCTGCATCGAAACTGAAACCGCAATAACAGCAGAAAAAAAAGCCGCACCTTTGGTCTTGATGACAAAGGGATACACGACAACCAAGGAGGCCATGAGAATTATCCCAGCTATGTGGCCTACCTTTATCCCTGCGGCGAGATTAAACAACTTCGCAGAGGAGAACACTACTACCAGGACACCCAAAAAGACGAAGACTTTAGACTTCTTCATATCGTTTCTGCTCAATCGGAACAGACAGTTGTCTGAACACCCTTTCCAAAACCCGTTCAGATACAGGTTCAGATGAAAAGAAATCTAGATCGATCAAATGCCTTAGAATGAAACATCGAAGCCGTTCCGGGGAAAGCTGCTCAAACAGGGAATTACCCAAGAACGTAACCTCCCTCTCCAATATTAAGGCCTCCATGCCCACCGTTGAATTAATCGCATAGACCTTAGCAGCAGATTCAATCAGTGAGAGAGTATTGCCTGTAGCGATGTGGACTCTTGAACGTTCCTCTCTCGCCAAGTCTACTAGCCATAACCAGCTTTCCGCTTCGCTCGCGGGGTGTGGTTTAACAACAACATCCCTCTTATCGCACTCTAGTATCGCTTCAAGCGCGGCGCGGTTGCCAAGTGAACTATTTATCAACAACTGACTATCATGATCGACTTGCATTGGAAAAAAGACAAAAGGCTTCTGAGCATCGAACGAAAAGACTTCCGTATCAAACGCACTTTTCCTACCTAACGATAGAAGACTCCTGATAACAGCAACTCCTTCGTCCTTTCGTGTCAGATACAGTCCACCAAAAAAACGTGCCCATACGTATTCAAGGACTCTATCAGCCACAGACATAGAGCTGGATACCTGTGGCGGAGCATACTGCGACTGTTTCTTTACAGTTAGATATGTATCCCTCCACACCTGCCATTCGGCATCCGTAGGCATCGGTTCTTCCAAGAGGTAGTCGGGATTCCGGTAAAGCCAGGATTTCGCATTAACCCCTGCTGGGTCCATGAATATTTTGCCTGGCAGATTTGCCAGCTCGAAATATGCTGACTTTGCCTCCGGAAAAAGTGCGACGGTCAGTTTCGTAGCAATACCTGACACACTGTGGCCGTTCCAGACGAAGACATAGTCGATATCGCTCAATTCCATGCTGCTGGCCGCACTAGAAACCCAACGACAAGACGCCTTCCAGACCTCATCCTCTGTAAAGCCACCGATCAAATAAGGCTTAGTCTCGCGAAGATCACTGTGAAACTTCTGACGCTCGTAATCGTACGTTGGATCGTATTCGGACTTGGACGAAGGGCTAATGCACTCGAGTCCGAGCCGCTTCAGCCGGCGATTGATGACTAAAGATTCAGAAACAAACGTGTAACTCGAGCCACAATCTGCGAGTGCTATACGGGCAAAAAAATTCGCTGCAGTCACATACTCAACAAAAACTAGAATCTTTCGCAAACCTAGTAACCCAATAGATCAAAATCTAGCCCGTAGAGCTCTTCAACGCGCTGTATCGCTGAGGGAGAAAGCTGGCTTGGCTCTGCCGTTCGGCTATTGTATACAGCCAATTCACTGCTCAAACCATGGGTTTCGCTGAACTCAATCCAATCTGAAGCCAAGTTTTCCTGCTTAAGCAAAAAATCCACCATCAAGTTACGTTTCGTATCAAAAATGAAAAGATGCTGCGGGACGAAATGTACCCAATCTTTAAGAAAGTGATCATCCAAGACCTTGAGGACAAAATCTTCGCAGGATGCGTCAGTACCAATTCGACTAGTTATTGCAGACCGACATTTCTCATCGGCCCTACCCTTTCCACCAGTCATGATAAAATCGAACGCCGAAATCAAACGGCTCACTGGGTTTCTGACAACCGAGAACTTCAAGCTGCCTGCAAACCGATCTGCATCTCTGATCTTGTAAACAAAATAAGGGTAATGCCCTACGCGGTCGGAACCGAAAAGTGCGTGACCGATACTAGATCCACCTGCTTTAGGGATATGAATATAAACGAGATTCCTTGAAAAACTCGTCTGTTTAAAGACCTTGGGAATGCCGGTGGCTTCACGAGCGGCGAGAGATATTCTAAGCGGCAACCAGCGCGGCATCCGGTACCGAGTATAAAACCACCTGAAATCATCTTCCCTCATAGTGACCTGGCGAATTCTAAATTGAACTCCCGATGCAGAGTTAACACTTCTTGCTCATAGAACTGACTCAGTGCTGAACGGCTATATGGGTCTAGCTCGGACCTACTCAGCGACTCGCCGTTAAAGCGAACATAGAGGTCCCGGAGTCCATCCTTGAGCTTGCCTTGAGGAAAGTAATGAGCTGTCGCGCTAGCGAACGCGTGAAAGACCGTGCTTTTTACCGCGTAAGTAGAATTGTTGTGCTTTCCATCAGCTACCTGTGCTCCAGTGGGCGCTAGACACAACCAACGCATGATATCGTCGATAGCTCGGTAATAGTCTCTCGCGTATTCCTCCAGCGTGACAATATGTAGGTTGTCGGGCGTGAATACACCCGCCCACTCGCGCAAATATGTGGAGTAGCAACCGTGTTGTAATGCGCAGTCTACTTGTTCATGCCCTATGTCACTCCGACCTCCCAACTGGATATCCACAAAATCCTTGAGCTTCCAGGATCGTGGGATGATGGACTTTACCTCTCTGAAGTAAAAGAAGTTAGACAAATATCTATCCACGGGATTTCTCAGCACGAACAGGATCTTTGGGTCGTGGACGTAGCGTGATATAAACTCCCTCGCCACCGCTGAATAGATGTAGTTCACGGAACCGTCCATAAGATACCTTGAATTGCAATTTGCGGGAGTATTGCTCCTATAGTCTTTGAGGATACGATCCAAGCGTAAAGCTTCGTCTGAATCTGCGAATATTTCGTGTTTAACGAGAGTGTCTGGTTCCTTCTCGGCTAGTCGAGAAATCTGATCATGTTCTGAAAGCGCAGTAAAAATGGAGGTTGTCCCACACTTAGGCGCCCCAGCCAAAAAGAGGTTGGGCAATCTACCGTTCAACAGTGGGTCCCCATCCATGCCGCAAAAGCCTCAAGTGTTACTTGAGTCCTACTCCGCATTTGACTTGACCGACCTACCAAAAACGGTGAGCCAGATAATCCAAAAGTCAAACCATAGAGACCAGTTCTCTATGTAATAGAGGTCATGACGAAGCCTTTCATGAAGTGATGTATCTCCACGGTAACCGTTTACCTGTGCCCAACCGGTTATACCCGCCTTCACTAGATGCTTCTTCATATAACTTGGAATTTGCTGTTTAAACTCATTAACGAACGTTGTTCGTTCCGGCCTTGGTCCAACCACAGACATATCGCCTACGAGCACATTCCAAAACTGTGGTAGCTCATCCAGGCTGTTGCGGCGCAGGAAGGCAGCAAAACGCGACTCAGTCATCCCGGCTGAATTCCCCCACACCACCCCGGTCTGTTCCGCGTTAACTGGCATCGTGCGAAACTTGATCATTCGAAACGGTCTTCCATTCCAACCGATACGCTCCTGCTTGTAGAAAACCGGGCCGGGAGACGTGAACTTAACGCCCGCAGCGATAAGTAGCATCAACGGACTGAGAATTAGCATTGCACAGCCAGCGATCAACCTGTCTTCCCAGGTCTTCAGCAGCATTGAAGAATCTCCCATGTTACTCGTGGAGAGATCGATCGCGGGAAGGTCGCATATCTGCGAAGATGAGTAGTTCAAGAGCTTGAAGTTCGACATGTTCGGCAAAAAACGTATGTTGACTGGATAATCGTCAAGGCTTTCAAGTACATATCTCAATACAGATTCTTGCCCGATACTTGCTGTAATCCAAACCTCTTCAATTTTTTTCCGATGCACTAAATCACCAAGCCCAAACGTATCCTCGCGATAGGATGGCGCCGCTGATAGTGACTCTTCCTCAATTTCGAATACGCCAGATACTAGGTATCTGTTCGACTCGTCTGAACGCAGTCTTGCAGCGACTGCATCCATTGAGGCGCTATCTCCCACTATGAGCACCGAGCGTCCAAAGAGTCCGCGCTTTTTAAGGCTGTCTATATACCGATTTAAGATATAACGATAGGAAAACAAGGCAAAGAGACCGACCGCATACCAAGTTATGTACCAACCGCGTGAGAAGCTTGCTCCAGTTTTGGTCAACAGGGCGAAAAGGGCCAGCACAAGAAAACAAGTGGACCAAGAGAGAAACAGCTTTCCTAATAGACTTCTACTCCACTGCTCATCCGGGTTTTGATAAATCTTCATTACCGGCAGCACAAAGATCATCATCAATACGAGCAGCATCGTCGCTATTGAATAGTGAGGTCTCAACTCAAAATCACCGAGGTAGTAAAACGAAGAGACCAATGCACTACCGAATCCCAAGAAGCAATCCGTAATACACAAACCGACCGAAACAGCGGCCATATTGATTCTGCTACCCTTCATGCTTGGCATCACCAATGACTTGATCACAACGAGTGTTTAGGAACACCATGGCCAATTGAATACTCTTTCAATGATAAAAGGCTGCATACACGACTCATCCAAATTACCGTACAAATTCGTCCAGCGAAAAAGCCAACAGCGCTATTTTAGAAGCAGCCGCGCTTTAAATAACGCTACTGAAACCAGCCAAGCTGGCTGCTTAAACCTACCACTTTACCGACGATAATAAGCGTCGGCGCTCTTACTTTCTCTTTGGACACAATCTCAGGCAAACTGACCAAGTTCGAAATTAGTACTTTCTGTTGTGAAGTAGTCGCTTTTTCGATAAGGGCTACCGGGGTGTTGTCAGCGCGTCCTGCCTTCCTTAACTGCTCGCAAATCTCCGTAAGACCCACCAACCCCATGTAAAAAACTACCGTTTCGTTAGTACTCTGAAACTGCGACCAATCGTGCTCCAGCTTTCCATTTTTAAGGTGCCCCGTAACAAAGCGCACCGATTGCGCATGGTCCCTATGCGTCAAAGGAATGCCGGCATAGCAGGCGGCGCCGCTCGCAGCAGTGATACCGGGAACCACTTGGAAGGGTATTTGCCGCTGGGCCAACAGCTCAATTTCCTCGCCACCCCGACCAAAAATGAAGGGGTCGCCACCTTTTAAGCGGATAACGCGCTTGCCCTCCTCCGCGAGTTGAACCAGTAGCTCGTTAATATCCGTTTGCGGGACTGCGTGGTCAGCGCGTCGTTTACCGACGTAAATCAGCTCCGCATCGCGGCGCGCCATCTCGACAATGGCGGGCGCCACGAGGCGATCGTAAAGCACCACGTCTGCAGACTGTAGCAAACGCATCGCCTTAAAGGTCATCAAGTCCGGGTCGCCAGGGCCGGCCCCCACCAGGTAAACCTCACCGCGGTGCAGGGCTTCCGTTCGGGTCAGGTTTTCCCTGAGCAGGCGCTCAGCCTCTTCCTCCTGGCCGGCTAAAACCATCTCACCAACCGCACCATCAATGGCCGCCTCCCAGAACAAGCGCCTCGGTGTATCACTCGGTAGAGCAGCCTTCACGGGCTCACGCAAGCGGCCCGCGAACTCTGCCAGACGGCCATACGCGCCCGGCAACATGGCCTCGAAGCGGCGGCGCAGCTTGCGCGCCAACACCGGGCTCTGGCCGCTGCTGCTGATAGCAATGAGAAGCGGATTTCGGTCGACAATACTCGGAAAGATAAAGGTGCAGAGTTCGGGTGTATCAACCACGTTGACGTTCATACCCCTGGCGCGAGCGCCGTCATGGATGTGCCGGTTGATAGCACTGTCGGGCGTCGCCGCTATAACCAAGGCGTGTCCTTCCAAGTCATGCTCATCGTACTCGCGCTGCTGCCAGGTGGCATCATGTTCGCTTAGAAGACGCTCCATATCGGCAGTGATCTCGGGCGCTACCAGCGTCATGCTGGCCCCCGCCTTCAACAGCAATCGAGCTTTTCGGGTGCCTACTGCCCCTCCGCCCACCAGCAGCACGCGTTCGGTGCGGAGCTTGAGGCAAACAGGCAGATAGTCCAAAGCCTAGGGCCTCAGTGTATCCAGGCCGCCCATGTAGGCTTGCAGCGCGCCGGGTAGTCGCACGGAACCGTCGCGATTCTGGAAATTCTCCAACACTGCGACCAGCGTGCGCCCAACGGCGAGTCCGGACCCGTTCAAGGTGTGTAAAAGCTCTGGCTTCCCGGTATCGGGATTACGCCAGCGGGCCTGCATACGCCGCGCCTGAAAATCACCGAAACTGGAACAGCTCGATATCTCGCGATAGGTATTCTGGCCCGGCAGCCAGACCTCCAAATCATAGGTACGGCGAGCGGAGAAGCCGATGTCTCCAGCACAAAGCGCTACCTTGCGATAGGGGAGGTCCAGCCGCTCGAGAATGGTTTCCGCATGTCTCGTAAGCTGCTCCAGGGCGGCGTCACTCTGGGATGGACGAACGAAGTGGACGAGCTCTACCTTTTCAAACTGGTGCTGGCGAATCATGCCCCGCGTGTCGCGGCCGTAGCTTCCCGCCTCGCTACGAAAGCAGGGCGTGTGGCTTACAAAACGCAGGCCGTCTTCAGCTAGTTCAGCGTCCTCAAAAATCCTGTCCCTGGCCATATTGGTCACCGGGACTTCGGCCGTGGGAATCAGGTAGTAGTCGTTGTCTGAGCGCAGCTTGAAAAGGTCTTCCTCGAACTTGGGCAGTGTACCGGTGCCCATCAGGCTGTCGCGGTTGACAATATAGGGAACGTAAATCTCCTCGTAGCCGTGCTCACTAATATGCACATCCAGCATGAACTGCGTCAGCGCCCGGTGCAGCCGGGCTAGCACGCCGCGTAGCACGGTAAAGCGACTACCGGTAATTTTTGTAGCGCTCTGCACGTCCAACAGGCCAAGGCCCTGCCCGATGTCGACGTGGTCCTTGGGCTCAAAGTCAAAGGCAGGCGGCTCCCCCCAGCTATCGATGAAGGCATTGTCGTCCTCACTGGCACCGTCAGGCACGTCGTCCGCCAGCAGGTTGGGCACGCCCATCAACAAGTCGGTCAGTGCGGAGTTAGCGTCATCCGCCTCACGAGCAGCTTCATCAATTTGAGTAGCGATACGTGCGAGTGTCCCATCAACCTCCGCCTTAGCCTCGTCCACGCTTTTGCCCTGCGCTATCAGCTTGCCAATCTGCTTGCTGGCAGCCTTGCGCTCCCCCTGCAGGCCTTGAGATCGCATATCTGCGGCCTTGCGACGCTCATCCAGTGCCCTGAATGCGTCGAGATCAAAACTATGGCCGCGCCGTAGCAGGTTGTCTGCCGTGGCCTGCGGATCTTGCCGGAGAGACTTAATATCGAGCATACGTATCGTAAGGATCTACTGTACCGGGTGGCCGATTATACGTTAGGGCTCTGTGGCCTGTTAAGCTTGCTTTAACAGGCTGCCATCGCCTGGATGGCTGCTTGGACCAATTGCCCCATCAAAGGGTGTTGTCGCAGCACCACCAAGCCTTGTTCACCTGCTACCCGGAATTTGGATTGTGCCAAGATGTGTGCTTTACTTTCGTAAATAACGAGCGAGCGGCCAAGAACAAAAACCCATGTCAAGCTGGAAACCTCTTATTCTCTCCTTCGCACTTGGCGCCCTGCCCCTGTCTCAGGCTCACGCAGGCAACTGGGGCGAGAATTGGGGCACGCTGGTTTGGTCAGCGGCAGGCGGCGGCATTACCGTACCTGCGGCGCCCACTATTACCTCCATCGAGCCCACAATCGGCGGGCTGACGGTGTTCTTCACCTCGGGCGGCGACGGTGGAGCCGATATTACCGAGTTCACCGTGACCTGCGGCGGGGTTTCCGCTTCGGGTAGCTCATCACCCATTACCGTGGATGGTCTTGATGGGAATACAGATGTCAGCTGTAGCGTCACGGCCACCAATAGCCAGGGCACCAGCACTGCATCTGCCAGCCAGAGTGCGGCTGCACTGGCCATCCCACGCCTGAATCTCATCATCATCAAGGCGGCTAAAGATGCGCAGGATGCGGCTCAGCAGAACCAATAGCCGGGCCTAGCAATTCTGAGAATGCACTCAAGGGATAACCGGAACCAGCAACATAAAACAAGGAAGGACAGACCATGCTGCCAACAGAAAAACCCACTTTGAGTCGAGCGCATTTAAGCGCCGTACTCCTCGCACTATGCGTGGCCGGTGGACTTCCTCCCCAGGCTTTAGCCGGTGCCCTTCCCCCTCCCCCGCCCTTGGGTAATATCCCTTTCACTTTCAGCAATGGCACCCCCGCCGATGCGGAGGAAGTAAACCAGAACTTTGCGAATCTCGACACGCGATTGGGGTCCCTTGAGGCGTCAAACGTAGCTACCGTGCCAGCCAATTGCGCGCTAGATCCCGAAGCGGTTCAGGATGCGGTCGACAGCGCACCAGCGCATGGTTTGATCATTGATGCCGATGGCACCTGCAACAGTGTCAATATCTTCAACAAGGCCAACATCATGATCAACGGCCCCGCTACCTTCGTGGCAACAGGTACAGAAGAGTCAGACCGCCCATTAAACATCGGCCTGTCACGCGGCATCTTCATCAACGACATCACTGCGGACGCGCTGAATACAAACGAACGTGCAGTTAATGTCGGGGCTTCTACAGCGCTGTTCACGAACCTTGTCGCCAAAAAGAGCACCGACATCGATGTTAGCGTTAATACCAAAAGCGTGGCCATATTGTCGGGCACCAGCCTGATCGGCGACGTGTCCGACGTCTCGCCCGGCGCCCTGGAGGTCACCGAGATCAGCTATTTCGGTGCAGAGGGCAATTTGACGCTCCGTGGCAGCAATACGGCGCTAAGAGTTGACTCTGGCAGCCGCTTCAGCCAAGAGTCTGGAGACAGTGCTAGCAATGCGGTGACCATTGTCAGCGCCAATACCGCAGTCTCTCAGCAGCAAGGAAGCTGGATGTTCGTAGACAACGGCTCTATCACGGGTAACATGCGATCCATATCTAGTGATTTCTTCGCTGCACCGAATGGCGATCAGGCCTTCGATATCACGGGAAGAATCGAGCTGACGTTATCTAAATTCTCGATCAACACCTTCGGGGGCACAGGCGGGCCAGGAAGCACAATTTCTGGCGGCGATATTGTGGTACAAATCAGTAGCGTGTTCACTATGTTAGGAAACGGTTCCAACCTGACACTCAACCCTACTGCGGCTGTCGGCGGGCCCTTTACCGGTTACGGCTTGGCCACCGCATTCAAGTCTAATACCTTTCTCGATAGAGTGATCGTGGACGATTCCGCCAATTTCTTCGTTCTTAACCTGTCCCACATGTTTGGCCTCTCCACCGAACTAACTGACGCAGATGTCGACTGTGGAGGGTTTATGGAAGTCGCTCAGGACTTCTCTCTGAACATTTTCCGCGACTTGTGTGCAGTCCCCGCACCCTAATCGGGCTGCGGTATCGCATATTTCCAAGGCCCCCTACCCGGCCTGCAAACGAAAAACTCGCAGGTCAGGGGGTCAGTACCATTTGCCACTTCGTCCCCATCCAGAATGCCGTCATCGTCAGTATCGGGGTCGTCCGCTTGGGTTCCCTCGAGAAACTCGTCTAGATTCCCCAGGTTGTCTGAATCATCGTCAGCCAATGCGTCGTTAAGCAGTCGATTCAGCCCGTTCTCTATTTCATAGAAATCCGGTATACCATCGTTGTCGCCATCCACCAGCGTGTGCGCGCTCGCCAGGCTCCAGGAACCGCGGCCGAGCGTGCCCGCGACCAATACATCATCAGTGGGGTCGTAATCCAGGTCCCACACCGGGACGTTTGGCAGGCCACTGCCTAGCTCAGCCCAGTTGTCATACGTACCCTCAGGGGAGAGGAAAATACCCGCGTTAGTGCCAACTACCAGCGCTCTCACCCCGTTGAACTGAATGTGGTCTATAGAATAAAGGGTAAAGCCGAAATCCGAGTCAGGGAGATTGCCCGTGATATTGGCAAAGTCAGCCCCGGCATTTGAGGAGTAAAACACCCTGCCGATGGTATCAATAACGAATAGCTCATCCGAATCTTCACGATCGGCAAAGACACCTCGAACAGTGCTACCTGTGTAGCCCGCCACGGCCGTGATGGCGCCCCCCATAACGGTACGAGTCACCACATTCGAGCCTTGCGCAGCGTAGATCAGATAGGGGTTATCCACTTCATTCTTGCGGCCGCCATAAACCATCTTGTTGCCGCCGTCTGAATTGATCGTGCCCGTGCTGAGCTGCGCCACGGAGGCACCTTGGTCGGTGGATTCATAGAGCCCATTGGCTGCTCCAATGAGAATGCGAGTTGCGTCAACCTCATTGATTTCAAGCGGTGTAACAAAACTGGGCACAATGAGCTCATCAGGTGCGGTTACAGTCAGCGGAATAAAGGAGAACGCCGTCAAGGCATTACTGCTGTTCCAGTTTGTGCGCAGGGCCGAACCCAGAAGCTGGTTACTCGAATAGCGTACGCTGCCGGAAGGATTGCCGGGGTCGACCGCTGCGGCAACGTCCCCGCCGTCGGCCGTCCTTAGGCTTAGCCAGGTCGTGGCCCCGGGGCTTGCCTGAATCGTAGTACCCGTATCCTGGTTGCCGCTCAGGATGACATTGCTCACGGGGTCGTAGGCAACATCGTGCTGTTCGGTCACCTGAATGGTGCCGTTCATGGAGAACCAGTCGCCGGTGTTGTCTTTCGGCGAGGTTCTGCGGTATATGCCACCATCATCGCCCTCAACCAGGTCGCCGTCGTCGTCGATGGCCATCTCTCTCGCGTCCGCATGGGGCGCACTACTGCTGGCTGTGCCGCCGTCGGTCATGCCACCGGCGTCCTGAACATGTGTCAGATGTTTCCACTGAGGTGAAGGCGCAGCGCCTGTTGCGGTCACCGTGGAATCGCCGCGAAACAGTCGGCCGGTAAAGTCGGTAGCGCCCAGGGCATTCGGGAAGCCGCAGCAGTCGCCGGCACCGGCGGGCTGGCGGTCACCGCCCACATACACAATATCGTCGTCATCGGGGTGTGCCAGGATGGCAAAGTGAATCGAACCCTGGCTGCCGGGCGCGTTGGATTCGGGCTTGAAGCGCGGGTTGGTGCCCACCGTGCCACCGGTTTCGTTTACCAGCGGCGTATCCATGGCCGCCCAGGAAGTGCCACCGTTATCGGACACAAAAACCCCGCCGTTGCGCAACTGCCCCGACTTGAGAATGCCCACGTAGACCTTGCCGCTATCGCCGACCGTAATTTCCAGGTTGCTGACATTGTTATCAAGGAGCAGCGCATCAATGGTGGCATCACTTACCTTAGACCAGGTCGCGCCCGTATCGGTACTCTTGTAGATGCCGTTGGTGCCGCCAATCAAGTCGGCAAAGACAATCGAGGTATAAAACGTCGAGGCACTGAAATTGGGGTTAGAGGCCAGGTCGAAGGCAACGCCGCCGGGTAGGCCAGTTGTGCTGCCGTCGCCATCGCTAATCTGCGTGAAGCTTCCGCCAGTATTGGTGCTGCGAAATATACCAACGTTGCCGAAGGTGAATGAATCCGCAAAATTTACTGCCGCGAGCAGTACCGAGCCGCGCGCAGCGACACCCGAGATATTTTTACCCTGCATCGTGCCGCCTATGGTGGTCCAACTTGAGCCACCATTCACTGATCGCATCAGTCCGGTGCGTGCGCCCCCTCGACTGGCAAAGGAGCTGAAGCGGCCAACACCCGCTACGAGCGTACTGTAGGTGTTGTCTGTAGGATCAAACTCGATCGCACCAATAGAGTTCGATGGCTGGCCATCCGTCAGCGGCGTCCATGTCGGAAAGGTTGCCGTCGCGTCAGTCGTTTTCCAGATCCCCCCGTTGGTGCCACCCGCGTAAACCACGTCCGCATTCCCGGGCTGAGGTAATACGACATGGATGGCGCCAACTACTTCGCCATTCGGTATGTTCTCAACCTGGCCACTCAAAGCGGGCCCAGGGCCCTGCGCCATCCAGTTGCCACCCGTTACCGGTACTGATGGCGGCAAAATAAATATCGATGGCGCTCGCGGTGCTGGCGCAGGCGCAGGCCCTATAAGGGCCGGAGCCTTCGGCAGCGTTGAATCCACCGGCGCCGGATCCGGTGGAAGCAGGTTATCGGGGGCTATAGGCACCTGTGCCTTGATGTTCAGCGTTGCAAGCATCAAGAGTAGAAATGTGGCTAGTCTTATCACGGCAGGGCCTGTGTCCTTACGATGGTTAGCGTCTGGCGCTGGTGTCCCAGCGTTACCCGATGTACCGGATGCGCCGGTAAACCCGCAAAGCTCCCGCTGGGTCCGGGGTCAGCATGGAATAGCCGATAAGGGCCTGCTGGCAGCTTGAGACCACAGCGGCCGTCAGAACCGGTCACAAGCCTATGGCTCGGGCCTTCGTAGGTCTCGGCCTCGACAATAAATGGCATGGATGCGGGCCTGTCTTCCGGCTGCCGGTTCGGCATGGCTGGTAGGAGACGATAGTGCGTTTCAAGCAGCAAATTTACGCCCGGCGAATCCTCAGGCAAACAGCTTAGCCGGCTCTCTTCGGCGGCATTGTCACCATAGGCTGGCGGCAGGCTCAGCGCCGTGGCAAGCAAGAGACTCAACGCGCGGCCACTCGCCAGGCCGGTCGGCCCGGAGCAATTCACACTCAAGAACGAGCCCCGGAGGGGGCTTTGCTACCACACGCGAAAGCCAATAAAGCCACGTAGTGTATCTGATACCCCTTTAACAAAAGACTTACTGCCAGACTCCGGCACGACGATACGGTCATTCCCAATGACCTCGGGGTCGGGTTTGGAGCCGCTTAGTATCTCTTCCAGGTTTACGATGTAGCCAACCACCTCGCCGCCGTCGTTGGTTCTGAAAACCACGATCTCCTCTTCATCGGCAAGACGCTCTGTGCCGCCCGCCAGGGCCAGAGCCTGCAGCAGTGTCGTGCGGCCCTTGAGCGGATAGACGCCCGGCTCATCGACGGCGCCAAGCAAGGTCACCTGCTGGCTGGCATAGTCGGCAATATCGATGTTCACCTGCGGGTCTTGCAGGTAGTCAACGCCATACAGGTCTGCCAACAGGTCTTCGGCCTGCTCTGTTGTCAGGCCCGCAACCTTCACTGGCCCGAGCAGCGGCATGCGAATGTAGCCGCGCGAGTTAACCTTCTCAACACCCGACAGCTCATCTACCTGAAAAACTTCGATCTCAAGCTCGTCCGCCGGGCCAATACGATAGTCATCTTCATCCAGAATCACGGCACTGGATGACGTCTCAGACTGCTCAGGGAGCAGGTTCATTTCTTCAACCGAGGCGGAATTCTCTGGCGGGCGCTCCTTTTCCACGGCCAAAGCACTGCCTACCGTGAGGGTGAACACGAGTGGCAATGTCAGCAGCGAGCGCGTGACGGGAAAAGGGAACATGGCAGGGGCCGGTGGGTTCACAGCCCAAGATTATTGCACAGGCCAGAACGGCGCGAAACAGTCATACGAGTCGGTATTCACAGCAACAGTGCGCGAGCAAGATAAATTGCCAGGCCCGCCGCCAGCACGCAGGTCAGAAAGCTGGCTACGATATAGCCCGCGGCATGCCAATAGGCGCCAGATTCGATCATCTGGATGGTATCCAGACTAAAGGTAGAAAACGTGGTGAACGCGCCAAGGAAACCCACCATCAGCACCCCCCGCCAATCGGGGTGCAGCCAGGCCCGCTCCATAATGACCACAAACAGTACGCCGATCGCAAAACTGCCGATCACGTTGACTAGCAGCGTGCCAATGGGAAAACGCGTGTCCCATAAATCGTGCGCCCAGCTACCCAGCAAGTGGCGGCTCACCGCGCCGCCGGCGCCGCCTAGCGCTATCAGAATCAGGTATTTCATGGCCTGGCTTACATAACCTCGCCTGCGATCAGCTGTCGTCGTAGCGTTTGCGGCCGCTGTCGCGGTCAAGCTGCCTGAAGTGTTCGAGCCGCTCCCGAATACGTGTTTCCAACCCCCTATCGACCGGATGGTAAAATGAGGCAGATTTCAGCGGCTCAGGGAAATAGTTCTCCCCCGCAGCGAAGGCACCGGGTTCATCATGGGCATAGCGGTAATCTTCTCCGTGCCCCATCTCCTGCATAAGGCCAGTCGGTGCGTTGCGCAGGTGCATCGGCACGCCTTCGCTGCCGCCCGCAGCAACCGCATCTCGGGCTGCTTTGTAGGCCTCGTACACAGCATTGCTTTTCGGCGCTGCAGCGAGATAGACGACAGCCTGAGCAAGAGCCAGCTCTCCCTCCGGGCTACCCAGCCGCTCCTGTGTCTGCCAAGCGTCCAGGCAAATTCCGAGGGCCCTCGGATCGGCGTTGCCGATATCCTCGCTGGCCATGCGCAACACTCGCCTGGCGATATACAGTGGGTCGCAACCTCCATCCAGCATGCGGCACAGCCAGTACAGTGCGGCATCCGGGCTGGAGCCACGCACGGCCTTGTGAAGCGCACTGATCTGGTCGTAAAAAGCATCGCCGCCTTTATCAAAACGCCTTAGCGAGGCTTGCAGGACTTCGTTCACGAGTGCCTCATCCAAGTTGCCATCAGTGCTGAGGTCAAGCGCGAGTTCCAGCAGGTTCAAGGCGCGTCTGGCATCGCCATCCGCCGCCTCCGCGAGGCGTTCTAGCACCGCAGGTCGAACAGGGGCGACAACACCGTCTGCTGCCCTGCCGCTCTCACTCAGCGCACGGGTCAGTACATCAAGTAACTCATCCGGTGCCAGCTCGCGCAGTTTATAGACCCGCGCACGCGACAGCAGGGCGTTGTTCAACTCGAAGGAAGGGTTTTCGGTGGTTGCGCCAATAAAAATCAGGGTGCCGTCCTCTACGTAGGGCAAAAAGGCATCCTGCTGCGCTTTATTGAAGCGGTGCGCTTCATCTACAAACAGCACGGTGTCGCGCCCTGCGCCCTTGTTCTGCCGTGCTTGCTCCACGGCCTCGCGTATTTCCTTGACGCCTGATAACACCGCTGAAATCTGCAGGAAGTGCGCCTCGGCAGCCTCCGCGGCGAGCCTTGCGAGTGTCGTCTTGCCAACGCCCGGCGGCCCCCAGAAAACCATGGAGTGCAACTGCCCGCTATCGATGGCCTTGCGCAGCGGCTTACCCGGGCCTAGGATGTGAACCTGTCCGATGTAATCCACCAGCCGCTGCGGCCGCATGCGAGCCGCCAGCGGCTGGTAGCCCGAATCCGTCGCTGCGAATAGGTCACTCGTCATAGTAGAATAGGTCGACACCGGGCGGTGGCTGAAAGTCGAAGTCTGCTGCACTGAGCTCAGCGCGGCTGTCGAGCTCAAAAAAGCGCAGCTGTATGCGCTGGCCCAGTCGATCAACAATATCCATCCACGCCAACTGGCCCTGTTCAAAGCCCAGGGTAAGCGCGCGAAACCCCGGGTCCGTAGCGCGAGGTAGCAGCCGGTAGCCGCCCTCCCCTGCGCTCTCAATGGTAAAACTGTCACGCAGGTAGCTAGTGTCTCCCCCCAGCACCTGCAAGGGCGACAGCTCCTCACTGAGTGCCACGGGGCGGCGAGTCACGGTTTCCAGGTCCAGGTCGTGATGCCACAGGTACTGCGGCGTCGCCACAATCATCTGGCGGTCTGGCGAGGTGATTTCCCAGCTGAAATATCCACCCTTCAGCAAGCGAAAGCGGCCGTCGCTCTGCTGCACGGCGTCGCTATCATCAGGGCCGAACTGAGTCTGTGAAAAGCGACCGCTAAGGCTTTCGATGCTGGCGAGCGTCGACAGTAGGTCGTCTACTGGCGCGGCCGCGGCGTGCACGGCGGACAGCAGCATAAATATCAGCGTCATTGTAAAGCGCATCGGGTTACCTCAGCCTGGCTTCGGCACGCGCTATCAGTCTTCAACGGGGGGCGGTGCCAATACCTCACGCTGACCATTGGTGCCCATTTCGCTGACCACGCCGGCCATCTCCATGGCCTCAATCAGGCGCGCTGCGCGGTTGTAGCCAATGCGCAGCTTGCGCTGCACGCTGGAGATGCTGGCACGCCGGCTTTGGGTGACATAGTGCACCGCCTCGTCGTAGAGCGCATCGCTCTCTTCATCTTCTTCGGCCGCAGAACCCGCCTGGAGTTCCCCGGCGGTGACCGGCGTGGCACTGCCCTCATCCAACAGTCCGTCGATGTAGGTAGGCTCACCACGGCGCTTCCAGTCCGCCACCACCCTGTGTACTTCTTCGTCGGAAACGAAGGCCCCGTGCACGCGGTTCGGCATGCCAGAGCCCGGCGGCAGGTATAGCATATCGCCGTGACCCAGCAGCTGCTCCGCGCCACCCTGATCAAGAATGGTGCGCGAATCCACCTTGGAGCTGACCTGAAAAGCAATGCGGGTCGGCACATTGGCCTTGATCAGCCCAGTGATCACATCAACCGAGGGCCGCTGCGTTGCGAGCACCAGGTGTATTCCTGCCGCTCGCGCCTTTTGCGCGATGCGTGCGATCAACTCCTCCACCTTCTTGCCGACTATCATCATCATGTCGGCGAATTCGTCGATCACAACAACGATAGACGGCAAAACTTCCAGGTTCGGAGCTAGCTGCTCCTCATCGGTTTCCGCAAATATCGCATCCGGTGTCCACAGCGGATCAGCAATTGGTGCGCCGGCCTTATCTGCGTCAGCAATCTTGCGGTTATAGCCGGCCAGGTTACGCACACCGAGCGATGCCATCAGCTTGTAGCGGCGCTCCATTTCCGCCACACACCAGCGCAGGCCATTGGCAGCATCTTTCATGTCGGTAATGACGGGCGTGAGCAAGTGCGGGATACCGTCGTAAACAGATAACTCCAGCATTTTGGGGTCGACCAGGATAAGTCGCACGTCGGCCGGGCTGGACTTGTACAGCAGGCTGAGCAACATCGCATTGACACCGACGGATTTACCGGAGCCCGTGGTGCCCGCCACCAGCAGGTGGGGCATCTTGCCGAGGTCAGCCACCACCGGCTGGCCTGAGATATCGTGCCCGAGGGCCAGGGTCAGCGCCGATTTACTGTGCTCGAAGGCCTTGCTGGCCAGGACTTCGCGAAAGTTAACGATTTCTCGATGCTCGTTGGGTATCTCAACGCCGACGACCGACTTGCCCGGAATTACCTCTACGACTCGCACGCTGATTACCGCCAGCGAACGCGCCAGGTCTTTTGCCAGGTTCGAGATGCGGCTGACCTTTACCCCGGCCGCGGGCTGTATCTCAAAGCGGGTAATAACCGGCCCCGGATAGATGTCCGTCACCTCCGCCGAGATACCAAAGTCGGCCAGTTTGAGCTCCAGCAGCTTGGATAGCCCCTCAAGCGCCTCTTTGGAATAGCCGGCGTTGGGGTCTTTATCGTCCGGGTCCAGCAGTTCGAGGGGCGGAAGCGTGCCCGTGATCGGCGCATCAAACAGAGGCTGCTGGCGCTCCTTGTCTTCCCGATCGCTTTTCTCGATCTTTTTTTCAAGCGGTTTGATTTTGGGCGGTTTGCGCTTCTTTTCCTTCTCGACGTGCTCGTCGATAACCACCTTGCGTGCCTCGATCGCTTTTTCGCGCTGGCGTCGATCGCGGATGCGGTCAAGCGCGCCAACCAGCCTCTGATGACCGCTGGCGACCGAGCGCAGGCAGAGCGCCCCGAGATTGTCCATCAGGCGAATCCACGACAGGTCAGTAAATATGGTCATCCCGAAGAGAAACACCGCGACGAGAATCAGGCGGCTACCGATACCGCTGAAGGCCGCTTCAAAGCCTCCCCCGATTGCCTGGCCTAAGATGCCTCCGGCGCCCTGGGGCAGGCCCGAGCTGCCTAAATCGTTGATCGCCGCCATAGCCGTGCCGGCGACCATTACCAGCACCAGCCCCAAGGCCCGGACACCGAAGGTGGTCCAGTCAAAATGGCTCTCCTCGTGGCGATGTAGCAGGATCACCAGGGCACGGTAGGCAAGCAAGAGCGGAAACAGGTAGGCGGCATAGCCCACCAGCGAGAAAGACACATCCGCCAGCCAGGCACCGGTGATGCCGCCACCGTTCACGATCTTGCCGCCCGTGCCGGTCGCAGACCAACCGGGGTCATTCACGCTGTAGGTTAGCAATGCCAGTAGCAGGTAGGCACAGACAGCGCTGATGCCAATGAATGCGCCTTCTCGCAAGCGAGAACCCAGAAAGCCGGCTGGACTAGCGGTGGATTGCGACACCTCGAAGAACCCCCTTTCTTTATCGGAATGCACTTAAAAGTGCACGGATCGTCGCAAAGACGTTAGCCGGCCCTGAGGGCGCCCCCGGCTCATCTGTGCTCACGATCTCTTTAGCTGGGGCTATTGTGACTCAATTTGCTATTTGTTTCAAAGGCTTATCGATACAAGCTAGAAACCGCTTGGACTTTGCCCGACAGCGCCCTTTGAATTACCATGTCAGGCCTCATATCTTACTTCTCAAAGCGCACGGCACGCGAAGCCGGTTACCAGGAAATCAACCCATGAGCGACGTTCAGCACCACCCCCTGATCATTCTTGGCTCTGGCCCGGCGGGCTACACCGCCGCTGTTTATGCCGCCCGGGCCAATCTCAAGCCAGTGGTCGTCACCGGCATGCAACAGGGCGGCCAACTTACCACCACGACAGAGGTCGAGAACTGGCCGGGCGGCCACGCGGAGCTGCAGGGGCCCGAACTGATGCAGCAGATGCAGGAGCATGTCGAGCGCTTTGACGCCTCGGTGGTCTTTGATCACATCGACAGCGTCGACGTCAACGCTCGCCCGATGCGGCTTGAGGGCACGTCCACCTATACCTGCGATGCATTGATCATCGCCACGGGTGCGTCCGCCCAATATCTGGGATTACCCTCTGAGGAGGCTTTCATGGGCAAAGGCGTCAGCGCCTGCGCTACCTGCGACGGCTTCTTTTATCGCAACCAGCGCGTAGCCGTGATCGGCGGTGGCAATACCGCTGTAGAAGAGGCGCTATACCTGAGCAATATTGCCTCGGAGGTCGTACTCGTCCATCGCCGCGATGCCCTGCGCGCGGAGAAAGTGTTGCAGGACAGGCTGTTCCAGCGCGAGCGCGAGGGGAAGGTCAAGATTCTTTGGGATCATACGCTCGAAGAGGTACTCGGCGATGACACGGGCGTCAACGGCATTCGCATTCAGTCCACCAAAGGTGCCGGAGAACAGTCACTGGAATTGGCTGGCGTTTTTATCGCCATCGGTCACAAGCCGAACACCGACATTTTTGATGGACAGCTCGAGATGAAAGACGGCTATATCCAGATCAAGAGTGGCACGGACGGCAACGCTACCTCGACGTCTGCGCCCGGGGTCTTCGCTGCAGGCGACGTGGGTGATCATATCTACCGTCAGGCGGTGACGTCGGCAGGTTTTGGCTGCATGGCCGCCCTGGACGCCGAGAAATACCTCGACGCAATGGCCGCGGCCGCTGCCTGATAAAGGAGTCGAGTACGCGCGGCCGTGATCACCAGGCTGGGTCAGCAAGACGATTTTCCGCCCTCTTCCAGCGCGCTGCGCTACCCAAACGGCCTGATCGCAGAGAGCGATGGCTTCAGCACTGCGCTGTTGCTCCGTGCCTACCGCAGAGGGATTTTCCCCTGGAACAGCGAGCCGCCGGTCCGCTGGTGGACGCCCGAGCCGCGCTCACTGTTGCTTCCGCAGGCGTTCCATTTGCCCCGCAAGCTGCGTAAAACCCTGATGCGCGAGACCTTTCATCTTTCTGTTGATCGCTGCTTCAGCGATGTCATGGCGCTCTGCGGGCTGACCCGGATCAAAGATAGCGGGCTCCAGTCCATGGACAGCAGTGGCGAGGGCACCTGGCTGGGCCCGGCCATGATCGAGGCCTACAGCGAACTCCATCGGCTTGGCCATGCACACTCTATTGAAACCTGGACTAGCGACGGCAAACTGGCTGGAGGATTGTACGGTGTGTGCGTTGGGGGCGCTTTCTTTGGTGAGTCGATGTTCAGTTTGAAGCCCGACGCGTCAAAAGTCGCGTTGGTGGCACTGATGTCGATAATGCAACGCGCTGGCTTCGACCTGCTGGATTGCCAGATGGAGACGGATTTCCTCAATTCATTTGGCGCCAGGAATTTCAGCAGGCTGGACTTCGAGCAGCGCCTTGCTCAAACTGTAGATCGTACTGTTAACCCTGACGTTTGGCGCTTGCCTACGACCTGTGGAGACTTGCTTTGACCTCATCCCTGCGGGATCTCAAGGTGTACACCACCTACCCCCACAGCTGCAGCTACCTGGAAGATCAGGAGGCGACCACGCTGTTTGTCGATCCGCGCCAGGAGGTAGACCAGGCGATGTACAGCCGGCTATCCGTGCTGGGCTTTCGCCGCAGCGGCAACCATGTCTACAGACCTCACTGCGCGCACTGTAACGCCTGCGTGCCAGCGCGCATTCCCGTCGCCGCTTTTAGCCCAAACCGCGGGCAACGACGCTGTCTGAAGCGCAATATCGACCTGGACATAAAGCAGACGCAAAGCATCGATGATGACGAGGCTTATTCGCTTTACCACCGCTATATTTGCGAGCGACACGCCGACGGCGATATGCACCCGCCCGACCGAGAGCAGTACCTGTCTTTCCTGAACAACGCCTGGGACTGCACGCGCTACTACCGCTTTTATGACGGCGAGCGTCTAGTCGCCGTCGCTGTCATCGATGAACTTCTGGATGGCCTGTCCGCGATCTACACCTTTTTCGACCCGGGCGAGCAGCGTCGTAGTCTCGGCCAGTTCGCCATTCTTTGGCAAATCGAGCTGGCCAAGGCGCTCAACCTGGAACATGTGTACCTGGGCTACTGGATCAAGGAATGCCAGAAGATGGCTTACAAATCAGCCTATCGTCCACTGGAGCTGTGCATCAATAACCGCTGGACGACGCTCCTCTAGGCATCAGCCGCAGCAGCGTCGCGGCCTACTGGCCCTGGCTCGCTGGCTTCTTGATTTTGAAAAACACCGCGTAAAGCGTCGGCACGACCAGCAGCGTGAGTATCGAGGCGAAGCCCAGCCCCGCCATAATCGTTACCGACATATTGACGAAGAATATGTCGGATAACAGCGGGATGAGGCCCAGAATGGTCGTACTGGCCGCCAGCATCACCGGCCGCATCCTCGATACTGCTGAATCAAGAATCGCCGTGTAGCCCTCCTTGCCCTCTTCAATCTGCTGGTCGATTTCCTCGATCAGCACAATGGCGTTTTTGATCAGCAGGCCCACCAGGGACAGCGCCCCAAGCAGGGACATGAAGTCAAAGGCTCCGCCGGTGGTGAGCAAACCAGCGGTGATGCCGATGATCGCCATAGGCACGGTGAGCCAGATAATGATGGGCTGCCTCAGCTTGCCGAAGAGGAAGATGCTGGTCAGGATCATCAGCAGTATGCCAACGGGTAATGCCCCGCCGATGCCCGCCTGGGCATTCTGGGAATCCTCATACTCGCCGCCCCAAACCAGGGAGTAGCCCGCGGGTAATTCAATAGCCTCAATCTGCGGTCGCAGGCGTTCCAGCAAGGCGGAGGCGTTACCGCCCCTTGGGTTGCAGGATGGGATAATGGTCTGGATACGATCTCGGCTTCTGACAACTGCATTCTCCCAGCGTGTCTCGTAACCGGATACCACCTGGGATGCAGGCACCGTGCGCCCAAGGACTGAGCTCCACACCTGAATATCACGCATGGTATCAATAGACCCGCGCTCCTCTTCCGGGGCCCGCATGCGAATCGGCAGCACGCGGATCCCATCGCGATAGCTACCGACGGCCGTCCCCTCGTAGGCGTACTTGAGCATATCGCCCAGGGCTTCGCGCGTTACGCCGAGCTGCCTGCCCACCTGTTCATTAAACACGGGGGTCACGACCTTGACTGGCGAGCGCCAGTCATCGCGGATATCGGTGGCATCATCGTCTGCGCGCATAATCGCCTGAGCCTGGTTGGAGAGCTCGCGCAACACCTCAGGGTCGGGGCCGGAAAAACGCGCCTCAATTTTCGCATCGCGACCCGGGCCAATTCGCAGCGCTTTGATAATCGGGTCGAGCCACGGCATCTCCCGGTGCATGAAGCCCGCGGTCGCATCCCACACCGCCGGGATCTGCTCGCGGCTCTCGGTGCGCACAATAATCTGGGAATACACTGACGCCGGTTCACGAGAATCATAAACCAGCGTGAAACGCTGGTGCGGGCCGCCAATCACCGTGGTCGTCTGCAGCACGCCGGGTTGCTGGCGAATAAATTCACTCACGCGCAAGGTGTCGTCTCGAGTCTTGCGAATATCCGCGCCCTCAGGCTCATAGAGATCGACAAAGAACATGGGGGTATTGGAGTCCGGAAAAAAGCCGCTTTTCACCGAACCAAAGCCAATCAGTGCCACCACAAACAAGCCCACAGCAATGCTTAAAGTCACCCAGCGGAAATTGATAGCTGCTGCGACCAGCTTACGATAGCCCTGGAACAGTTTGCCCGCATAGGGGTCCTTGTCGGCTTCCGAGGGGTCAACCTTAAGCAGCAAGGCACAAAGCAAGGGTGTTGAACTGACTGCAGTGATCCAGCTAAGCGATAGCGAGATCAGAATGACGTAAAAGAGGGAGCCGGCGAACTCGCCCGTGTTGTCCGGTGATAGCCCAATGGCCGAAAAGGCGAGGATGCCAATCGCGGTACCGCCGAGTAACGCCCAGATCGTTTTGCCCACGGCTTCACCAGCCGCTTTGACGGCGTTCATCCCTGACTGCATGCGCACCAGCATGCCCTCTGCCACGACAATCGCGTTATCAACCAGCATACCGAGCGCGATAACCAGCGCACCCAGCGAAATACGCTGCAGCTCAATGCCGTAGAGATACATGATGAATAGCGTGCCGGCGACGGTGATAAGCAGTATGGCGCCGATGACGATGCCAGTGCGTAAGCCCATGAACAGTAAGAGCACCGCAATGACGATCGCGACCGCCTGCCCCACGCTTACGATGAAGCCACTCACGGATGCATCGACTTCGGCCGGCTGGTTATAGACAACTTCCACCTTCATGCCGACTGGAATGACAGGCTTCAGCTCATGCATCCGGCGGTCCACCGCCTCGCCGATTTCGACCACGTTCTGCCCGGCAGACATGGAAATCCCAAGGCTGAGACCCGGCTGGCCATTCACGTAGTAAATCTTGGTGGGCACCTCATCATAGGCACGAGTAATTTTGGCGATGTCTTTCAACTTAATCAGGCGCCGCTCATCCGAGCCGATCAACAGCTCGCCCATTTCCTGTACTGACTGGAACGCGCCTGTGGGGCTGATCCGCAGGTAGTCGTCCTCAACGCGCACGCTGCCCGCATCAACCACGACATTTTGGGAACCCAGAACTTCGCCGATGACGCCCAGATCAATGCCCAGCTCCGCCATGCGACTGCGCGAGATATCCAGGTAAACGACTTCAGCCTGCTCACCATCGATAACAACCTTGCGCACCCCATCGACCAACACCAATTGCTTCTTGATGTTATCGGCTGTGTCATAAAGGTCGCGCCAGGTATAGCCCTCGCCTGTCAGCACCAGGTAGATACCATAGACATCGCCGAAGTCATCGACGACTACCGGGTCCTGAGCCCCGGGGGGCAGCAGCGGTGCCACGTCAACCATCTTCCGGCGCAATTCATCGAAGATGTTCGGCAGATCATCGGCTTTGTACTCGTCTTTGAACTCGACAAGAATGTCTGAAAGACCCGGCCGGGATACCGACATCTTGATCCACTTCAGTTGAGGTAGCTTCTGCAGCGCATCCTCAATGTGGTAGGTCAGCTCTTCCTGCACCTCAAGCGCCGTGGCGCCGGGGTAGCGAGTCAGGATTTTTGCCGACTTGATGGTAAACGCCGGATCCTCCAGCTTCCCCATGCGGTCAAAGGCAAACAGCCCGCCCCCGACCATAATGACGATCAGCAGCCAGGAGATGACCTTGTTGTTAACAGAGTATTCACCAATATTCATCGACGGTTAATTCCTCAGGCCGGATCATCCGCCCGGGGCACCGCCTGCTCACTCTGGGCCATGCGGGTTACCTTCATACCCTCGGCAAGATAAGGCGCGCCAACAGCGACGATCTCTTCACCGCCATCCAGCCCTGACATCACCTCAACCAGCGACCCTGACATGCGGCCTATCTCAACCGGCTGGCTGTTAACCGTCATGCTGTCCCCATCCAGGACCCAGACGCGAGCCTTGAGGCCGCTATCGGCCTGCACCGCGCGAGTTGGCACCCATTTGCTGGTATCAGTGGCGAGCACCTGGCTAAAGTCGACTTCAACCTGCGCTGTCATGCCGGGCAGCACGGTGAAGTCCTTCGGTGCACTCATGGTAAAAGTGACGCGATAGGTCTGGGTTTGCTCATCAGCGCGAGTCGCCAGCTCCTTGATACGCAGCGGGAAGGAAACCCCGGGGCGATCCTGGAAGCTGACCCAGGCATTGAAGAGGCTGGGGTCTCCGTCAGCGGCATCACGTGTGTTGTCTATGGAGTCATTGCCACCGCGGACCTTGCGCACCATCGACTCAGGCATGTCAATCAAGACATCCAACTGGTTGATGTTGGTGAGGAAGAAAACGCTCTGTTTGGCAAGGACTTCTTCGAAATTTTCAACCAGGCGTTGCGCAATACGCCCCGGGAAGGGTGCACGCAGCTCGGTGTACTCGACGTCTTTTTTCGCCGCCGTCAGCGCGGCGGTAGCCGTGCGGTAGTTGGCCTCCATGGTATCGTAGTCGGTACGCGAGATGGCGCCCTCCGACACCAGCTGCTTGCCGCGCTCAAAGTTGCGCTCCGCGTTGTCAAAGGTGGCCTGGCGATCCTCCAGCACAATACTGAAGTCGGTCGGATCCAGCCTCGCCACGAGCTGGCCCTGCTCAACAAGGTCACCCTCCCGCACCAGAATTTCCTGCAGTTGCCCCGCCACCCGAAACGAGAGATCTGCGCGCTGGGCCGCATCAACCCGAGCCGGGAAATCTCGAACCGCTGAACCCGCCCCGCCCGATACCTGGTAAATTTTTACCGGCCTGCTCTCGGGTGGCGCCAGGGGCGGCGCTTCAGCACCGCAGCCGGCCAGCATCACGGTAACAAGGGCCGTGGCGCTCAAGGCCTTAGGTTTTACAAACAGACGCTTCATAGTCGTGCTCTCGATCGATCAAGGCTTTCGCCTCTGAGTATCGCATCATGACAGGAGTTCCTCCACTAGCGCGGGGACTTCTCGACTCGCGGGCCCGGTACGGTGCTCATGAAAGTAGCCAGCCACGTCCGAGCGCTCCTTGTTCACCTCAATAGCAAGCGCACCCATGTGCCGGGCCTCACTGACAAAACCCGCGGCAGGATAAACGGCGCCTGAGGTACCGATAGCGATGAACAGGCTGCAGCTCGACAGCTGCGCGGCAATCTCATCCATGTGATAGGGAATCTCGCCGAACCACACAACATCGGGCCGTAGGCTGCCTATCTCACCACAGGCCGGGCACTGGTCACGGTGATCAAAACTCTGCCGCGTCTGTCGTCTGTCGTGGCAGGCGCTACATAAAGTGCCGAGCAATTCACCGTGCATATGGCAAACCTGAACACTGCCGCCCCGCTCATGCAGGTCATCCACGTTTTGCGTCACGAGAAATACCTCGCCTTCAAACGCGCGCTGTAACTCGGCAATCGCCCGATGGGCTGGGTTGGGCTTCACCTCCGCCAGCTGCTGCCGCCGCTCGTTGTAAAAGCGGTAAACCAGGGACGGATCGCGAGCAAACGCCTCTGGCGTCGCAATCTCCATGGGGTCGTGATTCTCCCAGAGCCCGCCAGAGTCCCGGAATGTTGACAGACCGCTTTCAGCTGATACGCCGGCCCCCGTCAGTATGACAATTCGATCAACGACGCGATCCTTGAACATCGGCATAAGGCGAGACCCCAAAATCCTGGAAAAAGAACTACCCTAGCAATTCCCCGTACTACTGAAAAAAGCTGGCAGGACCCACGCGTGAAATTTGTCTTATCTACGTCCTTTTCCACGGTATCCCACCTCACCAGCATAGCCCCCGTCGCCGATAGCCACGGCTGGGAAGCGATGTCCTTTTCCGATCATGTCGTCAACCCGGAAGAGATCAACACACCCTACCCCTATACCGAGGATGGCAGCCGCCGCTGGCAGTCTTTTACTGACTGGCCAGACCCCTGGGTCATGATCGGTGCGCTGGCAACGATCACTCAGCGACTGCGCTTTACCAACAATATTTTCGTGCTGCCCATGCGCAACCCCTTTCTCGTCGCCAAGGCCGTCAGTACCGCGGCCATCGTCTCCAACAACCGGGTTACGCCTGCTATAGGCGTGGGTTGGTCTGGCGATGAGTTCAAGCTGATGCAGCAGGATTTTCACACTCGCGGCAAGCGCACCGACGAAATGATCGAGATCATGCGCCTGCTTTGGACCGGCGACATGGTGGAGTACCGCGGTAATCACTATGAATTTGATCGTCTGGAGATGAACCCGGCACCCACTGAGTACATTCCGATATGGATTGGCGGCATTTCAGATCCAGCGATGAAACGTGCAGCGCGGCTGGGAGATGGCTGGGTGACTGACTTACAAATCAGCGCGGAAATTATCGAGTGCATCGGCAAGATCCGTGAGTGGCGCCGTGAGTTCGATCGTACCGGCAGGCCTTTCGACATTATGGCAACGCCCTCTGACGCCTGGGACGTAGATGGGTATCGGCGCCTGGCAGACGAAGGTGTCACCCACATCCTCACGATGCCCTGGGCCTTCTACCACGGCGAAACGGAAGATCTGGAGAAAAAAATCGACGGCATCAAGAAATTCTCTGATGACGTGATAAGCCGTTTCGACTAAGCAGGGGCAGCTGTCACCTCAACCTCGTGCAGATGCCCGACGCGGGTGAAGTATAGAGCGCAGCGAATGACCCGTTCGCTTTCCTGCGATAGCGCATACCGATAGGTTTCAAGCTGTTCCAGATAGACTTTCGCCTCCCGCTCACAAAAAGCCTCGAGGGATTCATTGTCAGACGGCCTGCTGGTCTTGTAGTCGATTATCCAGCGCTCTCCCGTCGCGGCATCGACGAACGTTCTGTCAATAACGATGTCCTGAACGCTGCCGTCCGGGTGCGCGATTGTCAGGGAGAGCTCGCAAAAAGCCTCGTCATGACCGCTATCCAAAATCCATCGTCCCGTAGCATCCAACAGGGTGCACTGCACAGACAGTAGGGCCGATTCAACAGCGCTGGCAAGCGCCTCACCGCTCAGACCGAGCCCCGACAACTCACGCTGCAACAGAACGACCTCGGGGCTGCCTTTCTCAAGCGTAGCGGGTAGCGCGTGCTGCGCCAACACTTCCAGGGCACGGTGTACGGCAGTACCGACGTAGCGCTCGCGATAGTTGAGGTGCCGCTCTGGTACATTGCTCTCGCCAAGCATCGCAGTGCCAGGCTGCCTTTCTTGCGTTGGGGGTGACTCAAGCCTCAGTCGCTGGCCGACACTTTCGCTTTGCTCAGCCGCCACAGGTTCATGCAACACCATCAGACGGGAAAACGCGGGCCAAATAGGCGCCACGAGACTGCCACGAGCAGGTTGCTTTGCCGTGAGGGAGGCGCCCGGCTGCCAGTCTGCTTCACCTTCGAGGGTGAGGCACGCGGTGAGCACCAGCTGCTGGATCGCTCGCGTCGCGCCGACATAGAGCAAGCGAGTTTGCTCGAGCCGCGCCCGGTGCGCGTCGCGTACCCGCAGAAAGTTATACAGCCCGTGATCTGTTTTCTTACTGTGGTCATCAGCCGCCAACAAAAACCCAAGTTCCCCCTGCGGGCTCTCGTACTGCTCCCATAAAAGCAAGCCGCGATCATCAGAGCGGGCGGCCCGGGCGAGACCCGGAATAAAAACCCGATCAAACTCCAGCCCCTTCGCCTTGTGCAAAGTCATCACCTGCAGCTTTGCCTCGGGGTCGGCTGCCTGCGCAAAGAGCTTATCGAGCTGCTGCTGCAGCCAATGAATATCGAGACCGAGACCCTCCTCGTCTGCGCGCTGCAGCAGTAGAAAGAACACCTTGGCGTCCTGCATCGCGGACGCACTGGCGTAGGCGGCCGGGCCACCGAGTCGCAGCCAGAGTTGTTCCAGCCAAACACGCAGCGCAAGGCGGTCGCGCTGGCGCCAGGCCCAGCCAAGGGCATCGGCCAGCCCTGATACTCGTGCCAGCCCATCCGGGGTCAAACCGGCCTGCGCGGCGCTATCCAACAGCTGCCAGGGACTCGTGCCTGCGGATGGGTCACCTTGTTGCCCCAAGGCGAGTAAGTCCTCAGGGCCCAGGCCGCAAAACGGCGCGCGTAACAGCGCGAACCAGGCCACGCGATCAGCCGGGTTCGCCAGCGCACGGCACAGAGACAACAAGTCTACGACCGGAGCCGACTGTCTGAGCATGCCGATATCCTGAGCGGCGAAGGGCACACCCGCGATATTCAACTCAACTATGACGGCCGCTAGCTGCGCTCGCGTTCGCCCAAGGATGGCGATACTTCGGACGCTCGCCTGTCCCTGCAGTGACTCCACCTCAGACGCGATAAACCGCGCCTCCAGAATACCGGCATCGTCACCGGTGAATGCGTGAGCACGAACCGCGGGCATCTCAGATGCGGCTTGTACCGCCTCGGCGTCGTGAAAGGCCACTTCACCCAAGCGCGCATTATCCTGTGCCGGGAAGGCATCCCTGAAAGTCTCGTTGAACCATGCCACCAGGCCAGCCTGGGAGCGGAAGTTGCAGCTCAAGGTGATCGGCTTCAGCTCAACACCGTTGAAGCCCTGCTGCGCTGCCCGCTTAAACAAGCCAACGTTGGCATCGCGAAAGCCATAAATCGATTGCATACCGTCACCGACGATAAACAGCGTTCGCGGCGCCTCAGGGTTCGACTGGTTGTAGCTTCCCCAGTCGTGCGTAAGTCGCTCGACCAGGCGATACTGATTCAAGGCTGTATCCTGAAATTCATCCACCAGGATGTGCTCGATGCGGTAGTCGAGGCGCAATGCCAGATCGGTGGGGGCCTCCTCGTCTCCCAGTGCCTGCAAGGCAGACTGCGCGACCTGGCTGTGATCGACCTGCCCACGCTGCTGGAACACGACCAACAGGAAGGCTGACAAGAGTGGTAGTACACGTGACAGGTGGCGGGCGACCTCCCAGGTCCGCGTTTGCCCGCCCTTGTCGGGCAATAGCCTGACCATCGCCAGAGCCCGGGCCAGCGCGTCTTCACCTGCGAGATCGGCCAACAAGGCCAGCATAGCGTCCTTTTTGTCCTTCGCGGCTCCCTCGCCTGGCGGGAACCCGTTGCGCTTGTCGACGCTCCGCCGCCATTGATTGTCGGCAGTCAGCAGTAGCTGGGGCAGGTCGCGCCACAGCCCGGCGTGGTCGATCCCAGGGGCGGGTAACGTCTCCGGGGCAGCCTTTCCACGCTGTTTCAGGCTGTATTGCCATAGCGGCAGCAGCCGCGGCCAAACGTGACCAAGCGCTTCATCAAGCTCCGAGCAGACTTCCCCGACCACGGCCGCAACGACGTGTTCAAGGGCCTGCTCAGAAGTCGCCTGGGTAGCACCGATATAGGGTAGCCACTGGTCACGGCGCCACAGCAGCGAAATCAGCAATTCCCTAAGCCGTTCGCTGTTGTTATCGAAGTGCAATAACAGTTCTGCCAGATCATCTGCCTCAGCGCGCTCTGTGCCGAGAACAGACAACAGCTCGCTGACTGCCTCCTCATAGAGCGTTTCGGGTGAATCCAGCGCCTGTGGCTGCCCGCCAAAGGCGCTCAGTATTGGCATCTGCCGTGTCAGGCCGGCACAGAAGCTGTCAATCGTCTTGATTTGCAGCCGAGACAGATCGCGCTGCAAATGCCAACCCAGGCGCTGGCTCGCTGCCAAGGCACCTGCTGCGAGCCGCCGCGTCACCTGCTGATGAGCTTCGTCGCAGGGCGCATCGTTCAGTGCGTCCTCGAGGGCATGGGCTATACGCTCGCGCATTTCCGCTGCCGCCTTGCGCGTGAAGGTCACGGCGAGAACCTGCTCAGGTCGCTCCACGCGGGCCAGCAGTGCCAGCACGCGCTGAATAAGCAGCTCCGTCTTGCCCGAACCCGCAGGCGCTGTCACGCAGAAGCTGCTCGTGACATCGAGCGCCTCGGCGCGCTGCGCGGCATCAGCAACCACGATCAAGCCGTCTCATGAGCCATGCCAACGCGGCAAAACGACTCCAGGCCGCAGTATTGGCAGGCGCCGGACAAGGGGTCGACACCCGCTTCGCCGTTCATAAATGCTTGTGCCAAAGCGCTGAGCGTCGTGTGCCACTCGCGTTCCAGGGCTTCCCAGTCCTCCGGACTGCCTGGCGATCGAAGGGCTTTTTTCAGGTCCTCTTTGACACCGTCGACACCCCCAAAGGTGCCGAGCCCCCTGAAACCCCCGTCCCGCGGTCGCACCTCTGCCCAGGCAAGGCCACTGACGTCGCGGTGGGCTAAGCCATACAGCGGCAGCTGTGGCGCCCTCGGTCGCTCTCCCAGCCAATGGGAAAGACTGTTGACGCTGGATTTGTAGTCGATGACCAGCACCTGGCCTCCCTCAAGCTCGTCGATTCGGTCCACCTGGAGTTTCAGATTGAGCCCGGCCAGCTCGACGCTGGCGGGCGCTTCTCGCGCCCTCACACGAAACGGAGTACGCGCCCGTTCCAGCGCCAGCCACTGCTGTAGCAGTCGCGACAGGCGCTGCTCCTCGAGATCCAGCAGGGGCTTGTCAACGCGCTCTCGCACGCGCCTGTCCTCGCTAAGCGCTTGACCGGCGCTACCCGCCGCCAGGGACTGCAGTGCATCAGTATCCATCTGGCCAAGTGCCCGGCTGTCACCCAATTCGCCCCACAGAATATACAGCGCACTGTGCAACAGGCTGCCACGCTCTGCCGCCGTCAGACCCACCGATGGCTCGCTCAGTGGCGTGACCTTCAGACGCCGCCTGGCAAATGCGCGGAAGGGACAGTTGGCCTGGTCTTCCAGCAGACCACTGCCCCCGCCGAGACGCGCGGCCTCATCTGCACCCACCACAGGCGCATTATCAGGCAGCGCGGGCCCAAGGGTGTGTGCTTCGCGAACCGCCAGCCAGTGCGGCGCCACAGGGTCTGCTGTAGCTTCTGGCTGCGCAGTACGGGGCCAATCCCGAACCAGCGGACTTGGCAGTTCGGGCACGCCGTCGGTCTCTACGCTGTAGCTGGCAATGACCTCACTGGCACCCCACAGGAACTGGGCAGTGAGTTGCTCAACAAAGCGCCATTCCCGCTCGGCGGTGGCGCGTGGCAGGTCGTATTGACGCTGCAAAGGCTGCGGTATAAAGGGGTTCGGTCTCGGCGTCGGTGGCCAGTTACTGGCCTGTACCCCGCACAGCCACAGCTTGTCGAACTTCAGCCCCGCCGCCTCAATCGGGCCGAGGACCTGGACCCGGCTCTCACGGGTCTGGGGTTGAGAAATCGCCCGCTGACTGCAGAAGCGCAGCGCCTTGAGCATTTGTGCGAAGTTCATGCGCCCCAGCACGTCATCGAGCCCGGCAAAGCGCTCCAGCAGCTCATACCAGCGCTCAACCTGCTGATACTCGAGTGAATCCAGTGGCTCATAGCCGGGCCAACCCCACAGGTCAAGCACCTCGCAAATGTGCTCGAGCCACTCCGAAGGCAGACTCGAGCGTCCGGTCAGGCGCAGGCCGGCAACTTGACGCAAAATACTGCCCAGTGCCAGGGCCTGGCCTTCTTCAGTTAGGCTCT
Organism: Pseudomonadota bacterium; assembly: GCA_038748065.1. GTDB lineage: Bacteria > Pseudomonadota > Gammaproteobacteria > Pseudomonadales > Halieaceae > JBCDJG01. The sequence goes on from JBCDJG010000040.1 coordinate 36,154, forward strand.
CGGCAGCAAGAAAGCGCAGGCGTGAAAGACTAACGTCAGCTCGTCCGTCGGCAGACAAACGACTCATCAGCCGCACGGCCAAATCACTCTGACCATCTGTCTGGCGGCTGAAGCGGGTTTGCAGCAGCGCTGCGACAGCGGCAAGTGGCACTGGCCCAACAACCGTGTCCAGCATGCGCAGCGCAGTCGCAACAACAGGGGCTCGATTCAGGGTTATGCCAGTCGAGAAGTTGACTGGCAAGCTCGCATAGTCCTCGCCGAGGCAGTCAAACTCGCGGCGCAGAAGGTACTCAAGAGACAATCGATCCGTCGCCATATCTACCAGCACGATGCCTAGTGTCGCTTCAGCATCGCACGCGACCTGCCGCGCCGACCAGGCGGCCGCCTCTTCGAGCTCACCTTCCCTGTTTTTGCAGGGCAGCAGGCTGACCGTCGCAGTATCACCAGCGCTGCGATATTCCTCCTGAATGCCCGCAACGGACTCGAGACAGGCTGCCTGCAGCGGCATGATCTCATCCACATCGATGAGCAGGATTGGCGAGGGCACTCGTACCGACGGCTTTGCCTCAATGAGGGCGGTAAGCCTATCTGCGGCCGTGCCGTAGCCGGCACGCTGCATGCGGCTCTCGAACTCGAGCAGCCAGCGCAGAAACACACGACAATCAGGATCTGACAAAAACTCTCGCTGGGCCGAGCCACTGGCTGGGTTTAGACGCCACCGCAGGAGGGTGTCTCGCGCATCAGCGGCCTGCTTTGCGGCCGCAGCTGGCTGAAGCAGGCTCAGGCCACTCATACTCGAATCAGATTCTATAACCCGCTGCCACAGCAGAAGGTTCGCTTCCTGACCGAGTAAGCGCAGCGCCGGAAGCCTTGATTCGTCTGCAGCGCGCTGCCATTGCTCCAATAACCACTGCTCCAGCGGGGCGACTCGCAGAGGCGCCCAGGCAACTCGGCCTGCATCTTTTTGTTCTTCGTCCCACTCGTATTTGATGCGGCGGGCAAGCCGCGCGTTGGGCGTAATCAGCTGGTAGTCGCGGTCTATAAAGCCCCGCAGGGGCTCAAGGTTATACAGTTGCCGGCCGCTGGCCATCAGTACCCCCGTACACTAGAATACGCGCCCGCTGTTCAGGGACATTGCCCCCCGGCGCAAGGTCACTCTATCAGGTAGCAAGCCATGAGCAATACAGACGTTCACAATATCAACGTGGCGGCGCAGGACGTGCTGGTCACACCGCAGGCGCTCAAAAACGAAGTGCCGATGAGCGCCGCCGCGCACGATACCGTGCTGACCAGCCGCCAGGTGATTTGGGATATTCTGGATCGCAAGGATCACCGCATGTTTGTGGTTGTCGGGCCCTGCTCCATTCACGACACCCGGGCGGCGATCGAATATGCAGGCCGCCTGCGCGAATTGGCCGAAGAGCTATCCGACACCCTGTATATCGTGATGCGCGTGTACTTCGAAAAGCCGCGCACGACCGTAGGTTGGAAGGGGCTGATCAATGATCCCTACCTGGACGACTCCTTCAAGATCGAGGAAGGGCTCCGTATAGGCCGCCAGCTATTGCTCGATGTCCTCGAGATGGGCCTACCGACCGCTACGGAAGCGCTGGATCCGATCTCGCCGCAGTATCTGCAAGACCTGATCAGTTGGAGCGCGATCGGCGCGCGCACGACCGAATCACAGACCCACCGGGAAATGGCCAGTGGCCTGTCTTCCGCGGTGGGCTTTAAGAACGGAACCGATGGCGGCCTGACAGTGGCGACTAATGCCTTGAATTCCGTGGCCAAGCCACATCGCTTCCTGGGGATCAACGGGCAGGGTCAGGTCTCGGTCTTCACCACCGAGGGTAACGCCTATGGCCATGTCGTGCTTCGCGGCGGCAGCGCTGGCCCCAACTACGACTCGGTGCACGTCAGACTATGTGAAGAGGCGCTAGCAAAGGCCGGCGTGTCGCAAAACATCATGGTCGACTGCAGCCACGCTAACTCCAATAAACAGCCGGAACTGCAGCCTCTGGTGGTCGAAAACGTCGGGAATCAAGTCCTGGAGGGCAACCAGTCAATCATAGGCCTGATGATCGAGAGCAATCTGCATGCGGGAAATCAGTCGATACCGCAGGACTTGTCCGAACTGGCCTACGGCGTGTCGGTGACTGACGGCTGCATAGACTGGGCCACTACGGAATCATCCCTGCGGAGCCTGCGCGACAAGCTCAAGGACGTGCTTCCCGCGCGGCTTTGAGAGCAGCCTACTGGTAGTAGGCGTTTGTCGTGTCCGTGTGATCTGTCATATCGCGGACGCCGGCCAGCTGCGGGAGCTGCTCCAACAGCGTTTTTTCCACGCCGTCTTTCAGAGTCAGATCTACCGCCGAGCAGCCTTGGCAACCGCCGCCAAAGCGCAAGACAGCAAACTGGTCTTCCGTCACCTCCACCAGGCTGACCTCGCCGCCATGAGCAGCGAGCGCAGGATTGACCTCGTTGTAGAGTACGTAGTTGATGCGGTCTTCAATCGGGCTGTTTTCATCTACCCGTGGCATCTTGGCGTTGGGCGCCTTAATGGTGAGTTGGCCACCCATGCGATCTTTGGCGTAGTCCACTAAGGCATCTTCGAGGTAAGGCAGGCTGCGCCCGTCAAACCACGCGGTGAAAGCCTCGAACTTGCGCTCCTCGTCATCGTCCTGCAAATCGCCGTCGCGACAGTAGGCTATGCAGGTTTCAGCCCGCGGGGTGCCAGGCTGGTTAATGAATACCCGGACGCCCAAGGCATCTTCCTGCTTTGACAGCAGCTCAGCGAGGTATTCCTGCGCGGATTCAGTGATGGTAATCATGAGATCGTCCATTCCGAGTGATTTAGTCAAGTATTCTACCAGATTATACGACATATGTGAGTGACCGCCCCACTGCCGGATGCCTGCACTCAATGATCTAATGTCCAATTTCACAAGTAAAAACAAACACCTGCGATAGCAATTTCTGCTAGAATGTGCAGCTTTTTTCAAGGCGGAATTATTCCTGATGAACACCCCAGTCCAACGCTCGCAGCTGCTTCGCGAGGCCTTGGAACAGCGTATTCTCGTCATAGATGGGGCGATGGGTACGATGATCCAGGCGGAGGGTCTGGGTGAGGACGACTACCGAGGCGAAGCCTTCGCTGGGCACCCGGACGATCTCAAGGGTAATAACGACCTTCTCTGCATCACCCGGCCAGATCTGATTGCGAAAATCCATCGCATCTTTCTGCAGGCCGGGGCCGATATCATCGAGACCAACACCTTTAACTGCACGGCCGTCGCTCAGGACGACTACAACCTGGGCCATCGGGTCGCTGAGTTGAACCTGGCGGGCGCGCGCCTGGCGCGACAGGTCGCTGACGAAGTGAGTGCGCAGACGCCGGACAAGCCACGCTTTGTCGCCGGCGTGCTGGGGCCAACACCGCGCACCGCGTCCATTTCTCCCGATGTTAACGATCCCGGGGCGCGCAATATCACCTTCGATGACCTGGCCAGGGATTATGCCGAAGCGACCCGCGCATTGATCGAGGGTGGCGTCGATTTGATCATGATAGAGACCGTCTTCGATACACTGAACGCCAAAGCTGCGATCTTTGCGGTGCAGGGCGTATTCGAGGAAGTGGGCCAGGAGTTGCCCCTAATGATCTCGGTTACCTTCCCGGACACCTCCGGGCGTAACCTGTCGGGCCAGACGCCCGAGGCATTCTGGAACGCCGTGGCCCATGCCAGGCCGCTGATCGTAGGCAGTAACTGCGGACGTCGCTTTGAGGAAATACGGCCCTTTGTCGAAGATATGGCCGGCGTTGCCGACTGCTTCTTCAGCCTGCACGTCAACGCCGGGCTGCCGAATGCCTTCGGTGAATACGATGAAACACCTGAAGACCTCGAAGCCGAGTTCCGCGGTTTCGCCAAGCGCGGCTTCCTCAACGTTGCGGGCGGCTGCTGCGGCACGACGCCCGAACACGTAAGTGCCATTGCCCGGGCCGTTGACGGCGTTTCGCCACGGCCCATTCCCAACATTCCGCCCGCCTGTCGCCTCAGCGGCCTCGAGCCCTTCAACATCAGCGCCGATACCCTCTTCGTCAATGTCGGCGAGCGCTGTAACGTAACAGGATCTGCGCGCTTCAAACGCCTGGTGCTGGAAGATGACTTTGACACGGCGCTCGACGTCGCCCGCCTACAGGTTGAAGACGGCGCCCAGATTATCGATGTGAACATGGACGAGGGTATGCTCGATGCCGAGCGCGCCATGGTCACCTTCCTTAACCTGGTGGCCTCGGAACCCGATATTTCCCGCGTGCCGATCATGGTCGATTCCTCGAAGTGGGACGTGATCGAAGCCGGACTGAAGTGCATCCAGGGTAAACCTATTGTCAACTCCATCAGCCTGAAGGCCGGCGAGGCAGAATTTCTGGAACAGGCTGCCCTGTGCAAGCGCTACGGCGCCGCCGTCGTCGTTATGGCCTTCGACGAAGACGGGCAGGCAGATACGCTGGCGCGACGCCGGGAAATCTGCCAGCGCTCCTATGACCTACTGGTTAAGGACCTCGACTTTAACCCCGCTGACATTATCTTCGACCCGAATATTTTCGCGGTCGCCACGGGCATAGAGGAGCACAATAACTACGCGGTGGATTTCATCGAAGGTACCCGTTTCGTCAAAGAGCAGCTGCCCGGCGCTCTGGTCTCGGGTGGGGTATCCAACGTGTCGTTCTCCTTCCGCGGCAACAATCCCGTGCGGGAGGCGATTCACTCCGTATTTCTTTACCATGCCATTCGCGCAGGCATGGACATGGGTATCGTCAATGCCGGGCAATTAGCCGTGTACGACGAATTGCCCGACGATCTGCGGGATGCGGTTGAAGACGTTGTACTGAATCGCCGCGACGACGGTACCGAACGTTTGCTTGATCTTGCTGAGCAGTACCGCGGCAGTGGCACCGGCGAGTCGCGGCAGGAAGATCTCAGCTGGCGCGAGGCCAACGTCAGCAAACGCCTCGAGCACGCTCTCGTCAAGGGCATCAACACCTACATCATTGAGGATGCAGAGGAAGCTCGACAACAGTTCGATCGTCCCATTCAGGTTATCGAAGGCCCCTTGATGGACGGCATGAACGTGGTGGGTGATCTGTTCGGCGAGGGCAAGATGTTCCTGCCGCAGGTCGTCAAAAGCGCGCGGGTGATGAAGCAGGCCGTAGCCCACCTTCAGCCCTTCATCGAAGAAGAAAAAACCGAGGGTGCCAGCAGTAACGGCAAGATTCTGATGGCGACAGTCAAGGGTGACGTGCACGACATCGGCAAGAACATCGTGGGTGTTGTGTTGCAGTGCAACAACTTTGAGGTGATTGATCTCGGCGTGATGGTGCCCTGTGAAGAAATCCTTCGCGTTGCCACCGATGAACAGGTTGACTGCATAGGGCTGAGCGGACTGATAACGCCCTCGCTGGATGAGATGGTGCACGTGGCCAGCGAGATGCAGCGCCTCGACTTTCAGGTACCGCTGATGATCGGCGGTGCGACAACCTCCAAGGCCCACACTGCCGTCAAGATTGAGCCCCAGTACAACAACGATCTCGCTGTTTACGTGCCGGACGCATCGCGCAGTGTAGCCGTCGCCACCTCTTTGCTGGGCGACGGCAAACCAGCCTTTGTTGGCGCGCGCCGCGATGAATACGTGACCGTGCGCGAGCGTATCGCCAATCGTAAGCCGCGCGGTAAGCGCCTCGGCTACCTCGAGGCGACCCGGCGCGCGCCGCAGCTTGACTGGCAGAACTATCGGCCACCGACGCCCGCGTTTAGGGGTATACGCATTTTTGACGAGTTCCCGTTGGAGGAACTGCTGGAAACCATCGACTGGACGCCCTTTTTTATCACCTGGGAGCTGGCCGGCAAGTTTCCAAGAATACTTGACGATAACGTGGTTGGCGCCCAGGCACGAGAACTGTTTGATGATGCCCAGGCTATGCTGTCGCGCATCGTGGACGAGAAATTACTGACCGCGCGCGGCGTCATTGGCTTTTGGCCGGCACAGAAAACCGGGCCAGACGATATTACGCTGTACGCAGATAATTCATGCGCTACGCCGCTGGCCACGCTGCACCACTTGCGCCAGCAAATGGAAAAGCCTAGCGGCGAGCCCAATCTCAGCCTTGCCGACTACGTTGCTCCCGCCGACAGTGGGGTCGAAGACTATGTAGGTGGCTTCTGCGTCACCACCGGCCACGGGGTGGAGGAACTGGCGGCCCGCTACGAGGCGGACAATGATGACTACAACAGCATCATGCTCAAGGCGCTGGCAGATCGCCTGGCAGAATCCTTCGCCGAATACATGCATCGCCAGGTCCGCATGGAACTTTGGGGATACGATCGTGAAGAGCAGCTGAGCAATGAAGAGCTGATACGGGAGAAGTATCGCGGTATTCGGCCCGCCCCGGGGTATCCGGCCTGCCCGGATCATACCGAAAAAGCCACGCTCTTTAGCCTGCTTGACGCTGAAGCCAACACGGGCGTTAGCCTGTCCGAGAGTTTTGCGATGAGCCCCGCCTCTTCAGTCAGCGGATTCTATTATTCCCACCCCGATGCGCGCTACTTTGCCGTCGGCAAGATCGGCCGTGACCAGCTCGAAAACATCGCAGAGCGAAAGGGGATGCCGCTCAACGAGGCGGAGCGCTGGCTGCGACCCAATCTGGAAGAGTGAGGTAGCAAGGATGTCAGATGAGGTAAACAGCGAAACCGAAGATTCGCCCTCACGCGTCTCCCCTGTTCAAGTCGTCGTCAGCGTGCTGGCCGCCGGTCTGGGCGTACAAAGCTCAAAGAACCGCGAGCGAGACTTTCAGCAGGGACGTGCTGGTACCTTTATTGCCGCGGGCCTGATCTTTACGCTGGTTTTTATCGGCGTACTGTTTGGTGTCGTACAGCTGGTACTGCGCGGCGCTAGCTAAGGCCGGTGCCTTCAGCTCAAGAAGAACTCAGGTCGGCATCCCGGATAGCCAGAGGTACAGCGAAAAGACGATGACGCCAATAATGGCGGTGGCCGCGATGGCATCCGCCTGTCCATCGGACTGATCTTGTGGCTCGAGGTCATCGGACATGGCTGGCTCCGTGGGCATGGTTGGCCCCCCTACTCATTTCGGGCGCCATTATAACAGCATCACGCACAATCCCAAGCCCGGCCAACAGGTCTAACCATATGAAAATCAAGACTATTTATGAAAGACGCAAATCTGGTAAGGTAGCGCGCTCGATGCACAGGGATTAGAAGATGTACGTTTACGATGAGTACGACCAGAGAATAGTGGACGAGCGGGTCGCGCAGTTTCGCGATCAGACCGCACGCTACCTGGACGGAAAGCTGACCGAAGACCAGTTCCTGCCGCTGCGCCTGCAGAACGGCCTGTATGTCCAGCGCCTCGCTCCAATGTTACGTATTGCCGTGCCCTACGGCATGTTAAATACCAAGCAGCTGCGAAAGCTGGCGGACATCTCGCGCAAATACGACAAAGGCTATGCGCACATCAGCACGCGCCAGAACGTGCAATTGAACTGGCCGCGCCTCGAGGATGTTCCTGACATTCTGGCCGAACTGGCCAGCGTTGAAATGCACGCCATCCAAACCAGCGGTAACTGCATTCGCAACACCACAACGGATCAGTTCGCGGGCGTTGCCGCCGATGAGCTGGAGGACCCCAGGCCCTGGTGCGAGCTAATACGGCAGTGGTCTACGCTGCACCCCGAGTTCGCCTTTCTGCCGAGGAAATTCAAGATCGCCGTCTGTGGTACGAGCGAAGATAGGGCCGCGATCCACGCACACGACATCGGTATCGAACTCGTCGCCAATGCAGCCAGCGAAGTGGGCTTTAAAGTGTTGGCTGGCGGCGGGCTGGGCCGCACACCGGTTATCGGCTCCGTGGTGTGCGAATGGCTCGAGAAGAAACACCTGCTGTCCTATTTAGAAGCCATCTTGCGTGTCTACAACCAACACGGCCGGCGCGATAACAAGTACAAGGCGCGCATCAAGATTCTGGTTCGAGCCATGGGAATTGACGCCTTCCGAGACGCGGTCGAGGCAGAGTGGGCAGCGCTAAAAGATGGGCCCACGACCCTGACTGATGACGAGGTCACTCGCGCTAAGTCCTACTTTACCCGTCCCAGTTATCGCGAGCTCGACGGTGAGTCGAGCCAGGCTGCCCTGACGCAGCGCTGCGAGGAGGAGCCTATCTTTGGCAACTGGGTCAAGCGCAACACCCACGCGCACGCGATACCCGGCTATGCGGCGGTGACAATTTCCCTCAAATCGACCGGCTATGCCCCAGGCGATATTACTGACCAACAGCTCGAGTTAGTGGCTGACCTCGCCGATGAATACAGTTTTGGCGAGCTGCGCACAACACACCAACAAAACCTCGTGCTTGCAGATGTTTCGCTAGATGCACTCTATACACTTTGGCAGTCGCTGCAACGCGCCGGTCTGGCAACGGCGAATATCGGCTACCTGACAGATATGATCTGCTGCCCGGGCGGTGACTATTGCTCACTGGCAAACGCTAAATCCATTCCCGTTGCTGAGGCAATACAGAGCCGCTTTGACGACCTCGATTACCTCTACGATCTCGGGCCGATTGAGCTGAACATTTCCGGCTGCATGAACGCCTGTGGCCACCACCACATCGGGCACATCGGCATACTCGGCGTGGATAAAAAAGGCGAGGAGTTCTATCAGGTCAGCCTCGGTGGCAGCCAATCGAAAGAGGCGTCCATAGGCAAAATTCTGGGTCCCTCATTCAAGCAGGAGGATATGCCCGATATCATCGGCAAGATACTCGATACCTACGTCGATCTGCGGGCAGAAGAAGAAACTTTTCTGGGCACCTATCGCCGCGTGGGCATTGACCCTTTCAAGGAGCGTGTCTATGCCAAAGCTGATTAAAAATGGCGTCATAGTCGACACCGGCAGCCCGGAGGTTCTGGGTCTGGAGCAGTGGCTGGCCTCCGACCGGCGCAGCGCTATAGCTGTCGAACTAGAGCCGGGTGAGACCATTGTTCCGCTGCTGGACTATCTCGATGACATACCCCTGGTGAGGGTGAACTTTCCTACTTTCATGGACGGACGCGGCTTCTCTTATGCACGGGAGCTGCGCGAGCGCGGCTATCAAGGAGAGATTCGCGCGGTAGGTAATTTCATGCGCGATCAACTCACCTATCTGGTTCGCTGCGGCTTCAACGCTTTCCAACCCGCAGCAAGCGGCGACCTTGAGAGTTGGCTGGAAAGCCTCTCGGACTTTTCAGAGGCCTACCAGGCGAGCATTGACCGAAGGGAACCCCTGTTCCGACGGCGCGCCTGATCGCGCCGGCCACTTTCGGTTAGAATCGGGGCATGGACGCCTCCTCCATCACGTTTTCGTTCTTTCTGATCTTCAGCGGTGCTGCAGCGTTTGCGTCTATCGCGCTGTACACGCGCCAGCCACTGATCATCGCCTACATCGCACTGGGATGCGCCTTCGGGCCCTACGGTCTGTCCCTTGTCACTGACCTGAAAATGCTCTCGGATATCGGGCACGTTGGCATTATTTTCTTGCTGTTTCTGCTGGGGCTCGACATGCAACCGCAGGCACTCTGGTCAACCTTGCGCAAATCCCTCGTAGTCGCGGTATTCAGTTCTCTCGTGTTTCTCGCCATGGGCTACGCTGTCGCCGCCCTGTTCGGCTTCACGCAGGTCGAAGCTCTGATCATCGGGGCTGCGATGATGTTCTCTTCAACGATCATCGGCATCAAGCTTCTACCCACGACGGTGTTGCACCATCGCCACATTGGCGAACTGATGATTGGAATGCTGCTTCTGCAGGATCTCTTTGCCATTATTGTGCTGATGGTGCTGCTCGGCTACAACGGGGAGCCCGAAACGATGGGCGTAGATATTGCGCGTTCACTCATCAGCCTTCCAGTGCTGGCCGTGCTCGCGTGGCTAGCCGTGAAATACGTTCTGCTGCCGCTGATCAGCCGCTTCGATCGCTTTCACGAGTATATCTTCCTGCTTGCGCTGGGTTGGTGCCTGGGCGTGGCGGAGGCTGGCAAAGCGGTCGGCTTGTCCGAGGAGATGGGAGCCTTTATTGCTGGCGTGACCATTGCCACGAGCCCGATCTCCCAGTACATCGCCGTGAACCTGAAACCCCTGCGGGACTTCTTTCTGATCCTGTTTTTCTTTGCCGTGGGTGCGCGCTTCGAGATCGCCTTGCTCGGCCAGGTGTGGGCGCCGGCTTTACTGCTATCACTGCTGGTACTGGCGCTAAAACCGGTGGTTTATCGCTTCCTGCTCAAAGGAGTCAGCGAAACGCGGACGCTCGGCTGGGACCTTGGCTTCCGCCTGGGCCAGGCCAGTGAATTCTCGCTGTTGATTGCCTATGTCGCTGCTGGCGCGGCGTTGATTTCCGATAAAGCTTCGCTACTTATTCAGGCGACGACCATCA
>JBCDJG010000041.1:0-44665 GCA_038748065.1 Pseudomonadota bacterium
ACGAATTTATTGGTCACTTGTCTGAAATAGTTGTGACAACTATCCCAACAAGTGCCCACACAATTGTCTTCATCTACTTGTTAAGCAACACCCTAAATCGCTCGGATTTGGGTTTGTTGTCAGGGCATGTCCCCCAACGCGGACGCGTATTATACCGACCACTGCCGTCATAGCAACCCGAAGTTGCGATACGGGGGGGCGGTAGAAGCTCTCGCTCTTGGTCCACTTTGGCAACCTAAGCTGCTGAATCTGCAAAGGTTTTGTGGTGTCTTGCGCCGCCTGATTTGCGTCCGGATTGCGCCGAAGGACGCGAACTATACGCAGCGAGCCCACCGGGCGCAAGCACTTTCTTTGCGACCCCTGAAAAATGCCAGAAATTGCTCAGCCGTCGCCCCCCAACCGGGGGCTAAATGACCTCAAACAGGTGGTACTTCTTCTTGCCCAGCCGGACCAGGTAGAAGCGCTGATGCAGGGCGCGCTCGGCACTGAAACAAGCGGCCAGGTCGGCGTTTGCCTCAAAACCAATGGCATCACTATTGATGGTAACCGCTTCACGGCCTAGGGCATCCTTTACCTGCTTGCCCGAGGCCGCCATCCCCGCTTCTGTGAGGAGCTGGGTAAGTGTTTCCGGGAAGCCCGCTCGAGCCACGCTGCTCGCGGGCATGCCGTCCTGCCGCAGCTGCATAAGGTCACCCTCCGCCAGCGCTTCAACCGAGCCGCTGAACAGCGCTTCGCTAATACGCTGCGCGGCCTGCAATCCGGCTTCGCCATGAACGAGCCGGGTCACTTCGCGCGCCAACACGGCCTGATCTTCAGGGCGTCCCTGTCTCTCGCTATCGGCGCGTTCCAGCTCAGCAATCTCTGCTAAGTCGACGAAGGTGAAGTACTTCAGGAAACGGTAAACGTCAGCGTCAGCCGTACCGAGCCAAAACTGGTAGAAGGCGTAGGGCGAGGTGCGTCTCGCATCCAGCCACACGGCTCCCGCCTCTGTTTTACCGAACTTGGTGCCATCGGCCTTGGTAATAAGCGGCACGGTCATACCAAAGGCCTGCTTGCCATGCATGCGGCGCGCGAGGTCTATGCCGCCCGTAATGTTGCCCCACTGATCTGAACCTCCGACCTGCAGGCTACAATCATGACGCTTGCTCAATTCGGCGAAATCGAAAGACTGCAGAATCATGTAGGTGAACTCGGTGAAGCTAATGCCCGCTCCCTCGCGCTCAATGCGCTGCTTCACGGACTCCTTCTGCACCATCGCATTCACAGAAAAGTGCTTGCCAATATCGCGCAGAAAGGTGAGCACATTCAGGTCACGCGTCCAGTCCAGATTATTCACGACTCGGGCCGAATGCTTGCCACAGTCGAAGTCAAGAAATGGCGCGACCTGCGCAGAAATCTTGTTCACCCAGTCAGCGACGACATCGGGTGTATTGAGCTGCCGCTCCTGCGCCTTGAAGCTGGGGTCACCGATCAAACCGGTGGCACCGCCCACCAATGCCAGGGGCCGATGCCCGGCGAGTTGGAAGCGTCGCAACATCAGCAGCGGTACAAGATGGCCAATATGCAGACTGTCGGCTGTTGGGTCAAAGCCGCAATAAAGCGTGCGCATGCCACCGTCTAACCAGCCAGGCAGGTCGTCTTCGCCAGCAATCTGGAAGATCAGTCCTCGGGCCTTTAGCTCGGCCAACAGTGCGCTGCTCATTTGTCCGTTTTCCGCTGAAATCAGGCGATATCGAAGGGGCGCCAACCATACAATACCCCCTTGCAAATGCAAGTTTTTACTGGCTTTTGCGCTATTCCACGACAGCTGGTTTTTTATATACTGAAGCTCTGTCGCTAGAACAGACTCCAACAGGGGACAGACCATTGGGTAAAAAGCCGCGGGGCGCTACGGCGATCCGCACGGACAATCCTCGCCCTCGAGGCAGGTTGCTTATTGCATGCGCAGGCGTTGCTGCGCTTGCTGCGGCCTTGTTGCTCACGCCTGCGGCGGCGCCCGAGAGTCCAGCATTGCCCACCGTGGCCGCACCCAAGCCCCCCTCCCTGGTCGCCAGCGCTGAAGCTGCCGTCACAGCAACGCCGGAGCCGGAGCAGGCTGCCTTCGAGCCTGACTGGCTGGAACAAACCGTCGGTAAAGGCGACAACCTTTCTCTCGTCTTCAAACGCGCCGGCTACAGCAATCGCGACGTCTATCGCTTTGTGAACAAGGCACCCGAAGGCAAAGCACTGGGGCGCCTCTATCCAGGCCAGACCATCGCCTTCCAGGCTGACGAGGCTGGCACCCTGATCGCCGTGCGTCACCATCGCTCAGAGCTTGAAACCATCACCTACCGCCAGAGCGGCGACGTCTATGAAACAAACCGCGATCTCCGCACCCCCGAAGTTCGCCGTAGCTGGGCCACCGGCACGATAGAGTCGTCACTGTTCCTCGCCGGACAGAGAGCTGGCTTGTCCAGCAACATGATCATGGAGCTCGCGAATATATTCGGCGGTGTCATCGACTTCGTGCTCGACCCACGACGCGGCGACAAAATGCACCTGCTGTATGAAGAGCTCTACCTGGATGGCGAGAAGTTTGGCGACGGCAAGATTTTGGCTGCCACCTTCGTCAACCAGGGCGAGACCTTCAATGCCTTCCGCTACATCGATAGCCACGGTGATGCGGGTTACTACAATGAGGATGGCGTCAGTATGCGCAAGGCCTTCCTTCTGGCGCCCCTGGATTTCACTCGCGTCAGCTCTAACTTCAATCTGGCACGCAGGCATCCGATCTACGGCACCATACGCGCCCACCGAGGCACAGACTATGCCGCGCCAACCGGCACACCCGTCTACGCGGCGGGCGACGGCCGCGTGAGCGAGGCAGGATATACGCGAGCCAACGGCAACTACGTCTTCATCCAGCATGGCGAGCAGTACGTCACCAAGTACCTGCATCTGCACAAGCGCAGGGTTAAAACCGGCCAGCGCGTGAGCCAGAGCCAGGTCATTGGTACCGTGGGTATGACCGGCGCCGCGACCGGCCCCCATCTGCACTACGAATTCCTGATGAACGGTGTCCACCGCAACCCGCGCACCATCCACAAGAAGCTTCCCAAGGCCAAGAGCCTTGCCGCAGCAGAGATGCCTCGTTTCCGCGATAGCATCACATCAACCTCCGATCAATTGGCCTCCCTAACCGGCGGCGCCGGCGACCTCGAAAACGCCGGCGGCTCCTGACAGGGAAGGCGGCCAGCACGCATGCCGGAGGAGCTCTATCTGGGGCTGATGTCCGGAACGAGCGTCGACGGCATTGACACAGCGCTACTGCATATCCACGACGACAAGCTGACCTTGCAGGCTAAGCACGAGTACCCCATGCCCGTGAATCTTGCGGCCGAGGTCGGACGTATCTGCTCGAGCGGCGAGGACGAAATTGAACGCCTGGGCGTGCTTGATCGGCAGCTCGGTCTGGCATTTGGCCAGGCTGCACTGCAGCTCCTGGCCGATAATGATGTGAAGCCTGGGGAGGTCAAGGCAATTGGCAGCCATGGCCAAACTATCCGCCATCGGCCGGCTTCGGGAGGGCATGACAAGCCAAACGCTTTCACTTTACAGATCGGTGACCCCAACACGATCGCGGAATACACCGGCATCGACACCGTCGACGACTTTCGCCGCCGCGATATCGCCGCGGGCGGCGAGGGCGCACCCCTGGCGCCGGCATTTCACCGCGCGGCCTTTGCTGAAAGCGGGCGAAATCGAGCCATCATCAACATCGGCGGTATCGCCAATATCACGGTGCTCGCGGGCGCGGAGTTAATCGCAGGTTTTGATACCGGGCCCGGCAACACCCTCCTGGACCAGTGGCATCGGCGTCATCAGGGCGGCAGCTACGACCGCAATGGCGCGTGGTCGGCGGAGAACAACCACAGCGAAGCGCTGCTCCAGCAGCTGCTCTCACACCCGTATTTCGACACCATAGACGGCCCCCGCAGCACCGGCCGTGAAGCCTTTAATCTCGAGTGGCTGGAGACCTTGCAAGCGCTCGGACACACATCGCCACAGGTGGTTCAGTCGACGCTCGCCGAGCTGACTGCAACAAGTATTGCGCGCGCCGTCGCAGCTAGCGCTGCGCCCATCAACGAGGTGTATGTCTGTGGCGGCGGCGCTTACAACACAGACCTTATGCGCAGGCTTTATCGCCATCTCGGGGATGCTTCCCTCGACACCACTGCTGCACTGGGTATCCCCCCGGACTGGGTGGAGGCCGCCGCCTTCGCGTGGCTCGCCATGCGCAGGATACACGCCGCACCCGGCAATGCGCCGGTTGTTACCGGCGCAAGTGGCGAGCGAGTCTTGGGGACAATTTTTACAGGGTAACCGCTATTTACAGGGTGACCGCTACATGCGGGGCAATCGCTGCCTGCGCTTGGGTCGCGACAGTCAGCGCTCAATCCAGACAGTTTGGCTCGGGAGGCCGGCGTCTAGATAGAGAAGGAGGATCCGCAGCCGCAGGTTGTCGTCGCGTTCGGGTTGTTGATCACAAAGCGAGAGCCTTCCAGCCCCTCTGTGTAGTCAACCTCTGAGCCCGCGAGATATTGGAAACTCATCGGGTCTACCAGCATGGTAACGCCATCGTTCTCGATGAAAGTATCGTCGTCAGCCGCGAGTTCGTCGAAGGTGAAGCCGTACTGAAAACCGGAGCAGCCCCCGCCGGTGATAAACACCCGCAGTTTCAACTCGTCGTTTTCCTCATCTGCCACCAGTGCACGCACCTTCGCTACTGCGCGCTGCGAGAGCCTGATCGTGTTGGGGTCAAATGTTTCAGCTACCGTCATGGGACCTCTGCCTGGCACCTCTGTGCCTATCGCTAACCCGTAATTATGAGAATTCCGAGTAATTTAGTCAACTATTGTGGCTGTGTTGCCTCACAGCCTATTTTAGCCGATGCAGGATCCTCGCTGTCGCTCTCCGGCACAACTTCAGTGACCTCAATGCTCGGGTCATCGCCGTCGCTCCCACTTCGCAGCATTTCGTCAGCATCCAGCGGCTGGTGCCGCAGGGCTCCGTTCACTTCGGCGCCCGCAGCCATCTCCACCAGCTTATAGTAAACATCGCCATTCACGCGGGCTCTTGGCGCCAACTCCAAATGCTCGCCAGCATATACGTCGCCTTCCACCTGGCCGTTAATGACGATTGAAGGCGCGCGGATCTCGCCCTCAACCCGCCCACCGTCAATCACGCGCACCAGGCCAGGAGCGTCGGGACGCGACAAGATATCACCCTGGACAACCCCTTCTACATCGAGGCTTCCCTTGAAGTGGATATCGCCAACGACGGTCGTGTCTGTTGCCACGAGGGTCGTGCCAGCGCTGCCACCGCCGGCCTTTTTACTTCCCAACATGCGTAAACCTCTCGTTTGTCTGCCAGGGGAACTCTTCCCTGATTTCTGTCTTGCTTGGGCTTTCGGAGCGCGCTACGACGATAACTGCCGTGGGTTCAAAGCCCGGTGGTAGTGCCAGCTCGCCCTCTATCGACTGGAAGTAGCGAAAGCGAAGCTTGTGCGAATTATTATCCAGATCATCCGCCAGGCTCGCCAGCGGATAAGTGACGATTTCCCCTTCCTGCCGCCCAAAAATCTCGACGTACAGCTCGCCTCTGAGAATGCTATGTTTGCGTGCCTCCTGCTGGGCCACTATGCGGTAGGCGTAGAGACCTTCACCCTGGCTGACCAACTCCATGGGGCGCAAGCTAAGACCCTGTGCAATGGACTCTGGCGCCATGAGGCTGCGATAAAACTGCAGGCCCTCCTCGAGGCCAGCGATCTGCTCTTTCTGCTCAGCAATTTCGCGCCGCACCATCTCGAGCGCATCGCGATCTACGCTATGCCGGGTGCGGCTGACCTCCAGTTCCCCGGCCAGCCGCGTGATTTCGGCTTCAGCGGCAGGCAGCGACTTTTTCAGCCCGCGGTATTCATCAACATCAATGCCCAAGCCAGTGTATGCCGCGCGCTGTCCAAGATAGAGCCCCGCGCCGAGAAGCAAGAGCCCGATAAGGGCGAACACTACCACCAGCAAACGCCGCCGCCGGCGCAGCAGAGCGGCTTGGGGAATCGCAGAGCCAGCGTCAACCACGGCTTCAGGGCAGCAGCCCGACCTGCCCCAGGCCGAGCGCTTCTGGCAGACCCAGCATAATATTCATATTCTGAATGGCTTGCCCCGAAGCACCCTTCACCAGGTTATCGATGGTCGCCATCACTACAACGGTATCGCGGCCCTGTGGCTGTGAAACCGCCAACTGGCAGCGATTAGCGCCCTTCACTGTCCGCGTTTGCGGAAATTGGCCCGCCGGCAATAAATCAACAAAGGGCTCGCCAGCATAGTGCTCCTCAAAGAGCTTCTGCAGGTCTCCCGGCTCGGCGGTAAGCCTTGCAAACAGCGTTGAGTGAATACCGCGGATAATTGGCAGCAGGTGCGGGACAAAAGTGACGCGTGCATTGCACCCGGCGACGTCCGAAAGCCCCTGTTCTATCTCGGGCAGGTGCCGGTGTCCCGCCACGCCGTAAGCCTTGAAACTGTCGGCGACCTCGGTGAGCAGATTGGCCACCTTGGCCTGTCGACCCGCGCCGCTAACACCGCTTGCTGAACTGGCTACAAGGTGATCGCAGTCAACCAGCCCGGCTGACACAAGCGGCAGAAAACCCAGTTGCACCGACGTGGGATAACAACCCGGGCAAGCCACCAATCTGGCCTCACGAATCCGCTCACGATAGACCTCCGGCAGGCCATAGACAGCCTCCGAAAGCAGCTCCGGGCTCGCGTGGGGTTCGCCGTACCATTCAGACCAAAGGGCCGCATCGCGAATGCGGTAATCCGCCGACAGGTCCACAACCCGCGCGCCAGCGCTTAGCAGTTCAGGCACGCTCTGCATGGCAACATTATGGGGGGTCGCAAAAAATACGATATCGCAGGCGGCCAGCGTTTCCACTTCTGGCGCCGTGAATGCCAGGTCGTAATGGCCTCGCAGGTTGGGATAGAGGTCGTCCACACGGCGTCCGCTTTCCGCACGCGAGGTAATCGCCACGACCTCGGCTTCCGGGTGCTGCGCCAGAAGCCTGAGGAGTTCCACGCCTGTGTAGCCGGTGCCGCCGACTATGCCGACCTTGATCACGTCTGCTGCCCTTCCATGCCCTCGGGGTATTCGTTTAATGGCGCGCGCTCTGAGTTACCCAGCCTCGCCCGCCGCGGGGCGCCTAGTATAGAGGGAATACGGGGCCTGAGAACTGTTAATATTGGCCTTTTAGCGCCGCCCGGATACTGGATGCGACAACTTCTTCAGGCCTACCGTCGACAGCTGGCGAACTACGATTCGCTCCTGGCCTACTCCCTGTTGGGGCTGGTCGGCGGCATCGCTTCAGGGTTGATTGTGCTCGCCTTTGAGCTGGCCATCCAGGAGACCGCGAGGCTGTGGGGCGTTGCCGGCGGTGAGGATTTCGAGTCACTGCCACGCTGGCTTCTGTTCGCCCTTCCGGTGAGTGGAGCCATTGCACTGGGCGCCGTTTTTTCCATGCTGCAGCCCGAGGATCGCGAGATCGGTATCGTTCATGTGCTGTCGCGCATGCATTCCCACTACGGTGCCTTGCCACTGCGCAACGCCATCGTACAGTTCGTCGGCGGCGCCTTCGCGCTGGCAACAGGGCAGTCAGGTGGTCGCGAGGGCCCCGGTGTGCATCTCGGCGGCGCCATCAACAGCCAGCTGGGCCAACACCTCGGGCTGCCTAATAACAGCCTCAGGGTCCTGATCGCCTGCGGCACAGCAGGAGGCATCGCCGCAGCCTTCGGCACGCCCCTGGCGGGTGTTATTTTCGCCATGGAGGTAATTGTTGCCGAATATACCGTGGTGGGCTTCCTGCCCGTCATGCTGGCCGCCGTATCGGCGTCGGTCATCAGCCGCTATTTCGCCAAGGGTGGCGTCATGCTGGCCATACCCGAGGTTGCACCAGTCACACTGCCGGAAATGCCACTGGTAATTGGCCTTGGCCTGGCCTGCGGCCTTGCGGTTACCCTGTTCATCTATCTACTGCGCCTGACCTCGCGGCTTTCACACTGGCCTGTGATGCTGCGTTTCGCGCTGGGCGGCCTGCTTACTGGTGCACTGGCGCTGGAAGTTCCTCACGTGTTAGGCATCGGCTACGACAGCCTGGCCCAGGTACTGCGCGGAGAACTGGCCTGGAGCCTGCTGCTGGCGCTGGCCGCCTGCAAACTGCTGTGTACCGCGGTCAGCTGTGGCGTAGGCATGCCCATTGGGCTGATTGGTCCCAACTTACTGATTGGCGCCTGCCTGGGCGGCCTGGCAGGCATGGCCGGTGCCGCCTTGCTGCCCGAGACGCCCATCGACGCGACGCTCTACGTGGTCATCGGAATGGCCGCAGCGATGGGCGCGGTGCTGAACGCACCGCTAGCAGCTATTCTGGCGGCACTGGAGCTAACCGACAGCATCAACATCGGCTTTGCCGCCTTGCTCGCCATCGTCGCCGCCACCCTCACCAGCCACGGTATTTTTCGCCAGCGGTCTGCCCATCAAACCGCTCTGCGCCAGCTGCAGCGCATGCTACCGGACGATCCTCTCAACCAGCTATTACATCGAACAGACGTGACGACCCGCATGGACGCCAGCGTCTCGCGCATCCACGCACTGTTGCCCAAGGCAAGCGCCGAGCCGCTGCTGATGGCGGCGCCTGCCTGGTGCCTCGTCAGTCGAGAGGGAGAGGACCTGTATCTGGTGCAGGGCGGTGAACTCTCGGATTGGCTTAGAGCACGCGCACAGGAGGAAGAGGCCGACCTGACGCAGGCGGATATCAGGCGCTGGTCAGTCGCTAACGTGCCCGTGCAGGCAACCCTGCGGCAGGCCCTGGACATCATGCGCCGGGACACGGTAGAGGCCGTTTGCGTTTATGGTCGTGGACGTGGCGGCGAACGCCTTTTGCAGGGCGTGGTCACACGCGACAGCATCGAAAAATTCACCCTGGCCAATCTGTAGGCACCCGCATGTACCTCTGGTTGAAAGCGCTTCACCTCATTTTCGTTGTCTGCTGGTTCGCGGGCCTCTTTTACCTGCCTCGAATCTTTGTTTACTACGCCGCAAGTGAAGACGCAAAGACGCGGGAAACCCTCGCCATTATGGCGCGCAAGCTCTACCGCTTTGTGACGCCGCTGATGATCCTGGCCGTCGTTTTCGGCCTTTGGCTGATACTGTTGAACACCAGCTACTACCTCAGCTCGATCTGGATGTGGCTGAAGCTCGGCGGCGTTGCCTTTTTGCTTGTCTATCACTGGCAGTGTGGCCGCTATGTGCGCCGCATCAACGACAACACTGACGACCACAGCCACGTGTTCTATCGCTTCTTCAACGAGGTGCCCGTGGTTTTCCTGTTCGCCATCGTTATACTTGCGGTCCTCAAACCTTTCTAGAACCGGACCCTCCAATGCCATCCTCTGAACAGCTTTTTGAACGCGCTCGCAAGCACATTCCGGGCGGCGTCAACTCCCCGGTGCGCGCCTTCAAGGCCGTCGGCGGCACACCCATTTTTATCGAACACAGCGACGGCGCCTACGTCTACGACAGCGAAGGCAAACGCTACATCGATTACGTTTTATCCTGGGGCCCCATGGTTATGGGGCACAATCACCCCGCCGTCCGCGAGGCAGTCGTCAAGCAGAGCGAAAAAGGGCTCAGCTACGGCGCACCCACGGCACAGGAGACCGACTTCGCTGACCGCATCTGCGAAATCATGCCGGGCATGGACATGGTGCGGCTCGTCAACTCTGGCACCGAAGCCACCATGAGCGCTATTCGGCTCGCGCGTGGCTACACCGGGCGAGACAAGATCATCAAGTTCGAGGGCTGCTACCACGGGCACTCCGACTCGCTCCTGGTTAAAGCGGGCTCAGGCGCACTAACGCTTGGCGTTCCCAGTTCACCGGGCGTGCCAGCTGCACTGGCAGACCATACCGTAACCCTGACCTACAACGATGCCGAAGGCGTGCGCCAGGCCTTTGCCGAGATCGGAGAGCAGGTGGCCTGTGTCATCGTCGAGCCGGTGGCCGGCAATATGAGTTGCATCCCGCCGCAGCCGGGCTTCCTGGAAACCCTGCGCAGCTGCTGCGACGAGAGCGGCGCGGTACTCATACTGGATGAGGTGATGACGGGCTTTCGCTTTGGCCTGGCAGGCGCTCAAGGCTACTACGGCATCGATGCGGACCTCACCACCCTGGGCAAGATCCTCGGTGGAGGGATGCCGCTCGGCGCTTTCGGCGGTAAGCGCGACATCATGGAGCAGATTGCCCCACTCGGGCCGGTCTACCAGGCCGGCACCTTGTCGGGCAACCCGATTGCAGTGGCCGCAGGTATGACGGCTCTCGAGCTGATCTCAGCGCCCGGCTTCTACGAGCCGCTATTTGCGGCTACGGCCAAACTGACCGCCGGCATGCGTGAGGCCGCTGATCGTGCCGGCGTGCCGTTCACCACCAATCACACCGGCACCATGTTCGGCGCCTTCTTCACCAGCGAGCCGGAAGTCATGAACTACGCCCAGGTGATGGCATGCGACACCGCGACATTCAACCACTTCTTCCATAAAATGCTGGAAGCTGGTGTGTACCTGGCGCCGGCCTCCTACGAGGCCGGCTTTATGTCCAGCGCCCACAGCGATGAGGATATCGAGCACACCGTCGCAGCCGCCGCAGAGGCCTTCGCCAGCCTCTAGGCTCTGCGACCCAGCCCATTGCGCCCGGAGGACTAGCTATGGCGTTCACTACGGCACGCGGACCCTTCCCCGTCACGCGTATGCGGCGCCTGCGGGCCCATGAGTTCAGCCGTCGGCTGGTGCGCGAAAGCGCGCTGAGCCCAGCCGACCTGCTGTACCCGGTCTTTGTGCTGGAGGGCACCGGACAACGCGAAGCGGTGCCCTCAATGCCGGGCGTAGAGCGACTCAGCATAGACCTTCTGGTTGCGGCAGCGCGCGAGTGGCACGATCTCGGCATCCCTGCGCTCGCCCTTTTCCCGGTTGTTCCAGCAGACAAAAAGAGCCTGATGGCCGAAGAGGCGCACAACGCAGATGGCCTCGTGCAGCGCACCGTGCGAGCGCTAAAAGATGCGCTACCTGAGCTTGGGGTTATGACAGACATCGCGCTCGACCCCTACACCACACATGGCCAGGACGGCATCATTAACGACGCGTCCTACGTGCTGAACGACCTCACCACGGAAGTCCTCGTCCGCCAGGGCCTGTCCCACGCGGAGGCCGGCGCAGATATCCTGGCACCCTCAGACATGATGGACGGTCGCATCGGAGCACTGCGAAACGCGCTGGAGTCGAACGGCGATATCAACACATTGATCCTGTCCTACGCGGCTAAATACGCCTCCAGCTACTATGGCCCCTTCCGCGATGCGGTGGGCTCAGCGGGCAATATCAAGGGCGGCAACAAGTTCAGTTATCAGATGGATCCCGGCAACAGCGACGAAGCGCTGCACGAATGCGCACTGGATCTGGCCGAGGGCGCTGACATGGTTATGGTCAAACCCGGCATGCCCTACCTCGACATCGTGCGCCGAGTGAAGGATGAGTTGCAGGTGCCCACCCTCGCCTACCAGGTCAGCGGCGAATACGCCATGCACATGGCTGCCTTCGAACATGGCTGGCTGGATGCCGACGCCGTGATGCTCGAATCACTGCTCGCCTTCAAGCGCGCCGGCTGCGACGGCATTCTCACCTACTTTGCCCCGGCCGCCGCCCGAGCCTTGCAGTAAGACCATGCGCCTGTTGTTGGCCGCCTTTGCGCTCAGCCTTACCGCACAGGGCGCTGTGGCCCAAGAAATCGAGGGCTGCGAATGTCTTTGGCAGGGGCCTTTCGTCGACGTCCAGGCCGAAACCGAACTTGTCATCAGTGGCACGGTCGATCGCATCCGCGGCAACGCCGTCGATGTTACCGTCGATCGTCTGCTGCGCGGCGACGAAGGCCTGCCCGTCATCCGTATATGGATGAAGGCGGCCGATTACTGTCGGCCAGAAGTCGAGCGTTTCCCCATTGGCAGCACCTGGGTCATGGCCCTGCACCGCATCGACGAAGTCCCCCCGGGCGGCTTCAACCCTGGCACCCCCAATATCAGCTACGGCCGTGTCGGCGACTATCGCTTGTCCGCCTGTGGCGGCTACTTCCTCAGCCGCTCCGAGGACCTGGTCAGCGGCAACCTTGTCTCAGGGCCTCGCTGGGACTACGCACCCAAAATGAACCCGATACTGATCGATTTGGTCAGCGACTTTGTTAACGGTTCTCTATCGGCAGAGGCTTTAACAGAAGCCACCAAGGAAGATCCGGCGCTTCGAGACATGATGCTGGATACAAAGGCTTTTTTGCGCGGTGACCCGGAACTCGAAGAGTAAGTTTTTCTTACGTTTGCGCGCCGGACTGGCCCACAAGCTGAATGCAGCTCAATCAGCTCTCCCGGCTCAAGTGTTCGGTCAGGTCAAGTGATCGATGCAGGGACGGCGGGTGGAATGTTTCCTTCAGGACTGTGTGAGCCATGGATGGCGAGCACAAGCCCCCATGGATGGGTTCACGGCGGGTCCTGAAGGAAACATTCCATTCGCCGTACCGGTGGTGAAAAAAGAACAACTATCTCCAGCGTTTACGCGAAGGATTAGAGCCCTCGACCAGGTCCATGAGTTCATCAAGCATCATCAAGGAAAGCCCCCAGATACGGCGCTTGCCGTAGAAATAACAGGGCATCGGAATATCGACGCCTTTGAAGTTCCACGTCATTTTTTGACGGTTGTCCGGGTCGAGCAGGAACTCGAGGGGCACCCACACCACCTCGTCCACCTCATAGTTGGGCGTAAACGTCACCTCGCGGTCCATACGAAACACGAAAGGTGAGACGATCAGGCCCAGGGTGCTGCGACTGGGCCGCGCGCTAATCTCTGAGAGGCGGCCGATGCAGGGGTCTTCGTCGATAAGGTCAAGGCCGATCTCCTCGCGCGTTTCGCGCCTGGCGGCCTCGAAACCGCTTGGGTCCTCGGGCTCGAGTCGGCCTCCCGGAAAGGCCATATGGCCCGACCAGGGGTCACCGTCGCGCTCGGCGCGTTTGATCATTAGAATGTGCAACTCGCCCTCCCTGACCTGCAGTACCATTGCCACAGCGGCACGCTTACGCAGCTGTCGGAGGCGCTTGCGCTGGGGCCGGTGTTCAGCCAGGCGGTCTTCTATCAGTTGCAGCAGTGGAATCGGCAAAAAGTGATCATCTGTAGCGCGCGCGGGAGCGTAGAGCCTGCATTAAGCCAGCGGCCTGCGTCGCTGACAAGTCTTGCCACGACGGGATAGAAATGAGCAATTCGACAGTCTTCGCCATGCACGATATAGCGCTCGTATACCGCGCGCTGCCCGCGCTCCAGGGGATTAACTGGCGGGTCTCAGAGGGGCAGCAGTGGGCCTGCCTCGGGCCTAACGGCAGCGGTAAGACGAGCCTGGCACGTGTGCTCAGTGGTCAAGCGAAGCACTTCTCAGGTGAGCTGCAACGCTCGCAGTTGCTGCGCAACGCCGGGGTCGCTTATGTCTGCTTTGAGGAGCAAAAAGCGCTCTGTGAGCGCGACAAAAAGCTCGACGATTCCGAGTTTCGACGCGATGCCAGCGACCCTGGTACGACCGTCAGGCGCGCTATTCTGGGCGATCAGCAGGCATCGGAGGCGTTTCACGATTGGGTCGCGCGTCTGAACATGGCACATATCCTCGATCGAGGCTTGCGCTTCATCTCCACCGGCGAGATGCGCAAGACGCTACTGGCGCGCGCCATCCTATCGCAGCCCGCCCTGCTGATTCTCGATAGCCCCCTGGACGGCCTGGACAAGGCAAGTCAGGAGGAACTGCGCGAGATCATCGATGAATTGCTAGCGTCCGAGCAGCAAGTGCTGCTGCTATGTCGGCAGATCGACGATATTCCAGAGCGCGTCACACACATCCTGGCCTTAGACGGAGGCCAGGTGTTGGGCATGGGCGAGCGCGATACGCTGCTCGCCCAGGCGGATGTTATTGGCCTGATGCGACCGCCGCGTGTGCCCTTCGCCGCACTCCCGCCGCCGCTACCGAGACCTTACGAGCTACCTGCCGCAGGGCCGCTGCTGAACCTGGCAGGGGTCTGTGTCAGCTATGGCGAGCTTAGCGTGCTGGACAAGGTGAACTGGCGGATGGAGCGCGGGCAGCATTGGCTGGTCTCCGGGCCAAACGGCTGTGGCAAATCTACGCTTTTAAGCCTGGTGACAGGCGACAACCACAAAGCCTATGGGCAGGACATCACGCTTTTCGGGCTCCGTCGCGGCTCTGGCGAGTCTGTCTGGGATATCAAGCAGAAGTATGGCCAGGTGGATACCTTGTTGCACCTCAACTGGGTGCGTGGCATGAAGGTACTCGAAGTGGTGGTGTCGGGCTTTTTCGACACCGTGGGACTCTACGACGACTGGGGAGATCGGCAGCGTGCCACCGCGCGCGGCTGGCTCGCCGCCCTCGGTCTCGCCGATTACGAACGCGAGAGCTTCGACGCGCTCTCATTTGGCCTGCAGCGCATGGTGCTACTGGCGCGCGCCATGGCCAAATCACCGCTGATCCTGCTGCTGGATGAACCCTCGTTGGGTCTGGATGGCCACCATCGCCAGTTGCTGCTGGATGCCATTGACCATATCGCGTCCAACTCAGACACCCAGGTGATTTTTGTCAGTCACTCAGCCGGCGAAGTACCCCGCTGCATGACGCATCACCTGGCATTCAGCCCCAGCGACGACGGATACACTGTGCTTAGCGGGGAACTGAAGCGGCAATGACAAGGTCAAAATTTCACCAATCTTAACTTGCTACGGAGCGCGCCGGGCCCTTATCCTCCCGGCATCTTTAGCGGCTGCCGGGGACGCGGCCGATTCGGAGACATTGTGTTTACCCCTTGCCCAACAAATCCGGTGCCAAAGCGATGTCTGGGCGTCGCAATCAGTACGCTTCTTCTGGTGGCCACCCTGCTACCGGGGGCTACCTTCGCGCAGGAGTTTTTCTCCTGGGAGGGCGGGGAAACTACCCTCTATACCGGCGATCTCGATCAACCCTGGCGGGGAGCCTACACCGAAGCAATAGAGCGCTGGAACGATACGCCTCTTAACTTCACGGTTGTCACTGACAGTCGCGGCACGACCCAGGCCTGCGACCTCGACGATCGCAACGGCGCCTGGTTTGCCGACGAGGACTGCGACGGGCCCTGGGATGGCCTGACACTGGCCATCACTTACTTCGCTTTTTTTACCTTCAACAACGAGCTGGTAGAGGCAGATGTGCTGTTCAATGACAACCTGCCCTGGAGCATCTACGACGGCAATGAACGTTTCAACACCGTGGATTTCCGGCGCGTGGCGGTCCACGAATTGGGCCACGTCTTTGGCGCAGATCACTTGAATGACAGAGATGCCATTATGTTTGCCCTCATCGGTGACGTCTTCGTGCCAGCCATCGAGGACATCGATGCCCTGGCCGAGGAGAGCGACTACGGGCTGGATCCTGATTTCAATCTCTCCATCACGGTAGAGGGAGATGGACGGGTCGAAGTTGATACCCGGGTACCCGGCACATACACCGCGAGCAACAACCTCGATTGCAGCAGCGACTGCAGACGCAGCCTGCAAGAGGGCCTGCGCCTCGACCTTTTCGCCCAGCCCGCTGCTGGCGCGAACTTTCTGCGCTGGGAAGGGATTTCCGGTTGCAGCAACCTGCCCGGCTGCGAGCTCGCACCGCTGAACCGCAATCGATCGATTACCGCTGTCTTCTCGCAATCAAGCAGCGCGGGAGACGCACCTGACGTCCCTGAGGCAGTGGATGCAACAGACCGAACCTTGCGCAACAAGGTCAGGATCACCTGGGATGCGACTGCGGGCGCCACCCGCTATGACGTGCGCCGCAAGCCTCAGGGTGGCAGCTATTCGGAGATCGGCAGCACCGCGTCCACCCAGCTGGTGGATCGCGATGTCGAGAATATGCGCCAATACCTCTACCAGGTGCGCGCCTGTAGCGCCCAGGCCTGTAGCGGATGGAGCACGCGCGATGGGGGTAAGGCAAATTTCGACAAGCCCACTAACGTACGCTCCACCCAGGGCAACCTCGTCAACCGGGTGACAACCGCATGGAGAGCCGTAAACCAGGCCGAGTTCTACCAGGTACGGCGCTCCGAGCGACGCTCCGGTGGCTACAGTCTGGTGGCCACGCCAAGCGACCGCAGGCTGGTCGATCGCGACGTGGTGCCCGGCCAGCGCTACTTCTACCGCGTGCGTGCCTGCAATGAGTTTGGCTGCGGCGGCCTGACCTCACCCGTCAGCGGCTTCGCCCGGGAGTAAGATCATGCGAATTAAACACAGTCTCCTCGGTCTATTGCTGTCGCTGCTGGCGATGCAGGTTTCGGCCACCTCTGTGCTGCAGCTTTCGAGCACCGAACTGGTGAACCGGGCCGAGCTCGTTTTCCAGGGCGAGGTTATCCAGCGCATTTCGCGACAGCTCGCCGGGGGCAGGATCGTTACCGAAGTCGAGTTTCTGGTGTTGGACGTGATCAAGGGCGAGAACCCCGGCCCAGGCCTGCGCCTGCGCTTCACCGGCGGTGCCGTCGCAGGGCGCGGCTTGTCTACCGGCACTGCCATCCCACAAGTGGGTGAGCAGGGCATTTACTTTGTCAGCAGCCTGACCAAACGCCGGGCCAACCCACTGGTCGGCTGGGCACAGGGTCATTTCACCATCGGTGATGACAACCAGGTACGCGCGGGCAACGGCGGGCTCGTGACGGCCATTTCGGCACGCGAGGCCAGCGCAGAGCTCACCGTTAGCGGCGGCGTAGCGCGCGGTTTCAGCACCGTGTCGGCTGGCCGCTCAGGCATGATTGCCATTCGTGGCCTGAGCCCGGAAGAATTCAAGTACCAGGTAAAAGAGCTCGCCGCCGGCCGTGGCCTGCGCTTTACGTCGACACCGTCTGCGGCTGCCAACGGCGCCAGTTCCGCAAGAGACCCTTCCCTGTGGGCCCGTGAAACGCCCTAGACCGGCCGCTAACCAGACGCCGTACTGAGCGAGCGCAGCGCCTCACACTGAGATGCGCCACGGCAATAAAGTAAACCCCTTTCTGCCACAGCCCGGCACTGGTTCAGGGCGCCTCGGGCGCAGTGCACTTCTGCCATTGCCAGGTAGATCTCGGCGTTGTCGGTATCGAGCCGCAAGGCGCGCTCCAAGAGCGCCAGAGCCTGCTCATAGTCTCCACGAGCCGCCGCCGAATCCGCCTGTGCCAATAGGGGCCGGTATGCTTCGCTGTGCGTGCTGTCAGGCCCGGGTGGAGGCGACGTGTCAGCGCTTGTCGCTGGCGCTGAGGGCGCCGATGAGGTCGCGGCGGGCTCCGCCTCCTCTACCGGCACAGCAACCTGCTCCGGCAGTCGATATACGGAACACGCAGACAAGGCCAGCGGCAGGACAAAAAGAGTAAATCGACAGGCGCGGCGCGCCATGGCAAACCTCACTTGAACAGGGACTCGAACCAGTCCTTGATACCCGAGCGTCGCGGCGAACAATTAGTGCGCTGCGCCGGCTCCGAACCGTTCGTAAAGGGTAACATACGGGCATCCGGGCAGCCTTCGCCGGTCAGGTAGCCGCTCCTGTCATCGATCCAGCGCGTCGCCATCCCATCGGGCATGCGGTAGGCCAGCGGCCGCTCACTCGCCCGCGCCATGAAATGCGCCCATAGCTTCAGGGCGCCCGACGCGCCAGTTAGGCCAGTGCCCCCGTTGTCGTCCCGCCCGATCCAGCTAACCGCCAGCAGATCGCCAGAGAAGCCGGCGAACCAGGAATCGCGGCCATCATTGGTGGTGCCGGTTTTACCGGCCACGTGAAAGTCCGAAGGCAGGTAGCGATAGACGCCCCGGCCCGTTCCCTCCCGCACCACGGCGCGCAGCGCATAATGCAGGAGATGCGTAGCCTGCAGACTTACCTGACGATCGTACTCCAGCGGATAACGATTGAGCGGTTCACCATTGGCATCCACGATGTCGCGTATGCTCCTGAGCGGAGTGCGATAGCCCCCGGAGGCAATGGTCTGGTAGAGCATGGCCATATCCATCGGGCTGTACTCACCGGCACCCAAGGTCAGGGCCGGCACCTCAGGCACTGGGCCCTCGATACCCAGCCGTCGCAGCGTATCAACGACCGTATCCAGCCCGAGTTCCAGGCCAAGCCGCGCGCTGGCCAGGTTATAGGACTGCGAAAGGGCCTTGTGCAGTAGCACCTCGCCATGGGGCTGGCGATCAAAGTTGCGTGGTTCCCAGACTTGCCCCGCTGGACCATCGACGGTCAGCGGTGTATCCGACAATGACGAAGCAAGGCTGTAGCGCCCTGGCTGCTCCAAGGCCGCCAGGTACACAGCTGGTTTCAGCAACGAGCCCGCCGGGCGCCTCGCATCAAGCGCACGATTAAAACCGGCAAAGCGTGGATTGCGCCCGCCCACCAGCGCCGCCACTTCGCCAGTATCGACACGCATAATGACTGAGGCGGTCTGCAATTCGCCGCTGGTATCCAGCTGTTCCAGCACCGTCCTCGTGCTGGCTTCTGCGTGGCGCTGCAGCAGCGGGTCGAAGCTGGTGAAGATACTCAGGCCCTGGCTACTGAGGTCTTCCTCCCGGTACTCACGCCGCAGCTGTCGCCGCACGAGGTCGAGGTAGGCGGGAAAGGAATCCTGGATGCTGCGGCCCGCATTCAGACCCAGCGGCATGTTACGGGCAACCTGCGCGTGTGCATCAGAGATCACGCCCTCACTCACCATCAGCCGTAGCACGAGGTTACGCCGCTCACGCGCGCGCTCCGGGTTGCGGCGCGGGTTGTACAGCGAAGGACCCTTGATCATGCCGACCAGCAGCGCCTGCTGGTGCAAGCCCAGCTGATCAAGCGGAGTGTCGAAGTAGTGGCGCGCCGCCAGGGCAAAGCCGTGCACCGCTCGCGGGCCGTCCTGGCCCAGGTACACCTCGTTGAAATAGCTCTCCAGGATTTCGTCCTTGCTGAAGCGTAGCTCCAGCAGCACGGCCATCACCAGTTCGGTGACCTTGCGCAGGATGGTCCGGTCAGGTGTCAGGTAGTAGTTCTTGACCAGCTGCTGGGTAATGGTGCTGCCGCCGGCAACGACCTGGCCCGAGCGCAGGTTGCTGTAGAAGGCGCGCGCTATACCGGTAAGAGAAAAGCCCCAGTGACTGTAAAAATGTTGGTCTTCCACAGCGAGCAGGGCGCCGCGCAAGGTCTCGGGGACGTCCGCGAGACGCACCAGGATACGATCCTCGCCGTGGCTCGGATAGATGCCACCGATCCGCAGCGGGTCCAGGCGCATCAGATCGAGGTCACGTCCGCCGCTTTGCAATGCGCTGACGCGACCTTGTCGCATGCGCAAGTTAATCAGGCGCGCCGACTCCCGACCGTCGGGAAAATCGAAACCGCGCGTATAAAGGCTGAATCGATCGCCGCTGCGACTGACCTGCCCTGGCGCGCGCGGGTTACTGACCTCGCGGTAGCCCAGTGCCCTGAGTTCATAGGCGAGATCATCAGCGCCCAAGCTTACGCCCGCATACAGCTCCAGGGGGCGAGCGTAGACCTTGGCTGGCAGCTCCCACATGCGCCCGGCAAAGGTTGTGGAAATGCGAGCGTCCAGGTAAATGACTATTATCAAGCCCGCTACGGCGGCGGTGATGATAAGTTTGAGCAGTGGTCGGCGGGTGCGGGCCATGACGGCGCAGTTTACACCACCCCTTCCTCCACGGGGGCACGCTCAAGAAAGGACTGTCATTGCCCTGCGGTATCGGGATAATACCCGCCCGGATGGCTCTATACGGAAAGGATCAAAAAGGACCATGAAGAAGTACAAGGTTTATGGCATGGGCGCAGCCCTGGTAGATACGGAAATCAAGGTCGAGGACCTTGACCTTAAGAACATGGGCGTCGACAAAGGCATGATGACCCTGGTGGACGAAGCACGGCAGGGAGAGTTGCTCGGCCATCTCGAAGGGCACCTGGTTAAAGCTAATCATGCCAGCGGCGGCAGCGCCGGCAATTCCATGATTGCCTCGGCCCTGTTCGGCGGGCCCTCCTTCATGACCTGCAAGGTAGCCGCGGACGCGGACGGCGACATCTACGTGGCCGACCTTGAGGCTGCTGGCGTTGACCACTGCCTGCGCGAGGGCCGCGCGAGCGGCACAACCGGCAAGTGCCTAGTCTTGATCACACCCGATGCCGAGCGCAGCATGAACACCTTTCTTGGCATCAGCGAGACCCTGTCCGATGAGCAGCTCGACGCCCAGGCCCTCGCCGACTCGGAGTACCTCTACATCGAGGGCTATCTGGTCACCTCTCCCACCGGGCGCGCCGCAGCCATCAAGGCAAGGCAGCTGGCAGAGCAAACCGGTGTGAAAACCGCACTCAGCTTCTCAGACCCAGGCATGGTGGAGTTCTTCCGCGATGGTATGGAAGACATGGTGGGCGACGGTTTGGATCTGGTGTTCTGCAACGAGGCGGACGCGCTCGGCTGGGGCAAGACTGAGGTGCTGGCGGAAGCCATCGACGCCCTGAAGCAGGTGGCCAAGCAGTTTGTGATTACGCTTGGCGCCGAGGGTGCCCTGACCTGGGATGGCGAAATGCTTTCCGAGATACCCCCGCACCAGGTGCACGCCGTCGACAGTAACGGTGCCGGCGACATGTATGCGGGCGCCTTCCTTTACGCAATTACGCGAGGCGAAGACTTTCCAACGGCAGGCCGTTTCGCCAGCCTGGCGGCGGGTAAAATCGTGGCAAACTACGGCCCGCGCCTGGCCAACGAGGCCTACCCCGCCCTGCGCCGCGAATTTTTCGGCGACTGATTCGGCGTTTAAAAAAGGGCGATCTGCTGGTCAACGATGCCTGAGAATGACTGATCCAGCAGGTTGAGGATGCCATCAGCCACGGGCGCCAGCTGTCGGTCCACGTAATGCTGATAATCCAGCTGCGCCTGCGGCGCTGCTGCAGGCTCGGCGCCGCCTGAGGTGATCACATACTCGACCCAGGCGCCACGTCGCGGCGCCTCCAGCCCGCGCTCAGCATAGCGGCGCGCCGCCTGCACGTGGGGTGGCACGTTGCGCTCATAGTCATCGAGCCGCCGCCGCAGTCGCTTGCGATAAACCAGCTCCGGGTCGTGCTGCCCATTGCGCAACGCAGCTACTGTCTCTCGAATGTAGCTCTCATAGGGTTCCTGATAAAAGATGCGTCGGTACAGCTCCTCTTGGAAACTGCGCGCCAGGCTCGTCCAGTCCGTGCGGACATTCTCCAGGCCCTTGAAGACCAGCTCTTCACGCTCACCCTCCGTGGCAAGACCGGCGTAGCGTTTTTTGCTGCCTTTGTCTGAGCCGCGCACCGTCGGCATTAGAAAGCGTCGGAAGTGTGTTTCAAATTCCAGCTCCAGGCGGCTGTCGAGCCCGTGCTCCTCGGCGATCACCTGCGACCACCAGCGATTCAGCTCACGCTGCAGGTGTTCCCCTGCCGCACGCGCCTCGCTGGTATCGGTGGCCTGCCTTACCCAGACGAACACGGAGTCGGTATCGCCATATATCACCGCGTAGCCCAGCGCTTCAATTTTGTCCCGGGTGCGGCCCAGGATTTCATGGCCACGCCGGGTAATCGAGGAGGCCAGTCGAGCGTCAAAGAAGCGACAGCCTGGTGAACCCAACACGCCGTAAAAGGAATTCATAATGATCTTGATGGCCTGGGACAGCGGCGCATCGTGTGCGGCCTTGGCTGCATCGCGCTGCTGCCACAGACGCGTGATGAGTTCCGGAAGAATGTGCCCCTCGCGGGCAAAGCGCGCTTCCAGATAGCCGTCCACGGTATCGGCTGTTGCCAGTTCGCCGGCTGTGCCCCGGGCCAGTCCCAGCGGGTCAATGCAGAAGGTGCGGATGATACTCGGGTACAGGCTTTTGAAATCCAGCACCAGCACGTGGTCATACAAGCCGGGCTTTGAATCAAGCACAAAACCACCAGGGCTGGCGATCTGTTCACGGCTGGCATTCGGTGCAACATAGGCGGCGCGATGCAGGCGCGGCAGGTAGAGGTTATCAAACGTCGCAACGGCACCGCCCATGCGATCCATCGCAAGGCCCGTCATGGCCGCCCGGGCTATGGCGAACTCGGCCAGGGAGGCCGTCTCGAAGATCTCCGACACCAGTTCGCAGTCACGCAGGTTGTATTCTGCCAACCGGGTCTTGTCCTCGATAAAAAGCCTCGTAATCTCATCACCACGGCCCGCACCTTTGAGCAGCTTGCCCTCGCCAAGCAATACGCGCGATACATTCTCCAGCGAAAAGCTCTCGAAGCGGTAGAAGGCCGCGCGTAGGAGTTCGATACCGTCCAAGACCACGCGCCCGGGCAGCACAACGCGCCGTCGCTCACCCTCATCGTCCAGCTGAATCCAATTGGCCGCTTCGCGCTCACGGCCCAGCGCCAGACGAAATTCCAGCTTGTCGGCGAGGCGCTGCAGGTACCAGAGATCAAAGTTGATGACATTCCAGCCGATCAGGACGTCCGGGTCGTAGTCCTGCAGCCAGTCGAGAAAGGCCTCCAGCGCCGCCCGCTGTGACGGATAGCTGACAACGAAGTCCTGGTCGGCGCCCTCCCCCACCATAAACACGCGGCGCACTTGCATATCACTTTCCGCTCCATGATCAACGCCGTGTACGCCGATCGAGTAGAGTTGCAAGCCTTCCATCGCCGTCTCGATATCTACCGACAGCAGGCGCAGCCGCGGCCTGTAGTCGTCAGGTGCCAGCTGGGGCATAGCGCCGGGCTGGGCACGCACGCCGCCGGTGATGAAACGCTCCATCAGGTAACGGTCGGCCGGGTTGATATCAGCTTCCAGTGGGTCGAGCCCAGCCTCGCGCAGGCGCTCGGCGCACTGCCGCGCCGCTCGCTGGGCACTGAAGTAAACACCCACGACAGGCGCATGCTGAAAGTCATTCAGCGCCAGCTCGCGAACCTCTGCGACGGCTGATGAAGCCAGCACAGACTCGGCGGCGGGCAGGCTATCGCGACGCAGAAAAAACAGGCTGCGTTGGCCGGGCACGCGCAGGCGCAGCGGCCCATCCTCACAGCGGAGCCAGTAGCTCAGCTCTATCCCGTCTGGCGTATCACGCCAGTGTCGGCTGAGCAGGAAACCACGGCGAGTATCGTCCATCAAACCTTCACCCTACGCCGAACAGATTCGGCTATGCTATCTTAGCGCCCGCGGCGAATCTGCCGCCCGCAGCACATGCCACGGCAGCGGCCTCCAACGAAGGACTTTTCATGAACAAGCCCGAGATCAAGCAGGACCCTCTCTACCAGCTGCTGCGCAACGAGGATATCAAGCGCTTTAACGAACAGCGCGAAGAACTGGACAGTAGCCACCTGCAAAGTGGCGACTACCGGGGACGCGACCTGCGCAATATGAACGCCGATGGGCTCGACTTCAGCAATGCTTATTTCCGCAACGCCGATCTCTCGGGTATCGATTTCCGCAATACAAACCTGGAAGGCGCCAGCTTGATGGACGCCAAGCTGTCGGGCTGCTACTTCCCCTCGGCACTCAGCGCGGAAGAGATTCGCCTGTCACTGGAGACGGGCACGCGCCTGCGCTACAGCCACTAGCCGCGCGCCAATAAGTCCCGCAAATCGATAATCGCCGCGTTCGCACGGCTGATGTAGGACGCCATGACCAGACTGTGGTTGGCAAACAGGCCAAAGCCACTGCCATTGAGAATCATCGGGCTCCATACCGTCGCCTGCGTCGCTTCCAGTTCGCGAATAATCTGCTGCAGGCTCACCATGGCATTCTTGTCAATGAGCACCTCCGCGAAATCGACCTCCGCCGCCTTCAAGAAGTGAATCAGCGCCCAGGCAGTGCCGCGAGCTTCGAAAAATACGTCGTCAATTTCCAGCCACGGCGTACGCACTTCCAACTCCGAGGGCGCAGCCGTCGACTGGGTGGCCTGGGCTTCGCCAGCGAGATCCGTGTTCAGCCGCCGCTGCCCAACGCTCGCCGTCAGCCGCTGTGACAGGCTACCGAGGCGGGATTCCACGCTCTTCAACCAGGCGCCCAGGTTATCAGCGCGGGCGTAGAACTGGGCGTCGCTCTCTTCGACGCTGGTCAGTCGGGCCAGGTATGAGCGCGTGAACTCGCGCCCCTGGCGATACTCCGATTCCGATGAAGGAAGAATCCAGCTATTCGAATCAAAGTTGAAGCGCGGCTCCGCTTCCGACAGATCCGGATCCTCCTTGGACTGCGACTGGGAGCGGCTGTGGATCTCACGCATCGCCCGCGCCAGATCACGCACCTGCACAAGGACCCCGTACTCCCAGTTGGGAATATTATCCAGCCACAGGCCCGGGGGGAAACGATCGTTGTGCAGATAACCGCCGGGTTTCTCCAGCAGCGTGTCGACTACCGCAATCAGCGTGCCGGTTGTCACCGCGCCCGTCACCAGCGCGCTTGCCGCCGGGTTGGCGGCCTGGCTCTCGGCTAGGGCCCGCTCACGCACGTCGAAGACCTCTGGTGCCATACTCCAATAGAGCCCGACGAGAACCGCACCCAGCAGGTAGATCCCCAGCAACACCCCGACGATTCCCACCACGCGCCCAAAGGGCAGGTACTCGGCGCTGAAATCCATCACGCGATCAAGCCAGCTGAGCTGTCGCGTTGCCTTTGGCGTTTCGTTCATGGCAGTCACTCCTGCACCAGGTAGGTCATGGGGGCTTGCAGGCTAAGGCGCCTGTTTCAGTACATCGGCACGGGTACATAGCGGAGTATCGCGCCCCTCCACTGTCAAACACAGCTCTACCGCCTCGCCCTCGGCAGGCATCCGCTCGAGGCGAAACAGCATCAGGTGCAAGCCGCCGGGGGCCAGGGCCACGCGCTCACCCGCAGGCACCTCCACGGCGGACACGCGCTGCATACGCATCATGCCCTCCACTTCAGTCATGGTGTGTATTTCAACGGCGCCGGCCAGGGGGCTCTCACCGCCCGTTACCACCACAGCCTCCTCGCCCCGGTTGACCAGCTCCAGATAGCCGGCCGTGGTTTTACTGCTGGGTGGCAGGGCCCGAATCCAGGCCTGCTCCAGCGCGAGGTCTTGCGCCCGCAGCGCAGGCGCTGCTATCAGCAATAGCAGTACGACAAATTTACGCAAGAAAATTCTCCAGCCTGGGAAACCAAAACGGCAAGCAGGCGTCCTATATGCACATCCCGGCGGGTCGCACCGGCGTTGGGCCCCGTACACGGCCCTGCTACAATCGGCCGCGCCCGCGGGGCACTGAGATTACAGGAGACGGCATGCGCCTCACAACCGCCATTGTACTACTACTGGCTTCCACGCTGGCAGCGGCGCAATTGCCAAGCACAGGCAGTTTTGACGACTTCGGGCCCCAGCCTGAGTTCCTGCCGGTAGAGGAGGCCTATCGCCTGGCCGTGCAACCCCAGGAGGATGGCAACATTCGCCTCTACTGGCAGATCGAGCCGGGCTATTACCTGTATCAGCATCGCTTCAAGTTTGGCTTCCAGGACACGGACGCGGCGCTCGAGCCGAGCTACCCCAAGGCTCTGGAGAAAACCGACGAATTCTTCGGTGAGGTCAAGGTTTACTACGACAGCGCCGACATCCTGCTGACACCGGGCGGCGAGGTGGGCCGGGTGCTCGAAGTGACCTCACAGGGCTGCGCCGATGCAGGCTTGTGCTACCCACCACACACGGAACGCTTCCAGCTCAACTTTGCGGCACTTGAGGCGACAGCCACCGACGACGCCGCGATGGCCGCTCAGCCCCCAGCCGGGGGAAGTGGACCGGCAGCGCCCAACCAGGCCGCACAGAGCGCTGGCGCGAGCAGCCTGGCGACTCTGCCCTATATGCTGCTGCTGGCCTTCCTTGGCGGGATTATCCTCAACCTCATGCCCTGCGTATTCCCCATACTCTCGCTCAAGGTCCTCAGTTTTACCGGCAGCAGCGATCACGACAGACACCTGCACGGCTGGCTCTATGCCGCGGGCGTAGTCAGCAGCTTCCTCGCCGTTGCGGCGGTACTTATCAGCCTGCAGCAGGCCGGCCAGGCAATTGGCTGGGGCTTCCAACTGCAGTCGCCGGGCTTTGTAATCGCCCTGGCCTACCTCTTTGTGGCCATGGGGCTGTCACTGTCAGGGCTTGTGGACTTCGGTGGCTCTCTGGCCAATACCGGCAGCGGACTGGCGGCGCGCGGCGGACTATCGGGCAGCTATTTTACCGGCGTATTAGCGGTTGTCGTAGCCAGCCCCTGCACGGCGCCTTTTATGGGCACCGCCCTGGGCTTTGCCATGACGCAACCGGCCTATGTGGCTCTAACGGTGTTTGCTGCTCTCGGCGCGGGTATGGCAGCGCCACTGCTGGCTCTGAGCTACAGCAGCACGCTGCGGCGCATTATGCCGGCACCCGGGCCGTGGATGGACACCCTGAAACAGCTGCTGGCCTTCCCGCTGTATGCCAGCGCTATCTGGCTGTTCTGGGTCGCTGGCCGGCAAACCGGCGTTAATACCATGGCCCTCGCCCTGTGCGGCGCACTGGCCCTGGCGCTGGGGCTGTGGCTGTGGCGCTACCAGGGCTGGAAACGCCTCGCCGCTGTAGCCTGTGTCGCCCTGGCCGTGAGCGCCGCGGGTTGGCGCGGCCTGGATAACGCGCCAGGCGCCCGCTACGCCGCCACGGGCGGGCACGTGCCCTGGTCAGAGCAAGAGCTGGCGCAACTCAGAGCCGCAGGCCAGCCGGTCTTCGTCGACGTGACCGCGGATTGGTGTATTACCTGCCTCGCCAACGAACAGGCCGTGCTCTTCACCGATGACATGCAGCGCGCCTTCGAGGCCCACGGCGTGACCTACATGGTGGCCGACTGGACAAGCTACGACGCCGATATTGCCGATTACCTGGCAGGCTACGGCCGCAATGGCATCCCCTTCTACGCCATGTACCCGGCAGATCAGTCCGGCGATGCGATTATCCTGCCGCAATTACTCACTCGAGACACGGTTCTCAAGGCACTTGCAGCCGTTTCTGGCAAAAAAGCGCAATCTACGGGCGATTTAGCCGAGCTTGGCGAGTTTTAGCGTCCTTTTCGCGCATCTTCCAAAAACTGGACGAAAACCACCCGTAGATCGCGCATTTTCTTAAAAACTGCAAATTTGCGCCAATATGGCAGCCATCGGTCGCTAAATTCGGCAAAATCACAAAGCTCTGGACACCTCGCACTTTTTGTACGACACTTACCCGCAATTTGCAGCCACGATCCACGGGAGATCCTGGGCATGGCCACCATCTTAGTGCTGCACGGCCCCAACCTGAACCTGCTCGGCGAGCGCGAGCCCGAGGTTTACGGCAGCACCACGCTCGCCGACATCAACCAGCGCCTGGAAGACCAGGCAATCGCTCGCGGCCATCACCTGCTCAGCATGCAAAGTAACGCCGAGTACGAATTGATAGAGCGCATCCAGGACGCCCGCCATGAAGGGGTCAACTTCATTCTGCTAAACCCAGCGGCCTTCACCCATACCAGCATCGCCCTGCGCGATGCCCTGCTGGCCGTGGCGATACCCTTCATCGAGGTGCACCTGTCAAACGTGCACGCGCGGGAGGAGTTTCGCCGCCACTCCTGGTTCAGTGACATCGCCCAGGGCCTGATTTGTGGGCTCGGCGCCCAGGGCTACGATTTCGCGTTGCAGGCTGCCATGGACAGCCTCGACACTCCTGCCTGATTCAGGCATCGCTACTTTCGCCAAGAGAGAGACTTCACCATGGATATCCGCAAGGTCAAGAAACTGATCGAATTGCTGGAAGAGTCAAACATCGACGAGATCGAGATCAAGGAAGGCGAAGAGTCTGTGCGCATCAGTCGCAACAGCGCACAGACAGTGATTTCCAGCCCGGCGGCCTACGCCGCGCCCCTGGTAGCACCACCGCCGCCGCCCGCGGCACCGGCGGCCGCCGCACCGGAGGCAGAACCCGCCGCCGAGGCGCCCGCAGCGGTGAGCACCGGCCATACGGTCAAGTCACCTATGGTCGGCACCTTTTATCGCTCGCCCTCCCCCAGCGCCGCGCCCTTTGTAGAAGTCGGCCAGACGGTGAAGGTGGGTGAAGTCATCTGCATCGTTGAGGCGATGAAGATGATGAACCAGATCGAGGCAGACAAGGCCGGCACCATCGAGGCCATTCACGCGGAAAACGGTGAACCGGTTGAGTTCGACCAGCCCCTGGTGTCGATTGTTTAGTTGCGCACCCGTCACCGGCGACTGCCATCGAGGATTCAACCATGGCCCTGGTTAAAAAAGTACTGATTGCGAACCGCGGGGAAATCGCCCTGCGCATCCTGCGCGCCTGTAAGGCACTGGATATTAAAACTGTCGCCGTGCACTCCATGCCGGACCGCGAGCTGATGCACGTAAGGCTCGCAGACGAGGCAGTCTGTATCGGGCCGGCAGCTTCGAGCGAGAGCTACCTCAACGTTCCGGCCATCATCAGTGCTGCAGAGGTCACCAACGCCGAAGCCGTGCACCCAGGCTATGGCTTTCTCGCCGAGAACGCCGACTTTGCCGAGCAGGTTGAGAAGAGCGGCTTCACCTTCATTGGCCCAACCGCGGATACCATCCGCTTGATGGGCGACAAGGTCTCCGCCATCGACGCGATGAAAAAGGCGGGTGTGCCCACGGTGCCAGGCTCTGACGGACCACTGACCGAGGACGATGATCGCACCCTGGAGATTGCGCGCCGTATCGGTTACCCGGTGATTGTGAAAGCCGCGGCAGGCGGCGGTGGCCGCGGTATGCGCGTGGTTCACAACGAGGCCGCCCTGCTGAATTCTGTGCAGGTAACGCAGGCCGAGGCAGCTGCGGCCTTCGGCTCCGACGTGGTCTACCTGGAAAAATTCCTGCAAAAGCCCCGCCACGTCGAGATTCAGGTCATTGCCGACGGCCAGGGCAACGCGGTGCACCTGGGCGATCGCGACTGCTCCTTGCAGCGACGTCACCAGAAGGTCCTGGAGGAGGCACCTGCGCCGGGTATCGAAGACCATCTGCGGGAACAGGTTGCCGAAGCCTGCGTCAGCGCCTGTATCGAGATTGGTTACCGCGGCGCGGGCACCTTTGAATTTCTCTACGAGGACGGTGGCTTTTACTTCATCGAAATGAACACACGGGTGCAGGTAGAACATCCCGTCACCGAGATGATCACCGGTATCGACATCGTGAAAGAGCAGATTCGCATTGCCAGCGGCATGCCCCTGTCTTTCGCCCAGGAGGATGTCAGCTTCACAGGCCATGCCTTCGAGTGCCGCATCAATGCCGAAGATCCGCAGAACTTCCTGCCTTCACCCGGTAAGGTCACGACTTTTCACGCACCCGGGGGCCTCGGCATCCGGGTGGATTCCCACCTTTACGATGGCTACACCGTGCCACCCTTCTACGACTCACTGATCGCCAAGGTCATCAGCTTCGGCGAGAGCCGCGAGGTAGCGCTGGCCCGCATGCGGCAGGCGCTGGATGAACTGATCGTGGAAGGCATCCGCACCAATACGCCACTGCACCGCGAGCTGGTGCTTGACCGCGCGTTCGCGGAAGGCGGCGTCAGCATTCACTACCTCGAGAGCAAGCTCGAAGACTAGCGGAGCTCCGCTGTGACCTGGCTGCAGCTACGCCTGGATACCCAACCGGAAGACGTCTCGTTACTGGAAGACCTGATGCTCGCCAGCGGCTGCGTGGCCGTGACGCTGGAAGACAACGCCGACCAACCGGTGCTGGAGCCGGGCGTGGGCGAGACGCCACTGTGGCAGCATACCCGTTTGACAGGACTGTATGCGGCAGACGCCGATATGGATGCTGTACTGGCAACGTTTCCCGATGATTTGCTGACGAGGGCCGCGGCCCGCGTAGAGATTCTTGAAGACAAGGATTGGGAACGGGAGTGGATGCAGCACTACCAGCCGATGCGCTTTGGCAGCCGGCTCTGGGTTTGCCCGAGCTGGCAGGAGCCGCCAGAACCCGGGGCGATCAATCTCCTGCTCGACCCGGGGCTGGCCTTTGGTACCGGCACTCACCCCACCACGGCGCTGTGCCTGGAGCAGCTCGATGGTATCGATATGACAGCCCCGGACAATGGGCCGCAGGTTGTCGACTACGGCTGCGGTTCGGGCATCCTCGCAGTCGCCGCCCTGAAACTTGGCGCATCACGCGCACTCGGCATCGACAATGACCCTCAGGCGCTGGTGGCCAGCCGCGACAACGCCGAGCGTAACGGCATCGACCCGGCGCGCTTAGAGCTAGCGCTCCCTGGCGCTGCTGACGAACAGGCCTGGGTGGGCCAGGCCGATATCGTGGTGGCGAATATCCTTGCCGGCCCCTTGCTGCAGCTCTCCGACACGCTGCTCACCCTGATGCGCCCCGGCGCCACACTGCTGATGGCGGGCCTGTTGCAAAGCCAGGCGCAGGGCCTGATCGCGCACTACCAACCTCACATCAAACTAGCCGTCGCGTCGGAACGCGAGGGCTGGGTCTGCCTCCGAGGCAGGCTGTCGGAAAATCAAGGGGCGACTGCCTAAAGATTGATACAGTCCTATAAAGTTGACGGTTTTTTAGCCAGAACGCTTTTTTCGCCAAGCACCCTCAAGTATGATGTCGCCTCTTTTTCAGGCGCATAAATCCAGACTCTTTGCATGCTGCAGATCGGCCCTTACAAGCTAGCCAATCGCGTCGCCCTGGCGCCGATGGCGGGCATTACCGATCTGCCTTTTCGCCGGCTCTGCGCCCGCTATGGCGCAGGCCTGGTCGTATCGGAGATGATCGCCAGCCGGCCAGAGCTTCGCCAATCACGCAAGACGCTGCTGCGCTCGGTGCATGATCACGAAGTCGAACCACGCTCTGTGCAGATCGCAGGCAGCGAGCCCG
Organism: Pseudomonadota bacterium; assembly: GCA_038748065.1. Classification (GTDB taxonomy): domain Bacteria; phylum Pseudomonadota; class Gammaproteobacteria; order Pseudomonadales; family Halieaceae; genus JBCDJG01. Next base: position 31,021 of record JBCDJG010000041.1, read on the forward strand.
ACATGATGGCCGAAGCCGCGCGCTACAACGTAGAACGCGGCGCCCAGATCATTGACATCAACATGGGCTGCCCCGCGAAAAAAGTCTGCCGCAAGGCGGCGGGTTCGGCGCTACTGGCAGACGAAGACCTGGTTGCCGCTATCCTCGGTGCGGTAGTGGCCGCCGTTGACGTGCCAGTGACACTGAAATTTCGCACAGGCGTGAACCCCGAACAGCGCAACGGCGTGCGCATCGCAACCATTGCTGAGGACGCCGGCATCGCCGCCCTCGCCGTACACGGACGCACGCGCGCCTGCGCCTTCAGGGGCGCCGCCGAGTACGACACAATCGCCGAAATCGTGGATGCGGTTGCGATCCCGGTTTATGCCAACGGCGATATAGACACACCGCACAAAGCCGCCCGCGTTCGCACACAAACCAGCGCCGCCGGCATCATGATCGGCCGCGCGGCCCAGGGCCGGCCGTGGCTGTGTGGGCAGATCGCAGCGCGGCTGGCAGGGCGCCCGGTACCGGCCGACCCCAGCCCGGCTGAACAGCGCGCACTGCTGGCCGAACACCTGGGCGCATTGCACGATTTTTACGGCGAATTCATGGGCCTGCGCATTGCCCGCAAGCACGTTGGCTGGTACGTCGAGAGACTGGCCAACGGCAAAGCACTGCGGCAGGCCTTCAACCGCATCGACGATGCCGAACAGCAACGTTTATTCATACAGCAGCAGCCGCTTTTTGAGGCTAAGGAACTAGCAGCATGAGCAGGATGGAAGCCATCCCAACCCACACAGAACTTGACACACCAGAAAGCGCAAACGACGACAATGCCCAGGCCACCAGCCTGCGCAACGCGGTGACCCAATCCGTGCGCGCCTACCTCGATGAACTCGACGGCCAGCTGTCGACCGACGTTTACCAGATGGTTCTGGCAGAGGTGGAAGCACCCCTGCTGGAAGAAATCATGGCCTACACACGCAACAACCAGACCAAGGCCTCAATCATGCTGGGCCTCAATCGCGGCACCCTGCGTAAGAAGCTCAAGCAGTACAACCTCATCACGCCCGGCAAATCGCGGGGCTGAACATGAGCGATACCGACCTCGTTACGGTACGCCGCGCGCTGATCAGCGTTTCGGACAAGTCAGGCATCGTCGACTTCGCCAGCGCATTGAGCGAGTTCGGCGTGCAACTGTTGTCTACCGGTGGCACCTTCCGCCTGCTTAAGGAGAACGGCCTCGCGGTGACCGAGGTCTCTGAATACACCGGCTTCCCGGAAATGATGGACGGCCGCGTAAAAACCCTGCACCCGAAAGTGCACGGCGGCATACTCGGCCGGCGCGGCCAGGACGATGACGTCATGGCCGCCCATGGCATCGACGCCATCGACATGGTGGTGGTCAATCTTTACCCCTTTGAGGCAACCGTGGCAAAACCGGACTGCAGCCTTGAGGACGCCATCGAGAATATTGATATCGGCGGCCCGACCATGGTGCGGGCGGCGGCCAAGAATCATCGCTTCGTCAACATCGTGGTCAACGCCCCCGATTACGGCGCCATCATCGACGAGATGCGCGCCAATGGTGGTGCAACGAGCCTGGCCACGCGCTTCGATCTGGCGATCAAGGCCTATGAGCATACCGCGGCCTACGACGGCGCCATCGCCAACCACTTCGGCAAGCGTGTGCCCGGCGGCTCGGAGGATTTCCCACGCACCTTCAATACACAGTTCAACAAGGCGCAGGAAATGCGCTACGGCGAGAATCCGCATCAGAAGGCCGCGTTCTATGTTGAAGCTCGCCCCGCGGAGGCCGGCATAGCCACGGCCCAGCAGGTGCAGGGCAAGGCGCTGTCCTACAACAACGTGGCGGATACCGATGCCGCCCTCGAGTGCGTAAAGCAGTTTGATGAAGCTGCCTGCGTGATCGTTAAACACGCCAACCCCTGCGGTGTCGCCGTCGCCGGCACTATTGGCGAGGCCTACGACCTCGCCTTCGCAACGGATACCGAGTCAGCCGTTGGCGGCATCATCGCCTTCAACCGTGAGCTGGATGCGACCACCGCCAGCGCCATCGTTGAGCGGCAGTTCGTTGAAGTCATAATCGCGCCGAGCGTCAGCGACGCAGCCGTGGCAGCCGTGGCCGAGAAAAAGAACGTTCGGCTGCTCACCTGTGGTGAGTGGCAAGCGCCGGGCGCCGCCTTCGATTACAAGCGGGTCAACGGCGGCCTGTTGGTGCAGGACCGCGACCTCGGCATGGTCGCCGCCGCGGATCTGACCGTGGTGACTAAGGTTCAGCCCACCGAGCAACAGATGCAGGACCTGCTGTTCGCCTGGAAGGTCGCCAAGTTTGTGAAATCCAACGCCATTATCTATGCCAGCCAGGGCCAGACGGTGGGTGTAGGCGCCGGCCAGATGTCGCGGGTGAATTCAGCCCGCATCGCCGCCATCAAAGCGGAGCATGCGGGCCTTTCGGTACCGGGCTCCGTTATGGCCTCTGATGCCTTCTTCCCCTTCCGTGACGGTATCGATGCCGCCGGTGAGCGCGGCATCGCCGCCGTTATCCAACCGGGCGGCTCGATTCGTGACGAAGAAGTTATTGCCGCCGCCGACGAGCATGGCATGGCGATGGTGTTTACGGGGATGCGGCACTTTAGGCACTAGGTTCGCTATGAATGTACTGATCATCGGCAGCGGCGGCCGCGAGCACGCGCTGGGCTGGAAAGCGGCGCAGTCTGCGGACGTGGATACGGTTTTTGTTGCGCCCGGCAACGCAGGGACCGCTGGTGAGGCGGGGCTGCGAAACGTCGATATTGGCGTGGCTGACTTTGCTGCCCTTGCGAAGTTCGCAGCAGATAACGGCGTGGGCCTCACCATCGTTGGCCCGGAAGCGCCGCTGGTCGACGGCATCGTCGATTACTTTTCAGAGCGCGGCCTCGCCTGCTTCGGGCCAAGTGCCGGTGCTGCACAGCTTGAAGGCTCAAAGGCCTTCACCAAAGACTTCCTCGCGCGGCACAACATACCCACGGCGGCCTACGCCAACTTCACGGAGCTCGAACCGGCCCTCGCCTACCTGAGAGAACAAGGCGCGCCCATCGTGGTGAAGGCTGACGGTCTGGCGGCCGGCAAAGGCGTGATCGTGGCAGAAACGCTGGCACAGGCCGAGGCGGCCGTGACCGACATGCTCTCCGGCAACGCCTTTGGTGACGCAGGCTGCCGCGTGGTGATCGAGGAATTTCTGGAGGGTGAGGAAGCCAGCTTCATCGTCATGGCCGATGGCGTACACGTACTGCCGATGGCAACCAGCCAGGATCACAAGCGCATTGGCGAGGGCGATACCGGTCCGAACACCGGTGGCATGGGCGCTTACTCACCCGCACCAGTGGTGGACGAGGCCATCCACCAGCGCGTTATGGATGAGGTCATCCTGCCTACGGTGGCCGGCATGGCAAGCGAGGGCAACGCCTATACCGGTTTCTTATACGCAGGCCTCATGATTGGTTCGGATGGCAGCCCCAAGGTCATTGAATACAACTGCCGCTTCGGTGACCCGGAAACACAACCCATTATGGTGCGCCTGCAATCGGACCTTGTGGCCCTTTGCCAGCAGGCGCTGGCGGGCGACCTGGAACACGCCAGCGCCGACTGGGACCCGCGCTGCGCTATCGGCGTGGTGCTGGCAGCGGGCGGCTACCCCGGGAGTTACCCCAAGGGCCTGAAAATAAGCGGGCTTGAAACTGCGCAGCCTGACAACATCAAAGTCTTCCACGCGGGCACGGCTGTTGCGGGCGATGACACTGTGACCAGCGGCGGCCGGGTGCTGTGCGTCACAGCTCTCGGTGACGACATCGCCAGCGCCCAGGCGGACTGCTATGCGGCCGTCAAGAGCATCAGCTGGGACGGCATGACACTGCGTCGTGACATTGGTTGGCGGGCCATCGCGCGCTATAGTTGAGTTATGCGCCAACGACGACTTTCACTGCTGGACCGCCTCATTGGCGAGGCCGATACCGTGCTGCGAACCCTAAGTGATCGCGGCGGCCACAGCGCGAAGCGCGACAACCCCGCCGACGGCCACCTTGAAGCCGAGCTTAGCGAGGACGAGCGCAAACGCGTCGCCAGCCTGATGCGCGTGAACCACACCGGTGAGGTTTGCGCCCAGGCGCTTTACCAGGGCCAGGCGTTAACGGCGAAACTGCCCACCGTGCGGGATGAGATGAACCAGGCAGCCGAGGAAGAGGTCGATCACCTCGTTTGGTGTGAGCAGCGCCTGCAGCAACTGGGCAGCCACACCAGCATTCTCAATCCCGCGTGGTACGGCATGTCCTTTGCACTCGGCGCGATCGCGGGCGCCATCAGCGACCAGGTGAGCCTGGGCTTCGTGGCGGCTACCGAGGAGCGCGTGTGTCGGCACCTGAAGGAGCACCTCAAAGCGCTGCCCGAGGACGACCACCGATCACGCCTGATTCTGCAGCAAATGCTGGAGGACGAGGAACGCCATGGCGAAAACGCGCTGGCGGCCGGCGGTCAGGATTTTCCGCAGCCAGTGAAAGATGCCATGACCGCCATGTCACAGGTCATGACACGCTCCAGTTACTGGGTCTAGCCAGCGTCAGCGGGCTCTGCACCCTCTTCCACGATCTCAAAGCTGTGCCCCATCTCCACGCCGGCCGCGCCGAGCATAATCGAGGCCGAGCAATACTTCTCCGCCGATAGGGCCACTGCCCGCTTTACCTGGCTCTCTTTGAGATTGCGACCCGTCACAACAAAGTGCATGTGGATTCGGGTATAGACTGCAGGTACTGCGTCGGCGCGCTCGGCATCCATCTCCACCCGGCAGTCGGTCACCTGCTGCCGCGACTTTTTCAGCATGCCGAGAACATCGAAGGCGGAGCAGCCGCCCGTACCCAGCAACAGCATCTCCATGGGCCGGACGCCGAGGTTGCGGCCTCCGTGGTCCGGCGGGCCATCCATGACCACCGAGTGGCCCGAGGGCGATTCGCCCAGAAACATGGCGCCATCCACCCATTTTACCGTTGCCTTCATGTCATATCCTTTTTAGCCGCTGCCTTCGGGCTGGCGAGCTTAGCACAGCCCGCATAGGCTGCCGAGTTGCATTCCACGCGGCGTGCAGCTGGGTTACACTCAAGGAAAACAGGGGGACAAACGACGTGATCAAGCCTCAGGTAGTTAACGCGATACCCAACGTGGAACCCTTCCTACGCCACTGCCAGCGGCGCGTACACAAAGCAAAAACCGTGATCCTGAGCGAGGGTGAACCCAGCGACAGCCTGTACCTGATCCTGGATGGCTCCGTCTCTGTATTGGTAGAGAGCGAGGAAGACAAGGACCAGAAGTTGGTGGTGAGCTACCTGAACCTGGGAGATTTTTTCGGCGAGATGGGCCTGTTTGATGATCACGGCGAGGGCCGCAGCGCCGCCATCGTGGCCCGAACGGAATGTGAGGTCGCCGAAATTTCCTATGAGCGCTTCCACGCCATTCGCAGCCAACATCCCGACATTCTTTTCGCGATCGCCAGCCAGATGGGCGATCGCTTGCGCACGACCACGCGCAAGCTGAAAGACCTCGCCTTCCTCGACGTGGCCGGGCGCATCGCCCACACCCTGCTGGACCTGTGCAAGCAGCCCGACGCGATGACCCATCCCGATGGCATGCAGATAAAGATCACCCGCCAGGAGCTCGGCAAAATTGTAGGCTGCTCTCGTGAGATGGCCGGGCGAGTACTGAAAACGCTGGAGGAGGACGGCCTGATCTCCGCCTCTGGTAAAACCATGGTGGTGTTCGGCACCCGCTAAAACAAGGGTGGTGTACGGCACCCGCTAGGGGCGCGTCATGGCAGGCCTAAGGTCTACTGATCGCGAACCAGCTGGGTAAACTCGATAAACTCGCTCAGCTTTTGCGCGGCTTGCCCGCTGTGCAGTAGATCCCCGGCCATGCCGACGCCATCAGCCAGCGTCGCCGCGATACCTGCCACGTAGATCGTGGCACCGGCGTTAAAGGCAATCATGTTCTGCGCCTTTTGTGCCTCGGGCGATGCATCGTTAGCCAGCGCAGCGCGAATCAGCTCCGCCGACTCCTGTGCACTGCTCACGGTCAGGCCGCTGAGATCCTGCTGCTCCAGGCCGAAATCCGACGGATAGATCTTGTAAGTGGCAACGCTACCCTCGCGCAGCTCAGACACCGTTGTCGGTGCGGCAATGGAAATCTCGTCCAGGCCGTCGTCGGAATGCACCACCATGGCGTGCACGCTACCCAGCGTCTTCAAGACCTGCACGAGAGGCTCACACAGGGCGGCATCGAACACGCCCATCACCTGGCGCTTGACCCCCGCCGGGTTCGTGAGGGGGCCCAGCACATTAAAAATGGTGCGCATGGCCAGCTCCCGACGCGGACCGACGGCATAGCGCATGGCGCTGTGGTGGGCCGGGGCGAACATGAAGCCGAGGCCGACGGTTTCGATGGCACGGGCCGTTTGCGTGGGGCTTAAGTCCAGGGGCATGCCCAGGGTTTCGAGTACATCCGAACTACCGGTGCTGCTGGATACCGAGCGATTACCATGCTTGGCAACACGCCCGCCCGCCGCCGCAACCACAAAGCAGGACGCGGTGCTAACGTTAAACAGGTTTGCGCCGTCACCACCTGTGCCCACAAGGTCAACCGCGTCATCTCCTTCCAACTCAACCGGCGTGGCCAGCTGGCGCATGACCTCGGCGGCGCCGGCGATTTCATCAATGGTTTCGCCCTTCATTCGCAGCGCGACTAACAGACCACCAATCTGGGCCTCGGTCGCCTCGCCCGACATCACCTGGCGCATGACGCCCGCCATCTCCTCGCGGCTAAGGTCCTCGCGTTCGACGAGCTTTCCGAGCGCTTGCTGCATATCCATGTGTGTACTCCCTAGCGTTGGAGAAAATTACGTAACAGGTCGTGGCCGTGGGCCGTGAGTATTGATTCGGGGTGAAACTGCACGCCCTCGATGGCCAATTCGCGATGCCTGAGGCCCATGATCTCATCGACTTCGCCGGTCTCCGTTTCCGTCCAGGCGGTGACCTCAAGACAGTCGGGCAGGGAATCACGGGATACGATCAGGCTGTGGTAGCGGGTCGCCTCGAAGGGCTGGCTGAGGCCAGTAAAAACACCTTCGCCGCGATGATGGATGGGAGAGGTCTTACCGTGCATCACCTGCCGCGCGCGGATCACATCGCCACCGAAGACCTGCCCGATACTCTGGTGCCCGAGGCAGATTCCAAGAATGGGCAGCTTGCCTGCGTAGGCTTCAATCACGGCCATGGAGATGCCCGCTTCGTTCGGCGTGCAGGGGCCGGGCGAGATAACAATGCGCTCCGGAGCCAGGGCCTCGATATCGCCGACGGTGATCTCGTCGTTGCGCACGACTTTGACTTCCGCACCCAATTCCGCGAGGTATTGCACCACGTTGTAAGTAAAGGAATCGTAGTTGTCGATCATGAGCAGCATAAGCTACACCACCTTTCATACTGCTTAAATCACTGTGTCTAGCCAGCCGCGGTCTCGCGCTGACTAGCTGGCCGTGCATTCTCTCCAATTTTGCCAGCGAACGGAAGGTGGCGCAGATTCATGTGCCCGGCGGCGCTTGAATGCCCGCCAAATGCGAACCATTATTAATTGGCACACAATTTGTGTGTTTTTTGATCTGCCGCAGGCAATTTGCGGATGCGAAGTGCCAGACTTCTCGCTATGATAGGCGCCGCTCAAAACGGGCTACTTTTACACTGCAACACTGTGGTACCCAACGACTATGAATGACTCCCGGCCTGTCGACAGACCCGTTAACCTGGACCTGGCGACGATCAAGTTTCCCATCACCGCCGTGGCCTCGATACTGCACCGCGTATGCGCGGTCATTATCTGGGTCGGGCTCGCCTTTGGCCTCTACTTACTGTGGACGGTACAAGCATCGCCCGAGGGCTACGCCGCGGCGGCCAGCCTGTTCGACAACTTCTTCATTCAGTTCATCAGCTGGGGCTTTCTTACGGCCCTCGGCTATTACTGCATGGGCGGGCTGAAGCATCTGATCCAGGAGATAGGCTACTTCGAAGACTTTGAGGGCGGCTCCGTGATCTCCTGGACGGCCATCTCCCTGGGCGTGGTGCTCGCTATTCTATCGGGGGTAATGGTATGGGCGTAGTTGAATGGATCTTCCAGCGCGTTGCCAACGTGCTGATCATTCTGTTCGGTCTGTGGCTGCTGTTAACCCTCTACCTGAACGGCGGCATGCCCCAGGACACGCTGGACGGCCTGCTGGCCTCCTCGGCTTTTCGCATATACCTGCTGGTGACGCTGCTCGTTGCGGGGCTGAATTCACTGCTCGCCGGCTGGCAGATTGCCGGGGATTACGCCGTAAAATTCGGCCTGAACCAGTCGCTGATGGTATGGGGCGCGGGCGCCGTCAGCGCCGCCTACGTCGTTGTGGGTGCGATGCTGCTGCTATAGGCAGCAGCCCTTAGCTGACTCTATAAATCCAACTTTGCCAGGGTCAGTTCCTCGACGGGAACGTTGATGACCTCGGCGATGTGCTCCTTCACCTCTTCCTCGGAGCCAAAGTGCCGCTCCTGGTCGTACTTGCCTTTGTACATCTCGCCGTTCTCGTCCTGTAAACGAGCTAGCTGAAACTTGCGGCCACCTTCGCCACGGCCGCGGATGGGGTAGTACTTCACATGCATGTGTTAATCCTCAAAGCGTGCGCCTGCGATTACGTTACAGCGCCCTGCGTGGCGGCGGATTATACCGGGGAATTCACGCTAAGGTTAAGCCTGTGTTGCTGCCGGTGCTTATCAGCCGAGACTCACGCGGAGGCGCATAGCCTGCCTGCGCCCCAATCAGTCCTGCGCAAGCGCCTGGGCCATTTGCTCCCGCATGACGAATTTCTGAATCTTACCGGTGACTGTCATGGGGTATTCATCGACAAAGCGCACATAGCGCGGAATCTTGAAGTGGGCGATCTGGCCATGGCAGAAGCCTTTAAACTCGTCCTCGCTCATACTTTCGCCCGGCTGTAGCTGCACCCAGGCACACACCTCCTCGCCCATGCGCTCATCGGGCACACCGAATACCTGCACCTCGGCAATCTTGGGGTGGGAGTAGAGGAACTCCTCAATTTCACGCGGATAGATGTTCTCACCGCCGCGGATCACCATATCCTTGATGCGCCCGACCACTTTCAGATAGCCCTCGGCGTCCATCACGCCCAGGTCACCGGAGTGCAGCCAGCCCTCGGCGTCTATCGTCTCCTGGGTTCGGGCATCATCATTCCAATAGCCCTGCATCACCGAATAACCGCGCGCGCAGATCTCACCCTTCTCCCCCACGGGAACCACTTGCCCCTGCCCATCAATAATCTTGATCTCTATCCCAGGCACCGCTCGGCCAACGGTTTCCGTGCGCTTTTCAAGGGAATCGTCCGCCAGGGTAATGTTGTTGACGGGGCTGGTTTCGGTCTGCCCGTAGGCAATCAATACCTCGCCCATGTGCATATCGGTTTGTACACGCTTCATGACCTCTACCGGGCAGGGCGCGCCAGCCATGATACCGGTGCGCAGGCTGGAGAGGTCGAAGCTCGCAAAATCAGGGTGGTCCAACTCATTGATGAACATCGTGGGCACACCGTGAAGGGCCGTACAGCCTTCTTCGGCGACCGCCTGCAGGGTGAGCGCCGGATCGAAGCCCTCGCCAGGGTACACCGCCGTGGCGCCTGTGCTTATACAGGCCAGGTTGCCCAGAACCATGCCAAAGCAGTGATAAAGTGGCACAGGAATGCACAGGCGATCGTGTTCTGTTAGCCCCATGCCGACTGCACAGAGGTAACCATTATTGAGAATATTGGTGTGACTTAGTGTCGCGCCCTTGGGGGAGCCGGTGGTGCCGCTGGTAAACTGGATATTGATGGCGTCATCGGGCAGAAGCTGGCCCTTAAGCACTGCCATCTGCTCGTAATGATAGCCCTCGCCCCTCTCGCACACCGCGCCGAAGTTGTGCATGCCCGGCGAGCTTTCATCACCCATGCGTACCACCGTGTCGAGGTGCGGCAGGCTGGACGACTTGAGCTGCCCTGGCTCGCACTCAGACAGCTCCGGCGCAAGCTTCTGTAACATGCGCAGGTATTCACTGTCTTTGAACCGCTCCGCCGTTACCAGCGCCCGGCACTCCACCTTATTCAAGGCAAACTCGAGCTCTTGCAAGCGGTAGGCGGGGTTGATGCACACCATGATGGCACCGATCTTGGCCGTCGCGAACTGCACCAGGGCCCACTCATAACTGTTGGGCCCCCAGATGCCAACCCTGTCGCCCCGTTCAATACCCAGGGCCAAAAGGCCAGTAGCAAGCCGCTCAATATCGCGATGGAACTCTTCGTAGGTCACGCGAACGTTCTGATGGCGCACGACCATGGCCTCATGCGCCGGGAAGCGCCCCACGATTTCATCCAGGTAATCGCCGATGGTTCTATGCAAGATCGCCTTATCGGTCGCGCCCTGGTAGTAGCTCTCTTCTAATGCACTCATTGCTGCCTCCACGGCACCCGGTAATCGGGAATTCCAAACACGGGCTTTCCCGCACGAATCGACAGGCTTCAGGGCCTGCTTGCTGTGCTCACGCTTTCAGGCAATTGTTCAACACGTTCCAGGATTTTGACGGGGGAGGCCTCTGCCAGCTCTGCCTCGCTACCAAAGCCCCATAGCACCCCAATCGCCCGCAGGTCATTGCGGCGCGCCGATACGATGTCTACAGAACGATCGCCGACCATAATCGAATGCTGGTCTATTTCGCCGCTGGCGAGCAATCCAGCCAACTGGGATTGCTTGGTAACACCAATGTCGCCGCCGTCCACGAATTCAAAAACGTCCAGGACTTCAAACATAGCCAGAATCTTCAGGGCAAAGTCACGGCGCTTGGACGTGCAAACGCCCAGCCTGAGGCCACTCGCCGCGAGCGCCTGCAGGGCTTCTGGCATGCCCGGATACAACGTGTTTTCCGCATAGCCCAGCTCGCCGTAGCGCTCGCGGTACTTGGCCACCAGATTCGGCACCTCCCGTTCACTGATCCCAGGCACCAGTTTTAAGAAGGCCTGATCAAGCGGCGGCCCAATTTGCTCGCTTACTCTTTGCTCGGAGACAGGTTCATATCCAAAGGCAGACAGGGCATGGTTAAAACACCGGGAAATACCAAGGCTGGGATCACTGATGGTGCCATCCAGGTCAAGTATCAGAGTTGAGCATTCCAAGTTTATTCTGCCTCGACTTTGACGACCCTCGACCCCAGTGTGATACGCCCGGCCTGGATCACTTTGGCATTAATGCCGCGCAGGTTGAGCGACTTGCCGACCTCTGAATTCACGAACACCGCGGCATCCCGCCCAAAGCGTTCCATAAATTTTGCGCAGCCCAAGTGCGGTTCCGCGGTAACTTCTATCAGCGCATCGCCAATAGCCAGCTTCGTGCCCGGGGGGAGGTTAGCGGGGCTGAGATCCATGTCGATATAGAGCTGGTCACCGGCGAGTTTCCACCGCTCCTTACTCTGTGCAATTAAGGCTGCTGCACGTGCGTTCATAATATTCAGCTGCATATCGGGGTGGGCGCTGCCATCGGCCGACTTCTTGTAGCCCCGCGCGAGCCAGTTATCGCCGACAAGGCCCGCGCCAGGGTCCAATTCCGCCTCGGCCAGTTCCTGGCGTTCGTTCACATCTGGCCTGCAGACAATGTGCTCGAGGATGCCACCGTCTTTTGGCGCTAGCCTGATGTGCGCCAGGCCTTGCTCAAGCTCTTCCGTTGAAACTTGCATTCAGGTTAAACCCCTCACTTCTGATACGGCCATTAATCGGAAACCAGCGAACCGAATAGTCAAACTTGATCAGCTTAACCATCAGGAATCAAGCGCTTACCTAAACTTGTCACATCGTCGGGCTCGTAGGAAAGGCTACTATAGAAACCCAGGGCATCAAGGTTCGATGAACGCACCACAATATTCAGCTTAGGGCACCCCATGCTGATAAGCCGCCGCTCAATGTGCTGCATAAGGATGTGTCCGTAACCTTGCGACTGGTGCCCGGGTGACACTGCCAGGTAGAAGACTGAGCCACGATGGCCATCATAGCCAGCCATGGCCGAGGCTATTACCTCGGATTCCAGTTCACCCAGAAAAAACAGCTCCGGCTGAAAGCTCATCTTTCGATCTATATCTTTGCCGGGGTCATTCCACGGCCGAGTCAACCCGCAGGCCTCCCACAGCGCGATAACACTGGCACGATCACTTTCTTCGAATAATCGAATCTTCAAGGTACTGAAGCCTCAGTACTGCTCGCGGCCCTGGAGTTCAGAAAAGTCGCTCATAACCCACCGGGCGTATCCCTCGCGCTCGCACAGCCGGGCGTACCACGCTCCGACCCGCTCAGGCAGCGCTACATCCAGGCCTTGCGACGTCAGGCGATACATAATGGTGCCCACCGCAATATCCGCCAGGCTCATGGACGGACCCGCCAAAAAAGCTGACCCATCGAGCTGATTGTTTACGACATCCAGGCAAGCCATGCAATCTACCAGACTCTGATTGACCGCCTCCATATCGCGCTTCTCCGGCGGCTTGCGGTAGAAACCCCAAAAGGTACCCATGAACGCAGGTTGAAACACGACGTGAGACCAATCCAGCCAGCGCTCATATAAAGAGCGCTCGTACGGGTCGTCAGGATACCAGTTACCGCCGCCATAACAGGCGGCCAGATACCTGAGAATGGCATGGGACTCCCAGATAGACTTCTCGCCATCGACGAGCACCGGGACCTTCTTCAGCGGGTTCAGCGTAGCGAACTCCGGGTTCTGCAAGCCGCCAAATCTGCCGCCAAGCTCGATATGCGCATAGGTGATCTCCAGTTCTTCCAGAAACCACAGAACCTTCTGAACGTTTAAGGAGCTAGTACGGCCAAGGAGTTTCATAGGGCTTTTTTAGGTTAGCTGAAGATATCCCGGCGAGTCGCGCAACGGTGAGCACCGCTACTACGAGGCCGGGCCCTGGAGCGGCTTTCACGCATTGAGCTGCACCTGCCAATAACCTACATCCAACCACTGGTCGAACTTATATCCGACCTGCTTGAAATGAGCCGCCTGCACCATACCAAACTTCTCATGTAGCGCTACGCTTGCGTCATTCGGAAGCACAATTACAGCGACCACCGTATGAATTGCGCTCTCTCTAAGCCGGGAAAACAGCTCCTTGTACAGTAGCGTACCCAAGCCCCTGGATGTCGTATCGTGAGAGATATAAACGGTGACTTCCGCCGTGTGCCGGTAAGCTGACCGCTCTTGCCACTTGGATGAATATGCGTAACCGCTCACCTCGCCCTCTTCCTCCGCCACCAGCCATGAAAAGCCAGCCTCTTGAATCTCGCCGATGCGACGGCTAATAACCTGAGCGCTTAAGCACTCTTCCTCAAATGTGGCTGCTGCGCTCTGAATATAGTGGTTATAGATTCCGCTGATGGCATTTGCATCGCTAGCCATGGCATCTCGTATCATGGATTACTCCTGCAACAGAACTCCACCACCTCGAAGCTGAGAGTTTTCCCCAGATACTTAATCGGCATTCCCCCAACCACCATGGGAGCTTTGGGGGA
>JBCDJG010000042.1:0-42206 GCA_038748065.1 Pseudomonadota bacterium
AGCTAAGAGCGCGGTTCCGGGGACATGGTTAGCGGGACTTACGCCGTGCTAGACTGCGCCGGGCCAACTTTGATACCAAGTCACCCATGAACCAATCTCGCTCCCGACAGCTCTTGTTCGTGGTGGGTATGCACCGCTCGGGCACCTCCGCTTTGTGTGCGGCTTTGTCCGCGTCGGGCGCCACCTTCGGCCAGTATTTGCTTGAAGCACTGCCAGGCGTAAATGAAGAGGGCTTCTGGGAAGACGAAGATGTCGTTCGGGTTAATGAGGCACTGATCAACGCGCGAGGCTATGCTTGGTACACGGCCCTGGACTGGGAAGCTTACAGCAATGAGGCCTTGGCGAGTGTATCTGCAGGTAGCACGTCGGATGAATTGCTGGCTACGATCGACGAGATACTGCAGCGGGGTTTTGGTGATGGCCCACTGGAAGCCGTAAAGGACCCGCGCTTCTGCTTAACCCTGCCGGTCTGGTTGCAAGGCTGTGAAAGGCTCGGTATCGACCCTCACCTCTGCTGGATTTCACGAGAGCCACTTGAAGTTGCAGCCTCCTTGCAGCGTCGTGATGGCTTGCCGCTGGATTACGGCCTCAGGCTGACGTCTGCGTACCTGGCGGCCGCTGAGCAGTGCATGCCAGAGGGCGTTCAAAGCTTCAGCTACAACCAATTGCTCGCAGATCCTGAGGCAATTATTGCTCGGCTGGCGGAAAGCGGTTTGCCACTTTGCGTGACCGGCAGCGAACTGCGCAGTAGCGTGCGTCAGGATCTGCGTAACGAACTGGCGGAGCCGTCGCAGGCGGCCACAGAGCGAAGCGACCTGGACTTACTTAAACTCATGGCGGAAGCCTTTATAGAGCGAGGCCAGTTACTCACAGAGATTGGTGAGCAGCACACCACCTCACTGCAGACCTTGCTTGAACGCGACGCCCAGATCGAGGAATTTGACCAACGCCTTAAGACCGCGGGCGCGCATCTTGAACAAGCACTGGCAACGCTGGCAGAGCGCGACGCTCAGATTCTGGGCTTCGATAAACAGCTCGCCGAACTGGGACAGATGCACGGGGACGCGCTTAAAACGCTTGAAGAGCGCGATGAGCAGATAGCCGACTTTGACCGACGGCTATCGGAAGTGGGCCAGATGCACAGTGATGCCTTGGCGCGTATTGGCGAATTGGACGAACAAGTGGCGTCGATTTACGAACAGCTTGAGCGCGTGTTCGAGACCCCGGTGATGGGCCGCGTGTTCCGGAGAATGTGGATTCGTGAACAAGGTTGATGTTGTCATTCCGGTTTATGACGGTGTAGAAGAAACACGGGCCTGTATTGAGTCCGTTCTGGCGACCATAGACGCTGCGTGGACTCGATTAGTGCTGGTCAACGACAGCTCTCCACGGCCTGAAATCAGCGCCTACCTGCGAGATGTGGCTGCCACTCACTCCCACGTGCTCCTCCTTGAGAATGAGCAAAATCGGGGCTTCGTGGGAACGGCTAACCGCGGCATGAGCGCAGAAGGTGGGCATGACGTGGTGCTGCTGAACAGCGACGTAGAAGTGGCTGGCGACTGGCTCGTACGCCTGCGCGAGGCGGCTTATCACCACCCTTCGGTGGGCAGCCTGACGCCATTTTCGAATAACGCGACGATTTTCAGCTTTCCCAACCTGTGCCGAGATAACGCGCTGCTATTCAACTTATCGCTCTCTGAAATTGATGCTGGCTTTGCCGAGAGCGCCAGTGTCGACGATGCGTATGTTGTGCCAACGGGCGTGGGCTGCTGTATGTACATCCGGCGCGATTGCCTCGAGGTCGTCGGCCTGCTCGACGAGGAGACCTTCGGCAAGGGATACGGGGAAGAAAATGACTGGTGTCAGCGGGCGATCAAGGCCGGCTACAAGAATTATCACCTTGGAAACTGCTTTGTCTATCACAAGGGAGGCGTCAGCTTTCGTGACGAGCAGGACCCACGAATCGCTGTAGCCCTTGATGTGCTCGACCAACGCTACCCGAGCTACCACGCTGACATTCAACGCTATATCGCTGAGGATCCAGCGCGCCAGCTGCGCACGCGGGTCTTGCTGCAGCTATTCGCCAGGCAGGCGCGGCCCAAGGTCGCGTTCCTCTCACATAAGCTTGGCGGCGGTGCGCAGCAGCACGTTGATGAACTGGCCTCACTCTATGCTCAGGAAGCCCTGTTTTTGCAGATCACCCCGGAGGAGGACGGTCAGAGCATCGTCATGACGGTGTTCGACCAGGGGCAGCGTCTGCAGGATGCCCTGCATTTTCAAGTCGACGCGGAGTACGACAAACTGCTTGGGCTGTTGCGTGAGCTGGGCGTTGGACACGTGCATTTCCATCACACCATGGGCCTGCACCCCAGGCTCTGGGTACTGGCCGAAGCCCTGGCCTGTAGCCATGACCTGACGGTTCACGACTATTACCTGGTTAACGGTAACCCGACGCTGACCGATGCAGAGGCCCGTTTTGTGGGCGACAATCATCCGGAGTTTGATGCCGTTTGTGCAGGGCACTATCCGCTGCCGGCGGGCGTAAGCGCGGAGTCCTGGCGCGCTAACCAGCAGCTGATGATTGAAAGCGCCCAGCGCATCATATTTCCCTCGCGCGACGCCGCCAATCGATTTGCTCGCTTCTTTGATAGCAGCCGCGCCGTCGTCGCCTACCACCCTGATTTCCGAGCCTCACAGCCTTATCCAGCACCTACCTGGCGCTACGGGGGAGAGGGTCCCTTGCGCGTGCTCGTTGTCGGTGCCATCAGCCGCGAAAAGGGCGCTGATGTGATTGAATCCGTGGCCCGCGCAGTGCCGGGCACTGGCCTCGAGTTTCACTTGCTGGGCTATGCCTACCGCGGCCTTGACGCCGACGTGGTCACACACGGTCCCTATGACCACCGAGAGGTGTACGGGCTCGTTGAACAGATCAATCCACACGTAATCTGGTACCCCGCGCTCTGGCCGGAAACCTATAGCTACACGCTCAGTATCGCCCTGCATATGGGCCTGCCGGTTGTGGTGCCGGACATTGGGGCTTTTGCCGAGCGCGTACGCGGTCGCGATTTGAGTGTCGTCTGCGCCTGGGATACCTCCGTTGAAGCCTGGGCGAATTTCTGGGCCGGAATCGCTACAACAGGTCAGCTGTCGGCGCCGGCCTGTGGCGTGGGCCCGGAGTCGGAGCAGTCGGAGAGCTTTTATGCCGGGCAGTACCTGGCGACTGTTCCTGCTCGAGCGGGTGAAGTGCGGCGAGCAACACTCATCGGCCTGGCTGGGAACCTGTATGCCAATACGCCAGAGTTGAGTGCGCGGGAGCGCCTGCTCGGTCGCATTTGGAAGCTAAGTCGTCAGCCCGTAGTCGCGCGCATGATCTCCATGGTGCCCTTCAGCGTGCAGCAGGCTATCAAGCGGCGACTTTCGGCCAAGCCGATGCATGACATTGTGCGCTGATGGCCGAGGTTTACATCCATATTGGCGCGCCCAAAACGGCAACGTCCACGCTGCAATCAGTACTGGCGCAGAAAAGTGCCAAGCTGTTGAAGCAGGGCGTTCTCTACCCGGCGCAGTGTCGCAGTGGTGACGCCCATCATGTGCTGGTGTGTGACCTGATCGAGGAACACCACGGTAGCTCGATGCCGGATGTCTGGTATGGCGATTATCCCCGCGGGCAGTCCTGGCAGGCCCTGGGTGATGAAATTGCTGGCTACGGTGATAAGGTTCAGCGGGTCGTTATTAGCTCGGAACTGTTCTTTGGTCAGACTCGCAACCTTGACGAAATCCTTGAGGACATTCGTGCGCGTCTCGCCGGCCATCAGGTGCATATCGTCGCCTACCTTCGCCGGCAGGACCAGCTATACAGCTCTTTCTTCAATCAGGATGTGAAGGGCGCACGACAGTGGCCCGGCACCGCCTACCAGTTTTACGCTACGCATCAGATTTTCCAGCGTGACTACTACAGTATTATGCAGGCCTACGCAGATGCCTTTGGCGCCGATAATGTGCACCTGCGACCTTTTGAACCGGGGCAATGGCATCATGGCGATATCGTCAGCGATTTCTGTGCCTCAACGGGTTTGCCCGGGCTCTCTGCCGGCAGCATTGAGCGCAACGAAAGCCTGGGCCCGAATCAGCTTTATATCAAACAGGCCCTGAACCGGCTAGGCTTCGAGAAGGCGCATAACGAAGACATTCTGCGCATTGTGCTCAAGCTCTGTCCCGAGCGTTCAGCGCGAAATATCATGTATGTAAACAAGCGGCCCTACATGCGACTGCGCGAGGAGTGGTTGAAGACTAACCGCAAGCTGTCTCGCAGCTACCTGCAGGGAGAGCCATTTTTTAGGGAAGCGATTCCAAGCGCCACGCAGCTGGAACCTTTTGAAACCGATGCCGTGGTCTTGCAGGATTACCTGAAGCGCCTGGTGGCGAGGTTACAACGCGGCAGCTACGCGGAATATCGAACCTTGCTGGCACAGGCGGCCTTGCTGCTTGCGGCTGAACAGAATCTCTGGGGTCATTTGCCCGCAGAGCAGATTCAAGTGCTTCTAGAGTTCGCTCGCGAGTGAGTTTTTTCCAACGGGTGCGCAGCAAGTATCTGCTGCGCAGCAGCAATAGGCAACAAACAGGTAAGATGCAGATTAGTTACGACCAGGTAGGCCTGCACGAGGCCGAATTGCGGCGTTATTTTGACACCTTTGCTCTGGAGCAGTCCGCAGTGCCGCTAGGCAGGCCAGTCTGTATTTTGCTGTTCACCAATCGTTCGGGCTCCTCGCTCGTGTCAGAGCACCTGCGGGCCACCAACTGTTTTACCGGTCTCGGTGAGCCCTTGAACTACAAGCTGGTGCGCGAACGCTGCGATGAGGAGGGCATCAGGCATTTTCCCGACTACATTCGCTGGCTGGTCGATCGGATGGGCCGCGAAGGCGCAATGTACGGTTTGAAGGCCTCCTTCGATCAGGCGATGATGCTGGTCAGGGCCGGCATTGTCCCGGGCTTTTTTAACGACGTTCGCTGGGTGCTGATCGAGCGTAGCGACATCCTTTCTCAGGCTGTTTCGTTTTCGATCGCCTCGCAGACCAAGAAGTGGCACAGCCACCGCGGTGAAGCGCAGGTTGAACCTCAGTACGATTTTGCGCAGATTCGAAAGCGTGTACAGACGCTTTCGCAGGCCTACGCAGCGATGAACAGCTTCTGCGCCGTATTCGACCTGAATCCTTATCGCATCAATTACGAGCAGTTTGCAGCGGAGCCTGTGGGCGGCGCCGAAGCGCTGGCTGCTTACCTCGGCTATCCCGAAGCACGGGTTGATGAGTCGAGGCTGAAGATGCGTAAACAGCGCAATGAGGTTAATGCGCAGTTTCGGGACCGGTTTGTTGAAGAGTTTCGAGCGTCGATGCGTGACTAGGGCGGAATAACACAGATATGGCGATTGATTGGGCAGAGCTACGCACCTCGATGTTAAATCGGCGGATGCTGATCTGTATCTTCACGGGCTTTGCCTCCGGTATGCCGCTCTATGTTCTCTACCAGCTTGTTCCCCTGTGGCTGAGAGACCAGGATGTCTCACTCACAGAGATCGGTCTGTTTGCGCTGGTGGGTATGCCCTACGCCTGGAAGTTCCTCTGGGCGCCTTTTATGGATCGCTGGACTCCGCCAATGCTCGGGCGGCGAAGGGGCTGGATGCTGGTCTGCCAGATCGGACTGATCGCGTTTATCGGCGCATTGGGTATGTTCAAGGCGGAACAGAGTCTGTCTGTGATAGCCGCGTTGTGCGTAGCGGTAGCGTTCTTCAGCGCCAGCCAGGACATAGTGATTGATGCCTATCGACGCGAAATACTACCTGATGAGGAGCTGGGGCTTGGCAACTCAGTGCACGTGGCTGCCTATCGTGTGTCTACGCTGATACCGGGTTCACTGTCTTTCATCCTTGCGGATCACCTGCCCTGGGGTACCGTATTCTGGATAACGGCAGCGTTTATGCTGATCGGCGTTGCGCTGTCTGTTTATGCCCCGGAACCCGATACTGAACGGCCGCAGTATAAGGGGCTGCGCGATACCGTGACGCTGCCTTTTAACGAGTATCTTGGCCGCCGGGGCTGGAAGGCGATGTTACTCATCCTGAGCTTTATGTTCCTGTACAAGCTTGGCGACAACATGGCGACGGCACTGTCTACGGTGTTCTACTACGACCTGGGTTTCACCAAAACCCAAATCGGCACGGTTGCCAAACACGCCGCACTCTGGCCCGCCATTATCGGTGGTCTCTTCGGTGGCATCATTATGATTCGCCTTGGCATTAATCGCGCCCTATGGTTGTTCGGCGTTGTGCAGGTCCTCAGTATCCTGGGTTTTGCCGTGCTGGCGGAGGCGGGTGCGGTGGTGTGGTTGCTTGCCGCGGTTATCGCCTTTGAATACACCGGCGTGGGCCTTGGCACCGCTGCGTTCACCGCATTTATCGCGCGAGAAACCAGTCGCACCTTTGCCGCGACACAGTTCGCCCTGTTTACCGCCTTGGCCGCTGTACCGAGGACCTTTGCAAACGCCACGACGGGATTCATCGCGGATACGGTTGGCTGGTATGACTTCTTCATCATCTGTGCGCTGTGCGCCATACCCGGCATGCTTCTGCTGATATGGGTTGCACCCTGGCGGGGCGACGATGAGTCATCTCAGTCGAGCGCCTAGTCAGTGAGTAGCGCCATCGTTATACTTCCCGGGTGCGAAATATAAAAGACACGCCATGAACGTGCCTGAGCGATTAATCTGCATTCTGGGCATGCATCGCAGCGGTACCAGTTGCCTGACAGGCTCCCTGCAGCAGGCGGGCCTACACCTAGGACAACACTTCAAGCGCAATCCCCATAACTTGAAGGGTAACCGTGAAAATCCCGGCTTCGTCGCGCTCAACGATGCGGTGCTTGCTGCCAACAGGGGTGCCTGGGATTTTCCGCCCCGGCATGTCAGCTGGAGCGATGTCCAGCTAGATCGGGCTCGAGCGCTGCTTGACCAGCACGCGGATCACGCTGTAGTCGGCTTCAAGGACCCGCGCACCTTGCTGGTCCTCAACGGCTGGCGCCAGTTGGTACCTCATATGCTGCGCGTCGGCATTTTCCGCCACCCCAATGCAGTTGCCCAGTCGCTGGTGGTGCGCAGTGGTGGTGAGATGCAATGGCGACAGTGCCTACGCTTGTGGTACCAGTACAACCGCAAGCTGCTGGCAGAGTATCAGCGCAGTGCTTTTCCCATATTGTGTTTTGACGCGCCTGAGGAGATATTTCAAAGCAAGGTAGATGCGGTCAGTCGAGAGCTTGGACTGCAGCCGCCCGACGGCGAGGAACGCTTTTACAGCGCGGAATTGCGCAGCTCAGATGGCAGTCTTGCGACGGAGCTGCCCTGGAAGGTCAATCGGCTGTATCAACGGCTGCTGCGGATTGCCTACTGAATGCAATGATGTCGAAGCGACTAACAGAATGGATTCGCAGCCGCGAGGGTAACGAAGCACAGCCATCCCGGCCGAAAATAAGCTTCGTCGTTATTGTCTACGACATGCCCCGACAGGCTGAAAACACCTTGCTGTCGCTGTGCTCTGGCTATCAGTACGGCGCGAATGTCTCGGACTACGAAGTCATTGTGGTGGAGAATGAGTCACCCCGTACGCTGTCCCCCGAGCTGGTGGATTCACTGCCCGAGAACTACTTCTACTATTTGCGAGCCAATGCGGAGACCAGCCCGGTGTTCGCCATCAATTTCGGCGCCGAACGAGCCCGGGGCGACCACATCTGCGTCATGATCGACGGCGCACGGATGGTTACACCAGGGGTGATTCGCAATCTGCTGCTTGGTCACCAGCTATTCGAGCGAGCCGTGGTTGCTGTGCCGGGCTACCATCTCGGGCGAGAACTTCAGCAGGAAGCGGTTGATGGCGGTTATAGCGTCGACCAGGAGCTCGAAATGCTGGCTGCCAGTCGCTGGCCAGTGGACGGCTATGCGCTGTTTGATATCGCCTGCTTCAGCGGTTCCTGCGCACCGGGCTTCTTTTTACCCAACAGCGAAAGCAATTGCCTGAGCATCCCTCGCACGCTGTGGCGGGAACTGGGTGGCTGTGATGAGCGCTTTGATATGCGCGGCGGTGGCCTGGTAAACCTCGACCTCTACAAGCGGGCCTGCGAGTACCCGGATGTTCGCCATGTCATCATTCCCGGAGAGGGCACCTTTCACCAGTTTCACGGCGGCGTCACAACTGGCGGCGAAGCACGTGAGATTCGCGAAGCTTACATAGAGGATAGCAAAGCGCAGTATCGCTCACTGCGCGGTGTCGAATACGAGAGCCCCAATACGGTGCCCGTCTACCTTGGCGAAATGCCACCTGAGGCGCAGAAGTTTGTGCATTATTCGGCCCGACGGGTTCTCAATCACCGTCAGGAAGAGCCGCTGCCTTCGCCCTGGTTTGACGCCTGACTGCGGTGTCATCGGAAGCGAATCGGTCAGAATCTGGCTAGGGGCTGAAGTGCCAGTCGGCAAACTGCTCAGTGGCCTCCAGAATATCATCGCATATCGCCTTCGAAAGAACGTGCTGATAGGGCGTCAGGTATTGGGAAGAGACCTCGTTGCCGTAGACAAAGTGCTCTGAGTCGAAACTCAGGTAAGCCTCGCTGAACTCCAGCCCGAGGAAATCGAAAATACGTTTTGTCTGCGTTGCCGGCGACAGGCACAGCAACTCGAAGCGATTCAGCAGGATTCGTTCGCCGTGGTGCTTGAGGGCGAGCTGGTAACCCTCGGCATAGGTCCTGTAGCGCGCTACATGCTGGTCTAGTGTGCGCTGCAGATAGGCTTCTTCTTCGCCGCGGTGGCCCGACCACCGCGCCCAGGACAACATCAGTGCCCGAGGGTCGCGGACGTTGACGACACAGGGTATCTCGGGAACGCGGGCTAAAGCCTCATCCAGGTGCAGCATGTAAATGGGGGTTTTATCTACCAGGCTGACCGCTTTATCTTTGATGATGGGGGAGCGCTCGCGCATGCGCGCGTAGCATTCGAAGAAGTCGTCGGTGGCACAGATCCATGCCATGTCGTCGAGACTGACCTGCCATTTATCTCGGAAGTAACGAAAGTAGGGCTGTATCTTTGAAAACTCGTGCGGCGACTCGCCCAGTAAGAGACCCACCTCGAAGCCGGCGTCGAGTTCCGGGTGACCGCAAAGAATTTCATTGAGCAAGGTTGTACCCGACTTCTCGAAGCCACAAACCAGGGCGTGTAATGGTGGGTAGTTCAAGACAGGCTCTCTTCTTGCAATAGTCGGCGTTCAGTTCAGGGAGAAATCTGCACGACCGCGGGCGAAATTTTCGTTGTAGTAGGGGTCTCGACCAAGCTCCCGCCCCCAGCGGCCCATGAGCGATTCCAGGTCCTCGGTAAATGCAGGCAGGGTAGCAGCGAGTGCCTGCTGCTCATCCCCCGCAGCAAAGCGCGCCTGGGGGGACCAGACGGTGAACTTTTCCAACTGCCGAAGTCGCAGTGCCAGATCACATCCCAGCATTAGAGGGTGACGTAAGTAGGGATCCAGGCCGCCCAGATTGTCCAGGACCTGGCGTTGAATGGCGAGACCCGAAAGGCTCGCGACCGTCACCCGCTGGTCCAGATCGAGACGCGCGAAGTAGCCGCGATCATCGTCAGCCGCACCAACCAGAGCTGAAACAGGTTCACCGGGACTGAATACGGGCCCTTGAACCAGTCGTCCATCGGGTGCCAGCAGCGTTGCCGCCGCGGCACCGGCCTGCGGTCTGGCGAGCAGCCCCGCCAGCGTCGCCAGGCTGTCGGCATTGATTGCTTTGAATCCGCCGGGCAGGAAAAGGATATGGCTAGCGTGACTGCTCTCAAGCTGTGCATTGAGTTCAGCGCCGTCACGTGCTGCCTCGCAATCGACAATCTGCCAATCGCTGGCACCCGCCGCCAAACTCCAGTCGACGCGATTGTGAATTTTAGCCAGCCTTGGGCTTTCAGCTGTGCCGGGCTGGCCTGTGCGGCCGAGGTGCTGCCGCAGGGCTTCGCGTGCCCTGGCAACAGCCTGCCCCATATTGGATCGGGCCGCTGACTGACTGTGAACGCGCCAGTGATAGAGAACTTCAGGCATATGGCCGACCTGATCCGGTGACAGGCGTTCTACCGCGCGCAGTGCCAGGTCATAGTCCTGGCTGCCATCAAAACCCGTGCGCAGGCCACCAAGGTTGCGCAGCAGCGCAGAGTGATAGACGCTCAAGTGGTTGAAGAAATTCTGGCCCAGCAATAGTTCATAGTTAAAATCCGGTTTAAAGAATGGGTTGTGGCGCACCCCATCGGCATCGATGTGGTCGGAATCACTGTAAAGCAGGCGAAGTTCCGGATGCTCTTTCAAGAAGCGAGCGACGAGTAGCAGCGCCTGCGGCACCAGCGCATCGTCATGGTCGAGGAAGGCGACATAGTTACCCTGGCTCTCTGCCAGGGCATCGTTGGTAGCCACGGCAATCCCGCCATTAGTTGGGCGCATCAGAGCGCGTATGCGCGGTTCGCGACGGCCAAACTCACGGAGCTGAGCAGCTACATCTTCGCTGGTCGAGGCATCGTCAACCAGGAGCAGTTCCCACCGCGGATAAATCTGGGACAGCACTGACTCGACCGCTGCCCTGAGAAAGCCAGGAGGCGTATTGAAACACGGCATGATAATCGTGATCAGGGGCCAGTCCTGATCGTAAGCAGCCGCGCCAATGGCGGTGACTCGGCGCTGAAGTCGTGGCTGTTCTACCTCATTGATCCAGTCTTCATAGGCCTGCTGGTCGATGAAGTGGGACACTAGCCAGTTTCCATTAAGCGACGGGTCTGGTCATTAGGCATATGCCCGTAGAAGCGTAGCGGCTTTTGGCTCACCCGATAGGGCTTTCCGCGTAGGGATTCATACTGGGCCAGGTAAGTCTCCCACTTGGCTTTTTGCTGCTCGCGCGAAACGTTGGTGCTGGTACCGCCGTGTACCTGGTGAAAGCTGGCCTCACCCATAAGCTGCACGATCTCCGTATCAGGCAGCTCACACAGGCGCAGGTAGAGATCGGGCAGCATGATGCCGCCGCCTGGAATGTCGAAGCGCTCATCGCAGCCGCCGACGGCGTCGAAGGCGGAACGGCGCGCAAACAGGCAGTTGCTTTCGAACTGTCTTACGAACCAATATTGACGCGGGCGAATGCCGCCCGGTTCGATGCGGTAGGGGACACCAATTTCGAACAGCCGATAGCCGTCATCGGGCCAGTTGATGCTGGCGAGCAATCGATCTTCCTCCGATTCATCGTAACCCGCCAAAACGGTTTCGAACTGTGGCCCCGGCCCAAGGAAAAAAGGCATGGTGACGACCAAGGGGTTGGGCAACGCAGTAAACATTTGTTTGCCGTGGTGCAGGACGCCGGGCGTGAGCATATGCGCACCGTCGACCATCAGGGCCAGCACGTCGCCGCGGCTTTCGCTAACCGCCAGATTGATGGCATAGGCGGGAGAGGGGGGCGGATCTTGCAAGCGCAGGTAGTGGATATTGCTCCCAAGCGCTTCTACCCGCTCGTCTTCAAGCGGATCATCGGACCCGTTGTCGACAACGAGAATCTCGTAGTCGTCGGACGACATGCCGCGCTGGTAGTCGGGCAAGAGCGCGCGTAGGGAGTTTATGCCAGCGCGGCGCATATTGTGCAGCACAATGACGACGGAGATCAGCGGCGGGTGCAAGGCCTCAGGGCTCCGACAGGATCTTCAGCTTGAGATCTTCGGGAATCGGCTTTTGCTCCCTGCCGTGGTTGAGTAAATGAATTTTGGAGCGCGGGGTAGGCATGTGCCCAAGGAACTGCAGTTCCTTGGGTGGTGCATCGAGGTCCTTGCCCCGAATAGCGCGGTACTGTGCCTCATACTGTTTGACCTTGGCATCGCGCTCGGCGGCGCCGACATTGGTGGTAGTGCCGCCGTGTAACTGGTGAAAGGTGCCTTCACCGATCAGTTGCACCACCTCCGTCTGCGGCAGGCCCGCCGCCTCCCGAAAGATATCCAGGTTGATAAACCCGCCGCCTGGTGAGTCGAAGCGCTCGTCCGCCCCGCCGATTTGATCGAAGACCGGACGCGAAAGCACCAGGCAATTACTTTCAATCATACGATTGAACCAGCTGATTCGGGGGATGTAACCCTGGGCCGGTTCGCCGATCTCGAATAATCGATAGCCGTCCTGTGGCCAGTCGATTTTTGCCAGGAGCTCATCCTCTACGGCCTGACTGTAGCCATCAAAAATGGTGTCGTTCTGATCGCCCGGGCCAAGAAAGAAAGCGCGTGTTACAACAACTGGATGATCGAAGATCGCAAAAGCGGCCTTGGCGTAGCGCAGGACACCCGGCGTTAACATGTGTGCGCCGTCAATCATGATGGCCAGGGCGTCTCCACGAGATGCCGCTACACCCACGTTAATGGCATGCGCGGGCGAGGAGGGCGCGTCTGCAATGTAGTGGTAGTGGCAATAATCGGGCAGCTGCTTGATCGTATCGGGCTCGAGCGGATGAGTGGAGCCATTCTCGACCAGCACTACCTCGTAGTCCTCGCAGTCGAGACCCGCGCAGCCCCGCTGGTAGTCGGGAGCAAGGCTTGCCAGCGTGCGCGGTATCTCCCTCGCCATGTTGTAAGCTACCAGCACGACAGAGAGCTTCATAGCCTCGGTAATTCTCCCGAACGAATAACGTGGCCCTGTGCCCCGTGTTGCTGGCTATTCTACCTCATCTACGAGGACTGCATCGAAGTAGCGACAATGCTCTGGTAGTTCAATCCAGAGCGGCTGGCCAGCGGAAGCGGCGCAAATCTACGCGGTTCGCGCTGCTGAAGATGACGCCCTCTGCCTCTAGTCGATCCCTTTGGGTATACTGAGCCGAGGAGCCTTCAGGGAGCGAAATGCTGCCCTGCGCATTGATGACCCGGTGCCATGGAATACGCGTTCCCGGCGGCAGGTCACGCAGGGCGCGACCTACCCGGCGGGCGGCGCCCGGCAACCCTGCGAGCCGTGCGACGTCGCCATAGGTAGCCACGTTGCCTGCGGGGATCGCCGCTACGACCTGCCAAATCAGCTGGTTGGTGTCTGGCTCCTTACGCACCTAATATCCGGGCAAACGGCCTCTTGATCATGACTATAAGAAACTCACTGCGACGAGCCGTACTGACCGGCTTGCTCTTGCTGCTGTGCAATCCGGCGTTGGCAGACCGCATTTACTTCAGTAACGGCGAGTCTATCACTGGCACTCTGGAGGGCGTAGAGCAAGGGAAGGTCCAGTGGACTTCGCCGATGCTCGGTAGCCTGAATATCGAACAGCACCACGTGAGCTGGATCGAAACCGATGAGCGCTACGATCTCAAAACCAGCAGGCGCACGCTCACTAACTGCTGGATGTACAAGCAGCGTGAGCGACAGCTACTGCAATGCGACGAGGGTGTACATAGCCTCACTGACTGGAAGCTGGTGGTGAAGGCAGGCGAAGCGCTACAGGGGCCACAGCCTTTCCTGACGCAAACCGGCGGCGTGGTTATCGCCGCCGAGAATTCCAGCGGCAACAACAATATCGACAAGTACAACGTCGACGCGCGCACCGAATTGCGCCTCATCGAGACGCGTCACACGCTCGCCCTGCGGTACCAGGAAGAAAGCGCGGAAGGGCAGAATACGCGAAACATGTGGCGTACCAGCTATCAATACGACCAGTTTTTCACACAGCAGTGGTTTCTCACTGGCAATGCGTTCTATGAAGAGGACGAGTTCCGGGAACTCGATCAACGCTACTCAGCGGGTATTGGCATGGGCTATCAATTTCTGGAAACGAGCTACTTCGACCTCAACGGCAAAGGCACGATTAACTACGTGGACGAGCAGTTTGATACCGGCGAACAGCGACAACGCCCGGCATTGCTATGGAATTTGGACTTCAAGTGGCGTTTCAATGATCGGGGCGTCGAGATGTATCACCGACACTTTCTGCTGCAGTCCTTCACAGAGACCGACGACTTTGAGATCAGCACGGTGACCGGTTTTAAATACCCGATCAGCGGCAAGCTGAACTCAGTGATCCAACTGGAGTACGACTACGATAATCTCCCGGCTGAGGGCAATGTCGACAAACGGGACCAGAAGTGGTCGATCGGGCTTAA
This sequence comes from Pseudomonadota bacterium, assembly GCA_038748065.1. Classification (GTDB taxonomy): domain Bacteria; phylum Pseudomonadota; class Gammaproteobacteria; order Pseudomonadales; family Halieaceae; genus JBCDJG01. Next base: position 14,173 of record JBCDJG010000042.1, read on the forward strand.
TTACGACTGGTGATCGTTGCTGCAGCGCGTGGCCTGCAGCCCTTGTAATGGCTGCGATCGGCCCTATTGATGTAGGAGGAGGAAAAGATGCGAATTTTCTTGTTGCTGCTGCCCTGGCTGGAGCTGTTTACCTTAATCCAGCTGGGTGTTGAAACGAGCGCCCTGACGGCCCTGGCCTGGGTATTTGCCACCCTGTTTTTGGGCCTCTTTCTATTGCAGCGACAGGGCATGGGCATGTTTGAACGCCTGCGCCAGGCACAGGATGGACGAGTATTGGGCCCACAGCTCTTACTGGACGATGTGGCCGTGGGGCTCGCGGCCCTCCTGTTAATGGTTCCAGGACTGATTTCCGACTGCGCGGCAGTGCTGGTGATGTTCGGGCCGCTGCGGCGGCGCCTGGCGCGCTGGTGGGGTGGACCCCAGGCGGAGCCGTATCGGCCAGAGATGGATCGTGAGGCGAATGATACGATCGAGGGTAGTTTTCGCCGCATAGATGACTGATTCTCTGTCCAATTTCGCAAGAAAAATCACAAGTCTCTGATTTTAAAAAATAAATTTATCCTCCTCTCAGCAGTATCAGCCCTTGACGGCGGCTGTCGCGTGACTAGAATTAGCACTCTCTCGAAGAGAGTGCTAAACGGGGGGTTGAATTCGATGAATTGGCCCCCAAGAAAGCCGCAACCCGTGCTACGGGTCTTCATAACACCGCAATTTGGAGAGTGACATCTATGAACATCCGTCCGCTGTACGACCGCGTCGTCGTTCGTCGCAAGGAAGAGGAAGAAACAACTGCCGGTGGCATCCTGCTGCCCGGTTCAGCCAAGGAAAAGCCCAACCAGGGTGAGGTCGTGGCCGTTGGTGAGGGTAAATCCCTCGATAGCGGCGAAATTCGCCCGCTTGCGGTTAAGGTCGGCGATACCGTCGTCTTTGGCCAGTACGCCGGCAGCAACACCATCGAGATCGATGGTGAAGAGCTGATCATCATGGGCGAAAGCGAAATCTTCGCGGTCGTCGAGTAATCCCGAATTCACCGCTAGTTATTACTTAAGGAACTGACACATGGCAGCTAAAGACGTATTTTTTGGCGATGACGCCCGTTCACAGATGCTCAAGGGCGTTAACGTCCTCGCAGACGCCGTCAAGGCAACTCTCGGTCCCAAGGGCCGCAACGTAATCCTCGACAAATCCTTCGGTGTACCCACCGTGACCAAGGACGGGGTATCCGTTGCCAAGGAAATCGAACTGGAGAATAAGTTCGAGAACATGGGCGCACAGATGGTTAAGGAAGTCGCCTCCCAGGCTTCTGATCAGGCCGGTGACGGCACGACCACCGCCACTGTGCTGGCACAGTCTATTCTCAACGAAGGCCTCAAGTCCGTTGCGGCGGGCATGAACCCTATGGACCTTAAGCGCGGCATCGACAAAGCCGTTGCTGCGGCTGTAGCCAAGATTGAAGAAATGTCCGTACCCTGTGAGGACAGCAAAGCGATTGCCCAGGTTGGCAGCATCTCTGCTAACGCCGACGTCTCTGTCGGAGACATCATCGCCGAAGCCATGGAAAAAGTTGGCAAAGAGGGCGTCATCACGGTCGAAGAAGGCTCTGGCCTTGAGAACGAGCTCGACGTGGTTGAAGGTATGCAGTTTGACCGCGGTTACCTCTCGCCTTACTTCATCAACAATCAGGACAGCATGAGCGTCGAACAGGAAGATCCCTTCATCCTGTTGGTTGACAAGAAAATCTCCAACATTCGTGAGCTGCTGCCTCTGCTTGAGCAGGTTGCCAAGGCGTCACGCCCGCTGGTGATCATTGCTGAGGACGTTGAAGGTGAAGCACTGGCTACCCTGGTTGTGAACAACATGCGTGGCATTGTTAAAGTTGCGGCCTGTAAGGCGCCTGGCTTCGGTGATCGCCGCAAGGCCATGCTGCAAGACATCGCAATTCTCACGGGTGGCACCGTCATTTCTGAGGAAGTTGGCCTGGATCTGGAGTCAGCGACGCTGGAGCACCTCGGCAGCGCCAAGCGCGTTACCATGGACAAGGACAACAGCACTATTATCGATGGTGCTGGCGACGCCGGCACGATTCAATCTCGCGTCAGCGAGATTCGAGTGCAGATTGAGAACACTTCGTCTGACTACGACCGTGAAAAGCTGCAAGAGCGTGTTGCCAAGCTCGCCGGCGGTGTTGCGGTTATCAAGGTTGGCGCAGCCACCGAGATCGAGATGAAAGAGAAGAAGGCCCGCGTTGAAGACGCTCTGCACGCCACCCGCGCGGCGGTTGAAGAGGGCGTAGTTGCCGGTGGCGGCGTTGCGCTGGTGCGCGCTGTTTCCGCGATCTCTGAGCTGACTGGCGATAACGAAGATCAGAACCACGGTATTTCTGCCGCGCTGCGCGCGATGGAAGGCCCGCTGCGTCAGATCGTTGATAACGCTGGTGACGAGGCGTCTGTTGTTCTGGACAAGATCCGCCAGGGCGATGGCAACTTTGGCTATAACGCAGCCAGCGGCGAGTACGGTGACATGATCGAGATGGGTATCCTGGATCCCGCCAAGGTCACCCGCACCGCTCTGCAGGCTGCAGGTTCTGTAGCTGGCTTGATGATCACCACCGAGGTGATGGTTGCCGATGCGCCGGAAGACAAGGGCGCGGCCGCGCCTGCTATGCCGGATATGGGTGGCATGGGTGGTATGGGCGGCATGATGTAAGCCCCGGGCTAATGCTCCATGAGAACCCCGCCGACAGGCGGGGTTTTTTTTCGTCCGCGAAAGCAGTGTACAATGGCAAACGCTGGCTGGAGAGCGGCACAACTACAAAAGGTGATTGATCAATGATTCTCGAATTTATCTTCAGGTGGTCGCACGCCATATTCGGTATTACCTGGATCGGCATGCTCTACTACTTCAACTTTGTACAGACTGAGTACTTCAAGGAAGCCGAGGCCGAGGCGCTGAAAGATGCGAAGGCCAAGCTCGCTCCCCGTGCTCTCTGGTGGTTCCGCTGGGGCGCGATGTTCACCTTCCTCACCGGCCTCGTGCTCCTGTGGTCTATTGGGGCACTGTTTGATCTCGCGGGTAGGCCGGTTATCTGGATTGGCTCGATTGCCGGCATCATTATGTTCCTCAACGTGTGGCTGATCATCTGGCCGAACCAGCAGATAGTGCTCGGGTTGAACGGTAAAACAGGCGACGCCGCCGCAGCGGCAGGCAAAGCAGGTCTGGCCTCGCGCACCAATACCCTACTGTCTGGCCCGATGCTGTTTGGCATGCTTGGGTCCCATAGCCTGTATATAGCGGATATCAGCATGTTGGGAGTGGCAGTCTGCCTGCTGACCATCCTGGCTATCGAAGCCAATGCGCTATTTGGAAAACTGGGTCCAATCGCCTCTGTGAAAGGCGTGATCCATTGCAGTGTGGCTCTGGTAGGAGGCATCTGGCTGGCGCTCGCGCTGCTGTAATCCCTTCAGCGCGTATCAAGGCCGGGGCTTGCCCCGGCTTTTTTGTGCATGCTCGGCCGTGGCGGGCGCCGCGCTTGGCGTTATAATGACGCGAAATCCACGCACTCGATAAAGTAATGGCCAACGACGAGCTCCCATCCATCGTCCCCAAGCGCGATACCGTCTTCCAGCAGCAACCCTCCACTTCCCGCAGCCGTAAATCTGGTGGTAGCAAGGGCGGTGGTGCACGTCCGCCAGCGGGTGCTGGCGGCGCGGGTATATGGGCCAGGCTCTTCATCACCGTAGCGCTGGTGGTCGCGGCGGTAGCCTGCGCCTGGGCATGGCAACTACAGGAAGAGCTCAAACAGACGGGTTTCCTGCTCGAACGTTACGAAGGTCGAATCGCGGACCTGGAGGATTTGCTTTCTGATACAGACGAGACCATGAACCAGTCCAGCGCTGCCCAGGCGGCGCAGCTCAGGATGCTGGACTCAGAGGTGCGCAAACTCTGGGATGCCCGAAAGAAAAGCAACGCGACTCTCGCCAGCCTGGAGAAGACCAGTAAGGCCAGGACAGGCCAGCTCTCGACCATGAGTGCCGCTGACAAGGACACAGCTGCCAGGCTCAAAACACTTGACGCTGACATGGCCAAGCTCCGGAGTCTCTCTGGTGATCTCGACCGCCTGATGGCCAGCGCCCGGTCCAGTCAGAACGAGGTCGAGCGTGTCGCGGATACGCTGAATTCGCTGGGCCTCAACTACAACAAGTTGGACAAGCGTGTGCAAAGCAATGAGGAGTGGGTAGGTTCCATCAATGCCTTTCGTCGCCAGGTCAATGAGCGTATTTCCCGACTTGAGTCTTCAACGCGAGCCACCCAGACAGCGCCCTAAAAACCCATGGGCCGGGGTATAATGCCGGCCGTTTCCAAGGCTGTAACCTGAGGACCGGGCCATGACTACGATTCGCCAGGACGATTTCATCGACAGCGTCGCCGACGCCCTGCAGTTCATTTCCTATTACCATCCGGTAGATTTTGTGAAGGCGGTTCACGAAGCCTATGAGAAGGAGCAGAATCAGGCGGCCAAGGATGCGATGGCGCAAATTCTCATCAACTCGCGTATGTGCGCCGAGGGGCATCGCCCGATCTGCCAGGACACCGGCATAGTCACGGTGTTCCTGAAAATCGGTATGAACGTGCAGTGGGATGCCAAACTGTCGGTTGCAGATATGGTCAATGAGGGCGTGCGCCGTGCCTATACCCATCCGGACAACGTGCTGCGCGCATCGATTCTTGATGATCCCGCTGGCGCTCGTAAGAACACCAAGGACAACACGCCCGCCGTGATTCACATGGAAGTGGTTGAGGGCGATACCGTTGATGTTCAGGTCGCTGCGAAAGGCGGCGGCTCCGAGAACAAGTCCAAGCTGGTGATGCTTAATCCCTCGGACAGTATTGTCGACTGGGTGGTGAAAACTGTACCCACCATGGGCGCGGGCTGGTGCCCACCGGGTATGTTGGGCATCGGGGTAGGCGGTACAGCGGAGAAAGCGGCGGTCCTGGCCAAGGAAGCCTTGATGGACCCCATCGACATTCATGAGTTGCGAGCGCGAGGTCCCGCCAATCGTGTGGAAGAGCTTCGCCTTGAGATCATGGAGGCCGTGAATAAGCTTGGTATCGGCGCCCAGGGCCTCGGTGGCCTGACCACGGTGATGGACGTCAAGATCAAAGACTATCCGACCCATGCTGCTTCACTGCCGGTGGCCATGATCCCGAACTGCGCCGCCACCCGTCACGCGCACTTTGTGCTGGATGGCACTGGGCCCGCGCTGCAGACGCCTCCCGACATTAGCGACTGGCCAGATATTACCTGGGAGGTGGGTGACAGTGTCCGCCGCGTCAATCTCGATACTGTCACGGCAGAGGACGCCGCCCAGTGGCAACCCGGCGATACCCTGTTGCTATCGGGCAAGATGCTCACGGGGCGTGATGCTGCCCATAAGAAGATGAAGGAATTGATAGAGAGTGGAGAAGGCCTGCCCCCTGAGGTGGACCTCAAAGGCCGCTTTATTTACTACGTAGGCCCTGTAGACCCGGTCCGCGATGAAGTCATGGGCCCCGCCGGGCCGACTACAGCCACGCGGATGGACAAGTTCACCGACTTTATTCTCGAGCAGACCGGCCTGCTTGGCATGATTGGCAAAGCCGAGCGTGGGCCAGCTGGTGTCGAGGCAATCCGCAAGCACAAGGCCGTGTACCTGATGGCGGTAGGGGGGGCAGCGTATCTCGTGTCCAAGGCCATCACCGACGCGCGCGTGGTCGCCTTTCCCGAAATGGGTATGGAGGCGATTTACGAGTTTGAGGTCAAGGACATGCCGGTCAGTGTAGCGGTTGATGTCAATGGTACATCGGTGCACGAGGTCGGACCGAAAATCTGGCAGGCAAAAATCGAAGAGCAGGCGATCGAGGTCGTCTAGGCCCTTGGCAGAGACATTCTACTGGCACGACTACGAAACCTTCGGGGCTGACCCTTCTCGAGACCGGCCCGTTCAATTTGCCGGCCTGCGGACCGATGCCGAGCTGAACGTTATCGGCGAGCCCCTTGTGATTTATGCGCGCCCGGCGAATGACTGTCTGCCGCAGCCCATGGCCTGCCTGGTAACAGGTATCACGCCGCAACTGGCCTTTGAGAAAGGCCTCCCGGAGGCGCAGTTCATTCACCAGGTGCATGCCGAGCTCGCGCAGCCAGGGACCTGTGGGGTCGGCTACAATTCCTTGCGTTTTGATGACGAGGTCACTCGTTACACGCTATACCGAAATTTCTATGACCCCTACGCACGTGAGTGGCAGAACGGCAATTCTCGCTGGGACATTATCGATATGCTGCGTGCAGCCTGCGCCCTTCGACCCGAGGGCATTGAGTGGCCTTTGCGGGAGGACGGCTTGCCGAGCTTTCGCCTCGAAGAGCTGACCGCCGCCAATGGCATAAGCCACGCCGCAGCGCATGATGCCCTCTCCGATGTGGAGGCGACCATCGCGATGGCTCGCCTGGTGCGCGAGCGGCAGCCGCGGCTGTATCACTATGTGCTGGAAAACCGCGATAAACGCAGTGTCCTCGCACAGCTCGACCCCGGTGCCATGAAGCCGCTGCTGCATGTATCGGGCATGTTTGGGGGGATGCGGCACAACATTGCACTCATTGTTCCACTTGCAGTCCATCCGACTAACCGCAATGAAATCATCTGTTTTGATCTGTCCTCAGACCCGAGTGTGTTGTTTGATCTCTCTGCGGAGGCCCTCGCGGATCTGCTGTATCGTCGCAGAGAAGAGCTCGGCCCGGATGAGCTGCGCCCCGGCTTAAAGACGGTGCACATCAACCGCTGCCCGATTCTTGTTACGCCGAAAATGGCGGATGCTGCGACAGCCGAACGACTGGCGCTGGACGGTCAACGCGCTCGAGAGAACCTGGCAGTGCTTCGAGCGCACGTCGCCCAGCATGGAGATCAGCTGATCGAAAAGTTGAAGAGCGTCTATAGCGGCCGCCAGTTTGATGACATCACTGATCCGGACCGGATGCTCTACGGCGGCGGTTTCTTCTCGGCCGGGGATAAGCGCGAGATGGAGCGGCTACGCTCCACACCGCCCGAAGAATTGGGTGAGCAAAGCTTTGTATTTGAGGATGCACGTCTGCCAGAGATGCTGTTTCGCTATCGTGCGCGCAACTACCCCCAAAGCCTGTCGCCTGACGAATTTGAGGCCTGGGAGGAGTATCGCTTCCAGCGACTCACTGACCCTGAGGCTGGTGCCAGCATTTGCCTGGAAGACTACCAGACAGACATCGAGACGCGCATGGCCGAGGAAGGACTATCGGGCGAGCATAAGCGCGTTCTGGAGCAGCTGCTGGAATACGGAGATAGCCTGCTGGCGTAATTATTACCCGAACACTCAGCGGCACGCGCCGTATAATATTCACACAGACCAGCGTCGTCAGCAGCCGGCGACAGATCGGAGACATGCATGCAGTTTGCGGGCAGTCACATCCTCTCGATAGGCCAGTTCGAGCGAGCCGATGTCGAGCGTATTTTCGAGGTGGCGGATCAAATGGAACCCTATGCGCATCGGCGGCGCATCACCAAGGTTCTTGATGGCGCCATTCTGGGGTCTATGTTTTTCGAGCCGAGCACCCGGACCCGAGTCAGCTTTGGTTCTGCATTTAATCTGCTGGGCGGTGCCGTACGTGAGACGACCGGCTTCGAAAGCACAGCGATAGCCAAGGGCGAATCGCTGTATGATACGGCTCGCGTACTCAGTGGCTACTCTGACGTCATTGCCATGCGGCACCCCGAGGAGGGTTCGGTTGCCGAGTTTGCCGCGGCCAGCCGCGTGCCCGTCCTGAACGGCGGCGATGGCAGTAACGAGCATCCCAGTCAGGCCCTTCTCGACCTTTACACAATCCGCAGTGAGCTGGCCGCGCAGGGCCGTGGCATCGACGCCCTTCGAATCGCTATGGTGGGCGATCTGCGCTACGGCCGGACTGTGCATTCACTGTGCAAGCTGCTGTGTTTGTTTGATGAGGCGCATGTGATGCTGGTCTCTCCAAGGGAGCTGCGCATGCCCCCCGAGATCGTCGACCAGCTGCGCGGCGCCGGCCACGACGTTATGGAGTCAGATAAGCTCGAAGAGAGTATCGCTCACGTCGACATTGTCTATTCAACGCGCATCCAGGAAGAACGCTTCAGCACGCAGGAAGAGGCCGACCTTTACCGAGGCAGGTTCAGGCTGAACCAGGCGATTTATACCCACAACTGCGAGCCCAATACGGTCATCATGCATCCCTTACCCCGGGACTCGCGCGATAATGCCCAAGAGTTGGACGTCGACCTTAACGATAATCCTAACCTCGCCATCTTCCGGCAGGCCGACAACGGTGTGCTGATACGAATGGCACTATTCGCTCTGACCCTGGACGTCGTCGATCAGGTAGAACGTCACGCCAGCGACGTCAACTGGTACACCGCCGGCCGCTTCTGATGAGCTTCCAACTGCGCTTTGGCCCGGACGCGGTACGGGTACTGGAGGACGAACTGGCTTTCCAGGGGCACTTCCAGGTGCGCCGCCTCACCCTGCAGTATCGTGGCTTTGCCGGAGGCTGGGTTGAGCCGGTCACTCGCGAAGTTTTTGAGCGCGGAGACGCCGTGGGCGTGCTGCCCTATGAGCCGGTGAGCGATTCCCTGGTGCTTGTCGAGCAGTTCAGACCTGGCGCCCTGGGCGATAGCAAGAGCCCGTGGATGCTGGAACTGGTAGCGGGTATCGTTGAGCCGGGGGAAAGTGACGAGAGCGTGGTGCATCGCGAGGCAATGGAAGAGGCGGGTTGCTCGCTTTCGACTTTGGAATCTATCGCCTCCTTCTACCCAAGTTCGGGCGCCTGCACGGAGCATGTTCGGCTCTACTGCGGTCGTGTCACCGAGGCAGGCATCGGTGGCGTTCACGGTCTCGCGGAGGAGGGGGAGGATATCCTCGTGCACGCCGTACCTCGGCAAACCGCACTCGAGCTGCTTGCAGCAAACGAAATCCCGAACGGCCATACCTTGATCGCCCTGCAGTGGCTGGCGATTCATGGGGATCGCCTGCGAGAACGCTGGCTCGAGTCTCCGCAAGGTGAGTAGTACCGACGACGTGGGCAGCCCCGCCTCCGGCGGCGGGTTGCTCAAGTCGAGCGCTACCGTCGGTGCCATGACGATGGTGTCTCGGGTGCTGGGGCTCGTACGCGATGTTGTCATCGCGGCATTTGTAGGCGCGAGTGCCAACGCAGACGCCTTCTTTGTGGCCTTCAAGATACCCAACTTCCTTCGCAGGCTGTTCGCTGAAGGCGCTTTCGCCCAGGCCTTCGTTCCCGTGCTGGCGGACTATCGGGAAGAGGGGAGTCACGCTGCGATCCAGGCACTGATCAACCGGGTTGCCGGGGTGTTGGGCGGTTCTTTGCTATTGCTAACAGGCGTAGCCGTGTTGGCTGCACCCCTGGTCACAATGCTTTTTGCGCCAGGCTTTATCGGCCAACCTGAAAAGTTTGCGCTGACGGCTGGAATGATACGCATCACCTTTCCTTACTTGCTGCTGATTTCATTGACTGGCCTTTGCGGGGCGATCCTCAACAGCTACGGACGTTTTGCGGTACCTGCCTTCACGCCCGTACTGTTGAATCTGTCGCTGATTTTTGCCGCGGTGGTAGCCGCGCCCTGGTTCGCCGAGCCCGTATTTGCTCTGGCCTGGGGTGTATTCTTTGCCGGCCTGATTCAGCTGCTGTTTCAAGTTCCATCGCTCTATCGGCTGGAACTGGTGCCCAGGCCGCGCTGGGACACACGCGACCCGGGGGTGCGGCGCATTCTTAAGTTGATGGTGCCGGCCCTGTTCGGCGTCTCTGTGAGTCAGATCAATCTCCTGCTGGATACGGTTATTGCGTCCTTCCTGCCCACTGGCAGCGTGTCGTGGCTGTATTACTCCGATCGCCTCACCGAGCTGCCGCTGGGTGTATTCGGTATTGCTATCGCGACAGTTATTCTCCCGAATCTGTCAGCGCATCAGTCTGCGGCGCGCGGCGAGCAGTTTAGCCTGACGCTCGACTGGGCGGTGCGTTCCGTGTTGCTGATTGGTGTGCCGGCTGCTGTGGCTTTGCTGATTCTCGCCGAACCCATCCTGATAACCCTGTTTCAGTACGGTGCGCTGACGCCCGGTGATGTCGCGATGGCGACACTCAGTCTCCGTGCCTATTGCCTGGGCCTTGTGGCTTTCATGCTGATCAAGGTGCTGGCGCCGGGCTATTACGCCCGCAAGGACATGGCCACGCCGGTGAAGATCGGCATTATCGCGATGGCGGCGAATATGGCGATGAACATCGCCTTTGTCGTACCGCTTTACGTGTACCTCGACATCGGCCATGTAGGCTTGGCGCTGGCGACCAGTGCCTCTGCGTGGCTGAACGCGGTGCTGCTGTTTCGCGGCCTCCTGCGGCAAGACGTGTATCGTTACCAGCCCGGGGGAACTGGCTATGCTCTGCGATTATTGTCAGCCAGCACAGCGATGGGTTTGGTTATCTGGTGGGCCTGTCCTGCGCCTGAAACCTGGGTAGCCCTTGACTGGCTGCAGCGCGCCTGGCGGATGTTTTCGCTGATCGCCGTTGGTATCGGCGCCTATTGTGGGGTGCATCTGCTCGTCGGTACCCGCCCGCGACACCTCAGGTTGCGTTCGAGCGAGGGGTGATGTCTGGCGTCCTGGCGGCACTCAAAGCCGCTGATTGAAGGGTAAAGCCACCCGTTCTGCCCAAGGCAAGCCGCTGTTCCCTGCCTCCCTGGTGCCAATGCCAGAGTGCGCTTATGCGAATGCGGTAGGCGTGATCGCCGGGCCGGGCGCGGAAAACCGCCCGCTCGGCGCCGTCGAGAAACAGCGGAACGTTGATTTCCTTAGTAGCGGTGATGCGCAGGTCCAGATAGCACGCGCTTGCGCGGCAGCGCCGTGTGTCGCCACCCAGCCGGTAGCGTGCGTCTGCGGGCACAATCCGCAGCTCCTCTCGATAGGTCGTCGGTTCTTCCACCTGATCGTAGTTCGCCCAGATGAAGGGCAGATGTCCGAAGGGTATGGACTGTTGCAGGTAGTCCGCTGGCAGACGCTCGATTTGCCTGGACCACTCTGGCTCTGGTGGCAGGTGCTTTTCCGTCACGGCGTCGCAGGGCGTTTTCTTTTGCAGCCAGATATCAAGCTGGTCGAGTCGCACGCAGGGTTTGTAGTGGCTGTAGATGTACTCTGCCATGCGATAGCCGCGTAGCGCACTGTCTACGCCGTCGGTCTGATCCCAGGTTGGTTTGTTACGACGAAACACCACGAAGCGCAGCTGCTTGGCCAGACGCTTGGCCTCCAATTCCTCCAGTGTGGACTGTTGCAGGGATTCAGATGTGTGCCAGTAGTTTTCGTGGATATAGACGGGCAATTTAACGCCTGCCAGCATGTAGAGCATTGGGGCATTGGAGAAGTCATAAAAGGCTTGGCCTGGGCGGAGGAAGCTGTCACTGAAACTAATGAATCGGTCGTAGCGCTCGACGTCGTTCACAAGCCTTGCCGAATCAGAAGCCAGCGCCGGAAACTCGAAAGGTGTTGCAGTGATCGGGTAGGTTAAGCGAGCTCCCCAGGGTGAATTTGGCATAGGGTTCACGGACTTCGGCGTGATGAGAAAGCTCAGCATGATGAAAAAAGCGGCGGTCACTCGTCTGCGACCCTCGTCGATTCTCAACGCCCATAGCAGCAGCAGCGGCGCCAAATAGAAGAAATTGGTTTTAGTGAACCCTTCGACGATTGAATGACGCTGAAAGAGTCGGATCGAGATTGCAAAACCGACCGCAGTAATGAACACGAGGACGAGGTTCAATCCCAACTTATCGCCGTCCCGCCTAAGGAACAGCGTCGCCAGCACGTAAGCGCCAACCGTCGCTCCCAGCAGGGGCATAAGCAGGTATTGCACGCTTGCAAGTAGGCTCCACTGCTCATAGAAATGATCGTAGGAGGCGGCCAGCATCTGTATGCCCAGTAGATCGCGACCACGAGAAAACAGCCATTCCAGCGTGAACGGCTCGGGTATGAGCAGCCATAGGGCCATGAGAGAAGCTCCCAGCGCTATCGCAAGGGCTGTTGCAGCGGGCCATAGCTCGCGAAAGGTGGAGCGATACCAGGCGAGTGCCGCGCAGGCCGAAACGCTGCCGGCTGCGGCGATCAAGCCGAAGTCGGCGCGCCAGATGCCGAGGGCAAAGGTCATAAGCCACTGTATCAACCACCATAAGAGCGGGCGCTTGTGGTCGGGTAGTGTCAGCAGATGCAGCACCGGGAGGAGTAAAAGCGTGTTGTAGGGTTCGACGATGTGATAAAGCGGTAGCAGCCAAAGCAGCAGAAACGCGGCGACGCAGCCGCAAGCCCTTGCCAGCAACAAATAGAGCACGGTGATGAAAATGACCCGCATGAACCAGCCATGAAAATACCCGTTGCCCCACAAGGCGCTCTCGAGGGGATCGCCGCCGTGCAGCGCGTGGTACAGGCCGTGTGGCAAAATGTCAAAAAACCCGTGCAGTGGGTGATAGTCAAGGAAGGGGATAGAGCGGAACTCATCCCACTGCTGCAGTGGCAGCATGCGCTCAGCGAGATGAAACAAATCGAAGTTGGTGTAGAGAATCTCGCTGTTGTATTGATTGAGGCCACTGCCTGTGGCCAGCACTGCCAGGGCGGCGGCAGCTGGCAGGGACGCAGCACTGAAGCGCGAGGTGGCGCCCAGGATCAGCATAGCCACCAGTAGGACGAGAGCGACTGTCAGCGTGTTACCTGCTGTGACCGTGTCGCCTCGCCAGAAGTAGGCCAGCTCGATCGCAAAGAGAAGCGTGAGTGGCGAGAACAGCAGCGCAAGCGTCGCACTGGGAGCGCGCTTTATCAGCGCTAGCGCAGGGGAGGTGTTCAGCAATGCAAACGCTGCCACGACGGGTAGATAAAAAGTCGCTTGCGACTCCGAATCGTCGAACCAGAACAATAGCGTGGTCGCTTGCCAGGCGATCGCCAGAGTGAGCACGAAGTCTTGCTCGTTGCTTTTGCTTGCTCCTCGATTGCAAACGAGCCATATGACGCAGAGAAATACGGCGTGGAGAGCACCTCCGAGAAAAAGGGCCCTGTCCGAATGCACGAGTGCCGCGACAACGTTGACCAAGGCTGCTGCTGCGAGCAGTAAGGTCAAGCTATCGCGTTTTGTGGGCTTTGGCAGGCTGAGCTCAATGTTCCTCAGGACGAATACGGCGAATGCTGCGACGAGGGCGAGGCCTGATACCAGGAGAAACAAGGCAACACGGTAATAAGGCGTGATATCGCTTAAGAGGCTGATACCGATGGTTCTGTCTGGGAAGCTGCTGAAGTGCGGCCCCCGCCACAGTGTCAGTCCGATAAGCGCGATCAGGAGGCTCGAAGCGACGAGCAAAATGGCCAGGGTGGTCGTGCGGCTTGGTGCGGCAAAATTGCCAGGACTGCCTCCCCCGTTCATCTGTATCCTTTACCCGCAAGCATTGCCCATGAGAATGCCGACCCGCTCGTTCTGCTGTGCGAGTCGGTGGCGAGTATAACCCATCGTTCCGCGCTTGGCAGAGCGGCCACGGTGTACAGCACATACGGGAGTCTTTACAATTCCGCAGCTGGCAGCGGAGGACGCGCGAGGGCGCAGGCATTGGTTTGGAGAACGAAGTGAAAGCTGATGAAGCTGCAGAAAACGCCGAAGCGCTGCAGCGAGAGTACTTCAATCGCCTGCTGGAGCGTTATGAAGCCCATTACGACGACCCCACGAGCCAGCACTACAGGCGACGCTTCATATTTGCGCCCATGTTTGAAGGTCTGGAGTTCCAGGGAAAGGCAGTGCTGGAAGCCATGTGTGGAAGCGGGCCGACCACGGCCTACTTGCTCGAGCGTGGAGCCAAGGTTACCGGCCTGGACGTGGCGGACAGCGCCGTAGCCTCTTTCGAGGAGCGATGGCCCGAGTGTCGCGGGATACGCGCATCGATATTTGACTCGGGGCTACCGGCACAGTCTTTCGATATGATTATTGTGCAGGCGGGGCTTCATCATCTTCACCCTCGGTTGGACGACGCGCTCAGCGAAATAGACCGGCTGCTGAAACCCGGCGGCTATTTTTGCTTTTCAGAGCCTCATACGGGGTCCTTCTACGATGGCCTGCGCCAGCTTTGGTATCGTTTCGATCGTGACATTTTCGCGGAAAATGAAGCCTCGGTTGATCTGGACGTCATGCGGCAGCAGCTGGGTGAACGCTATGATGTTCAGGTGCAGAGATATCTGGGCAACGTAGCCTATTTTCTGGTGGCACAGTCTATGGTGCTGCGCATTCCGCTGTCCTGGAAAAAATTCTACGCGCCGTTCGCTTTCGGTTTAGAGAGCCTGCTGGGCGTGTTCATGGGTCGCAGGACAGCGCCGCTGGTAGCCTGTCGCTGGCAAAAAGTAGCTTAAGTTGGCTTAGCTCATCATGGCGAGTACAGCACGAAAAATCGATCAGTACTTTGAGGAAATTGACTGCCTCTACTGTGGCAGCAGCTCTACCGTCCCGGCGACCCCGGTTATGCCCGATACGGACCTCTACGGTGATCCAGAGCCCCCCTACGATGCAATGCGCTTTCAGTACGTCCGTTGTACTGAGTGCGGCACGGTGTATTTGAGGCGACGTATTTGCCAGGCCGAATTGGATTATTTCTACAACAATGAGTACCACTGCTACCACAGCTATGACGAGCGCGGTTTTATTTTTAAGCACCTGGCGCTCGCGGTTACGCGCGGCAAGATCAAAACGCTGGAAAAGCTGTTCCCGGGTGATGATCGCGTGCTACTTGATTATGGCTGTGGCGCCGGGGTCTGGCTGGAACTGCTGCGCCGTGGCGGTGTCGACTGGCGTTTGATTGGCACCGAGGTCAACGCTCGTTCAATAGAAGCAACCCGCGAGCTGGGTCTGGAAGGCTACCTCTGCGACGAAGACAGTTTGTCAGATTATGTGCCCGACGGGTCCGTTGGCGTCATTCACCTGTTTCATGTGATCGAGCACCTACCCGACCCGATCGATGTGCTGAAGAAACTGGCCACCACCCTGGAGCCGGGCGGCGCAATTTACGGCCAAACGCCCAATATCGATGCCTGGGATGCGCGCCTTTTTGGCCAGTACTGGTCGCAGTGGCACGTTCCCCGACATCTTGTCCTATACACACCTGAGACACTTCGAAAGCACGCCGAGGCCGCAGGATTGCGGGTGGAGGGCATCAGCAACAGCCTCTCCAGCGCGACAGGGTGGGCGAATAGCCTTGAAAAATGGTGGTCTTTGCGCCGTGGTCGCAGTTTCATGCCCTCCAGCAGCAAGCTATATCCCTACCTGACGCTGGCTGCCATACCACTGACTCTGGTGCAGCAGGTTTTTTCCAGTACGGGTAACATTGACTTCGTGTTTGTGAAAGAGTGAGTGACGTAGGCGTGGAACTGCGGTTTGCCGATCTGCCAGCGGAGATGCGAGAAGTGGATGATGGCTGGGCCTGGCGAGAGCTGGGGAGGACCTGGGGCACGATCCTGCTTGCAATGCTTGCCTGCGGCTGGTGGTCACACCCGCTGGTCTGGCTAACAGCCTTCCTGATTGTGGGTCACATGCAGTACCACCTCTCCGTACTCGGCCACCATGCCTTGCACCGCAATCTTTTTTCGAAGGCCTCGACCAACGAGTTTGTCTCTCGCTACCTGCTGCATGGGCCGCTGGGTTTGCCTAACGAAGCGATGCGACGCAACCATATGCTGCACCACCGCTACTTCGAGCAGGCGCAGGACTACGAGCGGGATAACTACGACTTTTCGCTATTTGGCCGCGATTCCGCACAGGGCCTTCGTCGCTGGCTTGTCGGAGCCTATCTGGGCGGAGCGGTACTACCGGCTGTTGCCCGCGTGCTCCGGGGCGCGGGTAAGCGCGCGCAACAGCAGCAAAGCGAAGGCAACTCCGCGATGCAAGAGACCCTGACAGACTGGCTGCCGGTGCTGGTAAGCAGCCTCGTGTTGGTCGCGCTGTGGTGGGGAGCTACGGGGCAGTGGTGGGCCTACGCGCTGTGGTTCGTGGCCATTTTTACCCTGCTTGCCGGTTTCAGCGCGACACGCGCGATGCTGGAACACGCGGATCCCGAAGATCCTCCACAGCGCCTAATGACCTTTCCCTGTAGCGCCTTCGAGCGTTACGTGCTGGGTGTGGCCAATTTCAACTTCCACGCGGAACATCATTTGTTCAGCGGCGTGCCCGCCTGCAATCTTGAAAAACTGCACTACTTTCTGCGGGAGAGAAACGAACTGCAGGGCGTGGTCATTGTGCCGTCCTATCGAGAGCGGCTCGCGCGCCTCAATGTCATGCTGGCCGAACGCGTCACAGCCTAAGTCAGGTGCCGGCGGGCCTGCGCGCCAGAAAGTCCACCGTACCTGAGCGATTGACCAGCCATGCAAGCAGCTCGACCGGCAGGCTCAACGCCAGAATCACGCCGTAAATGCGAGAGCGGCCATACTCGATAGTCAGCGGCCAACCGCTTGCAAGCATTTTGTTTTGTACCGAAATGGCTGTCTGACAGTGGGGTGTAGAGCTGATGTTGGCCTCTTCGAAGCCCGCGTTTTCGAGCATCATGCCGAGGCCATCCCGTGAAAAAATCTGCAGATGACGCGGATAGTGGTAGCCCGCCCAGGCCTTGCCGAAGCAGGTTTCCCAGGTGCTGTTGGTGGGTAATTGGCCAATCAGGTGGCCGCCCGGTTTAAGCAGTGCATAGCAGCGACGAAGGACTTCTGCGGGGTCCTCAACGTGCTCAAGCACATGGTTCATGGAAACGACATCGTAGCGGCCGCTGTGGGCGCTGATGTCCATACTTTCCAGTGTGCCAGTCACGATGTCGTAGCCTGCGTCCCTGCCCATCTCGGCCACGGCTGACTGGATCTCGACACCGGCGAATTCCCAGTTGGCGTAACGCTTCAGCTCTTCAAAATGGCGGCAGTCTCCAGCGCCTACATCAAACAGGCGCCCAGCGGTGCGACCGTTCAATAGCGCGCGGTATTTGCGCCCCCGTAGCCAGCCGCGGATAGTGACAAGCAGGCCGGCCACCAGGCCGTGATCATCATTGTGTGCGTGGTAGTTCGGTGGGTAAAAGCCAGGGAGTTCCGCACTGCCTGGCCTGGGTGCCAGCCACTCGCTCCCGCAGTGGGGGCAACGCTCAATACGGAAGGCCGTGCCGGGCTCCACTGCATACTCGTAGTCCACGAGGTGCTCCAGATGCTCGGCACCCAGCGGGTGCTGGCAGGCCTGGCAGATCAGGTCTGCTGCGTCAGACATTCGGCGGAGGGTCTGGCCGGCGGAAAGACCAGCTTGCGCAGTGCAGACAGGTAGGAGGGCTCCAGCGCCTCTGGTTTGTCGTCATAGTAGCCAAGCTCTTTCAATCGGCGGTGCAGCTGCGGCAGGTTGGCGTAGGGAATGCCGGGTGCCAGATGATGCTCGTGGTGATAGTTGAAGTTCATCGGCCCGAGCAGGAATCGCCCTATGAGGCCGCCTGAGATCGTTCTTACCAAGGGTGCGTCAAAGTCCTGGTCAGCCCGGTCCTCGCCCTGACGGGCGTAGTCCAGAGTCTGGTGCTCGGCGACGACGCGCAGAATGAGCAGATACATGGTGAGCGTGAACATCGGCAGAAACCATAGCCAGACATACAGCCAAGGCTCCCCGAGTCCGACGCACCAGGCGAGTATCAGACCATTGCCCAGCGCCGCACAGGCCAGACGCCAGGCGAGGTCACCGCCGCCCGCCTGCTTGCCTGCAACACTGTTGCTTGCCTGCATATAGCTGCCAAAGGTCTGCACCGCTTCCCAGCCAATGAGGGTCAGCAGGCTGCGTCGCCAGAAATGGGCGCCCTTGACGTTATACCAGGTACGCTGGTCGCTATCCTTGAGATGGTCGCCTAAGTGCTGGTGGTGCGGCAAGTGCTGCACCCGGTAGCTTTCTGTGCTGATTAACACTGGCCCCGCCGCGAAAAGATCACAGAGCATGTCGTTCGCGCGGCGCGAAGGGAACAGCCGGTAATGGCTGGCGTCGTGCACCAGGTGGGTCATGGCCAGCTGACGCGAAGCAATAACGATGAAGCTGATGGTGTAGACCAGCCAGTGGGGGTAGAAGGCCGCTAACGCGAGTGAGCCCAGGACCCATGCCCAGGTCGCGGCGATATCCAGCACGGGGCGCAGGGCAGGTATGGAGGTCAGCTGCTTGATCTCATGGGCATCCAGCAACTCGCCAAGCCGTGTGCTTGTTCCGGGTGCCTGAAGTGTAGGTTTGTTTTCTTGCATATCAACGCAATTGTAACGAGCTTTGTTTGCGGCATACCAGCATGAGCGAATCCCCCAGATTCAGAGGTATATTGATACGGCCAAGAAAGCTGGGGGGATTCACCCGCAGGGCGGCGGGAAGATAGCTCATGACACGGTTGAACAGGTAGTCAGCGGGCAGGCACCAGCCAGGCCGATTGACGGACTCGATTTCCAGGCCTGCTCGAGAAAGCAGAACCTCTGCTGATTTACGGTCGAAGTAAGAAACATGGGCGATGCGGTAGTGCCACCAGTGCCTGCCGAGTACCTTTGCCAGGAGTGAACTGACGTCCGGCGTGATGATCACCGCCCGGGACCGGTCGTCCATAACCTCGGCGAGGCCGCCGACCAGGGCCAGCGGGTCGGTCACATGCTCGAGTACGTCGATCAGGCAGACCAGGCCGAAGGGTTGATCGAAGGAATGATCATCCAGGGTGCCTCGTAGCACCGGCAAGCCACGAGATACGGCGATGTCGGCCAGATTATGGGAGGGCTCGACGCCTTTGGCATCGAAACCCGCTAGCCCGGCGGCTTCTACGAGGATGCCGCTGCCAGCGCCGACGTCCAGCAGGCGCGGGTTTTCGCCGGGAGCGAAGTGTTTGAGTATGTTTCGAGCCTGAACCAGGCGCTGCTCGCGCGTCGCTTCATATTCCGGGTCATCCATCGCTTCGTACTGGTGCAAGACCTCACCCAGGGTAGGGCAGAAACGCAGCCCGCAATCCGCGCACTGGTAAATGTCCCCGGTACTGCCATAGTTGGCGTCTGTTATGCGGAAATCGGCCGCAACCAGAGCTGCCTCATCGACGCCCTCGCGCAGCAGTGAAGTGTTTAAGGAATCACAGGCCCAGCAGGGATGCTGGCCTGTCATCTGGTGAGCGACCGGTAGGGAAGTGCTAACATTTGCCCCCTGCGGGTATTTGGGCCCGCGATGAGTCTAGTGAATTACGGCAGTCAGGGGATACCGCGCTCGCTATGGGGCGACTTTCACCGTACATCAACATTGCAAGGCCAGACCACTGGTTCAAGAACGTTTTCATGCTGCCGGGCGTGGTGTTGGCCGTGCTTATGTCACCAGAAACCCTGGTCGATCACTGGCTGGAGATCGTCCTGGGTTTCGTATCCCTGTGCCTGCTGGCGTCGGCGAATTATACAATTAACGAATGGTTAGACGCACGCTACGACAGGCACCATCCAGTAAAGAAGGACCGTCCTTCCGCAACGGGAGAGGTGAGCTTGCGTGGCGTTCTTGCGCAGTACGTGGCACTGCTTTGCATTGGCCTCGGGCTGGCATGGTCGCTCCATCTGGCGTTTTTTGGCACCGCAGTCCTGTTCTTGACAATGGGGGTTATCTACAACGTGCCTCCGATCCGCTCGAAGGATGTGCCCTACCTCGATGTGCTGAGCGAGGCCATCAATAATCCACTGCGCCTGGTGATGGGCTGGGGAACCATCGAATCGGAACTGCTGCCGCCGTCCAGCATTCTTTTGTCTTACTGGATGGGGGGCGCTTTTTTGATGGGTATCAAGCGCCTTGGAGAGTATCGCTTCATTGATGACCCCCAGAGAGCGGCGCTCTATCGCAAGTCTTTTGGCCGCTATAACGACCAGAGCCTGCTCTTGTCGTCATTTTTTTACGCTCTGTGTGCCAGTTTTTTTCTGGCAATTTTCCTGATTAAGTACCGCATAGAGTTCCTGCTGAGCTTCCCACTCTTCGCCGCCCTGTTCACCTGGTATCTGGCTTTGGGTCTGAAGGATAATTCGCCGGCCCAGAACCCGGAAAAGCTGTTCCAGGAGCGCGGTTTCATGCTCTTTGTCGTGTTCCTGGTGGCGGCTGTCGTGGCCCTTTTTGTGATCGACATACCGGGTTTGCGCATCCTGCTGACGCGGCTCGACTACACCTGAGCCGACCCGACCATGCAGGCCCGGGCCGTATCCCGGCCTACCCTATTTCAGCTATACTGTGCCGCTTGATTTGGCAGGGTTCGCCACTACATGGAGCTGATTCGGGGGCTGCACAATTTGCGGCCTCGACATCGCGGTTGCGTAGCGACCATTGGCGCTTTCGACGGGGTACACCTCGGGCATCAGGCCGTGATAGGGCACCTGATCGATAAAGCGACGGAGCTTGGTTTGCCCTCCACCTTGATCGTGTTCGAGCCACTGCCCCGGGAATATTTTGCCCCCATCAAGGCGCCGGCAAGGATTATGAGCTTCAGGGAGAAGTTCGCTGCGCTCGGTGAGCGCGGCGTGGACCGGCTGTTACGCATCCGTTTCAACGAGTCCCTGCGTGGGATGTCGGCACTGCAGTTCGTTGAGGACGTTTTCGTGAATGGCCTGGGGGTGCGCTATGTCGTGCTGGGGGATGACTTTCGCTTCGGCAACGACCGACAGGGTGATGTGAAGTTTATCCAGTCCCAGGGCGCACAATACGGCTACGAGGCGGGACCAACGCCCACCTGCGAGGTGGACGGTGAGCGGGTTAGTAGCACGCGCATTCGCGAGGCGCTGGAGGCGGCCGACTTCGAGCTGGCCGAGCGGCTGTTGGGTCGGCCCTACAGTATCGCCGGCAAGGTGATCTATGGTCGACAACTGGGAGCCAGCCTGGGAACGCCGACGGCGAATTTGCAACTGCGTCGGCTGCGCGCCCCGCTGGCTGGCGTTTATGCGGTGGAAGTTTACGGCGCGGGCCTGGATGGGGTAGCGGGCGTGGCCAATGTGGGCACGCGGCCGACGGTTGATGACAGCATCGAGGCCAACCTGGAGGTGCATCTGCTGGATCGGGAGATTCAGCTTTACGGCGCACATATTGAGGTGGTGTTTAGACGTAAGTTGCGAGACGAGAAGAAATTCGACTCCCTGGATGAATTGAAGGACAACATCCGGGCAGATATCGACACAACGCGGGCCTGGTTTGCGGCCCGTTAGCAGTGAACTACGAGTATGAGTGATTACAAAGAGACGCTAAACCTGCCGCAGACGGCCTTCCCTATGAAGGCGAGTCTCGCGCAACGCGAACCGCAGCGGCTAAAGCAGTGGCAGGCCATGGACCTGTACGGCAAGATTCGCTCGGCTAGCGCCGGGCGACCTAAATTCATACTGCACGATGGCCCGCCCTACGCCAACGGTGAGCTGCACCTCGGGCATGCCGTCAACAAGATCCTCAAGGATATTATCGTCAAATCGCGGACTCTGGACGGCTTCGATGCACCCTATGTGCCGGGCTGGGACTGCCACGGCCTGCCGATCGAGCTCAATGTAGAGAAGAAAGTAGGCAAGCCGGGTGTCAAGGTAAGCGCGGCCGAGTTTCGGCAGAAGTGCCGCGACTACGCGGGCCGCCAGGTGGATCAGCAGCGTGATGAGTTCATTCGCATGGGCGTACAGGGTGAGTGGGAGAAGCCCTATCTCACCATGAGCCCGCGCTACGAGGCGGACATTGTTCGCAGCCTGGGTCGCATCGTCGCCAATGGTCACCTGCACAAAGGCTTCAAGCCCGTACATTGGTGCCTGGACTGCGGCAGCGCTCTTGCCGAGGCCGAGGTGGAGTACCAGGAAAAACTGTCCTCAGCCATCGATGTGGCCTACGCCGGCCTCGACGCCGCGTCGATAGCCGCAGCCTGTGGCAGTGATTTCAGCGGCCCAATTGCTATTCCAATCTGGACAACGACGCCCTGGACACTACCGGCCAGCATGGCCGTCACTCTGCATCCAGACCTGGACTACGTGCTGCTAACAGCGGGCGACACTGCTTTGCTGGTTGCTGAGGAACTCGCTGAAACCTGCGCGGAGCGCTTTAACCTTGGCGGCCTCGATATCCTGGGTCGATGCAAGGGTGCGGCGCTGGAAGGACAACGTCTGCAACACTGCTTCCTGGACCGTACCGTACCTGTGATCCTCGGCGAGCATGTGACGACCGAGGCCGGCACCGGCGCGGTGCATACGGCTCCGGCCCACGGGCAGGACGACTTTACGGTGGGTCAGCGCTATGGCCTTGAGGTCTATAACCCTGTGAGCGGCAATGGCGTCTACTTGCCCGAGACCGAGTATTTCGGCGGCCAGCACATTTTCAAAGCCAACGGCAACATCCTTGACCTGCTGTCTGAGCGCGGCGTGCTGCTGCACAACGAGGACTATCATCACTCCTATCCCCATTGCTGGCGGCATAAAACACCGCTTATTTTTCGTGCGACACCCCAGTGGTTTGTGAGCATGGAGCAGAATGAACTTCTCGATCAGGCCAAGGCCGCAGTGGAGCGCGTGAACTGGTTGCCGGAGTGGGGTAAGGCACGTATCGATGCCATGCTGGCTGATCGACCGGACTGGTGTATTTCCCGTCAGCGCACCTGGGGCGTGCCGATCACTCTGTTTGTGCACCGGGAGACGGCGGACCTTCACCCGGAGACGCCGAGCTTGATGGAGTCCGCGGCCGAGCGGATTGAAGAGGAAGGTATCGATGCCTGGTTCGATCTTGACGCGGCAGAGCTGCTTGGCGATGAGGCGGCGGACTATGAAAAGGTTACTGACACCTTGGACGTCTGGTTCGACTCGGGTGTATCCCACGCCTGCGTACTGCGTGAGCGAGACGAACTACGCGCGCCTGCGGATCTCTACCTGGAAGGCTCTGATCAGCATCGCGGCTGGTTTCAGTCTTCCCTGCTGACCGGGATCGGCGCCTATGGCGAAGAGCCCTATAAAAATGTCCTGACCCATGGTTTTACCGTGGACAGTGAAGGCCGCAAGATGTCAAAGTCCCTTGGCAACATCATTTCGCCACGGTCGGTGATGAATGATCTGGGTGCCGATATCCTGCGCCTGTGGGTTGCCGCGACGGACTACCGCGGGGAGCTGGCTT
This sequence comes from Pseudomonadota bacterium, assembly GCA_038748065.1. Lineage (GTDB taxonomy): Bacteria > Pseudomonadota > Gammaproteobacteria > Pseudomonadales > Halieaceae > JBCDJG01. Next base: position 37,379 of record JBCDJG010000042.1, read on the forward strand.
ACAGCGATGAAATCGTCAAACGAACGGCCGACTCCTACCGTCGCATTCGCAATACCGCGCGCTTCATGCTGTCTAACCTCAACGGGTTTCAGCCCGACCAACATGTTGTGCCTGCCGAGCATATGCTGCCTCTGGATCGCTGGGCGGTCGACCGAGCAGCTCTGTTGCAGGAAGAGATCGCCGCTGCCTATGACAGCTTCCAGTTCCACCTCATCTATCAACGGTTGCATAACTTCTGCGCTGGCGATCTGGGTGGCTTCTATCTCGACGTGATCAAAGATCGTCTTTACACCACCCAGGCTGACAGTATCGCCCGGCGTTCTGCGCAGACTGCCATGTATCATATTGCAGAGGCACTGGTGCGTTGGATCGCCCCCATTCTCAGTTTCACCGCCGAGGAGATCTGGGAGAATCTGCCGGTGGCATCAGGCTCTGGCGGGCGCCCGGAATCGGTGTTCCTCAGCCAGTGGTATGAGCATCTGGAGACGCTGCCTGAAGACACACGGATGGGTCGCGGCTACTGGCAGCGGTTGATAGACATTCGCGCCGCCGTGAACCGACAGTTGGAAACGCTGCGTGCAGCGGGCGAACTGCGCGGATCGCTGGATGCTGGTGTGACCCTGTATTGTGACGAGACGCTTTATGCACAGTTGAATGATCTGGGCGCAGAGCTGCGTTTCGTCTTGATTACTTCCGGAGCCGCGCTGGAGCCACTGGATAACGCGCCGGCAGAGGCAGCGACAACGGAGGTCGAGGGTCTGAAAGTCATGGCTCAGGTCCTCGAGTACGAGAAGTGTGAGCGCTGCTGGCACCGTCGGGCCGACGTGGGGCAATCGAGTGCCCACCCGACTCTTTGTACGCGCTGCGTGGATAATGTCGACGGTGAGGGCGAACAGCGCCTCTATGCCTGAGAATCTACGCAGCGCGCTGCCCTGGTACGTGCTCGCGATGGTCGTCATTGGTCTGGACCAGTTCACAAAGGGGCTGGCCAGTGCCAATCTAGACTATGCACGCCCGGTGGAAGTGTTTTCCTGGTTTAATCTGACGCTTCAGCACAATCCAGGCGCCGCCTTCAGCTTTCTTAGCAATGCGGGGGGCTGGCAGCGCTACTTCTTCAGCACGATCGCGATCGTTGTCAGCCTGGTGCTGGCAGTCTGGCTGTATCGGCTAGGCCCAGGGCAGCGCCTGCTTGCACTGAGCCTGTGTCTGATTCTCGGGGGCGCTCTGGGCAATCTCTGGGATCGACTGGCCCTGGGTTATGTCGTCGATTTTATCTCGGTACACTATGCGCAACGTTATTTCCCCGCTTTCAATGTGGCAGATTCTGCCATTACCGTGGGCGCTGCGTGCATGCTGCTGGATAGTTTCCTGCAGCGCGGGGCCGGTGATGCGGGAGGAGAGTAGGACCATGGTCAACATGCCGGTCAGTGAGGGCACAAGGGTGTTTTTGAACTTCTCCCTCAGCCTTGACGATGGCTCAGAAGTCGACACTAACTTCGGCGCGGAGCCTGTTGATTTTGTCGTAGGCGACGGCAGCCTGCTGCCGGGTTTCGAGCGCCTTTTGTTCGGTATGTCCCCGGGGGACCGACAGGTCTTCACGGTACTGCCTGAAGACGCCTTCGGGCAACCCAACGATAACAACGTTCAGTACATGGAGCGCGAGCACTTCGATGAGTCGGAGCTCGAGATCGGCCTGATGTTCTCATTTGCGGATGCCGCTGGGGGAGAGGTGCCCGGCGTGGTCATCGCCTTCGACGAGGAGGAAGTGACCGTGGATTTCAACCACCCTTTAGCGGGTCGGACCATCTTGTTTGATGTGCTGGTGCACCGCGTCGAAGCTGCGGAGTTGCATTGATGGAGGTCAAGCTAGCGAACCCCAGAGGCTTCTGCGCTGGCGTTGACCGCGCCATTGATATTGTCAATCGTGCACTTGAGGTTTTCGGCGCGCCGATCTACGTGCGTCATGAGGTGGTGCATAACAAGTTCGTGGTTGACGACTTACGCCAACGCGGCGCCATATTTGTGGATGAGCTGCACGAGGTGCCCGACGATTGTATTGTTATCTTCAGTGCCCATGGAGTTTCCCAAGCGGTGCGACGAGAAGCAGACGATCGAGGCCTTCGAGTCTTTGATGCAACATGCCCGTTGGTCACCAAGGTGCATATGGAGGTCTCTCGTTTCAGCGCCGAGGGGCGGGAGTGCGTGCTGATCGGGCACGAGGGCCACCCCGAAGTTGAAGGCACCATGGGGCAGTATGATCGATCGGCCGGGGGTGATATTTACCTCGTGGAAGACGAATCCCAGGCCGCTTCCCTGGCGGTGCGTGATCCCTCCAGGCTGTCCTATGTTACGCAAACGACCTTGTCCGTCGACGATACTGCGCGCGTGATTGATGCGCTGCGAGGGCGCTTCCCCGATATCCGCGGCCCGCGAAAGGACGATATCTGCTATGCGACACAGAACCGCCAGGACGCAGTAAAGAAACTCGCCGCCGAGTGCGACCTTATGCTCGTGGTGGGCTCACCGAACAGCTCAAATTCCAACCGGCTGCGTGAATTGGCAGAGCGTATGGGCAGCGAGGCGTATTTGCTTGATGGCGCGAGCGACATACGTCCGGAGTGGCTGCAAGGCAAGGCGCGTATCGGTATCACCGCTGGCGCATCTGCCCCTGAGTTACTGGTGCAGGAGGTGATAGACGGCGTTGTCGCGCTGGGCGCCGACGCCCCCATCGAAGTGGCGGGACGACCGGAGAACATCACATTTTCGCTGCCCAGAGAGCTGCGCATCGACGCAGTAGACCTCAGCTGAGGCATCACCTTAGCGCATAGTTCATCCACTGCGTCCATTTTCTGGCGAGCCGCCGAGAGCTGGCTAAGCTGTCTCCAAAAGGAGATCGGCTATGGACAGGATGTCCCCCCGCAGGTCATTGAGGCCTGGCTTCACCCTCATTGAACTACTCGTCGCTCTCGCGGTGCTGGCGATAGTCACCCTGTGGGTTCTGCCCGGCGCCGCCCGTACCCTGGATAGCCTGAGGCTTGAGTTAACGGCGGGTAGTTTTCTCGCGACGCTGCAACGGGCGCGCGGCGAGGCCATCAGCCGGGGCGTGGCCGTGACACTCTGCCCCGCCAGCCAGGGTGAGCAGTGCACTGAGCGCTATACGAACGGCTGGATCCTGTTCACCGATATTGACCGGGACGGACGCTACGATCACGAACGGGACGAGTTACTAATGACTGATTCAGCCCTGCCGGCTGGCATCACGGTCAGCGACCGCGGGGGTTCTCGAGACTTGAGTCAGGCCATCAGTTACCTACCTGATGGAAGCGCCAGGCGGGCTCTAACAAGGATTTTTTGCGCGCCGGCAGGTCGAGAGCTACCGCCTGTAGCAGTGGTGTTGAACAACGTGGGCAGGGCCCGCCTGGCAAGGGGGGAAGGGCAATGTCCGGGTGTTTAGTAAAGCGACTGCCGCGACGAGCACAGCGGCGCCGGGCAGGTGGTAGTGGATTGGTCGAAGTGCTTGTCGCGCTGCTCATTATCGGCATCGCCAGCGCCGGCCTCCTAAGGCTTCGCGTACTTGCCGCTGACCGCGTAGCAGACGCTGGCTATCACAGCACCGCTACCTTGGTGGCGCACGCCGTTCTTGAAGAGATCAGGCTGCAGCAGCCAAGGACTGTGGCTATGCTCGTGCCGGGCACTACCTGGGACCCTGTGCCCCCATGCGATAAACCTTGCGTTATGCCGCAGTTGGCACTCCAGGCGGCGGCGCACTGGCAGCAGCTCGCTACCATGGGTGGGGCCAGCGCGATGATGTGTCCACTACCGGATGGCGACCAGCTTCGAGTGATCGTGCAGTGGCGGCAGAGTGAAGGGTCGGCCAGCAGTCAATGCAGTCTGGCAGGCCCTGGAGTCGTGCAAATGAGTGGTCAGGGCCTGCACCTGCTATGAAACATCGGCCCGCGGAGAGTAGCAGTGGGCTCACTCTGGTGGAGCTCTTGGTAGCCCTGGCGTTAAGTGCCTTGTTATCGATGCTTGCCATGCACCTGCTGCTGCAGGGGAGGTTGGCGTTAAGCACGGAGCAGGCGCGTGCCAGCTTGCACGAGTCGGGGCGCTATGCATTGCGTCTGCTGCAGCGCGAGATAGAGATGTCTGGCTTTTACGCTGCCTGGCCCGTGTCGCCGCGATCTGATCTGACAGGCGTCGGTACGCCCTGCTTCATCTATCTCTCGGATACGTCCACAGCAATGGAAATTCTGCAAAACCTGAATGCCCAGGGCCAGAGTTCGCCCGCCCATGGCGCGCCGGACGACTGTCTGCTACCCGGGCATATGGTGGTCGGCAGCGACGCAGTTATCGTGAGGCGCAGTGTTGATCGGCCGCTTGAAAACCCGGGGTCGTCGCGCAATGACAGCACCTATATCGCTCTCTCTGCTGGGGACGCCCGTCTGTCCTCAGGCGCCGGGCTTGCGTTGGCAGAGACAGCCTGGCGCTACGCGCCACAGGTTTTTTTCTTGCGCGACTTTGCCCGAAAGCCCGGCGACGGTATTCCAACGCTGTGCCGGAAGCGCCTGTCACCGAATCGTCCAGCCATGACACCTACCGAGTGCCTGATCGAGGGTATCGAAAATTTACAGCTCAGTGCTGCTGTCGATGAAGACGGTGATGAGAGACCTGACAGTTATCAAGATATAACGGTCGTTCATCGCGGGAGCCGTGCCAAGGCAGTAAGCCTGGATGTAACTGTGCGAAGCCTGCGGCGAGTACCGCGCGCTGGCAAGGGGGCGCAATACCTGCGCCTGCGTGTCAGTGGGCTGTCCCCCCTGCGCAACGC
>JBCDJG010000043.1:0-41676 GCA_038748065.1 Pseudomonadota bacterium
CCGCTCGGCCCATGGCGCAGGGTGCGCGGCAGACCCAGCAGCAGGCACACAAGGAACTGCACTGCAATGATGACTTCTGTGCCTGCGAATTCGCCTGCGTACTTGGCCGCAACCGCCGCGGTGCTGGCCACCAGCACGGTAACGAAAGATAGGTAAACGGCTGTTCGAACCGGGTTACCCCGGCGTGATGTGTGCATTGCAACAGCTTACCCCGCCCGTCGACGGGCGGAGAAGAGTGCTATCAGGCGCTGGCGGCCTCTTTCGGTGAAGCGCCCTCCTCACCTTCTTCAACAACGTCAAAGGCGATAGGCATGGCCTTGATGCCGTTGATGAAGTTGGAGCGCAGCCAATTAACATCGCCATCAAAGCGCGGGTTGCGTATACGCCTGAGTATCTCTTCGAAGATCACCCTGAGCTCCAGCCTGGCAAGGTGCGAACCCATGCAAAAGTGCTCCCCGATGCCAAAGGCGCGGTGCTGATTTTTAACGTCTTCCCGCTGAGCGCGAGTGATATCGAAGCGATCTGGATCAGAGAAAATGGCTTCGTCCGCGTTTGCAGCCGGGTAATAAAGCTGGATCTTGTCGCCTGCCTTGACGGCTTGCCCACCGATCTCGCAGTCTTCCATCGCCGTGCGACGAAAGGCGATAACCGCCGGGTTGTAGCGCAAAAATTCCTCGATGGCCCCCTCCAGCAGATCCGGGTTATCCACCAGTTCCTGATACTGCTCAGGATGCTCAAGCAGCAAGCGCATGCCCTGGCTGGTAACCGTCCGCGTGGTTTCGTTACCGGCCACAATAAGCAGCATAAAGAAGTGGCAGAACTCCTCCTCTGTTAAGGGCTCATCCTCAACGGTGCCATTGAGCAGCACATTCACGATATCTTCTTGCGGATTGGCCTTGTGCTGCGCCGCCAACTCCTGCGCCATGAGAAACATTTCCAACATGGCGTTGTTGCCGTCCTCCTCACTGGTTGTCAGCTCGGGGTCGTCCATGCCCAGCATGGTGTTGGTCAATTCAAACAGTTTTCTGCGCTTCTCCAAGGGCACACCCATCAGCTCACATATCGCGATCAGGGGCAGTTCAGAGGCCACGTCCTCGACAAACTCGCAGCGACCACCTTCCACCGCTTTGTCGAGTATGTCCCGGGCAATCTGTTGAAAACGCCCGGTATAGCTGTCAACTTTTTTCGGGGTGAAGGCACTGCGCACCAAACGCCGGTATTTCAGATGATGGGGCGGGTCCATGTTGATTAACTGCATTTGCATGATAGGCAGCATGGCTTCATCCGGCTCGTGCAGGAAGCAGGTTTTTACTTCTGATGAAAACAGCAGCGGGTTTTTAGACACATAGTCCAGGTCCTCGTGCCGGGTCACGGCCCAGAATCCGACCCCTTGCTCGGGATCTTCGTGCCAGTAGACCGGCTCCTCGTTACGCAGGTACTTGAAGACCTCGCGATACTCGGCACCGCGAAAAGAGTCTGGCGCAGTCAAATCGATATGGAAGGGGCAGCCGGACATGGCATTTACCTCGAGTGGTGTCATCGAGCAGAAACTATAACCTATTAGTCCCTAGCTTCAAGCCCTGAAGGGTCATCTTTACCGCCAGGCAAAATACAATCAGGCTTGACTGTTTTATTTCAGGCTCGCATACTTTGCCCCACAATAACTCACCAGGAGTCACCCGTGACCCAACCCACCGTCACCGACACCCGCGCTCTGGCGGACATGCCGCTATTCGATCCAAATACGCTGAAGTGTCCCTATCACTTCGACAGCACTCTGCGACATGAGGCGCCCGTGTATAAGGACCCACAGTCGGGCGTCTATGTCGTTTCCACCTATGACCTCGTCCGGCAGGCACACCGGGCCGCAGACGTATTTTCGAATGAATTCACTCTTGCCATCGGCTCATCGCGACGGCTCGACGAAGAAGTGGTCGATGCCATGCGTTCGACCTATGACCTGGGTAAGGGCACGATGCTTACCATCGATAACCCGCAGCACGACATCTACCGAAGCTCAGTGAGAGAGTTTTTCCTGGCGCCAAATCTGCAGCGCTTTCGCCCCTGGGTTAGTGATTTTGCCGAGAAATTGGTGGCGGAGATTCCCGCCGGAGAGCCCTACCACTTTATTGACCAGTTCAGCCGCCCCCTGCCACTGTCAATGATCATGCATGTGCTCGGCATTCCCCTCGAACTCTTCGACAAGGCCTTTGCCTGGACGGTCGCAAACGTCACCGTGCTTTCGCAGGTCGCGGACAAGGAGGCCTTGCTGGAGGCCAACGCCCTGATCAAGGAAGAGTATGACTGGTTCGTCGAGGCATTGAACGAGCGCCGCAGCAATCCACTGGACGACCTGTTGACGGTCATCGCACATTCAGAATACGAAGGACGCCCCTTCACCATTGAAGAGCAGCTCTCGCATTGCACGCAGTTTCTGGTGGCAGGCAACGAGACCACCACGGCGACTCTGGCCGAAGGCATACGCCAACTTTGCCTCAATCCCGAGCAGGAAGCGCTGGTACGAGCCGACTATTCTCTGATTCCCAACCTCGTTGAGGAAACCCTGCGCCTGGCGACGCCAACATCCAATATGTGGCGCCTTACCAAGTCCGACTACGACCTGGGCGGTGTCACTATTCCGGCGGGAAGTATGGTGTTGCTCAAGTACTTTTCTTCAAACCACGACGACGGCATGTTCGAGTCGCCTATGGAGTTTGATGTGACCCGCGGAAACGCCAAGCGCCACATCGCCTTTGGCTTTGGCACACACGTCTGCATCGGCCAGCACCTGTCGCGACTGGAGATGATCGTCGCCTGGGAAAAGCTGTTTGATGGCACCACGGGTATGCGTCTTGCGTGCGATCCATCGGAGCTTGAGTACATGCCGAATATTCTGCTTCGCGGCCTCGAGGAGATACCGGTAGTCTTCGATAAATAAGCGTCAGACTGCACCATCGAGGCGAATCTGAGCGACCTCCTGCCGGACCAGGCTCCGCAACCAGGCATTAGCAGGATCATCGTCCGCAGCGCGGGGCCAAAACAGGCTCCACCCCAAGGGCTCCGGCGCGAAAGGTAATTCGCGCAGTGTCAGTGATAGCGTCTGCGCCAGGCTAAAGGGCACGGTCCACAGCAAATCCGTCTCTGCGGCAACGCGTGCGGCCACCAGGTAATTCTGTACGCGCATTGCGATGTGCCGCTGATGCCCCAGCCGGTAGAGGGCCATATCAACTTGCCCGCGACCCCGAGGCCGGCTGGAAACATGCAGGTGTTCGCCGCTCAGGTAATCCTCCAGGTTCAACGTTCTACGTCTGCCCAGGGGGTGGCCTTTGCGCATCGCCAGCACATAACGCGACTCACCCAGGGGCTGCTGAACGAGCTCACGTGCGCGAACCACCGGCGCGTCAAGCAAGAGATCCAACTGGCCTGCGCGCAGCTGCGCCGTCGCAGCATCACGATCGCTGTAGTAAGACGTCAGCGAGATGCCGGGAGCCAACTTCTCCGTTGCACGGCGCAATCGCGGCAGCAGCAGAGTTTCGGCGAGGTCACTGATCGCTAGATGAAAGGTCTTGTCGGCGCTCAGGGGGTCAAAGCGCGCGCCAGCTCCCACACTGTCACCCAAGAGTTCCAGCGCTCGCCGCACGTCCGCGGCCATCGCGTCCGCGACCGGCGTGGGGGCCACTCCGCCTGGCATGCGCACAAAGAGCGGATCGTTGAAGCTGCTGCGCAGCCGCTTCAATGCGTTGCTTACCGCAGGCTGGGTCAGGCTGAGGGTGCCTGCCACCCGCGTGATGTTGCGTTCGCGGTAGATAGCATCAAACACCACGAAAAGATTCAGATCGATATTGTCGAGGCGCACAGCGTTTGACCTTCCATTTCCATGAAGCCTTACATTCACTGAGTGAATGTAAAGCGATAATTAGAATAAATTTTTGTGATGTCTGTCAAGGCCCTATACTGAAGGTCCGCAAGCATGGAGGAATACCGCAATGATGGAATTCGGACAGGCATCGCAGCAGTACCAAGCGCAGCTCACCCGCTTTTTCGACGAACACATCTATCCGAATGAGGATGCTTATGCCGCGCAGTTGGCCGCGGCTGAAAACCGCTGGGCTCCGCTACCGCTGATGGATGAACTGAAGGTCAAAGCGCGGGCGGCTGGCCTGTGGAACCTGTTCGTGCCACCGGCCCTGTCCGAATTTTGCGAGCACGACGGGCTCAGTAACTTCGACTACGCGCCCCTCGCTGAAACGATGGGACGAGTGCTGTGGTCGCCGGAAGTGTTTAACTGCAACGCGCCGGATACAGGCAACATGGAAGTGTTCATGAAATACGGTAACCCGGAGCAGCAGGCCCAGTGGCTGACACCGCTGCTTGCCGGTGAGATTCGATCTTCCTATGCCATGACCGAGCCCCAGGTCGCCTCGTCGGACGCAACCAATGTCGAGCTGAGTATTCAGCGCGATGGCGAAGAGTGGGTGCTCAACGGTCGCAAGTGGTTCATCACGAACGCTATGTACGAGCGCACCCGAATTTTTATCGTGATGGGCAAGTCAGACCCCGATAACCCCAACCGGCACCAGCAACAGAGTCAGGTACTGGTGCCCAAAGGGACGCCCGGGCTGGAATTCGTCCGCTCGCTGACCACGCTCGGCTACGACGACGCGCCGCTGGGGCACGCCGAACTGCGCTTTAGCGACGTGCGCGTTCCGCTTGGCAATATGCTGCTCGGCGAGGGTAGAGGTTTCGAGATCGCCCAGGGTCGGCTAGGCCCGGGCCGCATCCACCACTGCATGCGCCTCATCGGAGCGGCGCAGCGTTCACTCGAGCTTGCCTGCCAGCGCACAACCGAGCGCAGCACCTTTGGCCGTACGCTGTCACAGCATCAGTCAGTGCGGGAGGACATTTCGAAGTGCTTCTCGGAAATTGAAATGGCGCGGCTGCTGGTGCTCAAAACCTGCGCGAAGATGGACGATGTGGGAGCCAAGGGTGCGATGGACCTCATTGCCGCCAGCAAGACGACTGTGCCCCTGCTGGTACAGAACGTCATCGACCGTTGCATGCAGGTCCATGGCGCAGGCGGGCTCACGGAAGACTATATGATGGCAGAAGCTTTCAACTACGCTCGCTGGTGCCGACAGGCCGACGGCCCGGACCAGGTCCACCAGATGGCGCTAGGCAAACAGATCATCAAGCGCTACAGCGAAGGGCCGGACGCATGAGCATCGACGTCAGCGCCATGCTGTCGCTGCAGGGGAGGACGGCTCTTGTAACGGGCGCTTCCAGCGGCCTCGGTGAGCACTTTGCCCGGGTCCTTGCTGCGGCAGGTGCTCGAGTCGCCGTTGGCGCGCGACGCGTAGAACGGCTCGACGCGCTGGTAGAAGAACTCGTCGCCGCAGGCGGCGAGGCCCTGGCAGTACCGCTCGACGTCTCTGACGCAGGCAGTGTCACGACAGCCCTTGCCACTATTGAGGCACACTTCGGCGTTGCCGATGTGCTCATCAACAATGCCGGCGTCGCTGACTCCCGCTACTGCCTTAAGGTCGATGAAGCAAGCTGGGACTACATCATGGATACCAATCTCAAGGCGGTCTGGCGTCTGGCCAGAGACGTCGCGGCGCGCTGCATTGCAGCGGACAAGCCGGGCGCCATCGTCAACATTGCCTCTATTCTGGGGCTGCGCGTGAGTTTTGGCGAAAGCACCTATGCCGTATCCAAGGCGGCCGTCGTGCAGATGACGAAGGCCATGGCCCTGGAGCTCGCCCGCAAGAATATTCGCATCAATGCGCTCTGCCCGGGGTATTTCGCAACGGAGTTAAACACCGGCTATCTGCAGAGTGACCAGGGCCAGGACATGCTCAGCAAGACGCCGGCCGGCCGCGCCGGGCAGCTCAATGAGCTCAGCGCCCCGCTGTTGTTGCTCGCGTCCGGGGCAGGTAGCTTCATCAATGGCGCGACCCTGGCAGTCGACGGCGGTCACCTGGTCAGCAGCCTGTAGTAAACTAGCGGGCTTTCGCTATTCGGTGGAACCCGCTATGCAAAGTCTCTGGAACAACCAGGACGCCGCTGCGTTCGTCGGTGACGACCTGGCCATGCGCGTCTATACCTCACGGCTATTAGGCGCCAGCGAGGATCTCGTCATGCACGGCGGTGGCAATACTTCCGTGAAGGGCACCGCCTCCAACTTTTTCGGTGACGAGATCGACGTACTCTACGTCAAGGGCAGCGGCTGGGACCTGAAAACCATCGAAAAGCCGGGCTTCCCGGCGCTGCGCCTGGCAGAGACCTGCCGCCTGGCGGAGCTCGAGACCTTGAGCGATGTTGACATGACCCGTCAGCTGCGCAGCTTCATGCTTGACCCCACGGCGCCGTCTCCTTCAGTGGAGGCTATCCTGCACGCCATCATGCCCTTCAAGTTCGTTGACCACACGCATACCGACGCTATCGTGACGCTGACGAATAACCCGGGGGGCGAGGCCCTCATGGCGGACCTGTTCCCAGACTGCCTTGTGCTGCCTTACATCATGCCGGGCTTCATCCTCTCAAGGCAGGTGCTTGAGGCGATTCGTGACATAGACCTTGGAGATTATCGCGGGATTATTCTTATGCACCATGGGGTATTCACCTATAGCGACAATGCTCGCGAGGCCTATGAAACCATGATCGACCTGGTTACGAGGGCCGAAGATTACATCGCGGCTCAGACACAGGAGACGCAGCCTGAGCAATCATTCGACATTGATCTTGAAGACCTCGCTCGTATCCGGCGGGCGGTGTCTCAGGCGCGGGGTGCCGCGCAGCTGGCCATGGTGGATGCGAGCCCTGAAGCGCAGCGCTATACCGCGCGGTCCGACCTCGACGCTATCGCCGGTCGTGGGCCTATCACTCCCGATCACGTTTTACGCACCAAACGCATCCCGGTCATCCTGCCGAAAGAGCCTGCACCTGATATACCTGAGGTGGCCCGTTTCGCCAGCGACTACGCGGCGTACTTTGACGCGCACACGGACGGCGAACTCACCATGCTCGACCCCGCACCCAGGGTCGGCCTATGGCAGGACACCGGCATCATTGCCTTCGGCGACAGCACAAAAGCCTGCGGCATCGCGGCCGATATTGCTCGCCACACTGCCTGGGCCGTACAGACGGGAGAGGCCCTGGGAGGTTGGCAGGCGCTGCCACCTTCGGACATCTTCGAGCTGGAGTATTGGTCACTGGAACAGGCCAAGCTTGGCAAAGGCGGGGCGTCAAAACCGCATCAGGGTAAAGTCGCGCTGGTCACCGGTGCCGCCAGCGGCATCGGCCTTGCCACCGCCCGATCTCTATCTGCTGATGGCGCGGCGGTCGTGGGCCTGGATATCAACCCGGAGACCGCCACGGTTCTGGCAGCTGAAGGCTGTACCGGTCTGGTGTGCGATCTTACGAATGAAGTGGCGCTACGTGAGGCGGTCTATGATACGGTTCGCCGCTTCGGGGGCCTGGACATACTGGTGTGTAACGCCGGCATCTTCCCCGCTGGAGAGTACCTCGATGGCCATAGCGCTGCGGCCTGGGACGAGACCCTGGCGGTGAACCTGACATCGACTCAACGCCTGCTAGCCATGGCAATTCCCTTCCTGAAACTCGGAGTCGACGCATCGGTACTGGTGGTCGGCTCGCGCAATTACCCGGCACCTGGGCCCGGCGCCGCCGCGTATTCTGTCAGCAAGGCAGGGCTTACCCAGCTCGCCCGTGTCGCGGCACTGGAACTGGCACCTGACGGCATTCGCGTGAATGTGGTGCACCCGGACGCTGTATTTGACAGCGGGCTGTGGACCGATGAAGCCCTCGCCACCTCTGCCGCGCGTTATGGCATCAGCGTCGAGGAATACAAACAGAAAAATCTCTTGAAGGCGCATATTAGCTCAGCGCAGGTGGGAGAGCTGCTCGCCGCCCTGGCCAGCCCCTTGTTTGCAGCGACGACGGGCGCACAGATCCCCATCGATGGCGGCAACGACAGGGTCATCTAGGATGATCGCAGACAGTCAGCCAGGGGCTCTCTATGACGCGCACCTGAAACGCGTGCAAGAGGACTGGACTCTCGCCCTGTCCCGGACGAGCTATGATGCGGCGGTCGTATTCAGCGGCCAGCCACCGGCGCGCTTTCTCGATGACCAGCACTATCCGTTTCATGCGAACCCGCACTTCAGTGCCTGGCTGCCTGTCACCGACAACCCGGGCGCTGTCCTGATATTCGCACCAGGCGAGCCGCTCCGCCTGTGCCTTCATCAGCCCGCGGACTACTGGCATGCCGCTCCTGCAGCACCCGCGACATGGTGGGCAAAGCACTTCCAGATTTCGGTCACCACCGAGCCAGAGCAGTGGCGCCAGTACCTGCCTGCCGGCCGCACCGCAATGATTGGCGAGGCCCGCTATGTGCGTGCCACAGAACATCTGAATCCCGTTGACCTGATCACGCAGCTTCACCTCACCAGGACCCGGAAATCCGCATACGAAGTTGCCTGTATCGACGCCGCACAGCACCGGGCCGCGCGAGGTCACCGCGCCGCTGCGGCTGCCTTTGATGCAGGCTTCAGTGAGTTTGCCATTCACCAGGCCTACAACGAGGCCAGCGGCCAGTTGGAAGCAGAGCTACCCTACCCCAGCATTATCGCCCTGAATGAGCATGGCGCCGTGCTGCATTACCAGTTCCGCGAGCGAGAGCTACCTGAAAAGCGGCGGAGTTTTCTAATTGACGCGGGTGCGCGCTGCTACGGCTATTGTTCAGACATTACGCGCACCTATACGACAGGGGAAGACTTCGGCGAACTCATCGCTGGGCTGGATGAATTGCAGCAATCACTGTGCCGTGCGGTCAGGCCAGGCGTCGCATTTGGAGAGCTGCACCACCTGGCACACGTCGGTATTGCAGAGCTGCTGCATGAGGCGGGGATCATCAGCCAAACGGCAGCCACCGCTGTGGACTCAGGCCTCAGCCGCGTGTTCTTTCCGCATGGCTTGGGGCACTTTCTTGGGATTCAGGTACATGATGTTGCGGGCCATCTGAACGACGACGGTAGCGAACAGCCACCGCCGCCGCGATATCCGCACCTGCGGCTCACCCGGCATTTACAGGTGGGTAATGTGCTGACCATTGAACCCGGCATCTACTTCATAGACAGCCTCTTGCGGGAAGCAGCAGGCGACTTTTGCAATGACATCAACTGGGCCCTGGTCGACGCCCTGAGACCCTACGGCGGCATACGTATTGAAGACAATGTCGTGGTCACCGACGAGGGCTCGCGCAACCTGACCCGCGAGGCCATTGCTTGAGGGCAGGTCCACGCCTGAGAGGAAGGCGCTGACTCAGTCAGCCACCTCAATTTCGAGCAATAAGGCTTCTGCCGCCACCTGATCGCCCGCATTGGCGAGCACGGCGACTACCGTGCCGTCCGCCTCCGCCGTTATCTCATAGTGCATCTTCATCGCCTCTAGCACTGCGACGGTATCGCCCAAGGCCACCGAGTCACCCTCGGCTACGCGCACTTCAAGCAGCAGGCCATGCATGGGCGCCGTTATGCTGCCGCCGCCGCTGCCGCTCTCGGCCTGTCCATCCAGAGGAATCTGATCCCGGTATTCAGCAGCGCGGCCGCCCATCGACAGGTACAGCAAGCCCGGCTCCGCAAGGAGATAGCTGGCGCGTTGAGACACGCCATCCACTACCAGCGTCGCCGTCAGTTCCGTCAGTTCCTTGATCTCAACCTGGATGCTCTGTTCGCTATCAAAGACCTCGTAACGCTGCCCGCCTATTGGCATAACTGCGAGGTCGTGGAAGGTCTCGCCGTGGACGTAGCGTTTGCGAGAAATCAGCGTGCCGGCGCTGGACCAGTCCCTCAACTCAGGGGAGGCAATAACCGCCTTATGGAACAATAATCGATGTTCGAGGGCCAACTCGAGCACAGCTGCGGCCGCGCTTTCAGCAAAGCTGACGGGCTGCTCCTGATAGCCTGATTCGCCGAACTCCTCAACGATGAAGGCCGTCGTTGCCTCACCGGCAACAAAGGCCGCTTGCTCGAGGCAAGCCACGAGAAAATCGCGGTTGTGTCGAGGGCCGAACAGCACGCTTGCCTTCAGCGCATCAACCAGCCTTTGGCGCGCGATCTCACGGCTCGGCCCGTGGGCGATAACCTTGGCGACCATGGGGTCGTAATACGGTGAGATTTCCTGGCCGCTGGCGATACCATCGTCGACTCGAACACCGACGCCATCGGCCGGACACCAGAGCGCTACAGGCCCTGAAGTGGGTAAAAAGTCCTGACTTGGATCTTCGGTGTAGAGGCGCACTTCAATCGCATGCCCGCTCAGCTGCACGTCCTCCTGCCCAAAACCCAGAGCCTCGCCCTGTGCGACCTGAATCTGCAAGGCCACCAGATCCAGCCCTGTTATGAGTTCGGTGACAGGATGCTCCACCTGCAGGCGCGTGTTCATCTCGAGAAAGTAAAAGCGACCTGACTCATCCAGCAGGAACTCCACCGTGCCGGCTCCGCGGTAGTCGATGCTACGTGCCGCAGCAACAGCGGCGGCTCCCATGTTCCGCCGCAGTTCGTCCGTCATCACCGGACAGGGTGCCTCTTCCACCACCTTCTGGTGGCGGCGTTGCACCGAGCAATCACGCTCCCCAAGGTGCACCACGTTGCCATGGCTGTCGGCAAACACCTGCAGTTCCACGTGCCGCGGCCGCAGGATGGCCTGCTCCAGTATCAGCTCTCCAGAACCGAAGGCAGACTCCGCCTCCGCGCGGGCCAGGGCGATGGCGCCGGGGAGGTCTTCACGATGCGCTACCAGCCGCATGCCGCGACCCCCGCCCCCGGCCGCCGCCTTGACCATGAGTGGCAGTTCAATAGTCGCTGCGGCCTCGAGCAGCGCTTCTTCCGACTGCGCTTCACCCTCATAGCCGGGAACACAGGGCACGGATGCCTCCAGCATACGACGCTTCGCTTCCGCCTTGTTGCCCATCAGATGAATGGCATCGGGTGACGGCCCAATGAAGGTGAGGCCCGCATCCTCACAGGCACGGGCAAAGTCAGCGTTTTCAGACAGAAAGCCATACCCGGGGTGCACCGCCTCCGCCCCGCTTTCGCGAGCCGCTGCAAGGATGTTATCGATGACAAGGTAGGACTCACCCACGGGTCCAGGGCCAATACGGACGGCATCGTCCGCCAGACGGACGTGGGGAGCGTCGGCGTCGGCGTCGGAATACACCGCGATTGTTCTATAACCGAGCTCGCTTGCGCTGCGCATCACGCGGCAGGCAATCTCACCACGGTTGGCAACCAGAATACTGTTAAATCGTTCCATGGGATTATTCCGTCGCCCAGGCGGGCTTGCGTTTTTCTATAAATGCAGCAACACCCTCGCGCCCCTCTTCGCTCAACATGCATCGAGCGAAACCGTCAGCGGCAAAATCCAGCGCCTCGGATCGCGCCTTGCGCGTTGCCTCAAATATGATGGACTTGGTCACTGCATTAGCACCCGGTGCACAGAGGGCGATCTGGTCGAGGACCTGTTGAAGTTGCAGCTCGAGGTCATCAGTATCGTCGGCGAGAAGATGGGCGACACCCAACTGCACGGCTTCTTCACCCTTGAAGCGGGCACCGGTTAACATCAGTCGGCGCGCCTGCGTAAGCCCAACCCGCTCGGTAACAAAAGGAGCAATCTGAGCGGGAGGAATCCCCAGGCTGGTTTCACTCAGCCGAAAGCGGGTATCCCGGGTAACGATCGTAACGTCACCCGCACACGCAAGGCCGAGTCCACCGCCTATGGCTGCGCCCTCGACCAGCATGATGACCGCCTGTGCTTGTTCGTTCAGCTTGATCATCAAGTCGCCGAAGTGGCGATTGCCACGGGCCACTGAATCTCTGTCGGCCGCTTCCGCCTGCATTCCGCTCTTGAAACCCTTGATGTCTCCGCCCGCACAGAACACGCCGCCGCGCCCGCGCAGCACGAGCGTGCGTACGCCACGTTCTTCCCTCACCGCATCCAGCACCGCAGACAGCTCATCCACCATCTCGCCTGACAGCGCATTTTTCGCCTCGGGCCGGTTCAGCCAGATGTGTAAAACGCTGCCGCGTAGAACCAGTTCGAGATCCGTAGTTTCAGGTAATTGCAGCATTCCAATCTCCTCCTACAATCGGGCAATGCCGAAGCTGTTTGGACGCACCTTGCGATGGCGCTTCTCCCAAACAGTTTCAAGCAGGAAGCCCAGCGTTCTGCGGGTATCCCGCGGGTTAATCATGCCGTCGTCCAGCATGCGGCCAGACGTACAGAAGGCATCAGATTGGCCATCGAACAGCTCTGCCAGAAAAGCCTCCTGTTTTGCCAACGAATCCTCATCGACGGCCTGTCCAGCAGCTTCAGCCTTGCCTCGAGCGACCACGGACATTGTCTTGGCCGCCTGTTCTCCGCCCATAACGCCGGTTTTGGCATTGGGGAAGGTATAGAGGAAATCAGGTTCATAGGCGCGGCCACACATGCCGTAGTTACCGGCGCCAAAACTCGCACCCGTCATCAGCGTGATCCGCGGCACCTCGATATTGCGTACCGCCTGGATCATCTTGGCGCCGTGCTTGATCATGCCAGCCTGCTCAGATCGTGTACCGACGATGTAGCCTGTAGTGTTTTGAAGAAAAATAACCGGGATGTCGGACTGATCACAGAGCTGCAAAAACTGCGTAGCCTTGGTGGCGCCCTCAGGATCGATAGGCCCGTTATTGCCAAGAATGCCGCAGGGTAGGCCCATGATTGAGGCCTGGGCACACACTGTCGGCGTCCCGTAGCGTGACTTGAATTCCATGAAATCAGAGCCGTCTACAACCCGCGCAAGCAGCTCTCGCATATCGTAGGGCGTGCGATAGTCTACGGGTATGACACCGGCTATCTCGTCGGGATCGTAGAGCGGTTCACTAAAGCTACGAATTGGCGCTTTGCCGCAACCCCGGTTCCAGTCAAGACGCTGCATCAACTCCCTAAGCATCTGAATTGCCTGGCCATCATTCTCAGCGAGGTATTCCGCCAAGCCGGAGGTGGTGGCATGCATCTCTGCGCCTCCCAGCTCTTCTTCGGTCGCTATTTCCCCGGTCGCTGCCTTCAAGAGCGGCGGGCCGGCAAGGAAGGCGCGCCCACGCCCCTTAACCGCAATCACGTAGTCACTGAGGCCAGGCATATAGGCGCCGCCAGCGGTTGATGAGCCATGCAGGATAGAAATTACCGGAATACCTGCCGCGCTGAGTTGCGCCTGGCTGCCGAAGAGATAACCGCCGGAAATGAAGTTCTCCACCCGGTAATTGATCAAGTCGCCGCCCGCACTTTCGACGAGGTGGACGAAGGGCAGGCTTTGCTCAAGCGCAATAATCTCTGCACGGCGAATGCGATAGCCACTGCCGTCCGTCAACGAACCTGCCATAATCCCGGAATCATCGACAACGACCATGCAGCGCACGCCGCTGATAAATCCGATACCAGCGATGACTGGCGCACCCGGCACCGACTTTTCCTCGTCCTGGGTATCCACCAGATAGCCCGCCAGGTTACCGACGACCATGAAGGGCATGCCTGGGTCGAGGAGGCGAGCCAGCCGCTCCCGCGGGGTAAGCTGGCCGCGGGCCTCGAAGCGCGGCCGCCGACGTTCGGAAATCATCGCACCACGCCGGTTCAAGGCGTCAAGCCTGCCAATTAGCCCAAGCATGTCCTCGCGGTTACGCTGAAAACTCTCAGACTGGGGGTTTACCCTCGATTTAAAAACGCTCATTGCAGCTCCTCCGCCAGTTCAGGGGGCACCCGCACAGGCGCTGCCAGCAGCAGCTGCGCGTAGCCCTTACCCTGGGGGTCATTACGCAGACTGGCCACGCCGCCACCGCCAAGCACATCGTGCAGAAGAAAATTAACGGCGTGAATGCCGGGCAGCAAGTAGCGCTCGACCGCACCATCACCATCGCTGGCAAGAAAGTGCTCGAAGCGCTGCGCCACGCTCTTTTCATCGAAGCTCGCCAGAATATAGGGCAGGTATTCCGGGCGGCGCGCTATAACACCGACATTGGCCTTATCCCCTTTATCGCCGCTGCGTCCCCAGGCGAGTCTTATCAATGGCAGGTCAACCCAGTCATCTTGAGGTTCAGCGGCATCCATGTGAGGTCTATCCAACTGTCCGGGGTCAAAACCACGGCCGGGCGTATCACTGTGCTCCAGCGTGGTGTCACCCAGCTGTATCGAGATGCTGACATCAGTCTTATCGGCCAGGAATGAAAACAGGCGCACAACCGGTGATGGCCTGGACCGGGTGCCGGCAAAACCCGACAGGCCAGGAGGCGTAGCCAGCGCGAGGCCCACGGCCTCTTTCAACATCACCCCAATGCCCGCCATTTCCGGGTGCTTGGCTGCAACTTTCAGCACCACCTCGCGACAGCCATCCGCCTCGGCGTAATGGCCGAACTGGCTTTCCGCACCGAGCACCTCGGCATCGGTTTCGCTGAAGTCAGCGAGACCCAGCACCTTCAGCATTTTGCGCGACGATTTGAACACCGCTTCCGCCATGGCCCGCGCCTTGCGCTCGGCATCGAGGCCATAAAACGTCATGTAAGTGCCTCCGCGGAACTGATCAATAAAGGTCGCGCTAACCTTGTAGCTGTCCGGCGGCGGATAGCCTCGGGCGCCGCTAACTTGCACACGATCCTCTCCGATCTGCTCCAGCTTCACTTCCGAGAAGTCGCAGATAACGTCAGGCAGTATATAGGCCTGGGGGTCGCCTATCTCGTACAGCATTTGCTCCCCGACCGTTGCTTCACTCACCAGGCCGCCGCTGCCCTCGGGTTTACTGCAGATAAAGCTGCCGTCCGCTGAGACCTCGGCAATTGGATAACCAATGGTCGAGATATCTTCGACCGCCTCCCAGTCGGTAAAGTTGCCGCCAGTTGCCTGCGTACCACACTCAAGAATATGGCCCGCAAGTGAACCCATGGCCAAGGCATCAAGGTCGTCCGGCGTCCAGCCGAAACTGTGGATACAGGCGCCAAGCGTCACGGCACTGTCGACACAGCGACCCGTGATGACGATATCAGCACCTGCGTCCAGAGCCGCAGCAATGGGGAAGGCACCCAGATACGCGTTCATGCTCAGAAGCCGCTCAGCATCAGGAAGAGCTTCTCCAGAAAACATTTCCCTGGATTCGGCATTCACAAAATCGTCTACCCAGGCCATCAGGTCATCCCCGGTAATGCAGGCCACGGTTAATTCAAGGCCCTGGTCGGCGATCGCCGCACGCAGGGCAGTAGCGCAGGCCTGGGGATTCACGCCGCCTGCATTGGAGACGACCCTCACACCTTGATCAGCGATGCGCTGCAGGTTGGGCACCATTGCAGCACTCACAAAGTCGGTGGCATAGCCCTTGTCGTTATCCTTGAGCCGCGCGCGCGCCATGATTGACATGGTGATTTCGGCAAGATAGTCGTAAACAATAAAATCCAGACGGCCATCGGCCAGCAGGTGCGGTGTTGCCCGGGCCGCGTCACCCCAGAAGCCACTCGCTCCGCCGATCCTTACACGTTTCTCGCTCATGGACTGCAGCTCCTATTTCAGCATCGATGAAAGCGTCGACCTCAGCGTTGACGCATCTTACTGAATGAACCTGTAGCAGACATGGGCTGGGGTGCCAAGCATGTAGGGGGCTGCGCCAAAATCCGGCCATGCGTCGCGGCGCCAGAACCCGGCGCTCGACAGGCCTTATGCGTGGTACCATCTGCGGCCACCAGTTCAGAAAGCCCGACGCCGCCGGGCGAGAGACTGGCAGCGAGTGTCATTTTATGGACGGTAGCAAACGGCTGCTGAACAAGCGCCTGCGACAACTTGATCGATACATGGCAGTTGCCACCTCCTTTGAGCAATGGCTGGCACTCGCCAATGATCACGATGATCTCAGCGGTGCTCAGGCCTGGCGCAACAACGACGCCTCGGGCCTTTACGACCACATCAATATCAATACACGTCTGCAGCGCCTGCGGCGCCTGCGCAAGAAAGGCGATGACAAGGGTTTACTGTTTAACCTGAATGAGGGCATTCACGGCAATATGGCGGGCATGGGTCAGGCCGCGCTATATCAGCGCGCCCGCGGGGGCACCAAGCACCTGATCGAAGACTATATCAATGAGATTCAGGACTCTCTACGTTACCTCGCACAGCGCAAACTAAAGTCAGTATCCTGGGCAGAGCGAGTCGCCTTTTTCCAGCGCGCCAGCCACTGCTATGGCCGCTCTGCACTGATGCTCTCGGGCGGCGGCACGCTCGGCTATTTTCACTTCGGCGTACTCAAAGCGCTGATCGAGCAACAGCTTTGTCCCGTCGTCATTTCCGGCGCAAGCGCGGGTTCATTCGTCGCCGCAGTTGTAGGCACGCGCAGCGACGATGAATACCTGGCCCTGTTTGAAGACAACTATCTGGCGCGCGCCCTGACGCAAAACAACGACGACATAAAGCTGGGGTTTGGCAGCGGAAAACGTATAGACATGCGCATCATCAAGCGTGAAATGGCGCGCATGATCCCGGACATGACCTTCCTGGAGGCCTACGACAAAACGGGCCGAAGTATCAACATCACTATATCGCCCGCGGAGCCAAAACAGACCTCGCGCCTGCTAAACCATATCGCCTCGCCAAACGTCACGATCAGATCGGCGGTCCTTGCAAGCTCTGCCCTGCCGGGCGTCTTTCCACCGGCACAGCTCATGGCGCGGGATGAGGACGGCAAGGTTAAACCCTACCTGCCCTCCAGGCGGTGGATAGACGGCTCATTCTCACAGGATCTACCCGCCAAGCGCCTGGCTCGCATGTATGGCGTTAACCACTTTGTCGTCAGCCAGGTTTTGCCATACCTTGGGCGCGAGCGCAGCCTGCGACCCGGGTTACGCAAAATCGTCTCCGACGCCTCGGTTGCCGCGACCAAAGAGGTTGTGCGTGGCGGTCTTGATTTCGTGCAACGCTACGCCAATGTCGGCCCGGGTACTGGTACGACACTGAATGCCATCAATGCTCTCATTGACCAGCGCTTCACCGGTGACATCAACATTACCCCCCAGTACGGCCCATCCAGCCTGTCGATGATCCTGAAGATGTTGTCGGAAGAGGAGTTGGCCGAACTGATCCTCCAGGGAGAACGTGCCACATGGCCGAAGCTGCCGGCCATCAGGGTGACCACGCGTATCGGTCGCGCGCTTGATGAAATACTCAGAGACTTCGAACTGAAAGAAGCGCACTGGCTGCAGTCCGCACCACACACAGACGCGATGGGCTGATGATCGGGCTCAGGCCTCGATGTCGCCGCTCAAAATCGCGTTGACTTCGTTGGGCGCCTCGTACATCGCCCAATGGCCCACGCCCGCCAGCACATAAAACTCCGCGTCCGCCTGTGCAGAACGCAATAGCTTCCGGCGAAGCTCAATGGCTTGTGCACCGCCAGCAGTGGCATCGAGGTCACCCCACAGCCCGACCAGCCTGGCTTCAATATCGGGCAGGACATCGGCGAGATCGCTGCTGCCGGCCAGGCGTCGACTGCGAAAGCGGTGTCGCGCGAGATTGTCGCCATGCAGGTAAACCGCCAGTTCATCGATCCGGGAACGATCGGCAATCATCAGTCGCGCCAGGTTTTCACGGTGAATCGCCGCCGCCTCCTGGTCCGGGACCTGGGGACCAGGGGGCGGTAACAGTTCCGCCTGCACGTGAAGCTCACCAAAGCCAGAAGCGCCGATCAGCGTACAGCGAGTGCAGCGGGGGCCGGACAGCGCCGCCACGTGCCCGCTGATCATGGCGCCGAAGCTGAATGCAGCGAGTGCAAAAGCGGTCTCGGCACCGAGCACCTGGTCAATGCCCGCAAGTACCAGTTGCGCAAAATGCGCGGTGGTGTGAGGCTCAGGCATGTCACCCGAGCGGCCGAGCCCCGGGAGATCCAGTGCCCAGACATCGCGATGCGTACACAGGCTCGGTGCGTTGGCAATCCAGTGATTCCAGCTACCGAACCCGCCGTGCACGAGCACCAGCGGCACAGCGCCAGCGCCAGATTGCGCGGGCCAGTGCTGCCAGCAGATCGCTCCGCCAGCGTAATAACTCTCGCGGGTGCTCGCCCCGCTCAGCGCCTCGGCCACCTGCTCCTGGGGGGATGGCATCAGTCCTTGAGAAGCTCCAGGACACTGGAGAAGTCGCGCTGACCGTTGCCCGCCGCCTGATGCGCTCGGTAGAGCTCACCTGCTAGCTGACCCAGCCGATTGTTCACTCCACAATCTTCGGCAATATCCAGGGCCAGCCCGAGGTCCTTCACCATCAGGTCGACCATGAAGCCGGGCCTGTAATCGTTACTCGCCGGCGCACCTTCCATCACACCGGGATAGGGGTTATAGACCTCGAGCGACCAGTTACGGCCGGAGCTGGCCATCATGATCTCCGACAGCACCTTAGGGTCGAGGCCGTTGCGTGCACCCATTTCCAGCGCCTCACAGCTGCCAATCATGTGGATAGCCAGCAACATGTTGTTGCAGCCCTTGGCAACCTGCCCTGCCCCGTGGGGGCCCGCGTGAAAAATGTTCTTGCCCATCGCCGCAAGAATGAACTCGGCTTTTTCGAAAGTCTCGGACGAGCCGCCACACATGAAAGCGAGCGTGCCCGCCGCGGCTGCGGCCACGCCACCGGATACCGGCGAGTCCATGAAGCCAATGCCCATCGCTGCAGCTGCCTCACCCACCTCTCGGGCTGTGGCGGCATCGATAGTGCTGCAATCCAGCACGGTGGTGTCACCGTCCAGTTGCGCGAGCAGGCCCTCTTCCCCGAGGTAGACGGCAGCAACATGCTTGCCCGCCGGCAGCATGGAGATCACGTATTCGGCACCCACCACCGCCTCGCTGGCGGTCGAGGCCACCCGGGCTCCCGCCTGCGCCAATTCCTGACAGGCCTCGGGCATCAGGTCGAACACGGTGACCCCGTGCCCGGCGCTCACCAGGTTTTTTGCCATGGGGCCGCCCATGTTGCCGAGGCCGATAAAGGCTACATTTGCCACTGTTATTCTCCTCTTTCGTAGCGCAAAGGCACCCTGCGCGGGAATGGCATCTAGTCCAGATCTGCCAGGGGATTGGTTCCCCAGGGCTCGGCGAAGAAGCCTTCCAACACTTCCGCGGGCACGTCTCTTGAGCTGCCGTAGAGCCAGGCGGGGTTACGGTCTTTATCAATCAGCAGTGCCCGCACGCCCTCGGCAAACTCGGGGTGGCGCACGATGTGCGTCGCCAGGCGTATCTCGCTTTGAAACACTTCCTTCAAGGAACTGTAACGCGTCTCCCACAGTTGTCTGTCGATCCACAGCGCGGCCAGTTTTGATCCGTGGGCAAGGCTGTCTCTGGCCTTGGTGAGCCAGGGGTCTTCAGTATCCTGGCCCGTTATACGGTCGATGATGTCGTGGATGCTGTCGCCGTCCATCAGCGCACCGATGCTGCCCAGATGCGGCTCCACCTGCCCCGCCGGCAGACTGCCGACGCTCTGCTCGGAGAACGGACGTAACACATGTCGAACCAGCGCGTGGTTAGTCGAGGCGTCCGGTGTCCAGCTCAGTGCCAGCAGCTCAGCAAGTACAGAGTCCTTGTGCTCGCTGGCGATGAAACGGTCCGCGATGCCAATAAAGATCGCATCGGCCGCGTTGATCGAGGCCCCCGTCAGCGCCAGAAACTCGCCGCAGCGACCGGGCGCATGGTTCAGGAACCAGCTCCCGCCCACATCGGGAAACAGCGCGATAGTCACCTCGGGCATAGCAATTCGGGTTCTTTCCGTCACCACGCGGTGACTGCAGCCGGCCATCACTCCGAGACCGCCGCCCATCACAATGCCGTGACCCCAGCACACCAGGGGCTTGGGATAGGTGTGCAGGGTGTAATTCATGCGGTACTCTCGCGTGAAAAAGGCTTCAGCGTAGTCGCAGGGTCCGCCAGGCGTGGCCACCGCCGAAGCATGCAAAGCCTGGACGTCACCGCCGGCACAAAAGGCTTTCTCGCCGGCCGCATCGATGAACACCGCGGCGATCTCATCGTCATCGGCCCAGGCATTCAGTCGCGCCTGCAGCAGATCTACCATGTCCAGTGTTAGAGAATTGAGCGTCGCTTCGACGTTCAGGGTCACACGACCGAGCTTGCGCTGGCCGGCCGGCATCTCATCAAACAGGACTGGCGCGGACATCAGGCGTTCTTCCAGACTGGCTTGCGCTTCTCCAGAAACGCGTTGACGCCCTCGCGCTGGTCTTCGGTCTTGAACAGGTCAACAAACTTCTGCCGTTCGTAGGGCAAGGCACCGCCCATGGCGTTGTCGCGTGCCTGGTGAATCAGCTCTTTGCAATAGGTAACAGAAATGGGACTCTGCTCACCAACCTGCTCCGCCAGCGCTAACGCACGCGCAAGGCCTTCGCCGGTGGGCACAACCTCCTCAACCAGCCCGATATCGCCGGCCGTTTCGGCCTTGATGCGCTCGCCACACAGAATCATCTTCTTGGCCCACCCTTCCCCAACAAGCCAGGATAGGCGCTGCGTGCCGCCGGCACAGGGCAGTAGGCCCACCTTGGCCTCGGGCAAACCCATTTGGGCATGGCTTTCGGCAATGCGGATATCACAGGCCAGCGCGACCTCGAGGCCACCCCCCATGGCAAAGCCATTGATCGCCGCGATGGAAACGCCACGAAAGTCTGCCAGGCACTCAAAGCCCTCGCCGAAGTAGCGCGACATATCGCGGGCCGTATCGGGATCGCCATCGGCAAAGAGCTTTAAGTCTGCCCCTGCTGAGAAAAACTTCTCGCCTGCGCCCGTCAGTACCAGAGCGAAGATGGAACGATCGGCATTGAGCTTCTCAATCAGCTCATTCAGCGCCGGCAGGCTTTCCGTATCCCAGGTATTGGCCGCGGGGTTATCGATCGTCAGCAGCGCCGTATGGCCCCGGATTTCGACCTTTAGTTTCTCTGAAGAACTCAGGCTCATTTAATGACCTCCAGTGCGCCGTCCATCAACAGACGGCGGGAAATGATGACGCGCATGATTTCGTTCGTACCCTCAAGTATCTGGTGTACGCGCGTATCGCGCACGTGACGCTCCATCGGGTACTCCTTGATGTAGCCGTAGCCACCAAAAAGCTGGAGCGCGCGATTGCAGACATCAAAACCAACGTCGGTAGCAAAACGTTTGGCCATGGCACAGTAGGTGGTGGCCTGACTATCGCCGCCATCGAGCTTGCTCGCCGCCAGGCGAATCATCTGACGCGCAGCGACTAACTCAGTCAACATATCCGCCAGGGCAAACTGCGTAGCCTGAAAATCCGCAATGGCACTGCCGAACTGCTTGCGTTCCTGAACATAGGCGGTAGCCTCATCCAGCGCCTGTTGCGCCGTACCTACGCTGCAGGTGGCGATATTGATGCGACCGCCGTCCAGGCCTTCCATCGCTATGGCGAAGCCCTGCCCCTCTGCCCCAAGCCGGTTGCCCTGCGGTACCCGCACATTGTCAAAGCTGACCATGCGGGTCGGCTGCGCCTTCCAGCCCATCTTCTCCTCGTTCTTGCCATATTCGATGCCTTCGGCATCGGCGGGAATCAGCAGCGTCGATACGCCCTTCGGACCACCGTCCCCGGTGCGCAGCATCACCACCAGTACATCGGTCTCGCCAGCGCCTGAAATAAAGACCTTGCTGCCGTTCACTACGTAATCGTCCCCATCCAACGAGGCGCTGGTACGCAGAGACCCCGCATCAGAACCGGCACCGGGTTCGGTCAGGCAGTAGGAGGCGAGCTTGGTACCCATGACCAGATCAGGACACCAGGCTTCAATCAGCGCCCGGCTGCCGTACTTGCCGATCATGCTGGTCGCCATATTGTGAATTGTCAGGAAGGCTGCCGTTGTCGTGCAACCGCGCGCCAATTCCTCAACAATCAGACTGGCATCCAGGCGGCTCATGCCGAGGCCGCCGGCCTCTTCCGGGGTGTACATGCCCATAAAGCCGAGCTCGCCGGCCTGCGCCAGTACCTCCTTCGGGAAATAAGAGGTCGCATCCCACTCGGCCGCGCCCGGTGCCAGCGCCCCGTCGGAAAACGCGCGGGCGCTGTCAACGAAGGCCTGTTGCTCATCGCTCAGAGAAAAGTCCATGGCTCAGTCCGCGAAGCGGTCCAGGACGCGGGCGAAGAGCTCCTCATCGGGTGGAATGACCTTGGTTTCCGCGAGCGGTTTCGACACCCAGGTCTCGTTAATCAGGTCACGCCAGGTGATGTTATGGTTGATCGAGTTGCCACCCCAGGAACCGCAGCCCAGGGAAAAAGTCTGGCGCATGCCGTTCCACAGGTTGCCACTGTTGGAGGCGGCCTGCGGCTGATTCACCATCACGCGGGACGTCCGCGTCTCGGCCGCATACTTCATGATGTTGTCCTCGTTATAAGAGTAGATGCCGCATGAGTGACCCTGGCCCTGGTAGGCTTGAACACTGTTGGTCAGGGCGATGGCCTCGTCGATGTCCTTGACCTTGTACAGCGCCATGGTTACCGAGAGCTTCTCACCAGAAAACGGGTAGTCCGCGCCTGCCCCTGTCTCCGGAACAATCAAAAACTGCTTACCTTCCGGCAGTTCAATGCCCGACATTCCCGCTATTTTATGCGCCGGCTGCGCAACGACCTTGGCATTGAGGTGGCCGTCTTCCCAGAGCGTTGACTGCAGCTTGGCCTTCTCGTCGGGGTTGAGGATGTAACCCCCCTCCACCTGCAGCTTCTTGACCAGATCGTCGTAGACCGACTCAAAGATGATCACCGCGTTGTCTGACGAGCAGGACGCTGCCAGGTCCAGCGTCTTGGAGGTGCGAATCTTGTCGGCGGCTTCGTCAAGGTCGGCACTGTCATCCACGACGATGCAGGCATTGCCGACGCCGACACCCAGTGCCGGTGTGCCTGAGGAATAGGCCGCCGTCACCATCGCTTCACCACCGGTCGCCAGGACGCGATCACACTGCCGCATCAACTCATTGGTGCCTTCAATGGAGGGCGTCTCGATGCCGATCACGATATCTGCTGGTGCACCCATGCGCTCTGCCGCATCACGCATGTAGTCGACAATCTTCTTATTGGTGAGCTTCGCCCGCGGATGCGGGGCGATGACAATGGAGTTGCGCCCTTTGATCGCCGAGATCGCCTTAATCACGGGCGTAGCTTCCGGGTTGGTAGACGGTGACAAGGCGCCAATGACGCCGACCGGCTTTGCGATCTTGACGATGTTGCGCTCAGGGTCTTCCTCGATCACGCCCACGGACTTGTCGTCGATGATGTCCATAAGTGTTGCCCGGGTCTTGCGATGGATCTTCAGGTACTTACCCTCGTAGTTGCCCAACTGTGTCTCATCGACCGTGAACTGGGCAATTTCCTCCGAGCGATCTTCTCGTGCAACGGCATAGACCATGGCCGTGATCAATTCGTCGACCTGCTCCTGGCTATAGTGTGCGATCCGGGCCTGAGCGACGCGGGAACGTGCCACCAAAGCGGCGATCTCTGCTTGGGGGCTGCTGGGGTCGGACATGCGCTCCATCCTCACTCTTATCTCGTTAGGGGCGCAAGTGTAGCACCGCAAAAGCATCATCACATTGACTATCTTGCGCCATACATGGACTATATTGCGCTATGAGTGCCCCCTCAAAATGGCCCCTGCCAAGCGCCGGCGTGCGCTTTCTGACGCCCGCCTTCATGGTCGAGCAAATGGCCCGACATCCACTCACCAAGGACTGCTACCCGACCGCGATGGGTTACTACCCCGAGGCCCATGGTCACCGCATGCAGCGCCAGCGTCATGACGACAACCTGTTGATTTATTGCACTGCCGGCCGCGGCAGCCTGCGCGCCGGCTCCTGGCTTGGCGAGGTGGCTGCGGGCCAATTGATCCTCCTGCCACAGGGGCTCGCGCATCTTTACGAAGCCCACGGCAAAGACCCCTGGACCCTGTTCTGGGTGCATTTCCAGGGTGCCAGCACCGCTATTTTCCTGCAGTACCTCGGCTACCGCGAGGCGCAACCGGTGCTCGATGTCGGGCTATCACCCCAGCTGATCGGCGGCTTCAGCAGTCTGATGGCAGTCAGGCGCACGGGCTACTCGACCCGTGCTTTTATCAACGCAGCAAACCAGTTACGGCAGCTGCTAAGCCAGATGGCCCTCGATGTTCGCGCCCGCCAAGGCCTTTCGCAGGGCGGCTTCGAGCTGGAGCAGGTTCAGAACTTCATGCTGGAAAACATTGATCAGCCACTGACTCTCGATCAACTCGCCGGTGCCGCCAACCTGTCCAAGTACCACTTTTCAAAGCGCTATAAAGCGCTGACCGGTTATTCCCCGGTCAAACACTTCCTCAATATGAAAATGGAACAGGCCTGCAGCCTGCTGGACAGCACTGAGCTCAGTGTTTCAGCTATCGCCGTCCAACTCGGGTATGACGATCCCCTGTACTTTTCCCGCCTCTTTAGCCGCACGGTCGGTCTGTCACCCCGAAGTTACCGCGCCTCTATCCGCAGCTGACCCTGTCATACAACTGTCGCAATCGCGTCATACCATGCGGCCATGCTAGCCAACCTCGCAGAACGACTGTTTGCCGAACAGGCAACAGAGACGCTTTATCACTACACCTCCTTTACGGGCCTGCAAGGCATCGTCAGCAGCAGTATTCTGCGAGCCAGCGATATTCGGTACATGAACGACTCGACCGAGCTGAGGCATACGCTGGAGCTACTCGGTGAGGCGATCAGCGCACGCATCCAGCAGGGCTGCGACAACCCCAGACTGCTGACCCAACTACAGGAATGGCTGTCACACCGCGTGGTGCAAGGCCCGATGCTCTTCGTTGCCTCTTTCAGAGCCAACGGCAACCTGCTCAGCCAATGGCGCGGTTACAGCATCCACGGCAAAGGCGTCAGTCTGGGCTTCAATCCCGAACACGTCGCGGATTGCGCAGAGCGCCAAATGTATCAGCTAGGCCGCTGCATTTATGACGAACAGCATCAGCGGGCCCTGATGTCCGATATCCTCGGTGCCCTGGAAAACGCTGCCAGCGGCGATGCGCCATTGGCCGTTGCCGCGAGGGAAAGCGCAGACTTCCACAGCCTATTCGAGCTGGCGGAGGCCGAGCTGCTGCGCATCGCCGCGATTCTCAAACACCCCTCCTTCGAGGAAGAGCAGGAGTGGCGCATTGTTTCCCCACCGATCAGGGATGACAAACACGCACCGGTACACTTTCGTGAGGGCAAATACATGCTGGTGCCCTACTACGATTTCCGACTGGCGGTGGCAGGTGGAGAACGCATGACACTGGAACACGTATTCCTTGGGCCGACGCCCAACCGCGAGCTGTCGATGAACTCCCTGCGGCTCTACCTCGAAAAGTATGGGGTAGAACCGCGGCGCGGCATCGATTACTGCCGTATCCCCTACCGGCAGCGCTGATTGGCGCTCAGGAAGGAAAGGCGAATTGCACACCCTCTCGGACGCCCGCGGAAGGCCAGCGCTGGGTGATCGTTTTACGCTTGGTATAGAAACGAACCGCGTCCGGACCGTAGGCGTGCAGGTCGCCGAACAGCGAGGCCTTCCAGCCACCAAAGCTGTGGAATGAAACCGGCACCGGCAGCGGCACGTTGATGCCCACCATGCCGACCTGGATATGATCGCTGAAGTAGCGGGCCGCCTCACCATCGCGCGTGAAGATACAGGTGCCATTGCCATATTCGTGGGCGTTAATGAGTGCCATGGCCTGCTCCATCGTATCCACACACATCACCTGCAGCACCGGGCCAAAAATCTCCTTGCGGTAGGCATCCATATCTGGCGTGACACTACTGACGAGTGTGCCGCCGACAAAAAAGCCTGCTTCCCCGCCGGTAGTTTCAGGTTGACGGCCGTCGACCTCGACCACCGCGCCATCGGCCTCGGCGCTATTTATGAAGCTCAGCACGCGATCGCGATGTTCGCCGGTGATCAGCGGGCCAAAGTCGTTCTCGCTATTAGCGAAACCGCCAACCTTGAGCGTGGCCATGGCCTCCTTCATGCCAGCTACAAAGCGGTCGTGCATATCCCTGCCCACGCAGACTGCAACAGACAGCGCCATACAGCGCTCTCCGCTGGAGCCAAAGGCGGCGCCAAGCATCGAGTTGACCGCGTTATCGAGGTCCGCATCCGGCATGATGATGGCGTGATTCTTGGCGCCTCCAAGCGCCTGGCAGCGCTTGCCGTTGGCGCTGGCAGTCGCATAAATGTACTGCGCGATGGGCGTCGAGCCCACAAAGCTCACCGCCTTAACCCGCTCGTCTTCAAGCAGTGTGTCGACAGCGGTTTTGTCACCATTGACTACGTTAATCACGCCCGGTGGCAGGCCCGCTTCTTCCAGCAATTGGGCGATATATAAGGCCGCAGAAGGGTCGCGCTCGGAGGGCTTCAACACGAAGGTGTTGCCGCAGACAATCGCCATGGGGTACATCCAGAGCGGCACCATCGCCGGGAAATTGAAGGGCGTAATGCCTGCAACGACGCCCAGGGGCTGAAACTCGCTCCAGGAATCGATGCCCGGGCCCACATTGCGGCTGTGCTCGCCTTTCAGCAACTCCGGTGCAGCACACGCATACTCCACGTTCTCGATACCACGTTGCAGCTCGCCGGCCGCATCATGGGAAATCTTGCCGTGCTCTTCACCGATCAGCCGACAGATGATCTCGGTGTTATCTTCAAGCAGCTGTTTGAAACGGAACATGATGCGGGCGCGCTTCGCCGCGGGCGTATCCCGCCAAGCCGGAAAGGCGGCGTGAGCCGCGGCAATGGCTTCCTCGACGGTGGCACGCTCGGCAATAGCCACTGCCCTGCTCGACTCGCCGGTAGCCGGGTCATAGACCGGCTGCAGGCGCGCGGCGCCGAAGTCCATCCGGCCGCCGATCAGGTGACCAATCATTTGCTGCTGCTCAATTGACGGTAAAGCTGTCATGGGTACCTCGTTACTCCTTTCCCAGTTCTTCCAGTGTCTCGCCCAGGGCGTTAAACAGGCTGTCGATTTCTTGGCGCGTCACAGCGAAAGCCGGCGCAATTTGAACGGTGTCGCCACCGTAGCGGACGTAAAAGCCTTTCTCCCACAGGGACATCCCCACCTCGTAGGGCCGTTTGAGCGGCTCTCCGGGCGCATGCTCCAGTGTGATACCCACAGCGAGGCCGCAGTTGCGGATGTCTGCAACCCAGGGGGCGCCTTTGAGGGCGTGGGCCGCTTCTTCGAAATAAGGAGCTATCGCCTGCACCTGGGCAATGCTGTCTTCCTTCTCCGACAAATCGAGTGCCGCCAGACCCGCCGCGCAGGCGACCGGGTGCGCTGAATAGGTATAACCGTGGGGCAGCTCCAGTGCGTATTCCGGCCCACCGTGCTCCATGAAGGTGTTGTAAATGTCCTCTCGGAAGGCCACCGCACCCATCGGTATGGTGCCATTCGTCAACTGCTTGGCCATGGTGATGATGTCGGGTGTCACGCCAAAGGCCTCTGCGCCTGTTTTGGCTCCCACGCGACCAAAGGCACAGATCACCTCGTCGAAGATCAACAGGATGTTATGGCGATCACAGATATCGCGAATCTTCTGCAGGTAACCCTGCGGCGGCGGGATAACGCCGGCGGATCCTGCCATCGGTTCGACGATGACCGCAGCTATTGTGCTGGCATCGTGCATGGCGATCATATCTTCCAATCGATCAGCCAGATGCGCACCATGCTCAGGCATGCCACGGCTGAAGTGGTTCTCAGGCGTGATGGTGTGCGGCAGATGGGTCGCGTCAATGCCGCCGCCATACAGCGCTCGATTCGGGGCCAGCCCCCCAACCGAGATACCGCCAAAATTCACACCGTGGTAACCCTTGGCACGACCGATCAGCCGCGTCTTACTGGCTTTACCATGCTTGTGCCAGTAGGCGCGAGCAATCTTGAGAGCTGTTTCAACAGACTCGGAGCCCGAACCGGTATAGAAAATACGGTTCAGTCCCTCCGGCATGAAGCTCGCGATCTTTTCCGCCAATTGAAAGGACTTGGGTTGAGCAAACTGGAAGGCAGGGCTGTAATCCAGCTGACGCATTTGCGCGGCCACAGCGTCCGCCAATTCGGCTCGCCCATGCCCGAGACCGCAGGTCCAAAGGCCGGATAGGCCATCAAAAATGCGTCGCCCGTCCGCGCTCTGATAATAGCGGCCCTCCGCCGCCACCAACATTCGAGGATCTTTCTTAAACTGGCGATTGCCGGTGAATGGCATCCAGTGCGCATCAAACTGGGCCTGGCTGACGCCAGCGCGGGGATCAAATTCAGCAGCAGTCATGGATCGCTCCTTCAGGGTATCTATTGCGAATGATTGTGACCCTTGTTTAACTAAACTAAAATGCAAATTTAATTGAATAAACTTTTGCATATTAAAAAGTATAGGCTGGACGTCATGACAAGCAAAACGCCCGCTCTGCGCGGGCCCGTCGGCGATGCAGACATTCGGCTGCTGCGCATATTTCGCAGCGTGGTCGAATCGGGTGGACTGTCAGCGGCTGAAATCGATCTGGATATGAGCGTGTCTGCGATCAGCATTGCCGTCAGCGATCTGGAGAAACGCTTGGGATTGCGGCTGTGCCAGCGGGGCCGGGCCGGCTTCGCCCTGTCCGATGAGGGTAAGGAAATCTACGACGCCAGCCTGCAGCTGATGGCGGCCCTCGAGAATTTCCGCACAGAGGTTAACAGCCTGCACGCCCAGCTGCGCGGGGAGCTTAACATCGGCATCACCGATAACCTGGTTACCATGTACCAGCACATGCGAGTCACTCACTCACTGGCCGCGTTAAAACGGCGAGGACCCGGCGTTCAGATCAATATACGCAT
This sequence comes from Pseudomonadota bacterium, assembly GCA_038748065.1. Lineage (GTDB taxonomy): Bacteria > Pseudomonadota > Gammaproteobacteria > Pseudomonadales > Halieaceae > JBCDJG01. Next base: position 28,919 of record JBCDJG010000043.1, read on the forward strand.
GATGCCTCCCGGGGACATTGAGAAGGGTGTACTGGACGGGCATCTGCACATCGGCGTTGTCCCAGAGCTGAAGATCCTTTCCGGCCTGAACTATCTCGACCTGTACGACGAGGCCTCAGAGCTCTATTGCGGCAGCGCACATGCCCTGTTCGAGACGCAAGACGCAGATCTCGACGAGGTCACCGTCTGTGGCCAGGACGCTGTCGTCATGAGCAGCCAAGCCCCGGCAAGCGCCCGACCGGTGCTGCAACGTCTGCGGGCTGCCGCCAGCGCCACCGATCGCGAGGGGGTCGCCTTCCTCGTGCTGTCGGGAGAGTACACCGGCTTCTTGCCCAAGCACTATGCGGAGCGCTGGGTGCGCGAGGGCCGCATGCGCGCGCTGTTACCGGCACATTTGAACTACAGGACACGCTATGCCGCTATTACCCGCAAGGGCGGTCGGCCAAACCTCGTTCTGGAGACCTATTTGGAGGAGCTGTCCCGAGAGGAGAACGATCTGCCACAGCCCAGGGCTTTTCCAACGGGCTGAGTCGCACGAAACTGCTATCCTTGCTAATCCACCCGATGAAAAATTGAGCGCCACATGGAGACAGCGGAGTGCGATTGCTGAAGTGGGTTAGCTACCTGCTATTGAGCGCTATCGCGCTAGCCGGGCTCTTGTTGGCCTTGCTCTTCAATCTGGATTTCAGCCGCCTCAAGCCCCAGGTCGAAGTGTTGTTGAGCGAGCTGCTCGGACGAGAGCTTGCTGTGAGGGGCGACCTCACAGTCGAGATCAATCTCGACAACGGCATTACTCTGCGCGCCAATGATGCACACCTGGCCTCGACTGAGTGGTCGACACAGCCCCGGTTGGCCGCGCTCGACTATCTGGAGGCCAGGCTCGCCTGGCGGGGCCTGCTGGCCAAGCCCATCCTCATCAGCGAGATCAGTGTCCGCGGCCTGAACCTTTTTTTGCAAAGAGATGAGCAAAATAGAAATAACTGGGCACTGGGTACCGGGCAGACCGAAGCGGCGACAGGAAGTGAGGAGCGCTTCGCGCTACCGATCCTCATCCAGCGCCTTGAAGCGACTGACAGCTGGCTGGAGTACCGCTCACCTGCCTTGCTTGAACCCCTGGATGTCAGACTGCCGACTCTGAACCAGCGACGCGAACGCAACGGTGCCATCAGCCTGCAGGCGAGTGGCACTGTTAACGAAGAGGCCCTGGCCGTGGACCTCGACGTTGGCGCCACCAGCGATACCGTTAACCTGCGGGACATACGTCTGGATTGGAGCGCAAACCTCGGTGAAATCAGTCTGCGCGGCAACACCGAGATCGCCGATCTCCTGGACCCGAGTCGCCCCACTCTCAACCTGCGCTTACAGGGGCCGAACTTCGAATACCTGACCGACCTGCTGCGCATGCGCAGGATCACAACGGGCCCGCTGCAACTGGATGCCTCGCTCGCACCCGCAGAAGAGCTTATGCTCCTCGAAGTCGAGGGCACCGCCGGCGAGTTCGAGGTCATGGCCCACGGCGAGTATCGTGATCTGCGGGAGCTGAAACAGGCGCGCGTTGTAGTCAGCGCGGCGGGGCCAAGTGCCGGTCATGTCGGTGCTCTGCTGGGTTTTTCGCAGCTACCCGAAGAGCCTTTTACACTGGAGGGCACACTGGCCCGCAGTGGGCAGTCCGTCACGATTGAGTCCGCCCAGTTATCTATCGCTGAGTCAAGCTTGCAGCTAATCGCAAGCTTCCCCGTCTTCCCTGATCCGACCGACGCCAAGCTACAGCTGAGACTGCAGGGGAAAGACCTGTCTGAACATGCTGCAACCCTTAACCTGCCGGCGAGTCTTAATGGGCCTTTTCAAGCCCAGGTTGATCTATGGCCGGGTGACAATCAGGGCGCTGACTTCACGGGCTGGATGAGTATCGACAAGTTGGGGAGCAGGCTCAACGTCCTCGGTTCCGTCCTGAACAGTGACGGCTATGTCGGAAGTCACCTCCAATGGCGGGTGACCGCTGACAGCCTCGCCAGAGCAGCAAGCGCCATGGACTTCGATACAGCCCTTGACCTCCCATTAGTAGCCAGCGGCGATCTCACCCTGGAAGAACGAGGCATTCGCCTGGACAACGGACAGGCGGCGCTCGGCGCCAACCGCAACACGCTTAGCGCCTACCTCGACCTGCCGCTGACCGATCCCGGCGGCGAAATACGTCTAAACGCAGCCGGAGACAGCCTTGGCATGCTCCTGCCCGGCAGTGCAGCAATGGAGTCGCTGGACCATGCCTTCGAGCTGGCCATCAGGGTTGCGGTGCTCGACGAGGGCATCTATATCAGGGAGGCGAGCCTCAGTAGCGATGGATCGGATATCAAACTGAGTGGCCAATTGGGCAGGGCACCAGACTTTCTTGGCACCGGTCTACAGACTACCCTGACGCTTGCGGACCTGTCTCGCCTGAATCCTCTGCTGGACACAGATCTGCCGGTTATGCCTTTCAGCGCGGAGTCGCTTATCGTCCAAAACGATAACGAACTGAACTTCCGCGGGCTGCGGGCTGCTTTCGACAGCAGCGAGGTGGGCGGCGACCTCACTGTGATCACCGGTGAACTGCCACACATCAAGGCTACTATGCGCTCGGACTACTTCGACGTGACGCCGTTTTTACCCCCCAGGGAAGCGACGCAGAAGGAGACGGAACCTGCTGCCCGTGCATCGACGCGCGATAGCCGGGCTACGGCGCGCCGCCTCATCCCGGAGACAGAATTGGATCTTGCGCCGCTATCCCGATTCAGTGCCGATGTCGGGATCGAAGTATCGACGCTAAAGATCGAAGCCCAGACCGTTAACGACTTTATCCTCAAGGCCAACGTGCAGGACGGCCGGCTGCGAGTGCCACATGCCGAGCTCAGGGCGCCGCGCGGCGGCTGGATGCAGGGTCAGATGACAGCCCAGCCTGTTGCTGGCGGTGCAGAGGTGATGGGCAGGCTGGTCGGCGAGAACATGACACTGGGTTTGCCAGCGCGCAATTCACAGGAAGTCGAGCAGTTGCCCCGCTATGATCTGGGCCTCGGCTTCATCGGACAAGGCGCCAATCTCAGAGAATTCGCCGCCGGACTCAACGCCTACGTTCGGGTGGAGAGCGGCGAGGGACGCTTGCGAACAGGAGCCTTGCGCCTGTTCACCGGCGACTTTGCCACAGAACTCTTGCAAACACTGAACCCTTTTCAAAAGACAGACCCTTTCTCCAACGTCCAGTGCCTGACCGTCTTTGCTGCCGTAGAAGAGGGCATACTGAAAGGCGAGCCCGCCGTGGTCCTGCAGACGGATCGAATTCGCATCGTCTCGGACACGCGCGTCGATCTCGCCACAGAGCGGCTTTCGGCCTACTTCAAGACGACTCCGCAAAAGGGCATCGGTTTCAGCTTCTCCAGTCTCGTCAATCCCTACGTGATGGTCACCGGCACGCTGGCAGGGCCTGTGCTCACCCTCGATCCGGAAGGCGCGCTTATACAGGGCGGTGCTGCTATCGCCACCGGCGGCCTGTCAATCATCGCCATGGGCTTCAAAGACCGCTTTTTATCGACCAAAGACCCTTGTGGACAAGCGCTCCTGGACTCCGACGAGCGCGTCAAGGAGCTCGAAGCGCGTTACGCGCGCGAAAAACTCGCAGCGGAGGGCCTCTAGAAATCTCGACTTTTCGGCACTTTTAGAGGGACTTCCCTGCCCTCGCGCCCTACCATCACAGCGTCAATCTAGGAGAGCCAGGCGTTTCGGCCCATGCCGTACGACCCGGCCACAACAGGGGACAGACTATGCTGTCGAGATATGGGTACGGCGCAAGCATGCGCGCCATCGTGATCGCTGCCTGCTTTATGTCAAGCGGTTGCTTCATTAAGGTTAGCGCCATTGCCAATGGCGATGTGTACAGCAATCTTGGAGCAGACTGTGAAATTGGCTGCCCCTACAATCTTGATGTTGGCGATCGATTCCGCCGTACCTTCACTGCTGAGCCATACGAGGGCGCCGAGTTCATTCGCTGGGAAGATGACCTTGGCGACAATCTCGTCGGCTGCAACAGCCCAATCAACGCAGTTTGTCGCATTGAAATCGATGGCGTGCATCCCGCCCTGGCAGAGCAGGGCATGCAGGTTGATGCCCGCTTCGCAATCATTACCGGTTATAACCTCAGCCGCTTTTCCTATGACAGTGAACAATATGGCGCCGGTGTCTTCCGCCAAATCGACGCGGAGCGCTGGATAGAGGAACATGAAGATGGACGCACGGCTAGCTATCTGCTCACCGGGCGTGGGGATACGGGCGTTTCTTTCACAGATGAGCGAGGCGAGGGCTTGTTCACTATCGACCTGTCCAATCAGCAAATCAACACCTCCATCCTATCGCGAGCGGCCGAAAACACGCTTGCGGTTGACGAAGCCAATATCCGGCCCAGCGGCGAGCTCGTTACACGAGTGGAGTTCGGTAATGCGCTAGGCCTGCTACAAGGCTATTACCAGCGCCAGGACAGCGGCTTCTGGGAGATGCGCGACTATGCTGGCAAGCTGCAGCCAATGACACTTTACGTTTCCGCCAACACCGATGAGAGCATCGAGCTGAAACCTCTCCGCGGCGATACCGTTCACATCGATCTCGAGACGGGTGAAATCGATCAACGCCGGGACACCGGCGAGCGATTCACGATCGGCTACGTTCACAGGCTGATCATTCCGGTTACCGGCTGGAATGTCATACAGGCCTCCTTCGGTGACCGTGAGACGGGCGAACCTGTCGGCTCCTTTCGTCGGCAGCCAGGTAGCGGCAGCGTCTGGTTCCAGTACCGTGAAGGCTCTGACGTTCTCGTCGCACGGCTCGAGGAACAGGATCGATCCGGCGACCGAGTGACAATTTTTGACCAGGGCACTGGCAACCGTTATATCCTGGATCTCAAGAACTCCACCGTGGGTGTGGCAGCCGGCGGCAGCGCCTTCAGCGTCGAACAGTGGCAGATTCTCGAAATTGACTAGCGGTTGCTGGAAACAGCTATGCCATAAGGTTACAATCGATTCAGCCGGCGCGGCCCCGGGGCCACGAATGCCACGCCGTCCAAGAGTAAGGGAACGTGTAAGTGAAAATGTTACCAGTTGACCGTTTTAGCAAAGCGGCCACCCGCTTTCTTTTTGCCACATCAATCATCTTCTTGGCAGCCTGCCGCTTACAGGTTTCCAGTGATGTCGAGGGTAAGGTTTATACTAATCTCGGCGCCGATTGCACGCGGCACTGCTCCTTTCCTATCAACGTTGGGGAGGAACTAGACAGAGAATTGGAGGCCATTTCGGAACCGAGCACTGAGTTTGTTCGCTGGCAAGACTCCTTGGGCGACGTCTTCAGCATCTGTGCCAACCCAACGCAGGAGCTTTGCCCGCTTCGCATATCCGGAATCGTACCGGAGTATGAGGGTTATGACGTGCGTCTGCGGGCCAGATTCCAGCAGGTCAATGGCTATAACGTGAACTTTGTCAGGGTTGGCACTGGCGTCTCTGGAGGCTATTTTCGCCGCGTAAACCTGGACTATTGGGAGGAGAAGCGAGGTAGTCTGACCTTCACTTACCGCGTTGTTGATCGCCTGCAAGAGGGGCTGCAGCTGCTGGACGAAGAGCTCGGTCGTAACTATCTGCTGAGCCTGGCAGCTGGTCAGTTCGGCGAACTCAGCGACGCCGGCCAAAGCTTCATCACCGCTATTGTGGGCGTGACCGCCAAACCGTTGGGCTGGACCGTCACCCGCGTGGATTTTGGTGACCCCACCGGCCTGCGAAAGGGCGCCTTCGTTATGCAGGAGGACGGCAGCTGGCTGCTGGACTACGATAGTGAGCGCGTCAGCGATATCGTCCTCAGCGAGCGCGAGCGAACACAGGCCTATGTGCGCCTGGCCGCAGATCTCACCGCGGTCGCGAGCGATAGCAGCGCCTCGGAGCTGAGCCTGGGAGAGCAAGGAAGCACAGAAACGACTGAATACATCATCAACCTGGAGAGCGGCGCGATTACGAGCCAGCAGAGCATTAGCGATCAGTCCCTGATAGGCTTCGTCCACGATGCGCGCCAGCCGGTAAACGGCTGGGACGCGAGCCGCGTGGAATTCTCCGACCCTGAGACGGGCGAAGTCCTTGGCTACTTTGAACGAACATCGCAGCGCTACTGGGAGCAATTCACGCCCGAGGGCGATTCAATCGCTCGTCTACTCCAGCTGGAACGAAGCGCGAAGCGTGTCGCCCTGGTGGACGAGCCCGCCAGCCGCTCGGTGAATCTCGATTTCAGTATAAACATGGTCGCCGAAGGCCCGACACTGAATGCCTTCCCTACCCCTGCATGGAATATCACAGAAGCCCGCTGAGGCGCGTCTTGCGCTTACGCTGCTGCGCTCTGGGCCTTGTGCCAGCTCTGCTCGCCGGTTGTGGCACCTCACCTCGCCAGGCCCAGGAGGCGGTTATCGCCGAACTGCCGCGCCAGCGTTTGGTTGACTTTCAAAACCTTGAAACCTTCCCCGGCAACGTGGTGTGCGGCGAGTGGCAGGGTAAGTCCCCGGACGGTGAGTTCAGAAACTTCCTGCCTTTCATTGTTATCGACGGCAAAGCTGATCCGGAACCCGCCTTGGAAGCAGTCAACTTTTACTGCAATAACGACCCTCGAGTCTGGTTGTATGAAAAACGTGGAATAGCCCCGCTGGACCCAAGCAACACCGCTCTCAAGCAGATACGCACGGAGCTTCGCGCCTTGGAGACCGCACTGCGGGCCTACTATACCGATCATTCAGCGCTGCCGACCACACAGGATGGCCTGCAAAGCCTCCTGGAGGCAAGCAAGTCACGCAAAACCGATGAACTGGCTGGCCCCTACCTGGACGCCGTGCCAAGCGACCCTTGGGGACAACCCTACCGCTATCGGAACGATAGCCTTGGCGGTGTTGAACCAGAGTACGAACTCAAGAGCCTGGGCCGCGACAACGCTCCCGGCGGTGAATACGAAGACGCAGACGTGTCCATCAAGGATATGGACTATATCGAGCACGCGCTTTCGCTGCGCTAAATCGGTAATGGGATAAAGACTTTTCCAACTGTATGAACTGCGGTATTCACCGCCCTGTCATCCGCGTCACCCGCGATTCGCGCCATCATTTCCTGAAGTACGATAAGCTTCCCGAACAGCCTTTCGAAACTCAGATTGTCCACCTCGCCGCGATACTCGTGACTGATCAAAAAATATGCGCCATCTTGCTTGCGAGCGTTCTTCAGCTTCCAAACGAGCACCTCGACATTGCGCGCACTGGTCAGTAGGGCGTCGGAGTTGAAGCTGTCCGTTATGAAAAACTCCGGCCGATACCCATAGGCCTGTCGCAACATGCCACCCAGGCCAACAACCAGCGCGAAAACCCGGTCTCCCTCAAATCGCTCATCGAAGGCGAGTTCCATGGCAGCGATGCCCTGCCGATAGCCCAGTTCATCAAACAGGAGCTCGCGCTCATTCTCTCGCAGCTGCGCCAGACGGCCGTCAATGGACATGCCTGGCGTCTTTCGGAGTTCCATGGGATTGCGCTTGTATAGCTTAACCAGAAGTTCAGAGACCAAGCGCCGGCTCTCATCGACAAACTCATCGGCCACGAGGTCGATATCCGATTTCACCACGTTCTTGATCTCATAACCGCCACAGGCCGTAAGGCTTAGGACAGTTAGCAAGAGTGCAACAGCGCGCATGAATCCAGTGTAGGCGATACCGCGATCATCGGGAACACACCAGCGCGATCCGATATACACTGGCAGCCCAGCCCAGGAAGAAGACATGGAATTAATCGTATTTGATCTCGATGGGACGCTGCTTAACCGCAGTGGCTCGATCAGCCCCTACACCCGCGCCACCCTGGCACAGCTTTCCGCCAAGGGCGTTGCCTACACCGTGGCCACGGGGCGCACCTTGCACGGTGCGAGGGACCTGCTGACGGACGCAGGTTTCAAGCACCCGCAGGTGTTCAAGAACGGAGTGCTCATCTGGCACCCCATTGAAGAGGATTACAGCCACTGCCAGGCGCTGACCCTGCCTGAGATTGAGCACATACTACGGGCAGTGTTCGACAGCGGCATCAGCCCCTTTGTCTTCACGCTGTCGCCAGACAATGAGCAGGGCGTCTTTCATCCGCCGCTGGAATTAGAGGTGGAAAAGTCTCTGGCCAAAGAATTCGCCCGCACGCGCGGGATGCACATGGAGCCGCTGTCCACGCTTCCTGCTGACGCCCTGATAACCAACATCAGCGCCCTTGGCGCCCCTGAGCCCATCGATGCAGTGCTGAAGGAAGTCGCTTCCGAAGAGCACCTCGTCGCTTACGGCGGCGACGCCTTCGAAGGGCAGGGATTAAAGTGGTTGGACGTTCACCACACCGAGGGCAGCAAGGGTGCCGCCGTGGAGCTGCTGCGGCAACAGCTTGGAGCCAGCAAGGTTATCTGCTTCGGTGACAGTGATAACGACCTGAGCATGTTCGCTACCGCGGACGAATGCTACGCACCGGCCAATGCCAAAGCCCACGTGCTGGAGGCAGCCGATGCAGTCATCGGGCACCACGACGAAGACGGTGTCGCCCGCTTTTTGCGCGAACGCTTCAACCTGCCGGCCGATTAGCTGCCAGCAGGAGCAGGACTTAGCTGCGAAGCGCGCCGCCAGGGCAGATAGAACGCGGGTAATACAAACAGCGTAAATAGCGTGCCAACGAGCATGCCTGCCGTGATCATCAAGCCGATACTAAATCGGCTATTGGCGCCGGCGCCGCTAGCGATGATCAGGGGAAAAACGCCGAGCACGGTAGCGAAAGTCGTCATGAGTATCGGGCGCAACCTCAGGCCTGCGGCCTCGAGCACGGCAGAGCGTTGATCTCGCCCCTGCGCGACCAGTTGATTGGCGAACTCCACAATGAGAATACCGTGCTTACTGATCAGGCCAATCAGCGTCAGCAATCCAACCTGGGTATAAATGTTCAAAGTGGCAAAGCCCAGCGCGAGGGGGACCACCGCGCCGAAGATCGATAGCGGAACGCTAATTAACACGATCAGTGGATCCCTGAAGCCATTGAACTGCGCCGCCAACACAAGGTAAATCACCAGTAACGAGGCGCCAAACAGCCATGCAAAGCTCTGGCCCTCCTGACGAAAGCGCAGCGATTCGCCGACATAGCCAACGCGGAAGCTGCGTGGTGCGATGTCAGCCGTGGCCTGCTCGAGGAAGTCCAGTCCCACGCCCAGTGAGTTAGGTGGCATCACAAGGCCCTGTATCGTCGTGCTGTTGAGCTGCTGATACTGTGACAGGGAATTCGGCTGCACCCGCTGACCTAGGTCAATGAGGGTTGAAAGCGGCACAAGTGCGCCAGAAGCAGCGCGAACATAGTAACGTTCCAATTCGGACTGGCTGAGGCGGAAGTTCCGCTCCGCCTGCGGGATCACTTTGTAGGCCCTGCCCTCCATACTGAAGCGATTGACCTCAGACTCGCCCAGCATCACAGACAAGGTATCGCCGATGGACTGCATCGATACACCGAGGCGCGCGGCTTTGTCACGATCGATGTTAACAACGACCTCTGGCCGGCTGTAGTCCAGTGTCTGGTCGACAAAAGCGAATAAACCGGACTCGCGCGCCGCCTGCAGAATCTCTTCGGCTACCTGATAGACCGTGTTGTAGTCCGCGTTCGCCGATAGTACAAACTCTACGGGCAAGCCAGAGTCTGAGCCCGGCAGCGGCGGCGAGCCAAAACTGAACATCTGCATGCCCGGCACAGCCGCTAGCTGCGGCTGCACGATGGCCTGCAGCTCCTGCTGAGAGCGCTCTCGCTCAGACCACGGCTTCAACAACATGCCGCCAAAGGTACTCGAGTGCTGGAAGATCTGAAAATTATCGGTGATCTCGGGAATGGCCTCGCCGATGCGATAGATCGGGTCAACAAAACTGGTCATGTACTCGACGTTCGTGTGGGCGGGCGGTATGCCAACATTAAAGATGATGCCAGCGTCTTCCTCTGGAGCCAGCTCACTCTGTGCCAGTTGGAACAGCAGCGGAATACTGAGCAGCAAGGCACCCCCAAACATCAGCACCGCTCCGCGGTGATCCAGGCAATAATTCAGAGCGCGCTGGTAGGCGCCCTTGAGCCGACCAAACTCACGATCGAGCCAGTCGGCGAAACGACCCTGGTCATCGTGGCCTTTCAGGACCCGAGAGCACATCATGGGGCTGAGTGTAAGAGCGATAAGGCCGGATACGATGACGGCACCCGCCAGCGTCATAGCAAACTCCGTAAACAGAACACCCGTAAGGCCGCCGAGAAAGGCGATTGGCGCGTAGACGGCGGCCAGGGTCAGGGTCATTGCGACAACGGGCAAAGCAACCTGGCGAGCTCCCTTGAGAGCGGCTTCCATGGGCGTATCGCCGTTCTCGATATAGCGGTGGACGTTTTCAACAACAACGATAGCGTCGTCGACCACTAGCCCGATGGCGATCACCATAGCGAGCATGGTGAGCAAATTCAGCGAAAACCCTAGTGCAAACATCACCAGGAGAACACCCACCAGTGACAGCGGTATCGCCATCAGCGGGATGAGCACAACGCGCATGGAGCCCAGGAACAGAAAGATCACGAGAATAACAATAAGCGCCGCCTCAATTAGCGTTGCGACCACCTCTGAAAGCGCCTCCTCAATGAACACCGATGCATCGAAATCAACAAGACCCTTTAAATCAGCGGGCATACCAGCATTCAGCGTGGGCATGAGTTTTGTCACCGCGTCGGCGGTTGTCAGCGGGTTCGCGCCCGGCGCTGCGGTGATAGAGATATATATGCTCTCTTCGCCGTTGGCGAAAGACACCACGTCGCTGCTTTCCTCATCCAGCTCAATTCGGGCAACCTCGCTCAGCAGGATACGTCTCTCGCCATCCTGCCTCACAACCATTTCTGCGAAATCCTCGGGCCGGCTCAGGTCGGTCGCTGCGTCTACGCTGGCCTGTACAAAGGCCCCCTTTGTGGCACCGGCCGATGACACGTAGTTCTCCCGCCTCACCGCTTCGGCCACATCCTCAGCGGTTACGCCCAGCGCCGCCATCCGCGCCGGATCCAGCCAGATACGTAGAGACAGAAACTGGCCGCTCAGTATCTCAACCTCACCCACACCCTCCACTGTCGCCAGCTGAGGCTGTACCACGCGAAGGAGATAATCCGTAATCTGCGCCGAGCTCATCTGCTCGCTCAAGAAAACAAGGTACATCAGCGCGTCATCGCCCTCCGCAACCGAAACAATGGGGTCCTCAACTTCCCGGGGTAATTCAAACTTGGCCTCATTCGTCTTGGCGATGACTTCCGTAACGACCGCATTGGAATCCGTGCCGAGCTTCGGAAAGACCCGGATAGTCGAGAGCCCCTCGTTGCTCTCGCTGGTGATGTACTCAATGTCTCGTGCGTCGGCAATTCTGCGCTGTAGCGGCGTAGTGACAAAGCCCTGCACCGTGCGCGCGCTGGCCCCCGGATAACTGGTGCGCACTTCAATCACGCTCTTCTCAAGCTCAGGAAACTCGCGAATCTGCAGCCCCGTAGCCGCCTGCAGACCCAGTAACAGCAGCAAAGCGCTCACCACGATGGCCAGCACAGGCCTGCGAATAAAGAGATCGGTAAAAGCCATCGCGCTAGAGCTCCGCATTGCCCGCTGGCGCGATCCTGGCGCCGCGATAGAGCTTATTCTGCCCGTTTATCACCACCGTATCCCCTGCCGCTACGTCCCCGCTCACGGCGATTTGGCCGTCACGCACGTCGCCCGTTTCGACAACAACGGATTCAACGGTCGGCGCAGCACCGGCCTCGTCGGGCTGCAGCACCCGGTACAGGACGTTGCCGTTTACCGAGTAGCTCACCGCCGTTTCTGCCACGGTGAGTACCGCCTGGTCGCTGGCAAGCTCCACCCTCACTCGACCAAACATACCAGGCAGCAAGCCGGCTGTTTCCAGCAGGCGGGCTCGCACCAGAATATTACGACTGTCGAGGTCGATTCGTGAATCCAGTGCCCTGATCTCCGCGGCGAAGCTCCGCTGCGGGAAAGCGTCTACCTGGACCTTGATAGGCATACCCACTCGCAGCAGCGGGGCCACCCTGCCAGGCAAGTTGAAGTCGATATCCAGATCATTCAAGTCTTGCAAGGTCGTGATAGTTGTTCCTGCTGACAGATAGTCCCCCAGGTTTACCTGGCGTATACCAAGCGTACCCGCGAAAGGGGCAATAATGCGCTTTTGCCGAATGCGCGCTTCGGTTTCGGCAAGCTGTGCACGCGCGCGCTCCAAATCAGCCTTACTGCGATCAAATTGCGTTTCTGGAATGGAGTTTTGCTTGACCAGCTGGGCGTCGCGCTCAAACAGAATCTGTGCCAGTTCGAGGCTGGCAATCTGATTGCGCCTGGCAGCCTGTTCAACCTGATCATTCAACACGAGCAACAGTTGACCCTGCTCGACGCGATCACCCGAAGCAAAAAGAAGCTCCGTGATATCGCCGCTGGTCTCCGCGCTCAATTCAATACCTCGCGCCGAGCGAATGGTACCTACCGCGTCAAGATATCGGGACCAGGTAGCACGCTCGACCGTACCGATCGACACACTCACCGGGGGCGGCGTAAAATCCATGCTCGCAAAGGCCGAGAACTTGTTATACAGGTACAGGCCTATACCACCAAAGATCATCAGTAAAAGGGCCGCAGCCGCGGCGTATGCTTTCAAGC
>JBCDJG010000044.1:0-41584 GCA_038748065.1 Pseudomonadota bacterium
ATTTTATCAATAGTAAATCCTCTGCTAGATTTAGGAGTAAATCAGCGAAAGTACATCGACAGAGGTGCGGGCGACATGGCAAACGGCAAGAAGTGGCAGAAACTCAACTGGGAAGATCCTTTCCTGCTCGAGCAGCAACTCACTGACGAGCAGCGCATGGTGCGCGATTCTGCGCGTCAGTACGCCCAGGGGCACCTGTTGCCGCGGGTCCAGGAAGCCTTCCGCCGCGAGGAGACCGATCCGCATATCTTCCGCGAGATGGGCGAGATGGGCCTTCTCGGTTCAACCATCGAGGGCTACGGCTGCCCTGGCGTTGATTACATCTGTTACGGGCTGGTAGCACGCGAGGTCGAGCGCGTTGATTCCGGCTATCGCTCCATGATGAGCGTGCAGTCATCACTGGTGATGTACCCGATCTATGCCTACGGCACGGAAGCCCAACGTGAGAAATACCTGCCGAAACTCGCCACCGGCGAGTGGATCGGCTGCTTCGGCCTGACCGAGCCGGACCACGGCTCTGACCCTAGCTCCATGGTGACCCGGGCACGCAGCGTCGACGGCGGCTATCGCATCTCCGGCTCAAAAATGTGGATCAGCAACAGCCCGATCGCGGACGTCTTCGTGGTCTGGGCCAAGACCGACGACGGCAAGATTCGCGGCTTCATACTCGAGAAGGGCATGGAAGGCCTGAGCGCGCCGAAAATTGAAGGCAAGCTCGCCCTGCGCGCCTCCATCACCGGCGAGATTGCCATGGATGAGGTTTTTGTCAGCGAGGAGCAACTCATGCCTGGCGTCGAAGGCCTCAAAGGGCCCTTTGGCTGCCTGAACAACGCGCGCTTCGGCATTGCCTGGGGTGCCCTCGGCGCCGCCGAGACCTGCTGGCACGCGGCTCGTGAATACACGCTGGAGCGCACCCAGTTTGGCGTGCCCCTGGCCTCCAAGCAGCTTATCCAGCTGAAACTGGCCGATATGCAGACCGAGATTGGGATCGGCCTGCAAGCCTGCCACCGCGCCGGTGAGCTGATGGACGCTGGCGAGATCGCACCGGAGCTGATCTCGCTGATCAAGCGCAATTCCTGCGGCAAGGCGCTGGATATCGCCCGCAATGCCCGCGATATGCTAGGCGGCAACGGCATATCGGACGAATACCCGATCATGCGCCACATGGTGAACCTCGAGGTGGTCAACACCTACGAAGGCACCCATGACGTTCACGCGCTGATCCTCGGCCGCACGCAGACAGATATACCTGCGTTCTGATGAGTGCCCTGACAGGCCTCAAGGTGCTGGACCTGTCTCGGGTCCTCGCCGGGCCCTGGGCGAGCCAGACGCTGGCTGACCTCGGGGCGGAGGTCATCAAGGTGGAGCGGCCGGGGCAGGGTGACGATACCCGTGCCTGGGGCCCGCCCTGGATGCCCGATGCCGAGGGCAGCGACACCGGCGAATCGGCCTACTTCCTCTGCACCAATCGCGGCAAACGCTCTATCACTGTCGACATGAAGTCCGCACAGGGGCAAGCGCTGCTCAGGGAGCTGGCTGCCGAGAGCGACATCCTGATTGAGAACTTCAAGGTGGGCGGGGCCGCCAGCTTCGGCCTCGACTATGCGAGCCTCAGTGAACTGAACCCACGCCTGATCTACTGCTCTATCACCGGCTTCGGCCAGACCGGCCCGTTGCGCGACCGGCCGGGCTACGATTTCCTGGTGCAGGCCATGGGCGGGCTGATGTCCGTCACCGGGCAGCCCGATGGCGAGGCGGGCGCCGGCCCACAGAAGGTGGGCGTGGCGCTCACCGACATCATGACGGGCCTCTATGCCACGATCGGGATTCTCGCCGCACTTGCTGAACGGGAGAAGTCCGGGCTGGGCCAGCAGGTTGACCTGGCTTTACTGGATGTGACCGCTGCGACCCTGGCTAACCAGGCAAGCAACTTCCTGGTGGGTGGCCAGAATCCCTCGCGCCTCGGCAACGCGCATCCGAACATCGTGCCCTACCAGAGCTTTGTGTGTGCCGACGGGCACCTCATCGTCGCGGTGGGTAATGACGCGCAGTTTGCCCGTTACGTGAGCGCGATAGGGCGGGCAGAGCTGGCCGACGATGAGCGTTTCGCCACCAACGCGGCGAGAGTGGCTAACCGCGACAGCCTGGTGCCCCTGCTGCAGGGGGAGATGCTGCGGCGCGGTAAGGACGAGTGGCTCGCCGCACTCGAGGCGGCCGGTGTGCCCGCGGGCCCTATCAACTCGGTGGCGGAGGTCTTTGCCGAGCCGCAGATACAGGCACGCGGCATGCAGGTGAACATCCCCCACCCGCTGAACCCCGACCTGCAACTGGTGGGCAGCCCAATCAAACTCTCCCGCACGCCGGTTCAGTATGCCGGCGCACCCCCGACTTTGGGCGAGCACACCGAAGAGCTTATTGAATCGTTGCAGCGAGGTGGTTAGTCTGGCGGGCCACTAAGCCGCCGGAGAGCGCGATGAAAAAGGCCCTGGTTGTCCTGGCGATACTGCTGCTGGGATCCTGCGCGGTATTGAATCTCGGGAAACAGCCGGAGCCCTTCCCGGATGGCTCCGCCAGCCTGGAACGGCTGGCCCCGGGGCCCCTGGCAATTACCTCACGCGCCGAGACCTTCGTTGATAGCTCTCGGCCTACGCAGGCTAACGGCGATTTTGCCGGTAGCGATGAACGCACTCTCTCGGGTCGTGTCTGGCACCCGGCAGATAAGGCCGAAGGCCCGTTCCCGCTGGTGGTCTACAGCCACGGTTTCACCTCCTTCCACGAGGGCGGCAAGTACATCGCTGAGCACCTGGCGAGCCTGGGTTATATTGTTGTGGCCGTGGACTACCCACTGACCAACATGAATGCCCCTGGCGGTCCGCTGGTGCAGGATGTCGTCAACCAACCGGGTGACGTCAGTTTTTTGATCGACAGCCTGATCGTGCAATCGGCCACCGCTGGCCACCCGCTGGAAGGTATGGTCGATGCTGAACGAATTGGCGCGACCGGGATTTCCCTCGGCGGGATGACAACCACGCTGGCCGCGTTTCACCCCGACATGCGCGACTCACGCATCAAGGCGGCGCTATCCATTGCCGGCCCGACTTCGCCCTTCACCGAGCTGTTCTTCACGTTTACAGAGATGCCCTTCCTGATGCTTGCGGGGGATATCGATGCGCTGGTGCCATACCCCAGCAATGCCGCGCCGGTGCCCGATGTAGTGCCGGGCGGTGAACTGGTCACCCTGGCAGGGGGCTCCCATACGGGCTTTGCCGACCCTGCGGCGAGCCTGCGTTGGCTCACTAACCCCGACGCGATCGGTTGCTACATGGTCAAGCGCACGATCGATGATGCCGCGGAGGAGCCCTGGTATAACCTGCTCGGAACGCCCGAGCAGGGGATCAATTACTCGGTCGAGAACGAACTCTGCCTGATGGACCCGCTTCCCGAAGCGATGAACGTGTTGCGCCAGCACATGATCACCACGGTGGTGGCTGGCAGCTTTTTTGAGGCGCAGTTCGCCGATGAGGCGGGAACACGTGAGTCGGCGGCGCTGTTCCTGCGCGAAACCCTGGCGCGTGAGCTGGCCGATGTCAGCTATCGCGGGCCGTCAGAGGGCGGGTAAGGCATGAGTAAATCCATTTACATTCTCGGTGGCAGCCAGACGGACTTTGCCCGCAACTGGGCGCGCGAGGGCTTCGCCATCGAAGACATGTTTGCCGAGAGCCTGACCTCAGCCGTTCGCGATGCAGAGATTGAACCGGCGCAGATAGACGTCGGGCACGTGGGTAACTTTGTCGCCGAGCTGTTTGCCCGTCAGGGGCTGCTCGGTGGTTTCTTTGGCATGATCTACCCCGAGCTCGCTGACCTGCCGACCTCACGGCACGAGGCGGCCTGTGCGTCCGGCTCCATCGCTGCATTGAGCGCCATGCGTGACATCGAGGCAGGTCACTACGATATCGCCTGTGTGCTGGGCCTTGAGCTCATGCGCAACGTTGACGGCCATACCGGTGCGGAATACCTGGGCGCCGCGACTTTCACAGGTCACGAAGCGCGGCCCGAGGACTGCGATTTTCCCTGGCCGCATATGTTCGATCGGCTCATCGAGGAGTACGACCGCCGCTACGGCATCGATGTCGATCACCTCAATCGCATTGCCGAAATCAACTTTGGTAATGCCCGGCAGAATCCCCTCGCCCAGACCCGCGGCTGGCAATTCGCAGAGGGCGCCTTCAGCTGCAACGATGATCTCAACCCGGTGATCGAAGGCCGCGTGCGCAAGCAGGACTGCGGGCAGATCACCGACGGTGCCGCCTGCGTGATTCTCGCCAGCGAGAAGGCTGCGCGCGAGCACGCGTCGAAGCGGGGTCTCGCGCTTGCCGACATACCGAGGATCAAGGGCTGGGGTCACCGCTCGGCGCCCATCCTGCTGGATCGCAAGCTTGAACTGAGCCACGACAAGCCACTGGTTTTCCCCCACGCCGCTGTCTGCCTCAAAGAGGCTGCCCAGCGCGCAGGCCTTGCCGAGGTGGCCGCTCTCGACGGCCTGGAAACCCACGACTGTTTTACCATGACCGAATACATGGCCATTGACCATGCCGGCCTGACGGCGCCCGGCCAGAGTTGGCAGGCGATAGAGTCAGGCCGCATCACGAAAGACGGCGATTTCCCGATCAATCCCAGCGGCGGGCTGATCGGGCTGGGCCACCCGGTAGGCGCAACCGGCGTGCGCATGCTGCTGGATTGCGCGCGGCAGGTCAGTGGCCGCGCCGGCGATTGCCAGCTGCCAAAAGCCGAGAACATGATCACCTTTAACGTCGGCGGCAGCACGACAACCTGCGCGAGTTTCGTCGTCGGTGTGGGCGCCAACCCGGGCTGATGCGCGACGTCTACATTTACGACGCCATCCGCAGTCCGCGCACGCGGGCGAAAGACGATGGCGGCCTGCACGACCTGACACCCCACGACCTGCTGAAATCCCTCTACCAGAGCCTGCGGCAGCGCACTGGGCTGGACCCCGCGGGGGTAGGTGAAGTGATTCTCGGCTGCGTGACCCAGCGCGGGGAGCAGGCGGGTAACATTGCGCGCTCCTCTGTCTTGCATGCCGGCTGGCCAGACTCGGTCAGCGGCTTGACCGTATCCCGTTTCTGCTCCTCCAGTATCGACGCCATCAGTATTGCCGGCCTCAAGATCGCCGCGCAGCAGGAAGAGGCAATAGTCGCCGGAGGCATCGAGATGATGTCGCGCGTGCCCATGCTGTCCGACGAGGCGCGGGTATTCACCGACCCGCAGTATGCCGCCGAGAGCCGCATGCTGCTGATGGGTAGCGGCGCGGATCTCATTGCGAGCCTGTGTGGCGTGAGCCGGGAGCAGGCTGACGCCGTTGCGCTCGCCAGCCAGCGGCGAGCCGCTGCTGCGCAATCGGCGGGCCGCTTTACGTCTATTGTGCCGGTGCGCAACCCGGTAACAGGCGTCGATGTCGTCAAGGATGAGTGCATACGCGGCGATATCACTGCTGAACAATTGGCTGCGCTGGCACCTGCCTTCGAGGCGCTTGGCGCGGCGGGTGCCGATGGATTGCAGCTCGCAAGCAACCCCGGGCTCGAGGCCATCACCCATATCCACACGGCCGGTAACTCGCCCGCTATGGCGGACGCGGCAAGCCTCGTGCTGCTCGGCTCGAGGCAGAGGGGTGAAGCACTTGCTTGCCCCCCACGCGCGCGGCTCGTCGCCGCGGTCACCGCTAGTGATGACCCCTTACAGGTGCTGACGGGCTGTATCGCGGCAACGCGCCGGCTGCTGCACGAGCAGGGACTGGTGCCGGAGGAGATCGATCTGTTTGAGGTACACGAGGCCTTTGCTGCGACCGTGGTGAAGCTGCAGCAGGAGCTCGCCATTCCCGAAGACAAGCTGAATGTGAACGGCGGGGTTATTGCGCTGGGGCACCCCATGGGGGCGACGGGCGCTATCATGGCAGGTATGCTGCTCGATGAGATGGAGCGGCGTGACGTCAGGCGCGGCATCGTCGCCGCCAGTGGCGCCGGAGGTTCCGGCAGTGCGCTGCTGATAGAAAGAGAATAAAGAGAAAGAGGTAAAGGCCCATGGCTGTAACGCAGGCACTCAGGGAATACCCTACCGCAGACCGTTGCCTTGGCAGCGTTCCCCACTTCGACGATACGCCACAGTGGATTTACGACCACGACAATCCCTACCTGCACGGCGTGTACGCGCCGACCTCTGACGAAATGTCAGTCGAGAATTTGCCGGTAGAGGGCGAACTGCCTGCGGATCTGGTCGGTGCTTATTTCCGTAACGGCCCAAACCCGATTCATCAGCCGGAGTTCCGCTACCACCCCTTCGACGGTGACGGCATGGTGCACGGGGTGTACTTTCGCGATGGCAAGGCGTGCTATCGCAACCGTTATGTACAAACACGTGCGTTAGTGGAAGAGGCCGCGGCGGGGCGCTCAGTGTCCCCGGGCGTGATGGGCCCCTTCGATTACAGTGTTTCCAGTTTCGGTATCAAGGACACCTCAAATACCGACGTGTTCTGGTACGCGGGCGACATTATGACGCTGTGGTACAACGCAGGCCATCCCTACCGGCTCGACAGCCATAGCCTGGAGACCCGGAGCCACTTTCAGTTGAACGGGCGAGAGCCCCTGCGCATGTCCGCGCACTCCAAAGTGGATTGGGCTACCGGCGAGCTGTTGTTTTTCGACTACGGCGACGAGCCACCCTACATGACCTACGGTGTGGCCGACCCGAGCGGCAAGCTGGTGCACGAAGTGCCCATTGATTTGCCCGGCGCACGACTGCCACACGACATCGGCTTCACCATCCACTATGCAATCCTTCACGACCTGCCGTTCTTTCACGACCTCGACGTGTTGCGCAAGCACCGCTACCGCGTGCTGACCTTTTACAAGGATATGCCGACGCGCTTCGGCCTGATTCCCCGGCGCGGTGATGGCAGCGAGGTGCGCTGGTTTGAGTGCGAGCCCTGCTACATCCTGCACGTGACCAACTGCTGGGAGGAGGGCGACTGGGTCGTCATGGATGGCTGCCGTTCCACCAACCCGATGCCCCAGGCACAGCCCGGTGAGGGCGAGCTGGCCTCCATGCTCGCCTACATGCGGCTGGAGGCAAACGCCTATCGCTGGCGTTTCAACCTGAAGACCGGTGAGGTACGCGAAGGCGACATCGATGATCTGAACACCGAGTTCAACAAGTCTAACCCCATCTTCCACGGCGTGAAAAGCCGCTTCTCCTACAACCAGCGCATACCGCTACTGCACGAGGGTGGGCATACGCTGCGCTTCACTGGGCTGGTCAAGTACGACAACGATACGGGTAAGCGTTGGCAGTGTGACTATGGGCCCGGCGTCTACGGCAGTGAGGCGGTGTTTGCGCCGAAGCCCGGCGCTGATCGCTCAAGTGCCGAAGACGATGGTTACGTGATCACCCTCGTGACGGACAGTAGCACCTGGCAGTCCGATTGCCTGGTGTTCGACGCGACGGATATCGCTGCCGGTCCCATAGCCAGGGTTCGTTTGCCACATAGAGTGCCCGCGGGCTTCCATGCTACCTGGGCCCGGGGTGAGGACCTATATCGCTGACCGTCGCGCGGCCCAACCCAGGCCGCTCAGGATGAGAGCCAGTGCCAGTAGCGCCCAGGCGTTGTTGACGGGTACGCCTGTCGGGGCTGAGCTGCCCTGGACCTGGGCGAGACAAACCGAGGAGTCCAGGCTGATCAGCGCCACATGATCGATCACAGCACGGGGCAGAGTGCCGCCACTTTCAGCGATCGAATAACCACCGGAAGCTGACTCAACGCCGACAACCCGGCCTATGGTTGTCGGTATGGTAATCACTCTTTCGATTGTCCCGTCTGGGTTTTGGGAGCTAACCAGCGTTTGCCCGAGGCCGAATGTCTCAGCCACGACAATGTCTTCAGCTACCTCATCGCCAATGAACGCGAAGGCTTCGCCGGTTACGACGACCTCCGTGTTTTCCGGCTCCGGGGGGAAGGGCGCATTGACTGATACGTTTTCGCCCGAGCCAACTTCCGCATTACCCCGATCAGCACGCTCTGCGACGGGGGCTGAACGGTAATAGACGCACACCTCGACGGGGTCGCCGTCCTGCTCGTCGCCGGTGGGCGCGATCTCGCTCGCGAAAGCAAAGAAGCCTACGAAGGTAGATGTGCAGCCCTCCTCTAGCGTGCAGGGCTCTTGCACCTCTTGACCAAAAAACTGAGATACACTGATCGTATCTCCTTCTTCTGGAAATTCCGCGGACCGAGCACTACGAGCGATATCATTGGCGACTGCGCCGTTTAACGCCTGGTATTGCTGCGAAGGCCCTCCGGTTTGGCGGAGTTCAGCACTGAAGGCTTGGGTTGCGATCAGCAGCAGCGAGAAAAACAGCGCTCGGTAAAGCATTAAGAATGGCCCCGTGGTCTTTGAATAAAGGCGAAGGGTAGCCTAATTGGGCCGCGGCTGCACTCAGCACTTTCGCGCGCTAGCGCATAATCTCCACTGGGTGCACGGCAGACTTTCTGCGCGTCGGGTTTAGCGCGGCCATCTCTGGCGCCAGAGCGGCAAGTTCCTGCTGGCGATTACCCGGGGCCGGGTGTGTGCTGAGGAATTCCGGTGGCCCTGAACCGCCGGCCTTGGCCATTTTTTGCCACAGGGTAACCGCCGCCTTCGGGTCGTAGCCGGCGCGTGAGGCGAGCTCCGTGCCGATACGATCTGCCTCGGACTCTGCGGTGCGGCTGTTGGGCAGTTCGAGAGCGAGCTTGGCCGCGGTGCCGGCGGCCGCTGCGGTGGCGACGGGCCTGTCCGATGCAACCGCAACCGCAAGCACGCCGACGGAGGTCGCCATCGCGCGCGACATGCGCTCCGCCGTGTGATTGGCCAGAGCGTGGGAAATCTCGTGGCCCATGATCTGGGCAAATTCATCGTCGGTCAGTTTGAGCTGCTCAAAAAGCCCGGTATATACCGCCATACGGCCGCCGGCCATGCACCAGGCGTTTACCGTCTCGGGATCGTCAATAATGGCGACGCTCCACTCCCAGTTGCGCGAGTTTGGGTACATCTGGATGGCCTCTGTCACCAGCCGGCCGGTAATGGTGGCCACCTTGTCAGCCAGCACCGGGTCGTCGATCAGCTTGTTCTCGGAATCCAACTGGCCGACGGTGGTGAGGTAGGCCTGTTTAGACTGCACGATGGCAGATTCAGGGGAGACCAGCATCAGCTGCGTCCGGCCGGTTGGGCTGGTGGCGCAGGCGGCGAGCACAGTGCTGGCTGCCAGCAGAAGGAGCAGTCGTTTCATGGCCATCTACCTACTCGAAGGGTCTGGTACTTGGACCTTCTATTTTAGGAAAGATTTCATCACGCGGCAGGTGCTTGAGCTGAATACCCTTAACCGGGACGCCGGGCGCCCGCGCGTTCGCTAAGGTTCAGGGGCCGCTCATTAGAAGGGCAGGTCTGCGTCGATGCTGTGGCCGGCGTCGGCCGGGCTCGCCATGCCTTGGGTTGCATGAAAGCCGTTCACCTCAGAGCGAATACCCTCAATGTCGCCTGAGTCCGCGTACCACTGCGAGTACCACTTGCGGCCGACGTTGAAGGGTCCGTCGGTTTTTAGCTGCATGATTTTGATGGCAGGGCGCTTGGTGGCCCAAACGTTGAAGTCCGCCCCGAAGGCTTCTAGCGCACCCGCCTGGGCGCCTTTTGCCGCCTCGACATCCTCTGCGCTGGCCGGGTTGCTCGCGCCCTTGTAAAGGCAGGCGTGCCAGCACTTGGAAATCCCGTCGTCGACAGGCGTGTTGGCAATCAGCTCGTAAATCTCGTTGTCTCCGAAAACCTGCTTGGACAGCAGGAGCCCTGGACCGGTGTACCAGGTGGTGGTGTACAGATAGGTGCCATAGAGCTGCATCGGGCCGCCCTGGCGCTGCACATAAATGTGGTCCTTAAACTCGTTCTCGAAGTACTCGCTGGGTGCGCCATGGGTGGGGCCGAGGTGGCGCACGTCGGCCATGTTGTCGAGGATTTCCTGCGGGTGGATGGCCAACTCACCGAGATGGTCCAGCTCCCAATTGACCCACTGCGGGTCATCCCACTGTTTCAGGAAGGGCGGGTCGAATTCGGGCTCGGCGCCCTCTGGGTCGTACCAGGCCATGATGCAGCCCATGTTCTCAACAACGGGGTAAGAGCGAATCGCCGCCGACTTGGGGCAGGGGCCATCGTGGTAGGGGATATCGTCAACCTGGCCGTCAGGCGCATAGCGCCAGCCGTGATAGGGACAGCGGATCGAGTCGCCTTCGATTTGCTCGCCGTTTTTGACGATCATCGCGCTGGTGGCACCGGTCAGGTGAGTGCCCATATGCCCGCAGTAGGCATCCAGCAGCACGGGCCGGCCGCTTTCACCGCGATATAGCGCCAGGTCCTGACCCCAGAAACGAATGGCCATGGGCCCCTCGTCCAGTTCCTTCGCCTCTGCGACGATAAACCAGCCGCGGGGAAAAGTATGCGGCCCCAGTTTGTAGTCGGTCGCCAGTGCCATTTTGCTCACCTCGTTCCTGCTGTGTAAGGCCCGCAAGTATAGCCGGAGCGCAAGGCTGCGCTAAGCGGCGGGCGCTGGCAGGCAAAAAACGGTGCCGCGCGGCTTAATTATTTGACTGTGCTGGCACTCCCCGTGAGGAAATTTATACCGTTCGCCAATAACTTAAGGAAAACCGGATCCTCCCACTCGGCCTGATCGTGGCCGAGTGTGAGCCCCAGCACTTGCCCGGCTCCGCGCGGGGCCAGCCACATAACGATAGCCTCGTCTCTCCCCTGCTTGCCGATAAGTAAAGGCTGAACGTCTGGTGTCAGATAGTGGTTGTTATAGAGTTCGGTTTTACTGGTCTGGTAGTTAGCGGGTAAGTCTATGGTTATTGGATGTATAGCCACGGCAGAAAGCTGAATCGGCTTCTTGCGACCGTGCTTGGTGCTGGCGACGCCGGAAAAATCGCCCCAGGCCGGCAGTGGTGTGGTGTTTCCCGTTTCTTGCCACTCCGCTAACAGTTTTCTGTCTGCGCGAGCTTTACCCAGTGTGTTTCCGGGAATGGCTTGGCCAGCTTTGAAGGTCCCCCACCAGCTATGCATGGCGCAATGCACCAGCACGGCGGGAACGCCGAGAATCTCGGTTTGCGCGATCAGATTCGTCATGGCCTCAAGATCGCGGGATGCCGCAAAGCACAGGTTGTAGACGACCGCGTCGTGGTTGCGAGCAAACTCTGGCGTGCGCAGGAAGGCATGGGCTTCTGCCGCGTCCCCTGTAGCAACGGTTAGCGACCAGCCCTCTTGCGTGGCCAGCTGTTGCATACTCGCCAGCTGCGCACTGTAGTCATGCCAGCGTCCCGGCTCATGTGTTACGTACAGAACCTTGGGCGATGCTACCGCCAGTGCAGGAACGAGTAGCAGGGCGGCGAGCCAGCTCTTACAACACACGCGTCTTGCCGGGCACGGGAACCGCGTAGTTGCCTTGTGCATCGGGCATCGTCGGGGCATCACCATCCCAGCTCAGCGTCGCTGAGGGAGGCACTAGTACCTGCCTGGAGCCCAGTGCTTCATCCCAGGTGATCCGTTTACCAGAGTAGGTCGCCATGCGCCCCATGATGGCGGTCATCGTGCTCTTCGCGCCGTACTCCGCGGTATTGATGTGGCCGCCCTGTCTGATGCTTGCAAAGAGTCGATCGTGCTCAATCTGGTAGGGCGAAGGATCAAACATGCCGCGGTGCTTATACAGTACCTCGCCCCCTCGTGTCGTGAGTAGCGCGTCGTTGTTGCCGCTGGTGTAAAGACTTCCCTCGGTGGTTTGGAAACGCTCCTCAACCATTTGCGTGCAGCCTTTCTGATGGCGACACTGGCTAGCGATCACGGCTCCGGATGCGTAAGTGAACTCAACAAAGTGATGATCGAAAATCTCACCGTGATCAGGGCCGACCCGAACCTGGCGTCCGCCCATGCCCTGGGCGCTGATGGGGTAGTCGCCAATAAACCAGTTCGCCACGTCGATGTTGTGAATATGCTGCTCCAGAATGTGGTCACCACAGAGCCAGTTAAAGTAGTACCAGTTCCGCATCTGGTACTCCATCTCGGTTTGGCCTGCCTCGCGCGGTCGCACCCATACGCCGCTTGAGTTCCAGTAAACCTGGCCCGCGACAATCTCGCCGATCGCGCCATCGCGGTAGCGCTGGTAGGCTTCGAGGTAGCAATCCTGGTAGTGCCGCTGTAGGCCGACCACTATGTTAAGGCGTTTCTGATCAGCCTCGCGCGCGGACTTCAGTACGCTGCGCACTCCCGCTGCATCTGTAGCGACCGGCTTTTCCATAAACACATGTTTATCGTTGGCGACAGCGTAGGCGAGGTGCTCCGGGCGAAAGCCGGGTGGCGTGGTAAGAATGACAACATCGGCGAGGTCTATCGCCTGTTGATAGGCCGTAAAGCCCGAGAAGGTCGTTTCTGGTGTAACCTTTACCCGCGTGTTGCCATAGATGCGTGCAAGGAGACCGGCGCAGTTTTCGGCTGCATCGCCGAAGGCATCGGCGACGGCAACCAGTTCGACACCGTCGTCCGCTTGCATCGCATCCTTGGCCGCCCCAGTACCTCGTGAGCCGCAGCCCACCACGGCCAGCTTCAGGGTGCCCGAGCCGCTGGCGTAGGCCGCGGCAGCCGGTGCTTTGGCTGTGCCGCTAGCGCAGCCCGACAGGTTGGGCCCCAACAGTGCGCCGCCCGCAAGGAGCAAGCCCTTGCCTATGAACTGGCGCCGATTCAGGCCGCTGTTTTTACCGGTTTCTTCTTCTGACATATCGAGTTCGTTGCTCCGAATTTGAATAGCCCTGGGTCTAGATGCCGTAGTCCTCGATGGCATCCAGCCAGTACTGTTTTATGACCTCGGGTTCTGGCTGTACACGCGGACTCACCAGGCGAAAGCCTACAAAGGGCGCGTTTGTGTGCCACCAGCGGCTCTTGGGTATTTGCGGATCGCGCTCCTTCCACTTGGGCGCCGAGGGCAGCCTGGAAGCGCAGCGCATATCATCGGCGCTGTGCATCCAGGAGCCGCCTCTTGCGACGCGCGGGTAAAGCTCCGTGGGACGATTCCACGGATTGTTCTTAGAGGCCTTGGCATAGAAGCCGGCGTCGAACTGGTCCATGGTCCACTCCGCGACATTGCCGTGCAAATCATAAAGGCCCCACGGGTTGGGTGCCTTGCTGCCCGTGCGTGCGTAGCGATCGCCGCTGTTATCGTTGTACACCGCATGCGCGTCCGCAGTTGCGACGTCATTGCCGAAAGACCAGGCGCTTTGCGTGCCGGCGCGGCAGGCATACTCCCACTCGGCCTCCGTAGGAAGGCGATAGAAGCGACCCGTTTTTGCGCTTATCCAACGTGCGTACTGGAGTGCTGCGTAGTGCGTCAGATTGACGGCGGGAAAGCCGTCTTTGCCCATACCGAAGCTCATTTCCACGTAGGGCGACGTCGCACCGGTGACGCCGTCGATGGCAAGGCTGGCCAGCTTGTCTGCGCTGGCGAGTTGCTCGAAAGTGGACTCATCGCGGTAAACGAATATCTCGTATTGCTGCCAATTGACCTCAAAGCGGCCGATCCAGAAGTCACCGACTGTGACGCTGCGCGCAGGACTTTCTGCGCTGCGCTCACTACCCATCTGAAAGCTGCCACCCCGTATGGCAACCATATCGAGGCTATAGCCGCTGCCTGGAATGGCCTGTTCATAATCGCTGAAGTCCGCTACTGCATTGCCTACTGCAAAGCAGAGAAGAACGACGGCGCAGGTCACTGTCCGGTTTAAACGCTTTTTCATGGGGCCTTCGATTGCTATGGTTATGTGGTCGATAGCCACATAGAAGTAAAACAAATGCAGGGTATCCGCGCCAGCTTAAGTCAGCCTGAAACGCCAGTACGTATGCTCGCGGCTTTAGCAGCGTGTCTGCTGGCGGCGTGCTCTCCGAGTGCGACGGTGGAGACTGGTGCAGCCAGCGGTGACGCGAAACGCAAGGTGGTCTTTGTTGCGGGCGAGGATTCTCACGGGCCCAAGGCTCACGAGCACGCGGCCGGTACCCGTTTGTTGGCGGAAGAACTGCGCGAAAGATACGGCGACATCGACACCGTCAGCGTCATTGGCGCCTGGCCGGAGGACGAAACTGTGTTTGAGGACGCCGATGCGCTTGTCCTTTACTGCGACGGCGGCAAGGGGCACCTGATCAACGATCACCTTGAGCGCTTCAACGCCATGGTTGAGGCGGGCGTCGGTATTGCGGCGATCCACTATTGTGTCGAGGTTCCCAAAGGCAGCCCGTCAGCCGATGCCATGCTTGACGCTATCGGCGGTTACTTTGAAACCTGGTGGTCAGTGAACCCCCACTGGACGGCCCGCTTCAGCGCCCTGCCTGCGCATCCGATCGTGCAGGGGGTTACTTCCTTCAGTACGCTGGATGAGTGGTATTTCAATATGCGCTTTCGCGAGGGCGTGATCCCTATTCTCAGTGCTGTGCCACCCGAGAGTACGATGGAGCGCCGAAACGGGCCCCACAGTGGCAACGACGCGGTGCGCAAGCAGGTGGCGGATGGCGTACCTCAGGTAGTGGCCTGGGCCTATGAGCGCCCTGGAGGTGGCCGAGGTTTTGGCTACACCGGTGGGCACTTCCATGCCAACTGGGCGGACGATAATGCGCGCAATACCGTTTTGAATGCGATCAACTGGGTGGCGGGCGCGGGCGATGTGCCCTAAAGCGCAGTAAAAACTCTCGACATCTCCTCACGCTGGGCTGTATCTGGCAAGCGACCGAAATTGGCCTGCATGTTGTCCTGCATGTGGTGCACTTTCGACGTGGCAGGAATCACGCAGGTTGCCGCCGGGTGGCCCATAATCCACTTGAGATAGAACTGGGCCCAGCTCTCGCAGTCGATGTCTCCGGCCACATCCGGTAGCGGCTTGCCGCGAGAGCGACCGAACAGCGAGCCACGCTGGTAGGGGCGATTGATCATGGTAGCGATACCGCGCTCAGCGGAGAGTGGCAGCAGACGCTCCTCGGCGACGCGGTCTTCAATGTTGTAACTGAACTGCACGAAATCAAGTGGTTCGCTGGCCATAATATCCAGCAGTTCCTCGTGGTCGCGACCGTGGGACGTGGTTATGCCGATGTAGCGCACCTTGCCTTCTTCCTTCCAATCCTTGAGAGTGGCGAGGTGCGTGCGCCAATCCTGCAGGTTGTGAATCGCAATGAGATCGAAAACCTCGATGTTCATACGCTGGGCTGACGTTTCCATTTGTTCGATGCCCTCCGACTCGCCCGTCGTCCACACCTTGGTGGCGGCGAATACCTGTGGAGACTCGGCCATACGTCTGAGTACATCGCCGACGCGCGACTCAGCGCTGCCATACATCGGTGAAGAGTCAATGACCGTGCCCCTGCCGGCAAAGAAGGCCTGCATAACGTCCGCAAGCTGCTGCACGGATTCGGCATCACCGCCGGTATCGAAAGTCCGCGAGGTGCCCATGCCAATGATGGGCACCCTCTCACCGCTGCTTGGAATAGGGCGCGTAATTAAATCGTCTTCTACAGGCGCCGCAGCTCTGACGCCTGTGGTACCTAATGCTGCCAGGCTTGCGCCTAACTGCATTACCTGCCGGCGGTTGATCATGGCACAGCTCCACATGGATGAGAGGGCAGTGTTTCAGCCAGCGCGTGGGGGGTCAAGCCCGGGCAGATACCTTCGTCGAAAAGCGCTGAAAGTGTATCGGAGAGTGGCATCTCGAATCCCAAGCTGCTGCGCAGGCGTGATTGCTCACAACGCAAACGCTCCGGGAGGTAGGTTGCCTATGCTGTGCCAAAACCTGGATGTACCCCAACATCATCAGTGGGGTACTATCTCCTTTTAAAACTCGCGTAGACAGACATTCGGGGGATGCATGCTGAGTAGATTGATGACGGCCACCTTGGTGCTAGCTGTGTTCGGTGTATCGCCCACGATGGCCAATAGCATCCAGGACACCCATACCTTCCGCCTTGGCGCCTACGTACAAGATGTTGACGTCAATGCTGCGCTCACACGGGAGCCCTTCGACGAGGTAGAGATCAACTTTGATCGTGTCCTTGGTGTGGAGGATAGCGCCGATACCTTCTTTGCCGGCTATACTTGGCGCTTTACCGAGCGTTGGAATCTGGGCGTGTATTTATCCACCATGTCCGCCGACGGCAGCCGGCAGGCGAGTCGCGATTTCACCTGGGACGGTGAGGAGTACGAGGCGGGTTCACGCGTCTCCACCGAGTTTGATCTGGATACCTATCTGGTCACCGCAAATTATTCCTTTGCGCGTAATGAGCACTATGAGTGGGGTCTGGGCTTTGGTTTACATGCTTTTGATATCGAAACGACGCTGGAAGTTGCCGTACAGTTAGACGAGTTTTTTGAGAATGTCCGCCGCAGTAATTCCACCGTGCTTGCGCCACTACCCAACCTGCGGGCCTACGGCACCTGGGCGATAGCGCCCAAGTGGGAAGTCAGCGTGGACTTTGGCTGGCTGAGCGTTACCTATGATGACTACGACGGTGATTATCTCTTCTTCAACGCCCAGACCGAGTATCGAATCACAGACCGCTTTGGGCTCGGGCTTTCCTATCAGGCTTCCCAAATTGACGTGACTGTCGATAAAAGTCGAGGAGAGGACGCTTTTGACATCGACCTCTTCGGCCCCAGTTTGTATCTTACCTACGGTTTCTAGCCCGGCGCGGTAGCGCCGGGTTCGATTTCTCTACCTGACCATGCGGCGGCCTGTGTGCTACCAGCGAATATTCAGACCGATGACTGGCCCCTGGTGTTCCATATCCGCCGCGTAGCGATTAATGCCGCTGCCGCCTTCATAGTCGTACTCCATGTAGCGATAGCCCAGCAGCACGGAACCCCAGCTGTTGAAGCGCCAGTCGAAAGTCAGCTGCGTGTTGAAAGCCGTATTGTCGCTGTCTGAATAACCATAGTCTGCGCGACCTATAAAGGCCCAGCTTTCAGAAAGCTTCTGGAACACTCGGGCCCCTAGGAAGGGGTGGTACCACTCGTCACCGCCGCCGACCTTGCGCAGCCTCTGGAAGGGCGGTGGCAGTTCGGCGCGCAGTTCCACGTCCACATCCTGCTCGATGTAGCGCAGGCCGAGCATGGCTTCCCAGCGGGTGTTACCGTTATCTGCGAAAGCCCAGGTCGTGCCTACTTCGGCCATGTTCATTTCGTAGTCGATGCTGGCGTTAACGCGATCGGCGACCTGGCTCTCTGGGTCCAGGCTCACATGATTGAGGTCCACGAAAAAAGTAAGATCGTCATTGACCGCCTCGAAATGCACTGTCAGAGCGGTGTTGATGTTTTCCAGGATTTCATCAGTGAAATCGAGGTCGAGATCGGCACCGGAAGGGCCAATGAAGGATGTGCCTTCAACGCTCTGCCCCCACAGGTACATCGGCGCCAGCTTGAATTCCCAGTCATTGGCATGGGCGATCGGTGCAAGCATCGCCGTGCTCAACGCGGCGATGGCTCGCTTCGAGACGTTTGACTTTTTAATCGCTGAGCTTCCCTTTCTTATCAGTTGTGAGATTGCTGCCAGCAAATGATATCTTAAATGAAGCGGGGCCAGTGTCCTCATGTTCCTATGCGGTATCTACTAGGGCGCCAAAGCTAGTTGCGGCCAATATCTACTTAGAAACCCATCCAATGTTGACCCGGGCGGCTGAATAGCTACAGTATAAAACTGTTGCGGTCGAGTTCGCTGATTCCATAAACAAGGTCGCTAATCATAGGAGATACTGGCACGTGGGTAAGCCCGCCGCCGGCTATCACAAAGCCTACCCCGTGCTGCAATCACAAGCGTTTAGGTGTGAGCGGACCTCTTGGCCACTTCTGGAGATACTGCGCTGAAGCGCGTCGTCATAGTTCAGTACAGGCTGCTGCATTACCGACGAGCGTTCTTTCAACGTTTGCGTGATCAGTGCTTTGACGCGGGGGTGGAGCTGATCTTGCTTCACGGCCAACCCTCTGCCAGCGAGCGCCTGCGCGGCGATACGGCAGAGCTGGACTGGGCCATAGAGGTGCCCACTCTGCATTGGCCTATCGCCGATATCAGGCTCCTGTGGCAGCGCCTCCCGGCCTGGCTCTCTGACGTGGACATGGTGGTCGTCATGCAGGAGAGCCGGATACTCTCGAGCTACCCGCTGCTGCTGCGGCCCGGTAAGAGACGCCTGGCGTTCTGGGGGCACGGCAATGATGTTACGCGGCCAGTCGAAAGTACGCTCCGGGCGCGCTGGAAACGCTTCTGGATTTGCAAAGTAGACTGGTGGTTCTCCTACACGGCTGTTTCAACGAAGGTGATAGAAGCTGCGGGTTACCCCGTGCAGCGTATCAGCACCGTTCAGAATGCGGTCGATACAAGGGCTTTTCGCGAGTCTGTTGAAGCGGTCTCGGCTGATGCAGTCAAGAAACTGGAGGCATCCTGTGCTATTGAGCCAGGAGATCGAGTCGCGCTGTTCTGCGGTTCGGTGTACAAGGAAAAGAAGATCGATCTTTTGCTCGACGCCTGCGTGATGATTCACGCTGCCCTGCCGAACTTCCACCTCATTGTAATCGGTGGCGGGCCTTTGGAAGGCAAGGTTAAATCTTACGCGGCTCGCCATGACTTCATTCATTACCTGGGGGTTCAAACTGGCGAGTTGAAGTCTGCGAGTTTCCGTCGCGCCGACGTGATGCTTAACCCAGGTTTGTTGGGCCTGCATATCCTCGATGCCTTTAGCATCGGTCTGCCGCTTGTATCAACGCGCGGCGCCTTGCATGCGCCGGAGATTGCCTATCTGGAAGATGGTGTCAATGGCCTGCTTGTAGACTCTGATGAGGCAAGGGCCTACGCCGACGCAGTCATCGAACTGCTCGGCGATTCTGAGTACCTGCGTCGAATTGCGGCTGCGGCGCTTGCTAGCGGCAGACGGTACACGCTGGATAACATGGTGCAGGCCTTTGCAGACGGTATCAATGCCTGTCTCGAGGCACCGTTGAAGCGCGATGACCCGCTCTGAAATCGACATGGAGTAAGCTAGTGTCGAGGCGGTGGGGTTGACGTCTTCACGAAACGAATTTTGGATTGCAGGCCCGCCTGGCGTTTACAAGCTACCGGCGCAGGGTTAACGTGCGGGTCCTTGGCTTTGACTTAGGACTGCCGTTTGCCCCTCTTACTATCGCGCCTTCGGCGTCTCGAAAGCACGCCTGCATCTCGCCCCGGCGTGTTGGAGAAAGCCTTCGCTGCTATCGCCATGCTGGTGTTTTCACAGGCATTTATTTTTGTGCTGTTTACTGAAGTGGGTCAGGGAAAAGGACTGGCCGGCGAAATGACCCAGAGAGGCCCTGTAACCTCGAGTAATCCGGCACTGCTCGCGACATATATCAGTATCTATGTGGTGTGCGGCTTGCTACTGCTGCGCCATTTCTGGCAGGGCCTTCGGCTGATGCTGCAGGAGTCCTGGCTGCTTCTGTTTATTGCCCTCGCTGCTGTTTCAGCGCTCTGGTCATTGGCGCCCGGGCTGACGCTGTCGCGGACTGTAGCGCTGGGCGGGACATGCGCCTTCGCCCTGTACCTGTCGGTTCGCTTTACCCTGCTGGACGTCATCGTTCTCGCGTCATTGGCCTTTTGTCCGGTGGTTCTGGGAAGCTACGCGCTTGCGTTCGCCTCCCCAGACGTTGCCGTCATGAAGGGGTGGCACTATGACCTGTGGCGCGGCGTATTCCCGCATAAGAATATACTGGGCCAGGCCATGCTGATCGCCTCGCTGGTCTATTATCTGTGCTATGCCTTCGCTGGTAGATGGCGTGCTTTCTTTTTGGTTTTTCTGCTGCTGTCGTTGTTGCTGTTGCTTCTCAGTGGCTCCAAATCAGCCATCTTGACGACGGCGGCCTTATTTTCGGCCCTATCGGTCACATTGCCGCTTCTAGGGAAACGGAGCGCCCTGGCAGGGACGCTGATCGGCTTTTTCATCTGCGCGACCGGCCTGTTTATGATGTTTAAGTACGATCTTTATTTGTCCCGCGAATTGTCCGTGAGGCTTGGTACGTCTCAGGCGACGGTCAATGAGAACTATGCAAGCGCCAGGGCCCTCGATCAGGTAGCGACGCTAACCGGGCGCACCGAGCTTTGGCCGCTATTGGTAACGATGGGCAAGGAGCAGCCCTTGCTGGGCTTTGGCTATGGGGGCTTCTGGATTGGTCGCGACGGCCCATCAGCGAGGGTGCCCGTAGGACCTAACGGATGGAAGCCGACAACGGCACACAATGGTTTTCTCGAGGCCTGGCTGCAGCTCGGCTTTGCTGGCCTGACCCTGCTGATGGCTGGTCTTGCTCGGGCGGCTTTTCTATCGTTACGGTTCTTGCCGGCAGCGCGCCATGAACCCCTGTGGCTGTTCTTTCCAGCGATACTTCTCTCGCTGGGTATGATGGGCATGGTCGAGAGCGTGCTGCTGAGGCCCAACCTTCTGCTAACAGTATTCCTTGTCTACACGATGGTCTGCCTGGCCGACCAGTCCGCGAGCGAGGTCGAACTTGATCAGAGTGGGACGGTGTAACTGAAGATGACCTGAGGGCCCTCGATGTCGATGTTGCCAACGGTATCATCCAGGTCGAGTTCGGTCCGCATGTAGCGTAAGCCCAGGCCGATCGCCTGCTCCCCCTTGATCGCGAAATCGATGCCCGCCCGGCCGTAGTAGCCGAAGCCGAAGTCCGAGACGCTGCTCGTCTCGATCTCGACGCTGTCGTCAATGTCTATTTCTTCGTCTTCCACTTTCATGCGGCCATAGGCAATCATTGGGCCGGCGGCGGCATAGACCGTGACAGACTTGCCCAGGCGTCCTCGGATATAGCCACCCAAATGCAGTTCGCCGAAGAAAAAAGAGTTATCGATGTCAATTCGGATGGTGCCGCCCGTGGAGCCGTTGAAGCCGCCGGCGATGCTGGTCCCGCCACTCTTCCAGGCGAAGCTGCCGCCGGGGTTGAGCCCGTAGGTGACAAACTGGCCGCCGTAGCGGTATTCGCCTTCCAGGCCCAGGCTGGGCAAGGTCGGAAATTCAATATCGATCGGCTGGCCACTTTCATCCAGCAGGTCACCTTGCTGGTCATCCAGCCGGAGTGCGCCGACGAAGGCTTGCATCAGGCGGTCGTAGTCGTCTGCCTGTGTCGGAGCGGCGAGCAAAAGGGAAAGGCCACTGCTCGCCAGAATGGATCGAATACAGGCCATCAGCTGTTGGCCAGCATCCACTGGCGCAGCCTGTTGGAGTCACCGAAGGGTGTGAGCTTGCCGAAGGAGTTCAGCAATATGATGGATATATCCTCGCCCTCGATGTTGGCCTGCATCACCAGGCAGCGTCCTGCCTCATTAATATACCCGGTCTTGCTCAGCTCGATATCCCAGGATTTGTTTTTGAGCAGCCGATTGGTGTTGCCGTAAACCAGGGGACCGCGGCTTGCATAGGGCCGGACTTCCTTGCGTGTCGTGGTGCTGGCCAGTTGTATAAGCGTATAGTCTTCCGCCGCCTGAAGCAGAAGGGCAAGATCACTGGCGGTAGAGACATTCTCTGATTTCAGGCCCGCTGCATCGGCGAAGTGAGTGTTGCGCATACCCAGCTCCTCCGCCTTGATATTCATTGCGGTGACGAAGGCGTCGGTGCCCCCCGGAAAAGTGCGTGCGAGGGCCGCAGCGGCGCGATTCTCTGAAGACATAACAGACAGCATGAGAAGATCATTGCGGCTCAGCCGCGCGCCATACTCGAGTCTCGAGCCGGTTAATCTGACGAGGTCGCGGTCGTCCTTGGTAATGGTGATCTTTTCAGACAGGTCGACGCCGGAGTCAATAATCACCATGGCGCTCATGAGCTTGGTGATCGAGGCGATGGGCCGCACGCTGTCAGCGTCCTTGCGGTAGATCACGTCCCCGTCGCCATCGAGGACAATAACGGATGCAGAGCGCAGGTTGGGGTTACCATCAAGTTCGGTAAACTTTCCCGCAGCCCAAGCCCCGTTGGCCAGCAGGCAGCCAACAATTACAGCGATCGATCGACGCATGGTTTCACTCGCTTTTTATGCGTGTGGCCCCCTATGCCCCACGCTCTGTCTATTCTGCCCCAGCGCTGACCCTTTGGCCAGCGCCTGCCCGCTCTTGGCGCAAGTCGTCGCGAAGCTGGCCAAGCAGTTCCGTAAAGATTCGAAAGCTTTCATCTGCGAGCAGTTTTTCAGCGATCAGGGATTCAAAGGCTTCGCGCTCCAGCAGATCAAGCTCCATGAGTAGCGCCTGTGAGCTGTCGCGTGTGCGGCGGTCTCTGATCGAGATGACTCTGGAGTAGAACCCGTCGATACGATCTTTCTTCCGTCGGTTGCGCAGCCGTCCCAGTGCAAACAGGCCGGTCACGGTGAGGAAGGTAACGTACACCAGCATGTTGATGACTTCTGCGTAACGTTCTAGCAGCCCGGGCTCGTCGCGATTGAGATAGGCGCGCGCCCCCGCGTGTAGTGGGAAATTGAGATCCAGTGGATCGAAGCTCTCGGTCATACCGTTGAATAGACCCGGGGCCGCGGCAACGAAGCGCGGCTTCTGCTCTAGCAGCGTCTGGGTCAGCCTGTAAATCTGTCGCTCCGACAGATCGCGGTGAGCAACCAGTAAGGTATCGACGGCTACCGTCAGCAGGGGTTCTTCGTTGCCGGGTAGATCGTAGGTTAGTGGCGGGATAACACGCGGTTTCATGTTTGGTGCGAGGTAGCCAACGCCCTCTCGATGAAACTGGCTATCTGCGTTGAAGCGCGTGTCCAATGATACCAGCGAGTAGCCCTGCGGCAGCCAGTCGGTGATCTCTGGGTTAATGGGGCCGAAGTAGACGATGATGTCAGTGGCACCTGCGCGCAAAGCACCTTCGATCACGTACTCGCTGGCGTCGAGGCCCGCGCGTCGAGTGACAAGCTGGATGAACTGTGTCGCAGCGGTAGAGTCATTAGCGATGTAGAATCGTGCGCCCCGCAGTGGGTTCCCGATGTCGCTAGGCCTGTAGCCGTTTCGATAGGCCACATGTAGCACGCTCTCGAAAACGGGCAGCACCGCGCGCACGCCGCTGACGAACGCCACGCTGTTTTCAACCAGCGCAAGATCGGCCTGCTTGGAGGTTATGGCGTCGATGGCGGTGGTGCCGCGCGGCACGATGGCGGGTTCCAATTGGATGTCTGCCTGCTGCGAGAAAATGCCGGCGACTACGTTAGGGTCGAACTGTTTGTGATGAAGCACCAGCATGCGCAGCGTGGGTTCCAGTGCTTCGCAGCCCGTCAGGCACAGCGACAGGAAGCAGCAGGCGGCGAGGGTTCGCAGCGGCACTAGCCTGGCTCCGATTCCGCTCCCGCTGAAACACGCAGTAGCCCGCGATAGGCGTTGCGGGCCGTAGACTCACCGCTGACGACCCGATAGACATCTGTGGCAATAGGCATCTCAACCCCGTAGGCTTCGGCCAGTGCCATTACGGCGGGTGCGCTCTTCGCGCCCTCGGCGACCATAAACATCTCGTCAATGATGTCCTGCATCAGGCGGCCCTTACCCAGCTCGACGCCCACGTGTCGATTGCGGCTTTGCGGGCTGGTGCAGGTGGCGATCATATCGCCCATGCCAGCGAGTCCCGCAAACGTTTCGGCGCGCCCGCCCATGGCGATGCCGAGGCGGGTCACTTCGGCGAGGCCCCGGGTTATGAGCGCAGCGCGTGTATTGTCGCCTGCGCCCTGGCCGTCACCCATGCCCACGGCAATAGCAATAATATTCTTCAGCACGCCGCCAAGCTCGCAGCCAATGACATCGGTATTGGTGTAGATGCGAAACAGGCCGCTGCGAAAGACTGCCTGAAGTTCCTGCACGATGGTCTCATCTTCCATGGCTATGACCCCCGCCGCCGCTTGTCCGGCCATGATCTCCCGGGCCAGGTTGGGGCCGGTTAGTACGCCTACGGGGTGGCCCGGAAGCACCTCCTTGATGATCTCCGTCATGCGCATGCGGGTATCGAGCTCCAGGCCCTTGGTCAGGCTGATAACGGGCACCCAGGCACGGATATGGCCTTTGATCTGTTCAAGGACGCTGCGAAAGCTCTGGCTGGGCACGCCCATAACCAGAACATCCGCATCGTGAACGGCCGCGGCAATATCACTCGTTGCGGTAAGGCTCTCGGGTAGGGTGGCGCCTGGCAGATAAGTCTCATTGCTATGGCGCTCGTTGATCTCGTTCACCGTGTCAGGATTTCTAGCCCACATCGTGACCGGGACATTGCGTGCGGTAAGTGCCGCGACGGTGGTGCCCCAGGATCCGCCGCCGAGTACACCAACGCGAAGACTTGTCATATCGTTCCCCCTGATTTGGCTTTAAAAGGCGCCGCGGCTGGCAACGCCAATGGCGCGAATGACCTCCAGCCGACGCAGCACGTCACGGATCTCAAGCGCCATGTCTTTGCGCTCATCGCGCAGTTTGTCAGGTCCGCTATCAGTCAGCTTGCGATGCTGCAGCGTTTGAAAGCCATTTTTGAACAGCTGCTTGCCAATAGAAGACTCACTGCTGATACGGCGCTGCAGATAGGCCTGGCGGCCCAACTTCAGGGCCTGCTCTACACAATCATCCCGCTCGAGGGATTCCCAGGGTTCCTTGCTGGCCAGTACATCGGCGACTACCACGTAGGCTTCAGCATAGGTCAATAAGGCAACATGCGACACCAGTGGCACCATCGTGGTGAGTATCTGCATAAAGCCTTCCGCGCCCCGGCCGACCAGGTTTTCCCAGTCCTGGTTGTAGCGACACAGTTCGTCGCGAATCTGTTGGTGAAACTCCTCGCTCGGTGAGTAGAAAAACTCGAACTTGAACAGGTCTCGCAGCGCGTCCACCTCGGACCAGAAGACTTGCAGCGCGTCATCGCCTGCGCCCTCGCTGGCTTTGATCAACGCGAGCTCAATAATCGCCTTGTTGACGAAAAAATGAATAATTGTGTTTCGATAGTAGCTGGCAACTGGATGCTGCTCAGGGGCGATGCCGTAGACGGTTTCGGGGCCCTCGTCGTAACGCGTTACGATACCCTCGTTGATCATGATGCCGAGCAAGCCATCCATCTGCTCGGCATAGGCGCGCTCAAAATCTGGCGATATGCGTAACTGGCGATCCTCTGCCCAGGCCAGCAGCGTCGTTAAATCCTCGATGACTTCAGCCTCCGTCAGTGCGCGCGGGGCGGCCCCAAGGAGGCACATAGTAACGAGAGATGGAAAAGTGATCGGCGTTACCCGGTTGGCCTCAACGGCCACCTCAAAAGCGATCTTCGACAGGGCCAGGGAGTCCTTGGGGTCTGGCGCCTGTTCCAGGACCACAGGCTCACCGATATCCATGTAAACCTTGCCCATGGGCCGCGCCAGGCTGCGCACGTAGCCGATGAACCACTTCAGCGATTCAGGACCTTTGCCGCGGCCGGTCTGTTCGGTGGCGTACTCCTCAACGTCACGGATCAGGTCATAGCTGATTGAGATGGGCACAATGTGGATACTGCGAGCATCGGTTGCGTGGCAGGCTTCCAACACATACTTCAGCAGTCCATAGCGGGGTGGCATGAGCTTACCCATGCGCGAGCGCGTACCTTCGAAGGCCCAGTTCATGGGGAAGCGCTTCTCCATCAAATAGCCGATGTAGTGGCGCAGGGTCAGCTTGTAGACCTCGTTATCCTGGAAGGAGCGTTTGATGAAAATACCACCCGAGCGGTGCACGAGAGTGCCGAGGCCCGGGAAATTCAGATTGGCACCGCCAAACATGTGAGGCATCGGGAAGTCGTGCTCATAGAGCACTTTTGGCACGACCATACCGTCCAGGTAGGTCTTGTGGGTCCACAGCAGTATGGAGGGATGATCTCTTACCACATTGCGCAGATTCTCGACGGCGGTTTCATCGACGATGATTTTTTTCTCATAGCCAAGCCCCAGACAGAAACCGCAAAAGCGAGCCCAGACGTCAAGCCAGAACATGCTGGGCACCGAGATCATCTCGTTCATGTACTTGCCGGCTTCTTTCAACAGCGCGGCCTTGGATGTACCGCTGTCGTCGGCCAGCTCTTGCAACGCCTCGTTGTAGCTGCGATTGGTGCGCAAGCTTTCAGCCACGAAGCGCGGCACCTTGTAGCGGCCGCCTTGCAAGCGTCGCTCGCGAATATCGAGCACGACCGCAGCCTGGCGCGCGGCGAATTTACAGAAGGAACGCGTTTCAACGGCACTGTCGCGATTGTACTTGCGCTCGTACCTGGCGCGCAGGTTGGCGAGACTGTCGGGTTTACCGGTAATCAGGTGAACGCGCTGGGGGTCTTTTTCCAGCACCTTGCGTCCTGCGTGTTCGCCGGGGTGGCGGGCGTCCCCGAGGATGAGGTCGCGCACACGGGGGCCGGAGTTAATGACATCCTCACTGGGCATCCACGCCACACGCAGCGGGGCGAACAGCGTCTCCGGCGGCAGGGTCAGGGTCTTGACTAGCTCTGTAGTGTCGATGCCCTTGCGATCGTCGCTCAAGTCAAGGTGCACCTGTTGACACTCGCGTCCGCTGGCATGCTGCTCGATCCAGTCGCGAATGAGTTGCAGCGATAGATCGTTGTGGGCATCAATGATGAACAGCACGCCCGGCCCGGCCGGCTCTGGCCAGGGGCTCTGTTCAACGTTGGCGGGCTGGTTCACTCAGCCTTGGTCCTTGCGTTGCCACGAGCGTTTTTGGGCTGTACTTTCGCAGGTCCTCCTCGACCCGTCCTGCGCTGGGCTTTCGGACGCGCCTTGGCCTGTGTTTTATTTCGGGGCCTTTGCTTTGCGCTGGTTTGTGTCCGTGCCTTGGCTTTGGTCTGGGCTTTGGTCTGGGCTTTGGTCTTGGTTTTAGCCTTGGCTTTGGTCTTGGTTTTGCGCCTGGGCTTTTTGGGTGAGTCCTCTTCCTCGTCCTGGCCCAGGGTGCGCAGGAACATATTGCGCACGTCCCGGACATGATCGTTTATGGTTTCACGTTGCCAGCGGCTGGTGTCGACGGGCGGTAGCACCTGCACGTCGACGGTTGCCGAGCGAAAGACGAAGTCGCCCTTGGGCGCCACGTCCAGTGCGTTGCGAATGACGATGGGCACTATAGGCACGCCAGCTTGCATGGCGATGTGGAAGGCGCCCTTCTTGAAGGGAGCAAGCTTCGGCGATACGGTGCGGGTGCCCTCGGGAGCCAGCACAACCGACTTGCCTTCCTTGCGCATAACTTCGATCAAGGGCTCAATCGCTTTTATCGCACTGCGGCCGTCGGCGCGATCGATAAACACCACGCCGCCCATTTCCAGCACCAGCCCGATCAGCGGGCTTTCCGTCTTGATCTCTTTTTTGCCGATGCCGGCAATGTCGCGTCTGAGCAGCCCGGCGATGATCTGGAAATCCGCCTTACTCTGGGGGTTGAAAACAAAAACGGCCGGGCGCTCCGACCAGAGATGCTCCTCGCCTTTGACCCTGAGGTTCATGCCGATCAAGGCACTCGCTGTGTCAGCAAACAATGAGAAGGAAAAATTTTGGCCGGCCCGTCGCGAGCCTGTCAGCGCCCAGATGGGCAGCCCCGCTGCGAAGGACGTGACGAGCGAACTGGTCGCGGCAATGGAGCGGATAAACTGGCCCATGGTCGGTCGGCCGCGGCTGCCGAAGCGCGCCACCGGCCAGTTGCGTTCACGGGCAATGCGATCCAGCTTGTTGTTGGGGTTGAGCGCGCGAGGTTTGCCAACACGTTCGAGCAGCAACAGGTCGTCCGTGCTGTCGGAGTAAAAGAAGCTATCGTCGAGGTCTGCGCCTACCAGGCCAGCGAGCTTCTCGGCTGCGTCCACCTTGCCTTGCCCAAAACACGTAGGGCTGACCACGGAGCCGGTAAATCTGCCGTTCTCGACCTCCAGCTGGGTGCACATCACGTTTTCAACGCCAAGGTCTGCGGCGGCCGGTTCAACCTGGTAGGGCGTAGCGGACGAAATGATGCCAACCGTGTGACCCTTGGCGAGGTGCGCATCGACCAGGGCGCGAGACTCGGGATAAATCAGGCGCGCGATCTGCTTACGGTACAGTTCTTCGCCAACGCTGTTGTAGGTGTCCTCTTGAATGCCACGCATGAACTGGGCACTGACGGTCATCATCGCAGAAAAGCCGAGATTACCCATACCGAAGCTGGCCATGGCTCGGGCCAGAGATACAAATTCAGTGGGGGACAGATCGCCGCGGCGTACCTGCTCGCGAATAAAGTGTGTGGCGGAATAACCGGCGATAATGGTGCCGTCGAAATCAAAAACCGCCGCGACCTCAGGCCCGTCAGGGCTGGCTTCGATGTCCGCTAATAACTCTGCTATGCCAGCCATCTAATCTCCTTATTCTGTGCCTAAGCATAGACTATCTGTCAGGGCGTCGGGACGGTCAGTGCAAGCCTCAGGTTAGTCTCAACAATGGTGCCCGCTGGCACGTTTATGCTCGAGCCACTGGTCAGGATGGACGCCCCTGCGCCAACCTTGGCGCCGGTACGAGCACCGCTGCGCCCGTCAATGAGACCGCCGATTGCCGCGGCGCGTGCTGTGCGAGCAACGCTGCGCCCGGCTTCGTTTTGCGTTTGTGCCTGCAAACCACTGGTGGCGATCTCATAAAGCTGGTCGTCGACCATGAT
Source organism: Pseudomonadota bacterium (assembly GCA_038748065.1). Lineage (GTDB taxonomy): Bacteria > Pseudomonadota > Gammaproteobacteria > Pseudomonadales > Halieaceae > JBCDJG01. The sequence goes on from JBCDJG010000044.1 coordinate 28,760, forward strand.
GATGCCGTTGCTGGATCCGACGAAGTCTCCCTCTAGCAGCGTGCCATCAGCGAGTTCCAGCGTGTCGGCGAAGGTCGCCGATGACAGTAGTGACAGGGCGAGGACCAGGTTGACCAGGAGAATGCGCATGGTGATCTCGCTGCGGGTAATTATTAGGCCGCCTATGTTAAGCCAAGACGCGCTTAGCTGCAGCAGTGGTTTGCGGGTACACAGCGCAAAAAAAAACGCCACCGCATATGCGATGGCGTATTTGGGGATAAAGCGTTGTTGTAAGACCAAGTCTTTAAGTCCGGCCCGCTACCGGCCACGTCCCCTTGGCCGCAGGCACCTCTGACTAGTACCTGCATGCCTCCCCAAAGGTATGATCGCCTTAACGGCTGGCGTTACCCCATGCGTAACGGCCAACCAGCAACCACAGGAGCAGTATCAGTCAGGGACTTGGGGTGGGCAAGAAATTACGCCATGATATTTTATTATGTCTTTAAATAACCTCTGCTTATATCTGCCGTGCCGGCATGCAGGGTCTACACTTCACAGAAATACCGGGAAGCCAAGTCTATGAATCTGAAGCGTCGCCAGCTACTGAGCTTGTCAGGTGTTGCTGTTGTTGCGCCCGCCCTGGGCGCGTGTGCCGGGGACGGCCCGACCGTCAGCATTGATCAAAGCTTACCCAATGGGCCTTTTGGCGAGGAAGCCACCGCAGAGGAAGTGACCGCAGGTCTCGATCTCTCGGATCAGGTAGTGATGGTCACCGGCTGCAATTCTGGCCTTGGTTATGAAACTCTGCGCGTTCTGGCGATGCGCGGGGCTCACGTGATCGGTACAGGCCGCACCCTCGAGAAAGCCGAAACGGCCTGCGAGAGCGTTAGTGGCAAGACCACGCCTCTGGCTCTGGAGCTGTCGGACTTCCAATCCGTTGTCGATTGCGCGCGGGCGGTTGAGGCCCTGAATGTAGGCCTCGATGTCGTTATTTGTAACGCGGGCATCAATACCTTTCAGGACATTGCCCTGGTCGACGGCATTGAGAAGATGTTTGTGGTCAACTTCCTTGGCCACTTCGTGTTGGTCGATAACCTGCTGCCGCTGCTGGCGCAAAGTGACGCCGCTCGCGTCGTCCACGTGGGCAGCCGCTCGGGTTACACCCAGGCTCCGGCGGTGGGTATAGATTTCGACAACCTGCGCGGGGAGGGCGTCTATGATGCCCAGGAGGCCTACGGCAGATCCAAGCTCGCCAACGCTCTATTTTCGCTTGAGCTTGCAGAGCGTTTGGAGGGTGCAAGCATAACCTCCAATGTGATTCACCCCGGGCTAGTGCACACCAACATCGCGAGAACGGCCCCGGCAATTGTTCGCCGGGGCTTTGATCTGGTTGGGCCGCTGTTTGCCAAGACGCCGGCCCAGGGTGCTGCGACCCAGGTTTACGCGGCGACGAGCCCTTTCATTGCGGGCGTCAGCGGAGCTTACTTTGAGGACTGCAATCCCGTGACCGTATCCGGTGAACACCACATGTTTGACGTCCAGATGGCTGATCAACTGTGGCAGGTAGCGACCGATATGACGGCGCCCTACCTGCGCCCGACGTCAATCGCTCTTGCGGAACAGCAAGGTCATGCGATCTGATTCACCAATCGCCAGCATGGCTGCACGCATTTCAGGGTCGTCGCCACTGCCGTTCAGTGAGGGCGGCAGGCGCCACACGAAATCGTCGGGGCCCGGCTTGTCCTTAGGATTGGCATTGATATCGGACGCCGCAACCAGTTCAAAGCCGGCACTTTTGAACATGGCCACCACGGCAGACTCCTTGAGGTAACCTCGACTTCCGTCGGCCTTTTCGTCGCTCTGCGACTCCGGCAGGCGGTGCTGGACGACACCAACAAAGCCGTCGTCCTTGAGCATGGAACGCACGCCTGCCAAAGCCTGGCTGAGCGTTCCGGCCTGCGACTCGAAGCGATTCAGATTATGCAGGGCCCTGATCATCAGAACCCGGTCAACCTGGCCGATGGCTTCTGGATGAACCGTGCTGAAGGTGAAGCCCCTGGCCTTGATGCCGTTGTCGGTAAAGTTCTTTACCTGGCCGGGAAAGGCCTTGGTGGAAGCGATGCGATCGGCGATCATGTCCTCGTTCATGAAGCTGAATAGAGGCCACATACGATCGACATAGTTGACCCCGTACAGCGTGCCTGAACTGCCGAGATAGTTAGCGATAATACGGGTATACCAGCCGCCGCCAGGCAAGGCCTCCGCGACCGTCATGCCCGGCTGAACCTGGAAGAATTCCAGAGTTTGTGCAGGGTGACGATAGGTGTCGCGCGCCTGATCCTCTGCGCTGCGCGTTGTAATGGCAAGGGTGAGCGGATCGGTCGCTGCCGCTTCAGCGTCGCTTGGAGCTTCGCCGTCCTGTGCCTGTGCCATGCCCATGCAGGCCAGCGTTAACAGTGTCGCCGCTGTCCAGTGCTGCACTTTACTCATGTAAGTCTCCTTTTGGTTTACAGCGCGCCGCGCTCGCGCAGGGCCTGGCGCAGCGCGGTGGAACTGTGATTTTTTTCGTCGCCGACAAACTCGATACGGCCGCCGCAGGCTTCAACGGCGAAACGTTCGGGCATCTGCTCGAGGGTGTAATCGGTGCCCTTGGCCTGGATATGCGGCCGATAGAGTTCGATCAGAGGCGTGGGCTCTGATGCTTCCAGTGGCACCACATAGTCAACCGCATCGAGTGCGGCGATAACTTCCATGCGTTTTTCACAAGGGTTGATGGGCGCTTCCCGTTTCGTATTGGTGCGTATCGACGCCTCGGTGTTAACGGCCATCACCAGGACGTCGCCGAGGGCGCGAGCAGCCTCAAGGTAGCGAATATGGCCAACGTGAATGAGGTCAAAGCAGCCATTGCCGAAGACAATGGTCTGGCCTCTGTCGCGCAGCCCGTCCAGCACAGGTACGAGGGCCTTTGGGTCCACGTGAATTTTACTGAAGCTTCTCATAGTTCGGCGGCGCGCTAGCTTTCAGGGCGCCCAGTGTAGCGAGGATTCACGGCGGAATATATACTCAGCGCCTTGCGCGTCGGGGACCGCCATGCCCTCCAAAATACCCATGAAATTCACCACCGAGCCACGGCAGATTCTCCTGGTGATGCCGACCTGGGTCGGCGATATTGTCATGGCAACGCCTTTTGTTGCGGCGGTGTTTGCGCGATTTCCGGATGCCCGAATCTGTCTTTTGATGAACCGTCATATGCGTGATTTGCTGGCCGGCAGTCCCTGGGTAGAACACTGCTTCTTCTGGCCCCCTCGGCGCAAAACCCCTGAGGCAAAGGCGCAGCACAAGGCCCTTATCAGAGAACTGCGCGCGGCGCATTTTGATCTGTGTATTCTGTTGCCCAATTCACTGCGCACTGGCTGGCTGGCCTTCCGAAGTGGCGCACGCCGCCGACTAGGGTTTAACCGCGATGGCCGCGGCCTGTTTCTCACTGATGCGGTGCCCGTTCCAAACAAAACAAAGGGTGGCTATACACCCATGCCGCTGGTCGACTATTACGCGGTGCTTGCTCAGTGGCTCGGTTGCGAGCATCCCGGCGACCGCCTGACCCTGTATACAACGGAGGAGGCGCAAGCGAGCGTGACGCGCCGCTTGCTGGAAGCCGGGGTCGCGGGTGATGGGCCTCTTGTCACTCTGTGTCCAGGCGCCAATTTTGGTGCCTCCAAATGTTGGGATCCAAAGCGCTTCGCAGCCGTCGCCGATCGTCTCGTCAGGGAGCAGGGAGCGACGATTGTGATCAGCCCCGGGCCCGGTGAGGAGCCACTGGCCGCGGCGATCACCGATACCATGCAGGAGACCAGCTATTTATTGATAGAACCCTGCTTGAGCCTGGGTGAACTTAAATCACTGATTGCGCGCAGCCAGCTGCTGTTGGGCAATGACACAGGCCCGCGCCACTTCGGCCGCGCCTTCGATGTGCCTCGCGTGACGGTTTTTGGCCCCACTGAACAGCGCTGGACGGACACCAGCCATGGCAAAGAGAGCATGTGCAAGGTCGACGTACCCTGTGGGCCCTGCCATAAAAAAGTGTGCCCGCTCCAGGAGCAGGTTTGCATGACGCGCATAGCAATCGATAGTGTCTACGACGCCTGCGTGCAGCAATTGAGAGCCTGACTCCATCGCTGTTGCGACTTGCGGTGCACCACGCGCTAGAGGAAGTAATCCGCCTCTGAATCAGTATCCGTTTTCAGCTTGGCCAACTCTTCGGGGTTCTGGATCAACTTTTCTATCCACCAGTTAACGTCGTTGTAGAGACAGGTCACCTTTTCACACTCGGTAGTGGCGTTGAAGTTGCGGATGAGGTCTGCTGTAACTGCGCGTGTCGCATCATAGACTTCAACCGCTGCGTTGGCGTTTTTGTCGCCAAGGCGGCCATGATCCTGGTTGCGGTAAACGGGGCAGTTGTACAAACCCAGCGGGCTCAGCACCTGGCGGAAGAATTGCATATGGCACTGGGCGGGCTGCTTGGCCAGGGTCTGCGTCTGGCCTTTGAGCATGGCTTTGAGGCCCGTGCTTCTGTGTACCTTGAAACTGTCGGTTTCCAGCTTAACGGCCTCGTCGACCTGCGCCTGGATGCGCGCGACGATCTCCTCCATGCCAGACTTCTGCTTGATGTCGATGACCTCGGCGTTGTTGATTTCGTCGCGGGTGAGGAAGGGCTTGAAGCTGATATAGCTGAATTCGTTGTCACGGGCGAGCCGGGTCGCGCGCGCGATTTCGTCGAGGTTCTCAACGATGTGCGTGTCATTGATGAAGGAGCCCTGCCAGGTCACGATGTAGGAAAAGCCGACCGTGAGATCCGGATTGGCGGCCTTGATTTCAGGCACGACCTCGCAGATACCTTCCAGGGTAATTGCCTTGCGCGGGTTGTGCATGGCCTGGAAGGTGGGGTCGGTGCCAGAATCGAGGGACAGGCGTACCCAGTCGCCACTGTCCATGCAGTCGGCCACCTGCGCGATCTTTTTGTTTCCGGTGCCATTGGACACAATGGCAATCTGCAGGCCCAGATCCTTCATAAATCGAATGATTTCTGCGAACTTCGGATACAGGGTGGGCTCGCCGCCGCCGATTACGATGACCGATTTCATGCCGCGCTCGGCCATTAATTTAAGCGAGGCGAGCAGCTTGTCGTGATCGAAGCGGATGCCCGTATTCAGGATATCGAGATCAACGCAGTGGTCGCAGGCGTAGTTGCAGGCGGTGGTCAGGTCAAGGTTGATCGAAATAGGCGCAAAATCGGGCACCATGGACGGGTCCAGGTCCGTTGCATCCGTATCTTCGGCGCTGCGCTGCGCCACCTGCCAGCGTACGTAATGCTCGAGGGCTTCGCGCGATGCGGGTAGGGTCAGCTTGCTGGCGAAGTCGTGAATACTTTCCAGTTCAAGCTGCTCGCCGAGTTCCTCGACCGGGGCGTCTAGATCGGCGAGCGGGATAATGTCGTTCAAGAGTCACCTCAGAGCGTAAAACGCGTGTGGCTTCAATAAGTTAAGCGCGATTTTACGGACTGTTATGAGCCCCGGCAACCACCCTCAGGCGCTGGCGGCGCCCTCCAGTTCGATCTCGGTCATGGCATTGATGGGGTCGTCAACGTCCCACCAGCCGCGCATTGAGTAAAGCTTGCCCTGTTCGTCAACCGCATAGGCGAATACGCCATGCACTAACTGCTGGATCGCCTTGTTACCCTCACCGGTAGGAATAATCACGGTGATCAGCACGTGATTGGCAACCTCATTGGCGGCGATATAGGAATCCTTAATCTCGATGCTGATGTTAGCGGGCGCAATGAAGCTGTCGTAGAAGTTCTCGATGGCCTCGCGGCCCCTGTGGCCTTCGCCTTCCGGATCGATGTGTGAGACGCCGATAGGATCCTGAATCACGGCATCATCTCGCCACAGGCTTAGCCAGCCTTCGCGATTGTGTGTTTGGGTATATTCACGCGACAGCAGGGACGCACGTCGCGCCGGGTGTTCGTTTTCAAACATGTCTCATGCTCCGATTGCCTTGAGTATTGGCGGTATCATCTGGATGGTGTACCGATGTTATAGATGATGTCCGAACCTTATCTGGAGAGTGTAGAGCTTAATCGCCAGGGCGTGGTGGTGCGCGCAGCGCTACACCAGCGAATCAGGCGGAGGGGCTAAATGGGTAAACCCGGAATGGTGAACAGCGCCCCTGCGGAGCTGTTCAGGGAGCGGTTTTCATAAAGTCGGTGAATTTGTTCTGAGCATCGACCACCCATTCGGGTGTCGCCTCACCTTCACCGGCGCTTTGCAGCTTGGGGTGTGCACCGACCACCTGTTGCAGCAGTAACTCCTGCTCGCGGCTCACATCGACAAACAGCACATGTCGGCCCGCATCCAGGTCGGGCTCGAAGCGCTTGAAGTCGCCGTGGGTTTCACCGATGCCGATGAGCCCGCCCTCCCAGGTACAGAAACCAAGGACCACAACGGCAAGGAAGATCGCCGGCACCCAGGTATGGGATTCTGTGATCCCGGTGAAATAGGCCAGGGCGAGCACAACGGCAGCGGCGATAACACCGACAATGGCCCCGCGCCCCGTGCCGGACACGACATCTTTTTTGAGTACGCCCTCAACGTTATTCAGGTGGTGCTCTTCCAGGCCCGCTTCGTCGTGACTAAGTACGTGGATCTGTGGCGTGGTAACGCCGGCTGCTTCGAGGTCCTGCTCAACGACTTCAAGGTCGTCCAAATCATCGGAAAGGAAGTAGAAACGCTTCATAGCTCGGCCTCCCGGTAGGTTAATCGAGTATAGCACCGGCGACTTTACCCGCTACGCCGCGGACCCCTATGGGCCCTTGTTTTAAGATCGATGTGTTACAAAAAATCTCGGTGAAGTGCGCTAAAGCTATAAAAACGGCCTGCCCAAGTGGCCGCTCTGATCATCCCACCGCCCGTGCCTGCGCCGTAAACTGCCGAAAAAGTGGAACGGAAACTGCACGATGGCGAAAGTACTTATTACCGGCGCAACGGGATTTATTGGCAATCACGTCACCCGGCTGGCGTTGGAGCGCGGCGATAGCGTACGCGTCATGGTTATGCCGGGCGAGGATCGTTCGCCGCTTGATGGCATGGATGTAGAGCTTGTGGAAGGCAATCTGTTGGACCCCGATTCCCTGACCCGTGCCGTGCAGGGTGTCGAACAGCTTTATCATCTCGCTGCCTTGTTCGCGATCTGGACCAAGGATCCTGACCTGCACTACAAGATCAACGTCGATGGCACTCAGCACATTATGACTGCCGCGCGGGACGCTGAACTCGAGAAAATTGTCTACACAAGTTCCATTGCCGCTATCGGTATCACGCCGGATCGCCAGCCCTCGACCGAAGACACCGTATTCAACTGCTGGCCCTGGGCGAGCGAGTACATCCTGTCGAAGTTCATTAGCCATCACGTTGTGAAAGGCATGGTCGGCAAGGGCCTGCCAGCGACCATGGTTATGCCCTGCCTGCCCTTCGGTCCGGGAGATCGCGCGCCCACACCCACGGGCACCATGATTCTCGGCACACTGCAGGGGAAAATGAAGAACTGGTGGCAGGGTGGCGTCGCAGCGGTTGACGTGCGCGACGTGGCGGCTGGCCATATCCTGGCGATGGACAAGGGCCGGCTTGGCGAGTCTTACATTCTTGGCAACAAGGATGGCAACTACGATAACCGCGACCTGCTCAAACTTATCGGTCAGATCGCAGGCGTTGATAACGTTGCCACCAAGGAGGTGTCTGGCTCAATGATGTTGCGCGTCGCCAAGGTCCTCGAATTTATATCCAAGCTTACCGGCAAGGCGCCGATGACGACCTACAAGAACACAAAGTACGTGCTACAGCACGGCTTTGTTGACCCTGCGAAGGCGATCGAGGAACTGGGCTTGCCGCAGACGCCGATCGAGACCGCCATCCGCGATTCTGTTGAATGGTTCCGCGCAAACGGCTATGTCTGAGGGCTATGTCCGAGGCTGGCCCAGGCAGTGGATAGGCGCTGACGGGTATGGAATAGCACGCCGCCGCATTAACCTGGAGCAGCCGAAAAAGTGCACAAAACGGCGAAATTCGCTTCATCACCCTGATCCAATGGTTTAGCCTAAATCGTCGGTAGCCCTGAAATGCGTTAACGGGCTATAGACAGAGGGGATGAACATGGGAGCGGTGAAGTTGCGTTCTCAAAGGACGATCAGGAGCATTGCGCATTGGCTGGCGTTGGTGCTCACCCTGGCTGCTGCCAGCGCGGCAGTGCAGGCCTCAGATACCATCATTGTCAGCGAGAACGAAGCGGGTCGGCATCTGGGTGCGGGTCTACGCTTATGGCACGACCCCTCGGGTGAGGCCTCGCTCACTGATGCGGCCGCGGCATTAGCAGGCGGCAAGTTCGAGCCGCTCAGCGGTAGCGGCACCGGTCTGCAGCCGGGCGCCTTTTGGGGAGCGTTTCGACTGACTAACCCCGGTCAGGAGGCCGTTGAGCTCCGTCTGGAATACATCGATCACCAGCTGCTTTACCTGACCGCATACGCGCAAGTGGGCAGCGAGGCCTCCGCAGCTATCGCTGCACCCTACGCCCAGATCGCTAACCTCGCCATGGAGGCCCCCTTCAGTAGCCGTCCGGTGCAGCATCATCGTCTGGTGATACCGCTGCGCATCGAAGCGGGTGACAGTGTGAACCTGATGGTGCGATATGGCTCGCACGAGAGCGGCTTTGTTTTCCCTGACCTACGGATCTGGTCACCTGCTGCACTCGTCAGCGCACAAAGCAAAGAGACCCTGCTGGTTTCGGTGATCGTAGGCGGGCTAGCGGTGATGGGTCTTTTTGCACTGATCGGTGGTGTGGCGACTGGAAGCCGGTCGTTTCTCATTTACAGCCTGCATGCCATGGCGTCTATTGCCGTTTGGTTCACCGTGCTCGGGTTTACTCACCAATACCTGCTCACCGAACACTTTCGGTGGAACTATATGTCGATAACGGGCGCCCTGAGTTTGATGACGGGCATTTGGTTTGCGCGGACTTTTCTTGGTACGGCTAAACACACCCCTCGGCTAGACTATCTCCTGCTGTTCCAGCTGCTAAACAGCGTATTTTTGCTGTTCGCCGCGGTCACCGGTCAGAAAACGCTGGCGGTTGTTTCTATTACTCTGGCTCTGCTGCTCTATCCCAGCGTGTCCATTATCGGATTCAAGCGCTGGCTACAGGGCGCGCGCGAAGCCGCTCTCTTCACGCTGGCCTGGAGTTTCCTTGTAGTGGGCCTGTTCGGTCAGGCGCTCAGGGATCTGGGCCTCGTTGAACATAACCTGGTGAACTACTACTGGCCAGCGATTGCCTCTTACAGCGAGATGGCGGTCATCCTCGTCGCCATGGGTATTCGCATACGCGATTTACGGGCAACGAAAGAGAAGGCGGAACGTGCCATCGTGGAGCAACTGCGAGCGAGCAAAGCCGAGTTGGAAGCTCAGGTTGCAGAGCGTACTCGTGACCTGGTAGCGGCCAAGACCGCAGCCGAAATCGAGGCCCGTACTGATACCCTGACAGGCGTCAATAACCGGCGGAGCTTCCTCGAACAGGGGCAGGCGATGCTAGAGCGCAGTCGACGCAACAAGCTGGATTTCAACCTCGTGATGCTGGATATCGATCACTTCAAGGTGGTCAATGATGAGCACGGCCACGAAACCGGCGATCGCGCATTGGTCGCTATTGCCGAGGCTGTTATGACGCTGGTGCGTGATCGCGATCTCTTCGGTCGGCTTGGGGGTGAGGAGTTTGCGTTGGCGGTTATCAGCTCCCCAGATTCAGCGCAGCAGCTGGCTCAGCGCTTGCGCGGCTGTATTCACGAGCTGCAGTTGGAAACGGCTTCCGGCCCTGTCCAGCTCACCGCGAGCATTGGTGTGGCTACTCTGACGGGAGAAGAGACGATCGAGCAGTTGCTTCGTCGCGCTGACGTTGCCATGTACGATGCCAAACGCGCTGGCCGTGACCGGGTGGTGGCGGCCTAGTCGCAGCTGCGTTCCCCGGGAGCGGTGTTGAGCAGCGATTCCAGCAAAATCGGTTCGTCCGTCATGATCGCATCTACACCGAAGGCCATGACCTCGAGCATCTCTTCGCAGGTGTTAATCGTCCAGACCTGCACCGCGAGATTAGCGGCATGGGCATCCTGTATCAGGTCCTCAGTCAGCACCTCAATGTCGAGGTCGATCTGGCCCACTGAGCGTGTGTTGCGTGGGATCTGAAACGCAACGTGCTCTGGCACCGGCGGCATAGCGATGTCTGGACTGGCGCTAGAGAGGATCAGAGCAGCGGCCTGTTGCAGGGGCACAGCGGTATAGACACAGGGCGCCGATGCCTTGAAACGCTGGGCTACGTCATCAACAAAGGAAACCACAATCACGTCGTCTTCACGCCCGAAGCGTTGTAGTTCAGCTGCAATCGCCGCCTCGTAGCTGCCGTCGTCCGACAGGCCCGCTCTGGGGTCGATATTGATGCGATGGTCGGGAAAGGCTTCCAGTACTTCGGCCAGCGTTGGGATGCGGAAATCCTCTGCGCGATAGCCCGGCGGCGGGGGTACATCGCCGGTGGCGATACCGCGAAACTCGTAGGCATCCTCCGGGGCGTCCCTCGGGGTGACACGGTCCTGCACAAACCAGTAGGCATTGTCCAGGGCGCGTATTTCCGCCAGTGTCAGGTCCGCCACCAGGCCTGTGCCGTTGGTCGTGCGATCCACGCTTGGATCGTGAATCACCATAAGGGCGCCGTCGGCGCTCTGGAACAGGTCAAACTCCAGTACGTCGGCGCCGGCCTTGATGACCTCACGAAAGGCATACAGCGTGTTCTCCGGGAAGTCTGTGACCCCGCCACGGTGAGCATAATTCAGCGGATTGCCACCCGCCGGGATGATCCACGGGTTGGGTTCTTTGGAGAAGGGTACATCGCAGGTCGAATCGTCGTTGGCGATGGTGCCAATGGCAAGGTCGCCCATGGCCGAGGCGTTGCCTTCGACGCTGTAGCGGAGCTCAAATCGCTCCCCTATTTCAAGCTCTGCGTCTCCCAGAAGCTCAATCTCGATCTCAGTGCTCAGGCTACCAGCTGGAATCGTGGCCGTACCATTGCCGGCCAGATAGTCGACGCCCGCCGTTGCCTCACGGTTACTGGTCTCATAGCTGACTGTAACGTCCCCAGCCTGTGGCTGATCCATGAATACCGGGAAACGCAGGCTACTCATGCCGCCATTGACGCCCTCAGGCGCGGCCGTAGAGCGCACGGTGAGGCTGGAAGGTGGCGCAGATACAGCCGCCGAAGGCGCGGGCCCATCGGAGGAATCCGAGCAGCCTGCAGCACAGATGCAGGTCAAAAGCAGCGTTGAAAATATCTTTTGCATAGTGTTCACAGCCTGCAAGCGGAGTGACTGAATCAAAGCGGCGCCTGTTGTACCAGTTCAGGCCACCTCAGACGACAGCCCTTTCATGACAGATAACGCTTGCCCGGCATAGCCGCCGCCGAAGAGATTGAAGTGGTTTAACAGGTGATACAGGTTGTACAGGTCGCGGCGGATTTTGTAGCCAGGCTCCCGCGGCCAGACCGCATCATAGGCGGCGTAGAATGCGGCGCCGAAGCCACCAAAGAGCTCGGTCATGGCGACGTCGGCTTCGCGATCGCCCCAGTAGACGGCTGGGTCGTAAATCACTGGCGCGCCGTGCTCATCGGTTCCTCGGTTGCCCGCCCAAAGATCTCCGTGGAGTAGGGAGGGCGCGGGCTGGTAATCACTGAAAAAGGCGGGCATCAGCTCGAGCACTTGGTCGCCTGAATCGAGCAAGCTGTGACTGGCGCCATGTTCTCTGGCCAGTGCCAGCTGAAAGCCTAGACGCTGGTCCCTGAAGAAGTCCGTCCAGTTGCTTGCCCGCGTATTTCTTTGCAGCGTGCTGCCGATGGTGTTGTCCCGGGGCCATCCAAAATAAGGTGCGCAGGCGCGGTGCATGGCTGCCAGTTGTTCGCCTAACACGGCGTCGCTATTGGTTGGGCTAAGGGCAATGTGCTCGAGAATGAGCCAGGCCTCGTTGCCGTCGGCGCCTTGTGCAATCACAGAAGGCACCCGAATAGCGCCGGTGTTTGCAAGTTCCGAAAGGCCTGCTGCCTCCGCCGCGAACATGTCTTTTCGCGATGCATTGTTCAGTTTGACGAAGAAGCGCTGGCTGGCAGATTCGACGCTGAACGCGCGGTTGATACTGCCACCCGAAAGCGTCTTACAGTCTTGGATAATAAAGGCTTCGCTCGTCGCATCAGTGATGCTTTTTGCGATGGAATTCCACGTATCGTTCATGCAGTATCGGCGGTTGAGCTCCGCCCCTCGTGGGCCTATAATGCGCAGCCTTTCAGAGGACTATAGCTCAGTTGGTTAGAGCGCTACCTTGACATGGTAGAGGTCCCCAGTTCGAATCTGGGTAGTCCTACCAAACAACCGTGCCACCCCAGCGGGCGCGGAGCCCGATATCTCCATTCGTACGCGCGTGAGGCGCCGCAGCCATACCCGATATAGCGGGGCAGGGCCTGGTGCATAGTGTTCGCTCAAGCGCGCCTGACCCGGCCAGCGTTCTTGAGCCAGCGCCGATAGGTCCGGTTGATCTCCGCGCTGGCCTTGGATTCGCGGCCTGGGTTGGGCGAGGGCTCTACCCAATTAACGGGGGATGCCGGTATTCATAGACACCCTGTTGATTATCCCATCCCACCCACAGTGGGTCAGAACCCTCAACCGATAGTTCTCGAAGTTCCTAAAACCATAAGCCCTCCTGGAGATCATTTCCA
>JBCDJG010000045.1:0-40983 GCA_038748065.1 Pseudomonadota bacterium
GACGGCGAGCGCTGCCTTGGTGGCGGCGTCATCGAGCAGGCAGTAAGCTGATGCCGGCAGCGCTCACCCCACTCCAACAGCAGGCCCTTGCTCTGGCGGGGGTTTGCCAGGCGGCCCGGCTCGTGGATCAGCTATCGAAGACGGGCAGTTATCCAATCGAATTCGTCGAAACTTCAGTGCACAGCCTGTTCGAGTTTGATGCCAGCGACGTTACCGCTATTTACGGGGGCATACCGGCGGTAAAGCTGGGCTTGCAGAACTTGGCCGCTATGCTCGCCAATCGCAATGACGAAGAGCAGCGTGATACGGTCCGCTACGTGTTCAGCATGCTTTATCTCGAACGCAAGTTTTCCGGTAAGCCCGAAATGATGTCGGTGGTACGTTCGCGCCTTGAACACACCAGTTTCAAGGCAGAGCACTTCGCCGGTCACGTTCACGATATCTGTCACAGCGTTTCGGCGATATACCAGGATACTCTCAGCCAACTTCGCTTCCGTATCAAGGTGACGGGTTCCGCCCAGCATCTGAAAGATGAGCAGAACGCCGATATTATTCGCGCACTGCTCTTGGCTGGAATCCGCTCGGCCTTCCTCTGGCGGCAGCTTGGAGGACGTCGCTGGAAGCTGCTGATCCAGCGACGCAGCCTGCAGCAGGCCGCACGCGACCTGGCCAGGGAATTTGACGTATTAAGCTGAATCATCCGGGCATTGAATTTAACCTGGCGACTTCCAGCGTTAAACTGAGTCCCGTAAAGATCGCCGCGCACCGGAGAACCGCATGAACTTATCAGCCCTGACCGCCGTATCGCCTATTGATGGCCGCTATGCGCAGAAGACAGAAGGCCTGCGCGCGGTATTCAGCGAATATGGACTGATCCAACGGCGTGTGCTGGTGGAGGTGCGTTGGCTGCAGTGTTTGGCCGCCCATCCTGAAATGACAGAAGTACCCCCCCTCTCGCCGACGGCCAACACCCTCCTGGATGCTATTGTCAGTGACTTTTCGGAAGTGGATGCTCGCCGTATCAAGGATATAGAAGCGACGACCAACCACGATGTGAAAGCCGTCGAGTACTTCATCAAGGAGCGCTTCAGCGGCAACACAGAACTCGAGGCCATCAGTGAATTTGTGCACTTCGCCTGCACCTCAGAGGACATCAACAATCTCGCCCATGCGCTGATGCTGCGCGATGGCGTTGCGGGCCTGTTGCTGCCTCAAATGCAGGCCCTCGCAGATGCCCTGGCCAGCCTGGCAAGCGCAACCGCCACCGAACCTATGCTGTCGCGAACCCATGGCCAGACCGCCTCTCCGACGACCATGGGCAAGGAAATTGCCAACGTGGTTGCGCGGCTGCATCGCCAGCTGGGCACACTGGAGAAACAACAGTATCTCGGCAAGATCAACGGCGCGGTGGGCAATTACAACGCCCACCTGTCAGCCTACCCGGCGATTGACTGGCAGGCCAACGCCCAGCACTTTGTCAGCTCTCTCGGGCTGACCTGGAATCCTTACACCACCCAGATTGAACCCCATGACTACATGGCGGAGCTGTTCGATACCCTGGCGCGTTACAACACCATTCTGATCGACTTCGACCGCGACATCTGGGGCTATATCTCACTGGGTTACTTCAAGCAGAAAACCGTGGCCGGCGAGGTTGGCTCATCCACCATGCCGCACAAGGTCAATCCCATCGACTTTGAAAATTCCGAGGGCAATCTGGGCCTGGCCAATGCCATTTTTCAGCATCTGGCGGCAAAGTTACCCATCTCTCGCTGGCAGCGTGACCTCACCGATTCGACGGTTATCAGGAATATGGGAGTGGGCGCGGGCTACAGCCTGATCGCTTACCAGGCGAGCCTGAAAGGCATAAGCAAACTCGAGCTGAACAGCGAGCGGCTCGCCCAGGACCTCGACGACAGTTGGGAAGTGCTGTCGGAGCCCATCCAGACAGTGATGCGCCGTTACGGCATAGAACAGCCCTATGAACAGCTCAAGGCCCTGACCCGAGGGCAGGCCATGACTAAAGACACCCTGCGCACCTTCGTCGAGGGCCTCGATTTGCCTGCAGAGGCCAAAGACAGCCTGCTCGAGCTCAGCCCTGCCGCTTATATCGGTAACGCGGCCTTTCAGGCTGGGGACCTTGAGCGCGACTAAGGGATGGCCTGATGCCGGACTTATAACGAGGTCTGAGAGCAGCACTGGAGTAAGCGCCGATGAACCTCGAGCTTGATCGCAGTCACTTCCTGAGCCATTGCTGGCAGCGCAGGCCCCTGTTTATGCCTGCGGCCGTGCCAGACTTTATCGCACCCATCAGCGCCAACGAACTTGCTGGCCTCGCGTTGGATGCGGACATCGAATCGCGGATTATTGAGCAGGTGGGAGAGAGCTGGCAGCAGTCGAGCGGGCCCTTTACTGAGCAGGACTTTAAGCGGTCCAATCCCTGGACGCTGTTGGTGCAGGCCGTCGACCACTTCGTGCCGGAGGTGGCAGCTTTGAAAAGTCTGGTGAGTTTTCTGCCAAGCTGGCGAATTGATGATGTCATGGTCAGCTATGCAACAGATGGCGGTAGTGTCGGCCCCCATTTTGATAACTATGACGTTTTCCTGCTACAGGGCGAAGGACAGCGCCAGTGGCGGCTAGGCCAGTACTGTGATTCGAACACTGCGCTGCAAGAGCACTCGCAGCTGCGTCTCCTGGCCGAGTTTGAATCGCGTGAAGAATATACCCTTGACCCCGGCGATGTTCTCTATGTGCCGCCCGGCGTCGCGCACTGGGGCATCGCCCAAGGCGAATGCACGACCTTCTCGCTGGGCTTCCGGGCGCCTCGGCTCAATACACTGTTATCGCGCTGGCTGGACGATCTGCTGGCCCGAGCGGAACCGGATCAGTTTTATCGCGATCCAGATATAGATCTCGCTACACAGGTCGGCGAGATCCGTCCCGCTGACATCGAGAGCGCGCGCGAGCAGCTGCTAGCCCTGCTGATCAGCGATGCCGAAGGCGATTGGTTCGGAGAAGTTGTGACCGAGCCGCGCTATCCGCTGGGCGGTGATTTGAGCGATGGCATTCACTACGACATCCACTACGGTGCCGATGAACTGGCCGCGCAGCTGCAGCGTCTAGCCAGTAGAGATGTACGGATTTCGATCGAGCGCGCTGCGAAAGTCGCCTGGCAGCGACGTGGGGCGATGCTGAGTGTATATGCGAACGGCGAATCAACTTCCCTGCCTGCGGAGGTTTTACCGCTGCTGCAGACTCTGTTGGAGAATTCCTCAACCCGCGGTCCCACGTTAGGCCTGGACCAAGGCGCTGACACGCCTGAGCGGTGCCTGCTAAGCTTTCTGCTGGAATCAGGAGCGCTCAATGTCGAATAACGATGCCGATGACGACCGTGGGGCCTATCGTAACCAGATTGAATACCCCTCCCCCTTCGATGATCTCGCCGTGGAGATCTGTAAGGAAGCCAGACGCCATATTTGCATTCTCAGCGCGCAGCTTGATCATCGCGTATTTGATCGTAGCGAGTTTATAGACGTCGTATCCAAGCTGGCTCGTCGGGGGCGGGAGTCTCAAATCAGAATTCTGGTAGCCGACGCCGAGCCCATCGTACAGCGAGGCCATCGGCTGCTTAAACTGGCCCGTCGACTGCCCTCGGCAGTAAAAATGCAAAAACTTGCAGAGCACCCCAGCTGGCGCGGTGAAACGCTGGTCATCCGCGACAGCGATGGCGTTCTATGCCTGCCAATGGACGGTGAGCAGAAAGCCTTTTATGAGCCCGATTCCAAACCGCGCGCAGGCCAGCATTTACAGCTGTTCAATGAGCTCTGGCGCCAAAGCGGGCCGGACGTCAACTTCCGCAGCCTGCCTCTCTGATTCACCCGAACAGGCGTTGCAGCAACCCAAGCTTGGCCGGCTTCTCCGGTACAACTTCCGGTGCCGGAACACTTACAGGATCGGCGTTATCGATGATCGCCTGGGGTCTATGCAGGACAAGACGCTCAGCCTCGGCTGCGCCCACGAGCTCGGCCGCAGCCTCCCGCGCCTCGGAGAGCTCAGGGTCGCGGTTACCCGTATTGTGTGCATCGCTGGCCAGGAGATGGGTCAGGCCATCGCTAAGGAAGCGCCGGCTGATCTGCTGTACGTGTTTACCGAACCGCCCAATGACGCTGCCCCCGGTAAGCTGTAGCCACGCGCCCATAGCATGGGCTTGCCGAAACTGTTCGTAATAGTCCTCGACATAGCTGAGACGCTCCGGGTGCGTAATGACGGGCACATAGCCCGCCACCAGCACACTGTGAACGAGGTCAAGCATGCCGGGAGGCGCGATATGATGCGGCGGCTCGAACAGGAAATAGCGACCACCGTTCAGCGTCGGCAGCCTACCGTTATCGAGGCCCTCGACCAGATCCGGCACTATTTGTATATCGGCACCGTAGGTGATCTGGAG
Organism: Pseudomonadota bacterium; assembly: GCA_038748065.1. Taxonomy (GTDB): domain Bacteria; phylum Pseudomonadota; class Gammaproteobacteria; order Pseudomonadales; family Halieaceae; genus JBCDJG01. The sequence continues at coordinate 4,448 of JBCDJG010000045.1, forward strand.
CGGTATAGCAGCCTTCGCCAGCTCGCTGCGGAAACTGTCACAGGCCTCTCGGATGCCCTCATGGGTGTTGTCGAACATGCCCTGGTAGATATGGGGCGTACAGGCCGTCACCGTGATGCCGTCAGCAACAGCAATACGCGCCATTTCGAGGGCGGTCGCCAGGTCTGGCGCGCCGTCGTCAATGCCGGGCAGCATATGGCAGTGCAGGTCGATCATCCGCGTTAGAACTCCTTAACTCAGATACCCATGATAGTGAATTCGACAGCCGAGGCAATGTGGCCGATCCACCTTGTGCCCCGCCTGCAAGCCGGATACTTCCTGGCAAAAATCACTCGGGCAGCAACAATCCTATCTCGTTGCCCTGGTAGATCAGGTCATAGACGCGCAATGAACGACAAGGCGCTTCCGTAGTGATAAGCGTGCTGCCGTCGACCAGGGAAAACTCGTAGCCGTGACGCGGACAACGGATTCGGCCCTCCTCGAGACCCGCCTCAGCCAGCGATTGGCCGCGATGCGGGCAGCGGGCTTCGACCAGAAAGCGTTCACCCTGCCGCTCAATCAGCAACAGCTCCAGTTGGTCGATTCGGAACAGTCGACGGTATCCGTCATAGAGGTTGATGAGCTTGTCGAGTGCTTGAAAACGCATATCGGGGCATGTCCCTCATGCTGGTCCCTGCGACCAGTCCCTTAAAGCAGATCCAGAATTTCTCGGGCCGCCGCGTAGGGCGTGATGCGATTGTTCTCGACGCCGTCCTCAAGCTGCGGCAGCCGCGCCTGTACCGCGGGGTTATTCGACAGCTTGAGCTGCAGCATTTCATGCACTAGCTGCTGCATCCAGGCGCGATTCTGGAAGGCCCGTTTGCGGTGAAAATCCCCTTCCTTCACTGCGAGAAAGTAGTAATCGATAATCATGCCCCAAACCGCGTCGATGTTACGCAGTTTAAGTGCAGAACACGTCAGTACGCGCGGCGTCCAGAAGCTGGTGTGGCGCAGCAGGTTCATGGCACTGGTGTATTGCTGCTGGGAACGGGTAGCAAGCCTTTCGCTGTCACCGTCAGCTTTGTTGATCACCAGGGCGTCTGCCAGCTCCAGGATGCCCTTCTTGATGCCTTGTAATTCGTCGCCGCCGCCCGGCAGCATCAGCACCATAAAGAAGTCTACCATCCCAGCGACCTGGTATTCGCTCTGGCCAACCCCGACGGTTTCTACAAGGATCACGTCAAAGCCGGCTGCCTCGCACAGCAGCATGGTCTCTCGCGTTCGCTGAGCGACACCGCCGAGCGCACCGGCGGTCGGTGAGGGCCTGATAAAGGCCTCGGGCCGTCGCGAAAGTTCCTCCATTCGCGTCTTGTCACCCAGGATGGAGCCACCGGCTATCGGCGAGCTTGGATCCACGGCCAGGACGGCGACCCGCTTGCCCTGTTCGATCAGGTAAAGGCCGAATGCCTCGATAAATGTGGACTTTCCTACGCCAGGAACGCCAGAGATACCCACGCGCACGCTCTTGCCGCTGTGCGGCAGAACCTGCTCGAGGAGCAGCTGGGAATCATTTCGATGGCGTTCCAGCGTACTTTCAACCAGGGTAATCGCCTTGGCCAGTGAGCGGCGATTGCCCTGGAGTAGCATGGCCAGGTCAATGGCTGGCATCCGAGTACCCCGGCTCAGTCCACCTGGGCGTTGCTGATCGCATCCAGCACATCGCGAGCGCAAACCGGAATAGGAGTGCCGGGCCCAAAGATACACTTCACGCCGGAGTCATACAGAAAGCTGTAATCCTGCTTGGGTATCACCCCACCGGCGATGACGATAATCTCATCGGCGCCCTGTTTCTTGAGCTCTTCAACGAGCTGGGGCACCAGTGTCTTATGGCCCGCCGCCAACGAGGAGGCACCGACCACGTGTACGTCGTTCTCGATGGCCTGCCTTGCGACTTCCTCCGGTGTCGAAAACATCGGCGACAAATCGATATCGAAGCCAACGTCGGCGAAGGCAGTGGCCACCACTTTAGCGCCGCGGTCATGACCATCCTGACCCATCTTGCACACCAGCATACGCGGACGACGCCCGTGCTGGCCGACAAAATCATCAATATCCTTACTGATGCCCTGCCAGTTTTCATCCTCCTGAAAGGCGCTGCCATAGACACCGGAGACGGTTTGGGCCTGGGCGTTGAAGCGCCCGAATTCCCGCTCCATCGCGTAGGAAATTTCGCCGACCGTGGCGCGACGGCGGAAAGCCTCTACGGCGAGGGCGAGAAGATTGCCGTCGCCGCTCACGGCACACTGGTAGATATCCTCGAGTATCGCTTCTACGGCTGCTTCATCGCGATCCTCGCGCAGGGCTGCCAGTCGTTGGAGCTGCGAGTCTCGGACCGCTTCATTATCAATTTCCAGGACGTCAACTTCGTCCTCATCCTCAAGGGTATATTTGTTGACACCGACAATAACGTCATCGCCGCGATCGATCCGGGCCTGCTTCTTTGCCGCGGCCTCTTCGATCTTGAGCTTTGGCAGACCTGTCTCGATGGCTTTCGCCATGCCACCGGCTTCCTCAATTTCCTCAATCAACTCCCAGGCTTTGTCAGCGATATCCTGGGTCAGGCTTTCCATCATGTACGAGCCACCCCAGGGGTCGACCACATTGGTGATGCCGGACTCTTCCTGAATAATCAGCTGGGTGTTGCGTGCAATACGGGCGCTGAACTCGGTAGGCAACGCGATGGCTTCATCCAGGGCATTGGTGTGCAGCGACTGGGTGCCACCAAAGACGGCTGCCATCGCCTCTATCGTAGTGCGCACGACGTTGTTGTAGGGGTCCTGTTCTGTCAGCGACCAGCCTGAAGTCTGGCTATGGGTGCGCAGCATCGAACTCTTCGGGTTCTGCGGATTAAACTCGCTGACGATCCGCGCCCAGAGCAGCCGCGCCGCACGCATCTTGGCGATTTCCATGTAGAAGTTCATGCCGATGCCCCAGAAAAAACTGAGGCGAGGCGCGAAGTCGTCGATGCCGAGGCCCGCGCTTATCGCTGTGCGAATGTATTCCTTGCCATCGGCCAAGGTGTAAGCAAGCTCCAGTGCTGCGTTCGCGCCCGCTTCCTGTATGTGGTAGCCGGAAATTGAAATAGTATTGAAACGCGGCATATTTTCCGAGCAGTAGGCGATGATATCGCCAATGATCTTCATGCTTGGCGCTGGCGGGTAAATATAGGTATTGCGCACCATGAACTCTTTCAGGATGTCGTTTTGAATCGTTCCGGCCAGCTGATCCTGGCTGACTCCCTGCTCTTCCGCCGCCACGATATAGCCGGCCAGCACGGGAAGCACTGCACCGTTCATGGTCATCGATACCGATACCTTGTCCAGGGGGATGCCGTCGAACAAGACTTTCATGTCCTCGATAGAATCGATGGCCACGCCCGCCTTACCCACGTCGCCAGCGACCCTTGGATGATCTGAGTCGTAGCCACGGTGGGTGGCAAGATCGAAGGCAACGGAAATGCCCTGCCCGCCCGCGGCCAGCGCCTTGCGGTAGAAGGCGTTGGATTCCTCGGCCGTTGAAAACCCCGCGTACTGCCTGATAGTCCATGGGCGCCCCGCATACATGGTCGCCTGCGGGCCACGAATATAGGGCGACATCCCAGGCATTGTGTCCGTGTATTCCAGGCCATCCATGTCTGCCGCCGTGTAGAGCGGTTTAACGGGTATGTCCTCAGCGGTCTGCCAGGTCAGTGTGTCAGGGCTTTTGCCCTTCATCTGCTTGGTTGCCAGGGTGTCCCAGGCTTCGGGAGTACTGGCGGCTGGATTATAAATTTCCTGGTTCGTATCTTTTTCTGCCATGCTGATAACCTTTAAGCGACCTGCTTGAGGAAGGCGCCTGTCTTGTCGCGGCGACGTGCTGCGACTTCTTCAGGCGACTCCAGGACGATCTTCTCATCAGGGGTTATTTTGAAGATTGGCTGGCCCTTGCTGATGATAACGCCGTCAGTGTCTACCAGCACCTCGTCTATCGTCCCCGAGAAGGGTGCATAAACCTTATTGAACATCTTCATGACCTCCACGATGAACAGCGGGTCGCCGGCGTTGAAATGGTCGCCCTGTTTCACATAAACGTCGTGCTCAGGTGTTTCTCGCCCATAGAACATACCGCCACTCTCAGCAAGAATCTCGTCTGACTTGGCGACCGGCGGCGGCACCAGTGTCTTCGCCATACGTTCCTGCAGCTCCTTGTCTTCCAGGCGTTCCGGGATGTTGATCGTCAGATCAGAATTGACCGTAAGATCGTAGTAGCCCGTTGCCTCAGCGATACTCGGGAGCACCGCCAGTATATCGACCCCTGCCTGGAAACCGGCATGGGCGGCCCGAATCTGCTGCCACAGCTCTGCGCCTACGGCAGCCGGCGCTTGAACATCGGCGAGCAGGGTTTGCAGCTCGATCCAATCTTCGGCCTCGAGACGGTTGTTGACTTCGTTATAGAAATCGAGGGCAGTCTGCAGAATGTCATTATCGTGATCCCAGATCATACTCGCCGCAGGGCTGCCGTCCACATAGTCCATATTCAGAAAGTGGTAGGTGTCGGATAGCAGCTCGATCGGGTTTTCGTTCCAGCTGATCTTGCCGTCGATTCGGGTATAGCAGTCCCGGTTTACACTGAGCCAACCCGCCAAAATATGCGGCTCTTCAAGCAGTACCTCAAGGGGGCGTAAAAGCAGCGTTTGCTTGAGTTGCAGAGCGTCCCGCAGGGCCGACTTGCTATCATCGCTCGCACCGTCCAGCGCGCTTTTGCTGATCTCCTTCCAGGCAAAGTCCAGGTCCATGTTGTTGGCCTGCTGTTTTAGCTCGCCCACTGCGGTGAGATAGGGAACGATGAATCGCGTTGTGGGTCTCGCGTTGATGTTCTGGCCGATGAACCAGTTCACCAGGCCGTAGTGAAATTCAAGGTTAGTTGCCAGATCCTTGCCGCGCATGGTGGTCTGGCGGATAACCTCTGCCATCCGCTCATAGGTATCCAGACGCGTATCGCCGATAGTCAGTAGCAGCGCGATATTGGAATCGTAGGCGCCAGCCAGGGTGTACTTCATGAAGACATCAGTATCGGGATTATGCAGGCTGATGCCCTGGTCATCGCGAATCTCGCCTGCCACTGCGTCGGACCAGTATTCAATGACGCCGCCCGCGCTAGGCTGTAGCGCCTGGTTTGTCGCATTCAGGCGTGCCTCGACACTATCGTTGTGGCGCAGTATGCGCTCGGGTTTGGGTAGCATCGCGCCGTGGGCAGCCAGCAGCACCATCGCTTCCACCAGTGACTCGACCACAAAGCTCTCGTCCTTGTTATCAGGGTTGATGAACTTCAGCGCGTAGCACAGCTCGGTGACGCGGTGCTCTACCTGGATCCGGGTATTCATCTCCATAAAGAAGTGCTTGTCCCGGTCGACGATGCACTCGAAGGTCGAAACCGAGTCCAGGCCCACGGCCTCACCGAAGCGTGAGGCCTCATCCTCCATAGCTATCAAGGTCTGAAGGTCCTGTTTCAGGATGCGTGCCTCCTCGGCGTTGCCACTGGACTCCGCCTGTGCGATAGCGGCCTCCAGTGACTCAACAGTGACGGACACTTCCAGCAGTTTCTGCTCGTGCATCTGTAACGAGCAGTCGCGACCGCCCATCGTTGTGCACCACTGGCCGTTGCCGATTACCTGAATTTCCTGGTGCCGTGTGGTTTCAATGTTGAGCTCTACCAGTACGTTCTTGTTGTCGCCAACGCCCGTGGTTTTTACCTCGTTGAGAATCTCCCGCACGAGCTCGGGCGTGCGTGCCGATTCGCCAATGCCGAGGATGCGCTGGCCTTTGCCACCTCCGCCGGAAATGGCCTTCAGGCGAACGCGGTTTTGCGGGTAGTCTGCTGCCATTTTGTCAACGGCCTCGGTGAGAGTGGCAGCCAGTTCGTCGACCGTATACAGGTCTATACCTTGGTCGTATGAGGCAGCCAATACCCGATCGGCCTGGTCTGCGAGTTCAGCCCCGTCATCCAGGTCCACTGACAGGCCATGTTCCTCGCAAAGCGCTTTCAGCGCGGCGAGGTCAGGGTATTTCTTCAACAGCGTCAGCGCAGTACCGTTATCAATGCCCGGCGTTACAGACACCCCTGTCTTCAGCGCGGTACGCTTGGCTTCGTCCTTCAGGCCTGCATCGTGCACGGTTCGCGAACAGGGGCCGATAAAGTTGAGTCCGGCCTTCTCCATGGCTGCGACCATGGTTTCGTCTTCGGCCATAAAACCATAGCCAGCAAAAATCGAGGTGTAGCCGTTATCCCGGGCGATTTCGATAATTTGCGCGATGCGTTGATCGCGTTCTTCCTTGTTTGACCCCGTGTAGTCGGGCACGCGATGGACGCGGTCAGGGTCTGTTATGGTGCGCAGTTCCGGGGCGAGCGCATCCTGGTAGGTAATGGAATCTTTCTCAGAGAGCAGGATGCCATAGTGGTCGATGCCCATTTCGTTAAAGACATCCATAGCTTCTTTACGAATGGGACCGCGACATATGATCAAGGGCCGCATGTGGGTACAGTCAAACTGTGTCACCCAGTCGTTGTGCCGCCTGCCCAGGCGCCGGTCCCGATGGATCAGTGAATTCTGCAGGTAGTGTTCGTTAGACACGTATAATTTCCTCAGTTTTTATGCGGCCGGAATTAGTGGAACTCTCGCTGCACCGCCTGCAGCGGTTCCGGCTCGTAATGGCGAAGGCAGAAATCCATATGCTCGGCGAGCACCTGACGCAGATCGGAAGGCATAACAATCTGTGAGATGGAACCCAGGCTCAAGGCCTCGTCCGGGTTCATAAGCTCGCGTTCATAGCGCTGGGCCAGCAGCTGTTCTTCACTCTTGACCCACTGGTCAACCAGCTGCTGAGCGGCGTTCGCCGCCTCCTCATCCGACAGCCCCGCCGATTTCTGCGCCGCTGTTTCCTGTGCTATCCGCGTTTTCACCGAACCGCGGATTTTTTTGAGCTCATCCTTGTAAACGTACTCAATGCCAGCCGGACCCATCACGGCAACCCTTGTCGTGGGCAGCGCTACCACGAAGTCAGCGCCGGTCGGGTAATTATTGTAGGAGGCATAGGCGCCGCCAAACGCGTTGCGCACCAACACCAGGAACCTGGGCGTGCGAAGATCAACGATAGCATCCAGCATTGCGCGACCCGCCTGCACGATCCCACCGCTTTCCTGTTCCCTGCCGGGCAGGAAACCAGTCGTATCTTCGAGGAAGATCACGGGAATGTTGTAGAGGTTGCAGAAGCGAATAAAGCGAGCGTTTTTATAGGCCGCGTCAATATCGATCTGCCCGGAGGCCACTGCGGAATTATTGGCCACAAAGCCAACGACATTACCGCCCATTCGGCCGAGCGCAGTAATTGTATTGCGCGCCCGCTCGGGCTGAATTTCGAGAAAATCACCGTGGTCGCAGAGCTGCTGAATCAGGATGCTGATATCGATCGGCGTGTTGAAACCCGTGGGTGAGTTAAAGGCCTTCTTTAACAGGATATCGATATCCCAGGTCTTGCGATTCATCGGGTCTGACGATGCCTGGAAGGGAGCTAAGGTGTTGTTGGAACTGGGCAGATAATTGAGCAGCTCCCTCACCTTGCGCAGCGCAGCCACCTCATCCGGCACCACAAAATCAGTGACGCCAGTCTGGCTGTGCACGCCTGGCCCGCCCAGCTCATCGGGGGTCACGTCCTCGCCGAGCACCGATTTGACGACGCCCGGGCCGGTCAGGCCGAAAAAAGTGTCGTTGGGCTGGATCATGAAGCTACCCTGACGCGGCAGATAAGAGCCACCACCCGCATTGAAGCCGAACATGCACATGATCGAGGGTATGACGCCAGAAATCTTACGCAGCGCAGTAAAGGCATCGGCGTAACCATCAAGACCACCAACACCCGCGGGAATATAGGCCCCCGCTGAGTCATTCAGCCCAACCAGGGGAATTCGTCGCTTGGCGGCCAGCTCAAAAAGCCGAGCCAGTTTTTTGCCGTTAGTCGCATCCATAGAGCCGGCACGAACCGTGAAGTCGTGACCGTAAATTGCAACATCGCGGCCGCCTACCTTGATGATCGCCGTAACTAGCGAAGCACCGTCGAGATTTGGCCCCCAATTCTGGTAGAGAACGGTGGGCTCTTCATCGGCCAAACAGTCGATGCGTTCCCAGATGGTCATGCGCTTCTTTAGGTGCTGGCGCTGGGTGTTTTTCACACCGGCGGCTTCAAAGGGCCGCTGTTGCAGCTCCCAGCCGTGTTTGAGTGCTTCCTCGTAGAGCCCTGGCTCGGAACGCAATTGACCGGGAACGCGAAACTCTCGGTCGACCTGCTCGGCAAAGGGGTTCTCAAGGGAGGGAATGGGTGTTGTATTAGTCTCTGTGCTCATAAGCTTATGGTCTTTTAAGGGGCCACTGAAACACAGTCCGCGAAAGCGCTCGCCGGTAAACCCGATGATAATGCCTGTGGGACCGCGGCCGAGACTATGACGCATTAGCCTGGCGCCTGAAAGGGCCGTAGAGTTCTCAAAAACTCACATAATATTTCAAAAATCGTAGTATGATTGCGGCCTATCTCGCTTTCTTGAATCAAAAACTCACAGTAAGCTACGGAGCACGCTCATTGGCCACGGTTTCACAACATCACGTAGATGCATCCCTTGACGGACTGCGCCGGGCCGGGGGTGATGTCCACGCCATGCTGCTGCGAGCAGGCATCAACCCGGCGACTCTGGGCGAAGCCAGGCTTCGCGTTCACTCCGAGCAGGTAGGCAGGCTGTTTCGCCTGATACAGCAGGAGATGGACGACGAGTTCATGGGCTTTACGTCCAATGCCTGCCGTTTTGGCACCTTCGCAACTCTCTGCCAGGTGGCGAGACGCGCCGCAACGCTCGGGGAGTTGTTCGAAAGTGCAAGTTCCCTCTACAACCTTCTGACCCAGGACATAACGATTGATTTAGACCGCACAGACAACCAGGCGGCATTGAGTTTCACTTTTGCACAGCCACAGCTCGACCGCGGACATTTCCTGGCAGAGTTTCTTCTGGTGATATGGCACCGCTTTCCGAGCTGGTATATCGGCGAGACGATCCGCCTTCGGGAGACCCATTTCGTCTGCCCTGCCCCGCGGCATGAGGTCGAGCTGAAGATCATGTTCCCGGGTCGCTTACGCTTCCGACAGAGCCAGTACAGGCTGCTCTTCGACGCTCGCTACCTGGAAAAGCCACTGGCAAGGACGGATGATGAACTCACCGCTTTCCTTGACCAATACCCGGTCGACATTATGGCGATACCCGGTATTGATGAGAGCCTCGAGGCGCATATCGAGCGTAGGCTGTCGCGTGCAGTGACAGACGATATGCAGTTACTGAAGGTCGATCAACTGTCGCAAGAACTCGGCATGAGCAAGGTCACCTTGTACCGGAAATTGCAAAGCGAAGGCACGACCTATCAGCAGATCAAGGATAATGTTCGTCGGGAGAGATCCATTGAGTTACTCAGGCACACCGACTTCACTGTGGATCGAATTTCTGAAATAGTCGGCTTTTCTGACGCGCGCTCTTTCACGCGGGCATTTCGAACATGGACTGGTCTGTCACCTCGCCAGTATCGAAACTTGGGAAACGGGCCCTAATGAACACAACTCCTCGCTTACATGAGGTTCCCTACACGCCGGATAGCTGCGAACTGTTTGAGCTGATCAGGGAGCTTCCCGGCGCGGTATTGCTTGACTCGGCCTTCCCGCACTCGGTCGCTGGCCGCTACGACATCATGACAGCCGCGCCTGCCGCGATTATGGCTGGCCCTCCTCGCGGCAGCTCCCTGCGGGAAGTCACCCGCTGGTTCAGCCAGCTCGGAGAGCTCTTAACGGAACGCTTCGGCCCCGTTCAGCCCGCCGCCCAGGACATTCCATTCTCCGGCGGCCTGATCGGGAACATCGACTACGAGTCCGGCCTGGCCCTGAATCATCTGCCTGCCTCCGCGGACGCCGAAAGCGGCGCCTGGGTCGGGCTATATGACTGGTGCGTGATTCAGGATCATCTGCTCAAGCGAGCTACCCTGGTTGCTCAACCCCAGGTGAGCCTCGATACTGTCGACGATCTGCTAGCGAGATTGCGTCGGGGCAGAATCTCGCGGACGGGTGAGCCCTTCCGACTGATGGGCCCTTTTTCCTCAAATCTCGACGAAGGAGCATATCGAAAAGCCTTTGAACGCATCCAGACTTACATTCATGCGGGCGACTGCTACCAGGTGAATCTGGCGCAGCGCTTTAGTGCAGCCTATCAGGGCGACCCCTGGCAGGCCTATCGTCAACTGAGGCGTGCAGCGGCAGCACCATTCTCAGCCTACATGGCACCCACTGAGCTTGGCGATGCGCTCATTTGTCTGTCCCCCGAGCGCTTCCTGTCCTTGCACGGCACCCATGTTGAAACTGCGCCGATCAAGGGTACCCGGCCGCGGCACGACGATGCGGCGACCGACCGTTTGGCGACGCGTGAGCTACGCAACAGCGTCAAGGATCGCGCGGAGAACCTGATGATCGTTGATCTCCTACGCAACGACCTCGGCCGTAGCTGTGTTCCAGGGAGTATTCATGTCGACAAACTCTTTGAAATTCAGAGTTATCCCACGGTGCATCACATGGTCAGCACGATTAGCGGCGAACTGGCGTCCGATAGCGACGCCTTGACACTATTGCGGGACAGCTTCCCCGGTGGCTCAATCACCGGCGCGCCGAAGCGGCGGGCCATGGAAGTTATCAGCGAACTGGAGCCCGATGCGCGGCAGGCTTACTGCGGCTCGGTGTTTTACCTGAGTGCTGATGGCCGCATGGACAGTAACATCGCTATCCGCAGCCTGCTATGTCATCAGGGTACTGTCCACTGCTGGGGTGGCGGCGGTATCGTTGCGGATTCCGACTGGCAGCGTGAGTATCGCGAAACCTGGGACAAGGTTGGCCGCTTTCTCTCCCTGCTTGAAGAAACGCTTACAGCGTAAGCGAGCGCTGGGATGCGTCGATGAAGGCCTGCTTCAGGTCTCCAAATTCCTGCACTGCCTTAAACTCGGGAAATTCAGCGATAACGTTATCCGGCGCATGGAACAGGATGCCCACGTCTGCCTCGCTCAGCATCGTGGTATCGTTGTAGGAGTCGCCCGCGGCAATTACCCGGTAATTCAGCGTATGCAGGGCTTTAACCGAGGATCGTTTCGGGTCCACCTGCCGCAGCTTGTAATCCACCACGCGCCCGGACTCGTCGGTCACCAAGCGGTGGCAGAACAAGGTCGGCCAGCGTAGCTGCCGCATCAGCGGTTCAGAGAATTCATAAAACGTATCCGACAGGATGATGACCTGAAAGCGCTCTCGAAGCCAATCGAGAAAGTCCAGGGCACCGGGCAGCGGCTCGAGGCCTGCGATCACCGACTGGATGTCCTGGATGCGCAGCTTGTGTGCATCCAGGATGCGCAATCTCTGCTGCATCAGCTCATCGTAATCCGGTACGTCGCGGGTCGTCGCTCGCAGCTCCTCGATGCCAGTTTTTTGTGCAAAGGCGATCCATATCTCGGGGACGAGAACGCCCTCCAGGTCCAGGCAAGCGAGTTCCACGATGATGTTTCCAGCTTAAATGCAATGAGGCGTCCAATCTAACGGCTCACTGCCGGCAAGACAAGCGGCGTTCAGTAAACGGGCAGGTCCAGGTGGGAGAAGAGTTCGTCGAGTTCGGATTTTGTGTGACGCTGGAAGGCCTCGGTGACCACCTCACGTGTCAGATGCGGCGCGAAGGTCGAGATAAATTCATACATATAGCCGCGCAGGAAGGTGCCGCGACGACAGCCAATGCGCGTGATGCTTGAGGAAAACAGATGCTTTGCCTCGAGCGCTACAAGATCACTGTCAATGTCCTCGTCATAGGCCATGTGCGCCACGATACCGATACCGAGCCCAAGTCGTACATAGGTCTTTATGACATCAGCATCCGCGGCGGTGAATACGACCTTTGGCTGCAGGCCCTTTTCGACGAAGGCTTCGTCCAGCTTGGAGCGACCCGTAAAGCCAAACACATAGGTCACGATAGGATGCTGTGCAACCTCCTCCAGAGTGAGCTCTGACACCTGCGTCAGTGGATGATCCCGGGGCACTAAAATACAGCGATTCCAGCGATAGCATGGCATCATGATAAGGTCTGAAAACAGCTCCAAAGCCTCTGTGGCGATGGCGAAGTCCACCGTGCCATCTGCTGCCATTTCCGATATCTGCATGGGCGTACCCTGGTGCAGTTGCAGTGACACTTCAGGATACATCTCAATAAACTGTTTGATTGCACTGGGCAGTGCGTAGCGCGCCTGCGTGTGGGTGGTGGCAATCGCCAGGCTGCCCTTGCGCTCGTTGCTGTATTCCTGGGCGACCTGCTTGATGCTCTCGACCTTGCGCAACACCTCACCCGCCGTCTCGAGGATGGCCTGGCCAGCCGGCGTGACGTGAGTTAAGTGTTTACCCGAGCGCGCGAAGATTTCGACGCCCAGTTCGTCTTCCAGCAGGCGAATCTGTTTGCTAATGCCGGGCTGCGACGTGTAGAGGCTCTGGGCCGTCGCCGAGACGTTGAGATCGTGGTGTGCGACTTCCCAGATATACCGCAACTGCTGTAGCTTCATGCAGGCCTCCTGCGCCTATTTGCGCTGCGAGCCTTATGAAGAATAGCCATTAAGTCGCCCTAGCGCCAAATAAAAAGGTAATAACGAGGCCAAGCCAGCCCGGTCAGAATCTAGGCGTTAGCGACACCATGAGGAACATGGCCGGTTGCGATATGGGCGCTGGCAGATTCACAGTGTGACTGCTGATCGTCAAAGAAGACATCAGCCTGGTAGGCTCTTAAAAATTCCGTTTTATCCAGGCCCCCCAGGAAAATCGATTCATCGATTCGAATATCCCAGTCACGCAGCGTGCGAATCACCCGCTCGTGTGCCGGCGCCGACCGCGCGGTGACCAGTGCCGTTCGAATGGGTGACTCAGTGGCCGGGAAGGCCTGCTGTAGCTGGTGCAGCGCAGACAGAAAGGATTTGAAAGGGCCACCGCCGAGGGGCTTTCGAGCCGCCGCCATTTCGTTTGCGGTGAAGGCCTCCAGGCCTTCGGCCTTGTAGATCTGCTCCGCCTCATCAGAAAACAGAACCGCATCACCATCGAAGGCGAAACGTAGTTGCCCGGCATCACTCTGCCCACTGGTGCTGGACATGAGGGTCGCCGCCGCCACACCGCAGTCGAGGGCATAGCGCACGTCCTCGGCCTCGCTGGAGAGAAAGAGTTGGCATCCAAAAGCATTGATATAACGCCAGGGGCTTTCACCGCCACAAAAGGCGGCGCGGCTAATGTCGAGCCGGTGGTGCTGAATCGAGTTGAAAACCCGCAGCCCCGTATCGGCACTATTGCGCGACAGCAGTACAACCTCTACCTGGCTCTCTTCGCCAAGCATCTCATTGAGACGCAGCAGTTTGTGTACCAGCGGAAAGGCCTCACCCGGCGCCAGCGGCTCCTCCTCCCGCTCCACCTGGTAGCGTGAGTAGGCTTCGAGCCCTTCATCCATGTAGACCTGATGGCTGTCGTCGAGGTTAAACAGCGCTCTCGAAGAGATCGCAATTACGAGTTTACTGTCAAGCTTTGACGCCATGGGTAAAGCATAACCAATTAGCCGGGGCTTGATAATACGGCTCGATGGCGCCCTGCATGAAAACTGTACAGGTGTCGGACTAGCCCGCCTTTAGCAGGCCCCGCTCTTCGAGCTCCATCATCAGCAGCTGCTGCACCAGAAAGTCACGCGTGGTGCCAGGATGACGCAGGTCGACGCGCTCCAGAAAGGGCGCGACCAGTTCTTCGTCGTGCTGTTGCAGGAGGGCACGGAATACGCGGGACATGAAACGCGGTGGGTCCTCACTGAGGGCGCGAATCTTGCGTAGGCTGGCAGCCAGCGCGATCTCATCTGCAGTGAGTTCGGTGCCAAAAGGATAGTCCCTGAGCAGGCCTGAGCGGTAGTGTGCCTTGAGAGCTGCGCCGAGTCGCGTGGGTGTGTTGTCCCTCGCATGCGGCGGTATTTCATAGTCGGCCTCTACTTTGCCGCTTGTCTTGGCATGAGCCAGAAGTTCGGCCTGAAAACGCGAGTCCGTGATACACAGCAGCCGCTTGATGATTTCGCTGTCACTCTGGCCACGCAGCTCCGCCACGCCGTATTCAGTGACGATAACGTCGCGGAGGTGCTTGGGGATGGTGATGTGGCCGTAGTGGGGCACGACATTTGAGCTCAGCTGCTTGCCTAGCCCTCGCGTGCTGCGGATGCACAACACTGAATGCGCCTCAGGCAAGTCATGGGCCATCGCAACGAAGTTGTATTGCCCCCCGACGCCAGAGATGACCGTGCCATCTTCCAGCGCATCAGAAGACACCGCGCCAGTGAGCGTCACGAGCATCCCGGTGTTGATGAAGCGTGCCTTGCGACGCTGGGCCGAATATAGCCTGGGATTTTGCAAGAGCTGATTAGTGCGCAGCACGCTGGTCATACAAATTGCATCCTGCAACTCGTCATCAAGGTGAGCCAGTCGCCGATAAAAATCACTGGGGCCGAGGAAAAAACCGCCGTGCAGTATGCGGCCATTAGACAACGTTCGCTGAGCGCCAGAGGCAACCAGGACAGACCTCAATTCGCTGTCATCGAGGTCATTGGCATATGCCTGGCCGGCGATGCTCACGGTATCATCCTGCAGTCGGCAATTCGCCGGCAGGATGCCCCAGTGTTGCAGCCTGGCCAGGCTTACCGCGTCGAGCCGCCGCGGAATAAAACCGCTGCCGCGACCCCATTGCATCAGCGCCTCATCTACGCGCTCTGTTATCAGCCCCTCATTCAGGGCCGCTTGCAGCTCAGGCTCATCGTAGACACGGCGCTTGATGATGCCCTGGTCTATGAGCTGAAGCATACCGTTAACAAACATCTCGGTAGAGCAGTACAGCCCGTCACTGAAGGGCGTGGCGCTTTCTTGCAGCGCCGGCGGCTGCGTCGTCAAACCATCCAGCATATTCTGATAGGCGACAGGCTCCGTATGGCGCAGGATGAGTGCTTGCGCAACAGCATCACCAAGTGCGCCGATCCCGATCTGCAGCGTGCCCCCATCGGGTACCAGCGAGCTCGCATGGATCGCAGTGGCGTAGTCGGCCAGGGGCACAGCGCCGTTTGGCACTGCAAATAAACGGCGATCATAGGCGGCATTGTTCAGCACCAGATCGAAGGTGTTGTCCGGCACCAACGCGTCATTACCCATGAATGGCATATCCGGATGCGTCTGTGCGATAGTCATAAACTCGCGCCCGGCTGCACGCAGCGAGGCAATGACGTCCGTGGCCGTATCTGGATTGCTGGCCAGGCTGAGCTCCAGGCCGCCTGGTACTTTTCGGGCGGCAACCAACTGCAGTAGCAGGTTGACACCCTGCGCGCACATATCCCTGGCGATGTGGGTGTAATTACTGGAGATGTAATTGCGCTGAGCACTCTCCACGCCTTTCATGGCGCCGGCCTTGAAATAGAGCTCGCTCACCTGAATGTTGTCCGGCACGGTATTTGCGCGCAAATCAGCCATGTAGTCGAGCCCTTCGTAGTCACCGAAGAGGCGCTCCATGATGGGCTTTGCCAGGCCAGCCTCGATGTGGCTATCCGGTGTGGGCACTTCGAGAGAGAGGGCTGTAAAAATATGGAGTTCAATGTCTTGATCAGCTTTCGCACGCCGGTAAATGGCGTTCAGCAGCTGCACCGGTTTCCCCAGTCCGAGGGGGGTGGCGATAACCAGACGCTTGCCCAGACGTGCTAGCGCACTGTCGACACAGGCCTCGACGTCAGAGACGATTTCCGTCATTGCAGTGCTCCGTCATTCCAGTGCGCCTTCATGGCTGCCCTGTTTGCCCTGTCTGCTATCCAATCACAGATGAGCTGCCGCGCATATGATCCAGAGCAAAGGTGGTTCAATCCTCTGCTGCGCCGCTGAAGTACTCTTTGGATAACTTGAACACAAGCGGACCCAGCAACACCAGCGCTATCAGGTTAGGTATCGCCATGAAGGCATTAAGCGTGTCCGCGATCAGCCACACCAGGTTCAGCTCTATAACGGTGCCCACGGGGATCGCCAAAACCCAGGCCAGCCTAAAGGGCAGTATGCCTCTCGTCCCGGCCAGAAAGACAACACAACGTTCGCCATAAAAGGACCAACCTATCATGGTGGTAAAGCCGAACAAGCACAGGCCCAGCGTAACGATGTAATCGCCACCGGGAAAAGCCTGGGCAAAAGCCATGGAGGTCAGGCTCGCACCCGACACGCCACTGGGCAACACGTCCATGATGACAATCACGAGTCCCGTCATGGTGCAGACGATCAAGGTGTCGATGAAGGTGCCCAGCATCGCGATCATGCCCTGCTCCACTGGCTGATTGGTGCGCGCAGCGGCGTGAGCTATGGGCGCGCTGCCAAGGCCCGCCTCATTCGAAAAGATGCCTCTCGCTACGCCGAAGCGGAGCGCCGCCCAAACCGTTGCACCGGCGAAACCGCCGGCCGCGGCTGCACCGTTCATGGCACTGTCGATGATATAGACAATAGCGCCGGGCACGGCCGAGAGGTTGAACAAGATGACAATGCCGCTCATGAGAATGTAGGAAATCGCCATGAACGGCACGAGCCAGCTAGCCACTGCTGCAATTCTCCGTATGCCGCCCAGCACGACCGCACCCACCAGTACCATCAACACCAGGCCCGTCGCCAGGGGCGGTACCGTGAAAGAGTCATTCAGCACTTGGGAAATTGAATTGGACTGTACGGTGTTGGCTATACCGAATCCCGCCAACGCGCCAAACAGCGCAAAGGCGTAGCCGAGCCAGTGCCAGCGCTTATGTAGTCCGTTGCGGATGTAATACATGGGGCCACCCGAATAGTTACCTTCGGCATCCTGCTCCCTGAAGCGCACCGCACAGACCGCCTCAGCATACTTGGTGGCCATGCCAACCAGTGCCGTGATCCACATCCAAAACAGCGCCCCCGGGCCACCCAGCGCAAGGGCCGTTGCTACACCTGCGATATTACCGGTACCGATGGTGGCAGACAGCGATGTCATCAACGCGCTGAAGGGCGAAATATCTCCCTTGCCATCCCCCTTGCGGCCGCGCAATAGCAGGCGAAAAGCCGCAGGTATGTGCCTGATAGTTGCAAAACGCAGGCCCAGCGTCAGGAAAACGCCCGTGCCGAGCAATAGCACCAGCATGGCCGGGCCCCAGGCCCAACCGTTAATCATTGTAATGATGCTTTCCATGGCATGCCCCCCTTAGGCAAGGCCTCTCAATGCTGGTCGGCCGGCGCTCCTTGCGGTAAGGCCTGACGTTGTGGAAACAGGCCGAATAGCCCACCGGTGTGGACAAATACGATATCGTCAGCGCTCTCGAAGCGGCCCGCCGCGATTTCTTGCAGCATGGCCTGGAAGGCCTTGCCGGTATACACCGGGTCCAGCACGATCCCCTCGAGAGCAGCTAACTCAGCGATAAGTGTAAACACCTCCGGGTTCGCGCGGCCATAGCCCGGTGCGACATATCCATCAATGACCCGTGTCTGGTAGTCAAATACCGGGGCCTGCGGATAGCGCCGGCGCCAATCATCGATATCTTCGTCCACCTTCCGCATGAAATACTGCTCGTCATCGCTGACCGCAACCCCCCAGACCGTTGCCGGCAGCCCATGAAGCGCCGCCCCCGCGGTCAGACCAGCCTGTGTGCCACCGGAACCTGTAGCTGACACCAGGTGAGCCTGCGTGATTCCGTGCTCGTTAAAATCCTGCTTGAGCTCTTCGCAGGCCCGCACATAGCCCCACACTCCCAGCCCGTCACTACCGCCTGTTGGCACGGCCAAGGCTTTGTGGCCGGCAGCGGCATAGTGGTCTTGCCACTGGGTGAAAAGCGCATCGATATCACGGAAATAATCGCGCGTGCCATAGCAGCTGATTTGAGCACCGGCGAGCTGATCGAGCAAATAATTGCCGTCCGGGTCCTCCGGTGCCTTGCCACGGAGCAAAAGGTGAACTTTCAGCCCCAGCTGGGCGCCAACGAAAGCCGTCGCGCGGCAGTGGTTACTTTGGATGCCGCCGCAGGTGATCAGTGTGTCATAGCCCTGATCCTGGGCATGGGCGGCTATGAATTCGAGCTTGCGAACCTTGTTGCCGCTGAGGGTGCTGCCTGTCAGGTCGTCACGCTTTATCCACAGCCGCTTACCCCTGCCCCACTTGCGGGAGGCTCTTGGGAGCGCCTGGAGTGGAGTGGGCGTGTGCGCGAGCTGAACCCGGCGCGGATACTCGATGCTTGGTAAAGGCTTTGGCCGCTGAGACAAGCGCTGTCCGGCGCTCAGCTGCTGATGGACTTCAGCGTGCCCTTGGGCAGCACCGCGTGGACATGGATGCGCTGGAACTTCATATCCACGTTGTTGGCTACGTTGAGCACCATATAGTGCTCATCGAGCGCGGTAACCTTGCCAAGAATGCCGGAGGTCGTTACGATCTCTGCGCCCTTTTCGAGGGCCTGTACCATCTGCTGGTGTTCCTTTTGCCGTTTGCGCTGCGGGCGAATGGCAATGAAATAGAACAGCACGAAGAGACCGACGAGGAAAACGATCTGAAACAATTCGCCGCCTCCGGCAGGTGGTGCGGACTGGGCGTGGGCGCTGGCAATGAACAAACTCATCCTATGCTCTTTCTGTTGGCTTCTTGTAGTCTTTCGATGGTTTTTATCGGGCGTCTTTCACCGTGGGCGGCTGAGCCGTTGGAAACCGCCGACAATTTACAGTACTTGCGAAGTGCCCGCAAACCGCGCGGCCCACTAGCCCACTTGGGGTAGGCGCTATAGGCAATCTATGCATACTATACCCGGGTCAATTTGGACGTTCGTCCAGCGGTTATGTGCGGGCGCCCACATTGGCTTCATAATAAGAACGATTATCAGGAAAAGCGCATCATGACGACAACTGCAGAACGCAACCAAAAGATTGCATACCATCTATCGAACAACCTGCCCAGGCTCCTTCGCGAGTTCAGCAAAGACTTCGAGCGACGGATACTGGTCGGCCTCGCCAAGGAGGGCTACCCTGATATCCGTCCGGCTCACAGTGCCGTTTTCGCTAACCTAGGAATGGGCGCCGTGCGCGTCACCGAACTCGCGGAGCGGGCCCAGGTTACGCAACAGGCGATGGGTAAGATGCTGAAAGAGCTCGAGCAGATGGGTTATGTCGCCCGCGATGTCGACAGCCAGGACAAGCGAGCGAAGGAAATCAGAATGACCGAAAAAGGCATTCAAATGACCTGGGCAAGCTTGCGCGTCGTCGACAACGTCTACAGCTACTACGCCGAGAAGATCGGCGCGGAGGATTTGGAAGAGCTTGAGCAACGCCTGCGGAGCGCCGTGCGCTCGCTGGAGCTGGACTATCTGCCAGAGTCCTGGGTTGAAAACGAGCCGGGTTGAGGAGCCATCATGTCCGCCAGCCAGCAAATTGTGCGTGCTCTTGACGAGGCACGAGACCAGCTCACCGGCCCGGGTGCGCCCTTTGAAATAGAAGACAGGCAGGTAGGCGGGACCGTCTTCAGAGTCTATAAAAATGCCCCGGCAAATCTGCGTGAGGCCATCGCAGTGGCTCGCGAGCATGGCGACAAAACCTTCCTGACCTACGGCGATGAGCGCTTCAGTTTCAACGACTACTTTGAGCGCGTTGATCGTCTCGGCGGTCACCTGGTCGATCACTACGGAATCGCCAAGGGCGATCGCGTCGCTATCGCCATGCGCAACTACCCGGAGTGGATGATGGCCTACGCCGCCATCGTCTCGGTTGGCGCAATTGTGGTACCGCTAAACAGCTGGGGCCAGGCTGACGAACTGGCCTACGCGCTTTCAGATGCTGGTGCCAGGCTGGTGTTTTGCGATGAACAGCGCGCATCGTATATCGACGACCGTCTGGACGGGCTGGGCTGCGATGCCATCGTGGTGCGCTCAGACCGGCAATTTGATAGTTCTCGAATTGCCACCTGGGACTCGACCCAGGGCGGCGCGGCTGAATTGCCTGAGGTCGACATCAGCGCCGGCGATCTGGCGATGATCATGTATACCTCAGGCACGACGGGCAACCCAAAAGGCGCCGTATCAACGCACTTCGCCGTTTGCCAGGCCCTGCAGAATTTTGAAGTTCATTCCTATATGTCCGCGATGGTCAATCCGGAGACGATCGGCCGCATGATGGAAAGTGGTTTTGAGCCCAGCACACTGCTCACCATGCCTTTGTTTCATGTCTCAGGTTGTTACTCTGTGTTCCTGCTGAACCTGAGGGGCGGGCGCAAGACCAGCATCATGTATAAATGGGATCCGGACGAGGCTCTACGCATCATCGAACGCGAGCATATAACCGTGTTTACCGGCGTTCCAACAATGACAATGGCAATGATGGGCTCCGAGCTCTGGGATAAAACTGACACGAGCAGCCTTTTTTCCATTGGCGCAGGCGGCACCGCCTGCCCGCCGCACCTGAAGGATCTGATCTACGGCAAGCTACCCCAGGCTTATCCCGGCACTGGCTACGGCATGACCGAGACCAATGCGACCTGCGCGAACTGCACCGGTGAAGCCTGGCGGCTGGAGCCGACCTCGTCGGGCACGCTTTCCCCCATCGTGGAGCTGAAAACCGTCGACGATGACGGCAACGACCTCGCTGAAGGCGAAACAGGTGAACTCTACGTTCGCAGCCCTGCCAATGTGCAACAGTACTGGAACCTGCCCGAGGCGAGCGCAGCCACCTTCAAGGACGGATGGGTAGCCACCGGCGATATTGGCTACCTCAATGAAGACGGCTTCCTGTTCATTGTCGATCGAAAGAAAGACATGGTTATTCGCGGTGGTGAGAATATCTATCCCATCGAGGTAGAGGGCGCCCTGCTGACCCATCCCGCGGTGCACGAAGCCGCGGTGTTCGGGGTCCCTCACGACACCTGGGGCGAAGAACTCGTCGCCACCGTCTATGCCGACGAAGGCACCAGCGCGTCAGAACTGGCGGACTATCTGCGCGATCAACTGGCTGCCTTCAAGGTGCCGGCGCACCTCAATCTCCAGGCCACGCCGCTGGAGAAAAATGCTACCGGTAAGGTACTGAAGAAGGCCATCCGTCAGGCCTGGCTGGACGGCCAGGGCTAGAAGCGGTATTGCCAGCCGATGCCCAGGGTATCGAAGTCCGTGCCGGCGCGGGTCACTACGCCCGTGCTGCCATAGAGTTTGACGCTCTGGTGCCGCGTCAAAGGCAGAGAATAGGTCACTCCCCAGCGGGAGTTCTCCAGTTGATCATCCGCTCGCCTGCCACTCACCGTGCTCTGCCCACCGCGGTAAAAGTTAGCGTTCAATGACACCCAGCTACGATTATTGAAGGTGTAGGTCAGGTGGCCCTGCACCTGGTACAGCGGGTCCTGCTCCAGTTCAGTGCCGCGGAAGTTCTCGTCGTTGTCTTCAAAGAATCGCACAGACCCCATCAGGTCTACCTGCCACTTACGCCAGGTATAGGACATACCCAGCTCCGGCCTGATAACCCAGCGATTAGTGCCGGCGTTGATCAGCTGACGCTCGGTATAGTCTCCCCAAGGAGCGGACACGCTGAGGCCGGCGCCGATGACAAGGCCGGGCGTCCAACGCACAAACTCTTCCAGCGGCATTGCC
Organism: Pseudomonadota bacterium; assembly: GCA_038748065.1. Taxonomy (GTDB): domain Bacteria; phylum Pseudomonadota; class Gammaproteobacteria; order Pseudomonadales; family Halieaceae; genus JBCDJG01. The sequence goes on from JBCDJG010000045.1 coordinate 26,216, forward strand.
GGCGATCCGTAGAAATTCCAGCTCAGGCGAAATTTGGGGTCAGCCCATTCGCAACGACGCCCTTCGACAAACTCACCTTCGAAAATAGCAGACCCCTCGTAACAGACGCGGCCGGTTGCTGCGCTGAACTTGCCGGAGTCACCGAAAAAGTCGAAGCTGGTGGCGTAGCCCATGATGAAAGTGTCTATGGTCAGATCGGCGTCCTGCAGCGGCGACGTTGGCGTAGGCGCCAGTCCGCCCTCGGAGCGCGCTGCACCGAGCAATACGAAATGTTGGCCAACCGGGATATTGGTGAAGCTGCGAGGTTCCAGGCTCTGCGCGAACACAGGCACTGCTGCTAGCAGGCACCACAGGAGCAGCAGGCTGCGCAGTGCCCTGGCCACCTTAGAAGTCCATGAAATCCGGGGTATTGAACTTCCAGCACTTCTCCTCGACGCGGCGGTTAATACGCCAGCCAGATGGCGTACGGCGATACTCGTCGAGGTACCAAAGCCCGAGCATAAACGTCTGGACTTCTTCGCCTAACACCATTTCCATCGGGTTGAAGCACATTATTCGCCCGGTGGCAGTGTCGCCGTTCAGTGTCACCTGCATATTGGCGTTGAGATGCTGACAGTTTGGAAAGATCTCTCTTTTCACCGACTCCTTGAGAAAGGCAATCGTGCTCTCAAGATCACCAACGCTACCGCCATATACGCTGTAATCGATGAACGCGTCTTCGGTGAAAACGCTGTCGCGAAGCTCGTCAAAGCGACGGTTATCGATGATGTCCGAGTAGAGCCAGACCAGATCCTGAATCTCGAAGCGATCAGAGAGTGCCTGTTGTGACAGCATGTGACGTTATCTCCGTTATTGTGCCAAGGGCGTTTAAGTACAGTGAGGTGCTAGAAATCAAGTGGCAGCTGGATGTGCCGAGCGTACACCATATCCCGGTGCTGTTCGAGGCGTTCGCTGATGCAGCCCTGTGTCGCTTCGTCGGCTCCCGAGTAGATTGCGCGCATGCCTTCATCCATCGGACAAAGGTCCGCAGGCAGGGGCTTTATCATAACGAGGAAAGCCGCCCAATACAGGTCTGCCGCAGTGGCTTGAGCGCCAACAAAATAGTCGCTGCCAGCGGCCGCCTGGCGTGCCAGCCGTGCGTCAAGATCTGCGCAGATAGCCTGCAGGCGCTGAGTAGCTGCGGCTGTTGCCTCAGGCGTACACCCGTACTTGCGGCCCATATGCAAAAAGCCCGGCGGTGGATTCTCCATGGCAAGTACCGGCTGCATCAGCTGCAAGCGCCGGTTCCAGCCGAAGCCATGGACCCCGGCGATAAGCGCGGAGACGCCGATTGCTTCGGCCGCCAAGGCGGGGTCAGCGGGCAACAGGGGTTTGTCAGGAGCCATGCGCTCCGCCAGCATCCACTGGTCCAGCCAATGACAAACCGGCGGCAGGTCATCGAGAACAGCAACGGGGGCGGAATCCTGCCCCGTCCATTCTAACAAGGCCGCGTTGTCCCCCGCCGCTTCCTGGCGCACCGCCGCGAAGGGCAGCGCCTTGAAGGCGAAGATGGACTTGATCGCCTCTCCCCAGGGACCGGGTACGCCGGCGGTCAGAACAAGGCGCAGCCCTGCAAGCTCTCGTCCCTCTTCCACGCTAATATATTTCATGCCCTCAGGCGTCCAGCTTGAAGACCCGTAGCGCGTTTTCACGCAGGAATTTGGGCCAGACCTCGTCGCGGAAAGGCACGTCCGGCATTTCAGAGAAGATGCGATCGAGTGACAGGCCCATGGGGAAATAACCCGCGTACATCACCTGATTGGAGCCACGCTGATTGGCAAATTCCACGATATCCTTCGGGTAGTGTTTGGGTGCGAAAGCGCTGGTCATGTAATGCAGGTTGGGATACTTGAGCATCATTTTCCAGGCTACATCTGTCCAGGGTTCACAGCCATGGCGGGTGACGATGTTCAATTCGGGAAAAAACCACAGCACCTCGTCGAGCAGTTCGACCTTTTGCGGCCCAAAGGGCACTCGCGGCCCCGGCACACCCATACAGGGGCAGAAAGGGATGTCCAGCTCAACCAGCTTGCCGAAGATCGGATACCATTTCTTATCGTTCACAGGCACCGGCGGACAAATCATCGCCGGGCTCGCAGTCACGGCCTTGATGTCGAACTCTTCTTTCATGCGCACGATAGTGCGCACCTCGTCCATGCCGTTATTCGCATTGGCCTCATAACAACCAAAGAATCGGTCGGGATGCCTGCGCAGGGCTTCCTCCTGAACGCCGGCATGACGGCCCACGCCGAGCATCGCGCGCTCTATACCGTGCTTGTCCATTTGGTCGAGTGTGTAGGCGATGTAGTCGTCCTGCTTGCCAGTGTCGGGTATGTCCTTGAACATATACTGCGCCGGCATCTTGAACATCTCGTGGCTTTCCTTGTCCATCAGCATCGGCTTAATCCACTCGTAGAAATGGCTGGTGTCATCCCCGGGGATGGCCAGCATCAGATCGATAACGCCGATATCAGTGGGCATGGGCATGGTGTGTTCCTCTACTGGGTGAGTTGAGTTGCTATTGTCTGTGCAGCCTCGACGGGCTCCAAGTACAAAAAGGGCCAGCGGGATGACATTTCGAGTCAGGGTACAACATGATGGTCAGGGGTCGACCGATTACTAGAATCAACTTTATATTATTATCTTATCTATTTGATATTTAGGCCTATTGTTCGAAATGAACGGCTTATACCTGCAAAGGACCCTCGTCTGCCGCCTCCGGGCTACGCTGGCGCAGACGCTGGGGCAAGGTCTCGTCTACCGAGTAATAGCGATAGACGCCATGCTCATCGATCTTGCGTGACAACTGGCCGCGACCCAACAGGTAATTCAGGTGCGCAATGCACTCGCCAACGGCCATGCCAACCTGCTGCGCGTCGAGATTGCGTTTAAACAGCACCGGTAGCATGTCCATGACCGTACCCGGGCTCGCCGCGCAGGCCTCCTCAATCGCCAGCAGATGCTCTTCATGGTGCTCAATCAGCTGTCGTATGCGCGCATGGGCGCCATAGAATGGCTCGTTATGGGCCGGCAGAATAAACGTGTCATCGGGCACGACCTCCAGCAGACGCTCCAGGGACTGCAGCCAATCCCGCAGAGGATTGGCTTCCGGCTCATTCGCATTGACGCTGATATTGGAGGTGATTCGGGGGATCAGCTGATCGCCGGAAATCATCAAGTTCAGCGCTTCGCAGTACAAGCAGGCGTGTTCCGGCGAGTGACCGCGGCCGACAATAACGCGCCACCGTCTGCCATTGATAAGCTGGGAGTCACCCTCCTGCAAGCGTCGAAAGGCCTTGGGCATCGGCTTGATATAAGCACCGAAGCCCCCGAAGTGCTTTCGTGCCTGCTCAATCTGATCGGGGCTGTAGCCGATTCGCGCCATGTGCTGCTCATGCGTCCAGCTGAAGTCCTCGGGCGTCAGGCGGCTAAAATTGACACCTGAATAATACTCGGCCCAGGACATGTAGAAGGGAACTCTCCAGCGTTCGCACAGCCATCCTGCCATGCCCGTGTGGTCCGGGTGAAAGTGGGTACATATCACCGCTTTCACCGGCTTGTCCGCGAGAACGTGGGTGAAGACTTCCTCCCATAGTGACTCCGTTGGCCCCAGCGCTATTCCGGTATCGACGATCAGCCAACCATCTTCGTCTTCAATAAGGTAGAGATTAATATGATCGAGCGCCATAGGCAGTGGCATCCTGAGCCAATGCACGCCATCGGCCACCTCTATGCTGCGGCCGGGCTCAGGGAGCCCCTCGATGGGATAGCTGATCATGGGCGGCAGCGCCTAGATCTCAAGGCCCTTGATCAGGGCGATAACGTCGTCGTGGTGACTCTTGGTCTTGACCTTGTCCATCACGTGCTTGAGTCGTCCGTCCTTGCCGATGATAAAGGTGGTGCGCAGAACGCCGTCGAACTCACGGCCCATGAACTTTTTCAGGCCCCATGCGCCATACTTTTCGGTGATCTTGTGGTCTTCATCCGACAACAGCGTGAAGTTGAGGCTCTCCTTATCAATGAACTTACCGAGGCGCGCCACGGGATCAGGGCTTACGCCGAGCACAACAGTGTCGAGTTTGGCCAGTTCTTTCTTGCTGTCACGTATGCCACAGGCTTGCACGGTGCAGCCAGGCGTCATCGCCTTGGGATAGAAGTACAGCACAACATTCTTGTCGCCCTTGAAGTCCTTCAGGCTTACCTTGTTGTCATCCTGATCCTGCAGAGAAAATGCCGGGGCCATATTGCCCACTTTCGGAAATGCCATAGTTAGCTCCTTGCTTATTGCTCGATGATCATCGACGCTCTGGCGTACGCTTGATTTCACTGATGCGTATGGGGTAACTGCCGTCTCGTGCGTCCTGAAAGAACTCGCGAAGGCTTTCTCTTACGACGGGGAAGGCGATATCGTCCCAGGGCACCTCGCCCTCGTGATACAGCCCGGTCTCCAGGCTCTCTGGCCCAACGCCATACTCACCATCATCAAGTACGCAGCGGTAGAACATATAGACCTGATTGATGTAAGGGACGTCAAATATGCGGTAGAGCTGCAAATCGCTAACTCTGGCACGCGCTTCCTCCCAGGTCTCCCGTGCCGCGCCCTGCGACGTGGTTTCGCCGTTCTCCATAAAGCCCGCTGGAAGTGTCCAGTAATTCTTGCGCGGCTCAATAGCTCGGCGGCAAAGCAGTACCTTGCCTTCATAAACTGGAAGACAGCCGACAATGACGCGTGGGTTACTGTAGTGAATCGCTCCGCATGCCGTGCACACATGACGCTGGCGATCATCGCCCTCGGGAATCTTGAGTTCGACTTCGCCACCACAGAGACTGCAGAACTTCATGCCAAATCTGTCCGGGAGATTAATCGCCCAGTATATCAGCCCAGTTCGCGGTATGCGCCGCTGAAGAAGAGGAGTGGCTGACCTTCTCCACGCGTGGTCATGTGTTCCACGCGTCCCACGATGATTACGTGGTCGCCGCCTTCATGGGTGGTATCAAGCGTGCACTCAAAACTAACCAGTGCGTCCTTGATGACGGGTACCCCGCTTTCGCCCAGAACAAAATAGTCTGCGGGGAGGCGGTGATCTCCCTTCTTCGCGCACTGGTTAGAGAGCTCAACTTGCTCAGCCGCCAATACGCTGATGCCAAAAACCTGTGGCGTGGCGAAGGCCTCGAACACTTCAGAACCCTTCTGCAGGCTCCACAGTACCAGTGGTGGATCGAGAGACACAGACGAAAACGAGTTGGCCGTCATGCCAAGGGCCTGTTGTTCGCTATTGTGAACGGTGATCACGCACACGCCCGTGGCAAACTGCCCTAATGCCGATCTTAGCTCGCGGCCGTCAAAACTCATCGCTGTCTCCCTGTGTCCTCAATTCGCCCCGCAGAATAGATTCCGCCGAGCAGCGTAACATCACCTGTTCGGGCTATGGTGCTTGCCAGCGCCCTGCCCTGTCACTGTCTGAATCACGCGCCTCAACCCAGGTTTCGCCCCATTCACCGCTCTCTCGCTTCCACAGTGGCGCCCGCGTTTTAAGATAATCCATGAGGAACTCGCAAGCGGCAAAGGCTTCACCGCGATGCATAGCGGCAGTGCCCACCCAAACAATGCGTTCGCCCGGGAACAGCCTGCCCGTGCGATGGACAATAGTGACCGCCAGCAGTCCCCAGCGTGCGCAGGCTTCATCAGCAATACGACGCAAGCTTGCCTCTGTCATGCCGGGGTAATGCTCCAGCTCCATCCAGTTCAGTGCGCCGCGATCATCCTGGCCGCGAACATAGCCGGTAAAGGTCGCAACGGCGCCGGCGCCACCGCTCGCCGGCGGCAGGGCCTCTTGCAGTGCGCCCGGGTCGAAATCCTCGCGCAGTACCGCGATATCAATTACAGCATCCAAGGGTCAGCCACCGGTAACTGGCGGATAGAAGGCGATTTCATCCCCGGCGGACAGCCTGTGGCTGTCGTCAACGACTTCGTGGTTACAGGCTGCTACAAGGTTGGTTTCGCTGAGCACGCGTTCCCAGGTGGGGCCGCGCAGCATGAGCCTTTCACGTACCTTGCCCACCGTCTGGCCGTCTTCAGCCAGCGCCAACTGCAATCGGTCGCAGTCCAGGTCTTCCCGAACGCGCGCAAAGAAGAGTACAGCGACCTCCATCACTGCCCCTCCTGCCGACGCCAGTGGCCGGAGCGTCCGCCCTGCTTTTCAAGCAGGCGAAGGTCCTGCACCTGCATGCCGCGGTCTACAGCCTTGCACATGTCATAAATCGTCAGTGCGGCAACAGAAGCCGCAGTCAGCGCTTCCATTTCAACCCCCGTCTTTCCCGAGACGGCACAGCGTGCGGTAATCAGCACGCGGCGGCCCTCGGTATCCAGCTCAAAATTCACGTCAATGGCATTGAGCATCAAAGGATGGCAAAGCGGGATAAGCTCTGAGCACTTTTTGGCGGCCTGGATGCCCGCGATGCGTGCAACAGCCAGTACATCGCCTTTTTTATGAGCGCCCTCCTGCAGCAAGGCCATGGTCTCGGCCGCCATCTCTACGGCGGCACCAGCAAGCGCTTCTCGCTGGGTATCTGACTTGGCGCCGACATCTACCATGTGAGCGGACCCGCTGTCATCGAGATGTGTGAGCTTGCTCATGCCGGCCTCAGTCTGATGTGGAACGCTGGCGCAGTCTAACGCAAACCCCAGCCAGTGGAAATTCGCCCGCCGGGTCAATGACGACAAACGCCAGCGATATTGGCCGCATCGGTGATACAGCAATGTAATGCTTGGCGTACATTGGTCGCTCGAACGTAAAGGAGTCTCTTCGATGGCATCACTTTCTCTTGGCCTGCAGCTAGGCTATTGGGGCGCACTGGCTCCCGGCAATCATGTGGAGCTGGCGCAGGAGGCGGAGCGTCTCGGCTTTGATTCGGTGTGGACGGCGGAATCCTGGGGCAATGACTGTTTCACGCCGCTGGCCTGGATCGGCGCGCAGACAAGCCGCATTCGCCTCGGGACCTCCGTTGCACAGCTATCGGCACGCACGCCAACAGCCTGCGCAAGGGCGGCGCTTGCCCTTGATCATATGTCGGGTGGCAGGATGATTCTCGGCCTTGGCGTCTCTGGCCCCCAGGTGGTCGAGGGCTGGTATGGGCAGCCCTATACCAAACCCGTCACACGTACCCGTGAATACGTTGACATCATTCGCCAGGTACTGGCGCGAGAGGCGCCGGTGACCAATGACGGCGAGTTCTATCCGCTACCCTATCAGGGGGAAGGCGCGTGGGGCATGGGCAAAGCGCTCAAACCGATTACTCACCCCTTGCGCGCAGATCTGCCGATTTTCATCGGCGCTGAGGGGCCCAGGAACGTCACACAAACTGCCGAAATTGCAGATGGCTGGCTCCCCCTGTACTACTCGCCCTATCGCCAGGAGGTTTACGCGGATCAAATTGCAGGCGCCAAACCAGGCTTTGAAATAAGCCCCACGGTTATGGTCTACATCAACGAAGACCTCGAAGAGGCTCTCTACCCGGTCAAAGCCATGCTGGGTTTTTACATCGGCGGCATGGGTTCCAAAAAGCGGAACTTCCATAAAGAGCTCATGGCGCGCATGGGCTATCCCGATGAAGCTGAGGAGATACAGGACCTGTTTTTCGAGGGCAAACGCGACGAGGCCATCGCGGCGGTCCCCACTGCCTTCGCAGACGAGATCTCTTTGTGTGGGCCCGAGGACCGGATAAAGGAAAAGCTTAAAGACTGGGAGGACTCTCCGATCACCTCGCTATTGGTCAATGGCGACGTCGATTTTCTTCGCAAGGTCGCACAACTGGTACTCTGACACCAATCACTCTAGGATAGCCCCTCCTGACAATAACAAGCATTGGAGGCGGCTACCGTGCCCTCCCCCACACAGGACTACTCTCCGGGCTATAAGCACTTTGTACTGGCGATGCTGACCGTCGTCTACGCCTTCAACTTCATCGACCGCCAGATACTGGTCATTCTGCAGGAGCCGATCAAAGCAGATATGGGACTCAGCGACGCCCAGTTGGGCCTGTTGAGCGGCTTCAGCTTCGCGATCATTTACGTTACCGCCGGGATACCCATCGCCTACTGGGCCGACCGGGGCAACCGGCGCAATATTGTGAGCCTGGCACTCACGGTGTGGAGCGGTATGACCGCTGTCTCTGGACTCGTGCAGAACTATGCACAGCTGCTCTTGGCGCGGATCGGCGTAGGGCTGGGTGAAGCCGGCGGCAGCCCGCCCTCACACTCGATGATCAGCGACTACTACTCGCCTGAACAGCGCGCCACCGCCCTGTCAGTTTACTCCACGGGAATCTATATCGGCATTATGTTCGGCTTTCTCTTTGGAGGCGCCATCGCGGACGCGTTCGGCTGGCGCATGGCTTTCTTTATCGTAGGCGTGCCTGGCGTTATTTTTGCCATCTTGCTGCGGCTGACGGTAAAAGAACCCCAGCGCGGGCGCTGGGAGCAAGCGGCGGAGGCAGCCCACAAGCCCAGCCTGAGAGAAACCATAGCCCTGCTCAAGCGGCTGCGAGCCTTTTGGTATATCGCCATCGGCGGCTCAATGACCGCTTTCGTCTCCTACGGCAATGGCAATTTCCTGCCTTCCTTTCTGATTCGTTCACACGGTATGAGTCTCACCGAAGTGGGCATAGCGCTGGCCCTGGTCAGCGGCGTTGCCGGCTCCCTGGGCACTTTTCTCGGCGGCTATTTGGGCGACAAGCTGGCGCATCGCGATCGCCGCTGGTACTTGTGGCTGCCAATACTTGGGGCCTTGATCGCCTACCCGCCCTATCTATGGGTACTGATTACCGACCAGACCATGCCCGCGCTCTTCATGCTGGCTCTGGTCCAGCTGTTGAGCACCTTCTACCTTGGGCCTTCATTGGCCATGAGCCACGCCCTGGTGCCGCCGGCAATGCGAGCGCTGACGTCAGCGGTCCTGTTTTTTGTGCTCAATATGATTGGCCTCGGCATGGGGCCATTCTTTGTCGGTCTGGTCAGCGACTTGCTCTCAGCGCAATTTGGCGACGACAGCCTGCGCTACTCCATGCTGATCTGCGCCCAGTTCGGCGTGATCGGTATCATCGCGTTCTGGCTCGCGTCACGCTGTCTGCTGGAGGACCTCGGCGCCCAGGAGCAGGAAGCTCTCGCTAGAACACGCGCTGATAGCTAACAACAAAATTATAGAAATCATTATCCGAAACCCGCACGCTGCCGCGGCCATAACCCACCTTGATAGACTGTCGCCTGACAAAGGGAAACACCAGCGTAAGGCCTGCCGTTGTATTGCGCTGCAGATCGTCCTTGGTGTCTCCATCGATGATGGTTTGCCCTCCCCGAAAGTAGTTGAAGTCAAGCGAAGCCCAGAAACCGGGGTTGAAACGATGCACCAGATGAAATTCTCCCGCCCATATGGGTTTCTGCTCTCGGCGCCCTAAGGCGAATTCGTCGTTATCGCCAAAAAGCCAAACCCCAATTTCTGCCTCAAACAGCCACTTGCGGTGAATGGGCAGCATGTAACCGAGCTCCAGCTTGCTGGCCCAACGGTTAGCACTGACGTTAACAATACGATCTTCAGAGTATTTGCCTGTGGGCGCGACCACCCGCACGCTTGCGCCGAGTGTTGGATGTGGATCGCGTCGCAGGGCCTGGAAGCCCTCGGCATCCATGGCCGGCGCCCCCAGCAGGTTCACCGAGAGCGTGGCGGCGACGTCACCGACACCGACGAGATCGCGTGTGACGACTGAGTCGTCCTCGAGTCGACCGCTTGTCTCGCCCTGCACCATGGGCATTTCCAGAATCACTGTCGACGTCCGGCCGAACCAGTCTGTCGTGTGGCGATAGGCGAGCAGCAAGGTATCTATATCGGAGTCGACGCCGCTTACGGGTAGTGAAGGATCAATAACAACATCTCCGCCCGTATTAACGTAGGCTATGCTGATGAGTTTTGTGCCGGTAGGCGCAGGCCAGTAGGCCCGAGGCGAAAGCTCCTGGGCCGCGGCCACAGGTACCCGGCAGATGGCCAAAAGCACCAGCAGAAGGCTTGCCAGAGCCATGGCAGGACTGGCATCAGCGCCTGTTTCTGTTATGATGCGCGGCCTCGCCGGTGAGGTGGCCGAGTGGTCGAAGGCGCACGCCTGGAAAGTGTGTAACGGGAAACCGTTCGAGAGTTCGAATCTCTCCCTCACCGCCATTATTCCTTTTGTTCCCCATTTGTTTCCGATGCGGCAGCGGCAGCATCATTTGTCGTTGTCGCCTGCCACTGGGGTGGAATGGTCGTAGCGCCGCCGTCGCGCACGGCACGAAAGTGCGGTGAGGTGATCTCCACACCCGCCAGCTGGAACTCGTCGAGAATGTGTGCGTGTAACTCGGAATAAATCTTTGGCAACTCCTCCGGCTTCCTCGTCCAGCCATTGATCTCATAGGCAACATAGTTGTCGTCGAGGGAGGTCTGCAATACGAAAGGATCGGGATAGTCGGTGATGTTATCAGTCTTGCGCGCCGCTGCCACAAGCAGTTCATTGACCTGCTGCCAGGGCACATCATAGCCGATGGTCACGCTGGTATGGACCAGGAGGCCGCTACGACCCATGTTCTTGCTGTAGCTGATGATGTTGTTACTCAACACGGCTGAGTTCGGCACCGACACAATGACGTTCTTCAAGGTCTGGATACGCGTGACGAAAGTGCTTCGCTCCAGAACCCGCCCTCGCACTTCGCCGACCTCAACCTGGTCGCCGACCTGAAACGCCCGCGTGTAGGTCAGGACGACGCCGGCGACAACGTTAGCGACTGCCGTTGTTGACCCGAGAGAGACCAGTACACCAACGAATATGGATATACCCTGGAAGGCCGGCGAACTGGAACCTGGCAGGTAAGGAAAGACAATCACCGCCGTGAGCGCGTAAATCAGCAATTTGATAAGGCTGAAACTGGTTTCGGCCCACTCGGGGTAGAAATTCTTCAGATGAATTCTGCGGGTCTTGATACCTTCAAACACCAGTGAGATTGTGCGAATCAGATAGCGCGCTATCAACACAATGACCACGATGGTGACAAGGTTTGGGAGATAGCCAACGAACCTATCCCACACGTAGGCAATCGCATCGGCGAACAGCACCAGTAGTTGGGCCGCGGGCTGCATGGTAATCGTCGAGGTCATTAATACCCCGGTCACAGCGCCGAGCGTAAAAATCGCAGACAGTAGCCAGCCTACGGCGCGCCAGACCGAGAGCCAGAACTTGCGCATGTCCTCCGACGCCATGAGGTCCTGTGCCTGCAGACGCAAAGGCTTGACTCTTCCCTCCGGCAGCTCCTGCAGCTTGTGCACTCGCCGGGAGATGTAAATACGACTGACCAGCAGAAGCAGCAGGGAGACGCCAATCAGTGTTGCCGCAATGCCCAGGCGCGCCAAGGGAGCGGTTTGCTCCATGCGCCCGAAAAATTCGAGGATGGCGCCCACCTCGGCACTAAGGTCAGCGCTCTCTGCGAGTTGTTCTATGGTGCCGGGCGTGGCCCCTGCGTTTGTATCCTGCACGGCGAGTCCTCGTTTAAAAGGCTGCCAACTAGCATAGCAAGGGCCAGTTTGGGTGAAAAATCGTGGCTTTACTGTCTATTGATACGGCCGAGTGGCTCGGCATCGGGGCCTGTAGAGCGCAGCGGGCAAATATCCAGGCCACCGCGGCGCGTGTACAGTGCTTGCACGGTGAGCGAATCGGGTTGGCAGGCATCCCGCAGCGCGCAGTAAATGCGCTCGACGCATTGCTCATGGAACTCCTGATGATTTCTAAATCCGAGCAGAAAGGCTAGCAGGCCGCCACGGTCCATTGCCGGGCCGGTGTAGCGCAGCCACACGCTTGCCCAGTCCGGTTGACCGGTCACTGGGCAGAGTGACCTCAACAGGTGGCTATATAGCGTCTCTGTAACCGTGTGACGGCCCGTTGTCAGCAGCTCAGGTGCGGGTTTGGAGGCTACGCCATCTACTGGCTCCTGGTCGATGCACTGACCCTGAAGCTGTACGCCCGCGAATGCTTGATCATCGGTGTCAAAGAGATCAAGCTTGACTGGCGCGCCGACGGTAGCAGTGATATCGGTTTGCATTGTCGCCAGGGCCTGTTCCCGGGAATCGAAGCGGTGGCTATTCAGTGAATTAAGGTAGAGCTTCAAGGACTTGGATTCCACCAGATTCCGACTGCTGACCGGTATGCTCAACCTGCCCTGGGCAACGACAGGCTTGCCCGAGGCGTCCAGCCAGGACAATTCGTACAGGTGCCACAGGTCGACGCCATGAAAGGGCAGACTACCTTCGATGCCCAGCTCGAGGCGCGCCTGCGAGCGCGGTATCGGATAGAGCAGTTCGGGCGCGTAATGAGGGGTCACGGGCACCTGCTTGCCCAGTAACAGCTCCGGTTGTGCGTCTTTTGCCATGTCTATTGCCTCAGGCGGGTGCCGCTGTTGAGGAGGTGCATGGAGTAGGCGAAGGCAATCACCGTAAAGCCGATTATCATCGCGAAGGCGAAGCCAAGATTGACATCGGAGACGCCCAGCACCCCATAGCGAAATGCGTTGATGACATAGACCAGCGGGTTCAGCTTCGACACGTTCGCCCAGAATTCCGGTAGCAGATCCATTGAGTAGAAAACGCCCCCAAGGTAGATCAGCGGTGTCAGCACAAAGGTCGGAATGATGGAGATATCGTCGAAGGTATTGGCGAAAACCGCATTGATAAACCCGCCGAGGGCGAACAGCGTAGACGTCATGAGTACGGTGACGATGACCACGGCATAGCTGTGGATGCTGAGTTGCGTGAAAAGTAGCGATACCAGCGTGACAATGATCGCCACCAGCAGGCCACGGGTTATGCCACCCACAACGTATCCCATGAGGATGACGTAGTTGGGCGTTGGCGAGACCAACAACTCTTCAACGCTGTTATTGAACTTTGAGCCGAAGAATGAAGACACCACATTGGAATAGGAGTTCGTGACAATTGCCATCATGATCAGTCCGGGAACGACGAACTGCATGTAGTCGAAACCGTCCATCTCACCGATGCGCGAGCCGATGAGCGAACCGAAGATCACAAAGTAGAGGGACATGGTAATCGCAGAGGGTAAGAGCGTTTGCGGCCATATGCGGATGAAGCGCCGAATCTCTTTTCGCAGAATCGTGACAAAGGCGGTCAACTGGAGCCCGGGGCTCATGCTGCTCCCTCCACGAGATTAACGAACATTTCCTCCAGCCGGTTGGCGCGATTGCGCATGCTGCTCACTACGATTCCCTGGGTCTCCAGGGAGGAAAAAACCGCATTGATGGTCTGGCCCCGTTCAACAACAACCTCCAGGGTGTGGCCATCGACGCGAGCGACTTCAAAGCCCTCAATGCCAATATCTGGGGGCAAGGTGCCAACGCAGTCCAGTATGAAGACCTCGCGATGCAAGCGTTTCACGAGATCTTTAACAGAGCTGTGCTCAACAATCTGACCCTGGTCGATAATCGCGATGTTACGACACAGCGCCTCTGCTTCCTCAAGGTAGTGTGTGGTTAAGATGATCGTTGTGCCCTGCTCATTGATCTTGCGCAGAAAGTCCCACATGGAGCGTCGCATTTCGATGTCAACACCCGCTGTGGGCTCGTCCAGTATCAACAGCCTCGGTTGGTGCACCAGAGCGCGCGCGATCATCAGGCGTCGCTTCATGCCCCCGGACAGCATGCGCGATACCTCGTCACGTTTGTCCCAGAGACCAAGTTCTCGCAGGTAGAACTCAGCCCTTTCTCTGGCCAGCGCTTTGGGAAGGCCATAGTAACCGCCCTGATTAGCGACAATATCGAGGGTTTTCTCAAACTGGTTGAAGTTGAATTCCTGCGGAACGATGCCGATGTGCTGCTTGGCGCCGGGAAAATCCACGTCGATATCGACATCAAAAACGCGCACCGTGCCCGATGACTTGGCTACCAGGGAACAGATGACGCCAATCGTGGTTGATTTACCCGCGCCATTTGGACCGAGCAGCGCAAAAAAATCACCCTCGTCCACCGACAGGGTAATCCCCTTGAGCGCTTCGAAGCCATTGTCGTAGACCTTGCGCAAGTTTTCGATGCCCAGTGCTGCTACCATAAGTCCTCTGTGCGGCGTAAAATCCGGCGCGCCATTGTAACCGCAAGCGGCAGACCAAACACGTATTGTGCAAGGCCAGCACTATCTCAGAGCATGCCAGACAATGAATGACCAGCAATATACGCAGCACTGCCGGCAGGTGCTCAACGACTATTGCGCGCAACTGGCGCAACGTACTCAGGCATTACCCGAGGGCGATCACCTTCGTGAACTTGCCCACGATTTCGTGCGTCTCGCCAGCGATGCGGGTGATCTGCACGGCGATGGCCCTGCGCTGGTCATGCGGCTGTTCACCCACTATCCGGATTTCGTGCCAGATTTTCCTCGAGAACTCCTGTGGTTCATGGGCGGTGAGTGCCTTCACTTTATGCCTGATGAGGAAATTGCGGTCTATCAGTCTCTGGATGAAATGCGAGCGGAGGCTGCGATTCGCGGAGAGCTTATCGACTTTCAGTCAGCTCGCGCCAAGCTCCTGAAATCACAGTGAAATTCCGCAGCCCTAGGCCCTGTCAGGGGTTGACGCACCGGGCCTGCCTACCTACAATGCGCGCCTCTCGATTGAGACCGCAGCGTCCCCTTCGTCTAGTGGCCTAGGAC
>JBCDJG010000046.1:0-40620 GCA_038748065.1 Pseudomonadota bacterium
ACGCCGCCTCTAAAAACGAGGCCTGAAGAATGAAAAAGCCCAGCTGATATCAGCAGGGCTTTCTTGCCGGGCGCCGGAAACTGGTTTTTACACAGTCTCCCAATTGGCGCCGTTTTTCGTTAGGCATGACGCGCTAGAAGCGGTAGGTCACGTCGAGACCGTAGGTACGACGCCAGGCATCGTGCACGAAGGAGCCACCGAACTCAGGCGCCGGAATCACCTCTTCCAAATACTCCTCGTCCGTCAGGTTGCGCGCCCAGGCTGTAACGACCCAGTTCGAGTTCTCCAAGGTGACGCGGGCGTTCACGATGTCAAAGGCGTCGCGCTCGGTCACGTCAAAGTTACCCGGACCAAATCCAAACCCTGGCTCGTTGTAAATTTCAGACAAGTCGGTAAAGGAGTTGATGATGCCGGCGTTGTCCTGCACAGTGTGGAACCAGGTATCGCCAGTGAAGCTCCAGTCGACACGGCCGACAAAGGCCCAGTCGCCGCCCAATGGAATATCCAGCTGCGCGCCGATATTGGCTGTGTACTCTGGCGCGTAGGGCAGCTCGTTGCCCTCGGTATAGGGCCGATTCTTGTTTTCGTCGATCTCGCCATCGGTCAGACCATAGCCACCATAGATACTCAGGTAGTCGGTAACCAGCCACTTGCCGTCGATCTCGAAGCCCTGAATGCTGACTTCGTCGATGTTGTTGACGACGCGTAGCAGGCCGAACCCGCCGGCGTAGAAGCTGAAGAACTGGCTATCTTCCACTTCGGTATAGAACACAGCCGCATTCAGCTGCAGGCGGTTGTCCATCCAGGACGACTTGATGCCAAACTCGATGGTTTGGGAGATCTCTTCATCGTAATCGTCACGGATGTTCTGCGGCGCCGTTTCGAAACTGCCGTAGTTGGCGTCGATGATCGCCTCACTACCAATGCTGTTAAAGCCGCCGCTGCGGAAGCCAACGCCGTAGCTTGCGTAGGTCGAGATATTGTCGTTCGCAATCCAGCGCCAGCTGACCTTTGGCTGAAGCTCAGAGTAGGTCTCGTCCCGATCCGGGATCGAATCGGTGCCGGAACCATCGAAGGCCGGATTGATCGGGGCGCCGCCACCGAAGATCTGTGCTGAAGATACGTTCGGTACGTTGTTGCTGACCTCACGCTCTTCGCGATCGTAGCGCAGGGCAAAGGCCAACTCCTGGTTGTCCGTAATATCGAAGGCAATCTGGCCGTAGGCTGAGTACACCTGGGTGTCGAAGGTATCGTCAAACAGCAGGTCTGTCGGGTTTGGGCCGCTCGGCGGTACGTAAGGCTGGGCGAGGAAGCCCTGGCCGGTATCCGCGCCGTAGGCAACCACCACATCACGTTCGATATCGAGAAGGTAGACACCACCCATCCAACGCAGGCGCTGGTCTTGCGGTGAGGTGATGCGCATGTCGAGAGAAATCGACTCCTGGTTACGCTCCTGGTACTGGTAGCCGTCACAGGTCGTTGGCGAGTAAGGCGGCAGGAAGGCGTTCAGCGTGAAGTCGCCGATATAGGTTCCGGGCGGGTTACCGTCCTGAATCGCATAGAACGGCGGGTTGAGAATGCTCGGGTCTATCCCGTTGTAGGAATCCAGACAGGCCGACGCAGACTCCGGCGCGCCGAAGGAGTAGCCGCCGAAGGCTGCGCTTGTGCCGTCTGACAGCAGCGACTCCTCAAGGTCATCATAGGCAACGATACCCGTGAACACGGCGCCCGAATCAAATTCGTAGTCGGCCTTCACCGACAGGAACAGCGTTTCCTGCTCATTTTCCGGCGGCACGTTGAAGATGTACTGGAAGTCGTTGTCGTTCACGTCTCCATACAGCGTCGGGTTACCAATCGCCTCTGCAATCACATCGAAGTGTGTGACGGCGTTGAAGTTAATGGCGCCGCTATCCACCTCGGAGTAGCCGATCTGGGTGTCCACCGTCAGCTTGTCGCTGGCGTTCCAAAGCAAGCGGCCGCGGACCGAGGTGTCCTCGAAGTTCTGGATCACGTCGTCTTCGCCGGTGAAGCGGTTGCTGTCCTGGCCGTCGTTTTCACGGTAGCTGATCGCCAGTCGGCCGAGCAGTTTGTCCTTAACGATCGGGCCACTGATCATGGCTGTGCCGCGAGTGAGATCGTTATTGCCCACCCCGACGGTCAAGCGCCCTTCCACCTCATTGGTGGGCTTGCGCGTGTTGACGATAATCGCCCCGGCAACGGCATTACGCCCATAGAGTGCGCCCTGCGGCCCGCGCAGCACTTCAATCTGCTGCAGGTCAAAGAGCTCCTCATTAAATCCATTGGGGTTGGTAATCAATACGCCGTCCACCACGTAGGCAAAGGTGGACTCCGCATCGCGCGTGGATACGATGCCCCGGATAGTCACCTGGGTATCGCCAGCGTTGACCGTGTTCAGCATGCTGACGTTCGGTGTCAGCAGGATGTAGTCTTCTGGGCGCTCGATGCCCGCATCTTCAATCGCGGTCTCGGTGAACGCGGTGACGGCGATAGGCACGTCTTGCAAGCTCTCGCCGACGCGCCGGGCGGTAACGATGACCTCTTCCAGCGACATGCTGTCATCCTGGGCGACAGCCTTAGGTAAGCTGGTTACGGATGCGGCGGCGGCTACCGCCAACGCCAGTGCGGTATAGTGTGTTTTCATGAATATCTCCCTTAGAATAGGCGTCCTGCCGGATGTAGTTATTGCCCTATTATTCGCGCCCTAGCGTGCACTTGGATCACTTTTGTCCAAGTTTGCGCCCAAAGTCGCCAATTTGCTGGCCAGATCAGACTCGGAAATCAGGCCATCACGGTACAGCCCCGTCAGCGCAGCCTGCACCACATGGGCAGCGCTGATTTCAAAATAATCGCGCAGATCAGCGCGGGATTCGGACACGCCGAAACCATCGGTGCCCAGGGCGGTATAGTTTGCCGGCATCCAGCGAGCGATGCCATTAGGCAGCGACTTCAGATAGTCGGTAACTGCCACCACAGGCCCGTCAATACCGTCAAACAGTTCGCTGACGTATGGCCGGCGCTGCTCACCCAGTGGATGCAGGCGATTGTGTCGCTCGCAGGCCTCCGCCTCCCTGGCCAGCTCGACAAAACTCGTCACGCTCCAGATGCTGGGCGCAAAACCCATTTCCCGAAGGCTTTCAGCCGCCGCGACTGCCTGCTGCATGATCGAACCAGAGGCCAGTAGATGCACCGGCTCGCCCGCCTCGGTCGCGCGATGCCAGCAGTAGGCACCCTTCAATACACCCTGTTCGACGCTGGCTTCAGCTCCATCCTGCGCTGGCATCGCGGGCATAACATAGTTCTCGTTATACAGGGTGATGTAGTAAAAGATGTTCTCCCCTTCCAGGTACATTCGGCGGATGCCGTCACGCACGATAATGGCCAACTCGAAGGCAAAAGCCGGATCGTAGCTCTTCAGATTGGGGAAGGTACTGGCCAGCACATGGGAGTGGCCGTCCTGGTGCTGCAGACCTTCACCATTAAGCGTGGTGCGCCCTGCCGTGCCGCCCAGCAAGAAGCCTCGCGCCATCATATCGGCGCAGGACCAGATCATGTCGCCCACCCGTTGGAAACCAAACATTGAGTAGAAAATGTAGAAGGGGATGGTGGGTACCCCGTGCACCGCGTAGGCCGTGCCCGCCGCCAGAAATGATGCCATAGCACCGGTTTCGCAGATGCCCTCCTGCAGAATCTGGCCGTCTACCGCCTCTCGATAGGACATCAGCGATTCGGCGTCGACGGGCGTATAGTTCTGACCCGCTGGCGAATAGATACCCGCCACCTTAAACAGGGCGTCCATGCCGAAGGTGCGCGCCTCGTCGGGCACGATAGGCACAACATACTCGCCAACGGACTTATCCTTCATGAGCTGCGCGAGCATGCGCACCATGGCCATCGTGGTCGAGGCGGCCCGCTCACCCGTGCCCTCCAGGAAGCTCTGAAACGCCGCGTTATCCGGCAGCGGCAGCGCAGGGCAGTCGATAGTACGCCGGGGCAGGTAACCACCGAGGCGCTCGCGGTGCGCCTGCAGATAGCGCATTTCCGGGGAGTCGGGCTCCGGGCGATAGAACTCGGCCCGGGCAACTTCCTCATCTGATAGCGGAATGCCATACAGGCGGGCACACTCCATGCGTTCTTCCACCGACAGATCTTTTTTCTGGTGGGCGTTGTTGCGACCCTGGGCCGCGGAGCCCATGCCGTCGCCCTTCACGGTCTTCACCAGGATGACTGTCGGTTTATCGGCAGCGGCAGCGGCTTTCTCAAAAGCCGCATAAATCTTCTTGGGATCCTGCCCGCCACGTTTAATCTGGCGGACCTCCTCATCGGTGAGCGAGTTCATCATCCGCTCAAGTTCCTCGTCGCCGTCTACCCAGTGCTCTCGCTGGGCGTTACCCGGCAGGATGGAATAGCGCTGGTAATCACCGTCTACGCAGTCTTCCATGCGCTTGCGCAATACGCCGTTGTGGTCCTGGGCCAGCAGGCCGTCCCAGCCACTGCCCCAGATCACCTTGATCACGTTCCAGTCAGCGCCGCGGAAGGTGCGCTCCAGCTCCTGAATAATCTTGCCATTGCCGCGCACCGGCCCATCGAGTCGCTGCAGATTGCAGTTCACCACCAGCACCAGGTTGTCGAGCTTCTCGCGAGCGGCAATATTGATGGTGCCCATTACCTCTGGCTCGTCCGACTCGCCATCGCCGATAAAGCACCAGATCTTTCCGCCATGCTTCGCTTTCAGCCCACGGTTTTCCAGGTATTTCGCAAAACGCGCCTGGTAAATCGCCGAGGGGGTGGAAAGCCCCATGGAGGCATTCGGCATCTCCCAGAAATCCGGCATGGAGCGAGGATGCGGGTAGGAACACAAGCCACCACCGGGCTGCAGCTCACGGCGGAAGTTGCCTAGCTGCTCCTCGCTCAGCCGACCCTCCAGGAAGGCACGGGCGTAAACGCCAGGCGCGGCGTGGGGCTGCGGTGTTACCAGGTCACCGCCGTAGTTCTCACCGCGTGCGCGAAAAAAGTGATTAAAACCCACCTCCAGCATGGTTGCGGCAGATGCATAGGTCGCAATGTGGCCGCCAACGCCCGTGCCCTCGTCCTGCCCGCGCAGCACCATGGCCATGGCGTTCCAGCGGATGATGTTCTCAATCTTCTCCTCGAGTTCGATATCGCCCGGGTAGGCAGGCTGCTCAGACACCGGAATGGAGTTGATATAGGGCGTGTTCAATGTGGCCTCAGACAACACCACGCCGCGGCTCAGGCTGTGGTTCTGCAGCGCGCGCAAAATATCGCGCACACCCGCCTCGCCGTACTCCCGGTAAATGCTGTCGAGTGCTTCGATCCATTCCTGTCGATCGTGGGCGAGGTCATCAATGAGCGTAGGCTGGGCGTCCATAGAGATCCTGTAAGTGTTATGGAAACTAATACTGACGCAGCGCAATAACGGATTGCAGCGCGGAGCAAGCGGCAGAACCGGGAAGGGCCCACAGCGTGCTCTCCGACATTGCGGATAGTATCGATAGTAGTACGGCAGGTCATTTCAAATTTGATAATACGCAAAGAAGACCCGGCTACCCTGGCTCAGACTACCGCAATGACCACGCAGACCGCACAATCGCTACCCGCGAGCGACGCCCTGACCCTGCCCGCATTGGAAAACCATATTGACGGCACGGTGGAGGCACCGCGGGTAGATCGCCACAACCCGCTGCTTAACCCGGCAACGCTTGAGCCTTTGCAGGCACAGTTTTCGTCGTCCCCGGAGCAGGTGGAGCGTGCGCTGGCAGCCAGCCAGGCGGCCTATGAGGCAGCAGAGTGGGAAGGCCTCAGCGCCCTTGAGCGTGCCGACATCCTCGAGCGCATCGCCGCGGAGCTGGAAAGCCCAGCGGCCCAGGATGGCATGGCCACCGCTGACGCACTGACTACAGGTGCGGTTATTCGCGTTACACGACTCATGGCGGCTCTGACGCCCTACGTTTTCCGGCATGCCGCAGACCATTTGCGTAGCGGCGCCCTACAGCGGCAGATGCCCGGTAAAGCCGGCGATGTCGAGGTGTCGCGTGCGCCATGGGGCCCAGCGCTGCTGGTCTCGCCCTGGAACGGGCCGACCGCTATTGGCTCGCATAAAATTGCGAGCGCACTGGCCGCAGGGGCACCCTGCATCGCCAAACCCTCCGAGTGGGCGCCCCACTCTGCAATTATCATGGCTCAGGCAATCGCCCGGACAGGGTTGCCAAAGGGCGTATTCCAACTGGTTTGCGGTAACCGTGAAATCGGCGCACGCATGGTCGAGGATTCGCGTATCGCAGCGGTCTCATTTACCGGCGGCACCGCCGGCGGGCGCGCTATCGCCAGCGCCTGCTCCCATGACCTCAAGCCCATGCAGCTCGAGCTGGGCGGCAACAACCCTCTGGTGGTATTTGAAGATGCGGACCTTGATCGCGCTGCCGAGGGCATCGTCTATGGGCTCACCAATCTCAACGCCCAGTGGTGCCGCGCTCTGGGCAGGCTTGTCGTGCAGCACTCAATCAAGGAGGCTTTGCTCGAGCGGGTGGCGCAGCGCATGGCTGAGCTTGTGATTGGCGACCCCATGGATGATGCTAGCGACATGGGCCCCATGATCCATCGCGGCCAGTACGACACGATACAGCGTGATATCGACCGTCTGCTCGCAGCGGGCGGGCGAGCCATAGTCACGGCAACGCTGCCCACACTGCCCGGCTATTTCATTGCGCCCACCTTGATCGAGGGCTGCAATCCACTGGATACGGTTGAGGAAATCTTTGGCCCGGTAGCCGCGGTGCACAGTTTTGATACCGAAGCTGAAGCGCTCGCCCTGGCCAACGGAACGTCCTACGGCCTTGCTGCCTACGTGTACAGCGGCAACGAAGCGAGGGCCTGGGCTTTCGGCCGGAAGATTCGAACGGGCGGCGTAAAGATCAACGGCTACAGCTTGTTATCGCTCAGCCCAACGGCACCCCGCGGCGCGTGGGGCCTCTCTGGCCTTGGCGAGGAAGGCACGTCGCAATCGATAGAGTTCTTTACCGGCGCACGGGTCGTGGGTGCATCGCCGCAAGACCGGATCGGCGCGCTGTAACTACGCGCGCCTGTCGAAAGTAATCGGCATCTCTTTAACACCCTGCACGAAGTTCGACTTTAGATAAGTCACGTCACCGGCAAACTGCGGGTTATCCATGCGCGACAGCACTTCTTCCAGCATGACCTTCATCTCCATCTTGGCCAGGTTCATGCCAAAGCAGTTGTGACGGCCAATGCCGAATGAACGGATGTCGCGGCTCAGGTCCTGGCGCTCGCCGCGCTGCACATCAAAGTCGAAGGGGTGATCGGGGAAAACTGTTTCATCAAAGTTCGCGCCCGGATAGTACATGATGACCTTGTCGCCCTTCTTGATGGGCGCATTGCCCAGCTCTGGCGCGGTAATGTCCTCGGTCGCGGTGCGGCGCATACAGACGAAGGGCGTATTGAAACGCAGTATCTCGTAGATCGCCGAGTCGATCTTGTCCGGGTTCTCCTGCAGGTAGCGGTACTGCTCCGGGTTCTCCATGAGGTTGCGCATGCCATGGGTAATCGTGGTGCGCGTGCTTTCATTACCCGCTGAAAGAATCATCAGCACAATCCAGGCAAAGGTCTCGTCAGAAACCGGCTCGCCGTTGATCACGCCAGCGAGCAGTTGGCTGCTGACATTGCGCTCGCTGGAGCCGCGCCATTTTTGCGCGAGCTCAAAGGCGTAGACCATCAATTCAGCTGCCGCCTGTTCCGCCGCTTCCTGACCATCAGAGACGTCGGAATCCTCTGAAAAGAACATGGTGTTGGTCCAGGTGAAAAACTTCTGCCGGTCTTCTGCCGGTATGTCGAAAAAGTCCAGAATCATGAGAAGGGGAAGTTCGGCGGCGACCTCTGTCACAAACTCGCATTCGCCGCGCTCAATCACCTGGTCGACTATTTCCCTGGCGTAAACACGTGCCTTTGGCTCGTAGGATGCCACGGCTTCTGGCGTGAAGTGATCGCGGATCAAACGGCGGTAATCCAGGTTCTCTGGCGGGTCCAGGTTAATGAACATCCGGGCCTGGATGTTGTCTACCATGCCCTGCTCCATCTCCATCGGAATGGCGCTTCGCAGACGCGAGGAAAACAGTTCGTTATTTTTGGAGATGTAATCAATCGCCGATCGCTGCGTAACCGCCCAGTAAGGTACGCCCGTATGGGGGTCAGGTATCTTGATCGCAGGCCCGGCGGCGCGAATCTTGGCAATGGCCTGGTGATCAAAACCGTTACCCAGGAAATGTGGGTCCATCAAGTTCGCGTAGGGGAACTCTGACATCTCTTCACTACCTCTTTTGTCGTGACTTATATTGCTTCTATCTGGATACGCTGTACCACCGGTTCCTCGCCCAGGGTAAACACCGCATCCTTGTATTTCGGCGGACCAAACTTGGGCCGCGCATTGTTCGATAAAGCTACCGGCTCCTTGGGCAGGCCAATCCAGTTGGTATCCAACTCGTCGTTGCCGTTTGCATCGTAGAAAATCGACAGCGCATACTCACCCGGCGCGAGGTCCAGCGTGAACCTGACCAATTCGCCATCTCTGGCGGTGTCGATCTCGACTTCCTGCGTCATTACCGTCTCGTCACCCAGCCAGGTGTCCGGAGAATCGTAAGCCGATACATAGACGCTGCCTTCCGCTTCGGCGAGACCCTCCAGCTCAATGACCACCTCAGCGGCAACCGCAGGCGATAGCCCGATGATTATGGTGGCTGCGATCATTTTGTACATGGCGTTTCTCCCCGGAAATGGCTGGCAAATTGTACCACCGGCCCATCCTCCTTCGCTCGAGCAGAAAACGAGCGAGCACGACAACGATCGATGAGATCCCGGCGCAGGCGGCTCGAAGTCGATTGACTGAGGCGCCCTCGCTAGGCTTCTAGCCCCTGGGCTTTCAGGGCGTCGTACAGGTCGTAACGGAAAAAGTGCTGGCTGTTGTCATGATCCCACATAGCGCGGCCGGTCAAATCCGCCCAGTCGCTGCGAGTTGCGGGCTCCACGCTGGGATCAATAAAAATCTCCCACGCCAGCAGCGCGCCTTCCGTACCTGTCGCACCCGGCACTGAAGCGAGCTCTGTTACATCAAGCTGTTTAAGCACCACCTGTGCGTTGACCTCCTGCGCCAGGCGCTCAAAGCCAGGCGATTCAGGTGCCTCTACCATCAATGCGGCGATCCCGCGCTTGATCGGCTCACGGTAGCCGGCACAGTCCTCCAGCCAGACCAGCCCCCGGTTCTCGGATACCTGCGCGAAGCCGACATCGAAGTAGCCCCGGGGCGTGAAGGGGTTCAGCTGCAGCACCTTTAAAATAGCTTCCACACCGTCGCCCTCAATCGCAAATAGCTTGCGCAATCGATGCACGGTGACCGGGGCGAGGTGATGGTACTGCTCTTGCGCCATCTCGGTGATGTGCTGCTCTCCGTGACGTTCCGCCACGGCGTTGTACATGGCGTAGTTGAGGATGAAGACATCCAGCATGAACTCTTTACACACTGACACCAGTGCCGCATGCGAGAGGTCCTCCAGACAGAAATCCCGCTTGAATTCGCCGCTGTAGTCATCGAGGCCATCGCCACTCGGCGCCAGCGTGTCGAACTGAAACTGCGCAGCCAGCGTAGCCGAAGTCTGCGCCAGGTAGGGGCAATCCTCAGCCAGAACAAAATCATCTTCGATGGACACGCGCCACTTGCAGGGCCCGCGATCAGGTACTTCCCCATGCGGGGGGCGGAAGACGGGTCGGCAGCGCATATTTGGGTGCACCGCCATGACCGTGGCATCAAAGGTGGGGTCCTCCATGTGATGGCAAATCTGCGTTTGCATATCCACATCGCCTTGGGTGATATCTCTAACGTGGTTGTAGGGCCCACAGGTGCTGGTCCAGAAGTAGCCTTCGCTGTCAGACACCACCTCGTAGTGAAAATTGAGATAGTTATGCGGCGCACCGATATCGACCTGCAGGCCCTTGAGCGCTACCGCCACATTGTCGCCCTGAATGTTTAGCGCTCTCCGATTCCGCGCGTTGTAAATCGGGCTGGTACTCATCCACTCATCACAGGCAATTTCAGTTTGCGCCTGCAGGCCGAACTTGATAGCCACGGGCGCGAGGCCGCTGCGATCATGGATATGATTTGCCAGCATGATGTCGCGACCGTACTGCGCGAGCAGGGCGTGGTCCAGATCTTCGAGCTTCAAATCCGCGTTAAAGGTCCCGCTGTAATCTTTCATGTCTTTACTCGCTGTGCTTTGTTTCATTAACGTCGGGCATTTCAGGCCACCAGCGCGGCGATCGCATGGGTGCCGATAAGACCCGTGCCGCCAGTTACCAGCACCTTCATGGCTCGAAGCCTTTGCGCAGTCCAGCGATTACAAGGTGGATAAAGGCTGCGACCTGATTGCCACTCTTCAGTGGCACCAGCGGCCTGACAGACACATGGTTGCGCTGCAGGCCGAGCAGCGCTGCCTGTATGGCCCGGGCCGTTTCTCGGGGCTGAATTTCCGCGCGAAACTCCTCTCGCTTGATACCCTCACGGATTAGAGACACCAGGGCCTTGCTGACCTGATCGACAATGCCCGCTGTAGCCCCCTCATCACCGAGCAGGGCCTCCTGGGTGTCTTCCAGCACCACCAGGCGCAGCGTGTTCAGCCACCAGCGGTCGGTCAGGCCCAGCTCCAGCCACTGAGCGATGCGCGCTGCCACCGTCTCGTCATCATCAAGCCGATTGGTGAGCACAGCCATCTGCCCGCGCGCGCTGTCGATGACCTTGTCATTCAAGGCCAGCAGCAGCGCCTCTTTCGTATCGAAGTGCTTGTAAAGCGTCGCTCGCGCAATCCCCGCTCGCGACGCAAGCTCCACCATGCGTGCGTGGCGAAACCCTTCGTCGACAAAATACTCGGCGGCTACCGCCAGGATACGGTCGTGTGTTGACTCGGCCTGCATGCGAAGATAGTAGACAGTGTCTATTATTTTTGTCTACCAGCCCGGTTTGACTGCATGCACCAGTCGCCGCAACATGGACGGCTTTTACCGCTACGGACATCGCCATGGACAACACCACGCGCCACCCGGAATTGAGCTGCTACCTGCTGCCGGGGCATACCAATAGCCCAGCGGACTGCATTCAGGAAGCCCGCGAGGCAGAAGCCCTGGGGCTCGGTCGGGTGTGGCTGTCGGAGCGCTTCGACGTCAAGGATGCCGGCGTGATCTGCTCGGCCGCCCTGACCGCCACCGACAACATCCGCGTGGCGACCGCCGCCACCAATATCCACACGCGGCATCCGATGGTATTGGCAACGATGTGTTCGAGCCTGCACTATCTGTCCGGTGGGCGCTTTGAGCTCGGGCTCGGGCGCGGTGTGGCCATTCGCAACCAGCTCATGGGGCTCGATCCGGTCACCAACAAGCAATTGGTTGCGGGCATAGACCTCCTGCGTACCCTGTGGCGCGGCGAAAAAGTGATGGGTTACGAGGGACCCATGGGCAACCTGCCCTACCTGAATATGGGCGACTGGCTGGACGCGCAGATACCCATCCACTTCATTGGCTTCGGCCCGAAAAGCCTGCGCTGGGCTGGCGCACACTTTGACGGCGTTCACCTGCATACCTTCATTACCGAACATGGCCTGCGCCGGGCCAAGGCCCTGGTGCAGGAAGGGGCGGAGGCGGCGGGCCGCGACCCGGCTGCCGTCAAGGTACATGCAGTATTCGCCACCGCACTCAATCCATCCAGGGAAGACATTCTGCGCAAACTGGTTGCACGCATGGCCACCTACATGCAGGCGCCGGGCTATGTCGAAATGCTGATTGCGCTGAACGAGTGGGACTCTGAGGTGCTCGAGGCCTTTCGCGCCGATGCGACCGTGAGCAATATTCCGGGAGGCATCGACAGCGTCGCGACGCTGGAGCAGCTAGAGACGATCAGTGGCTTGATTCCCGCCGAGTGGTTGCCTGCAGCCACAGGCAGTGCGGAAGACTGTGCAAGCGCCTGGCTCAAGCAGTTCGAACAGGGTGCCGACGGCGTCTGTATCCATGGCTCAACGCCCACGGAATTTGAGCCGGTGCTGCGAGCCTACGAGCGTCTCAAAGAGGCCTAGAATCGCCTACAGAAACTCCACCGATCCAAGGTCCACGCACTGCTGCAGGTGCCCCCGGGCCATGGCGAGAAACATGCGATCGCTGCGCTCGCCGGGCGCGCTAAAGCTGGCGCCCAGCACGGTGATCATCAGTCCGTGCATCGCGTACTCCCGGTACTGTTCCCAGCAGGTGCTGGCGTCCAGCTCGACCCCGGCTTCCGCCAGCCGCGCGCGATAGGCTTCGACGAGATCTCGCTCCCAGCCCCGGCGGTTTTCAATACTGACGCTGCCACCCAGGAAATAGGCTGCGTCGGTCATCACACTCGATTCACTGGTGGTCTGCCAGTCGACCGTGGTGGCCTCGCTCTCCGTGAACAGGATGTTCTCACTGCGAAAGTCACCGTGTGCCAGTGTTTTGGGGCCAGACAGGCGGGTAACAAAATGCGCGTGGCGCTGCACGTATTGCTCGCCAAAGGCGATGCACTCGGCGCTCAGGCCGTGGCCAAAGCGATCGACAAACCCGGGCCAATACTGCTGCATGAGCGCCTCGCCGAAGGCACCGCCGTCGTCGCGCGCCGTCGACATCACGTAGTCTCTGGCGCCGATACTATCATTACCGTAGTAGGCCGCCGCCAGTCTGGCCGCCTGCACCAGAGCCAGCTCCGTCTCACTGCGCGAGGCACCCTCAAGCTGGTTGCCGGGCTCGGCAGGCGCCATATCTTCCATCAGCAATAGAAACGACGCACGATCCTCGCTGAGTTCACTGGCGTAGATCTTCGGCGTGCGCATACGCGTACCCGCTGCGAGGTCACGGTAAAACATCACCTCGTTGTAGTAGGCTCCCTGGGCGCCCGCCATGGAGCGGGCCTGCTCGTCCTCCGCCGGGAACTTGCCCACCAGGGTAGCCGGGGCGCTGGCCGGCGCACCCTCGTAGCGCGGCGTAAACCGCGCGTTATCACCCATCTTGCCCGTACCGATGATCTGCCAGTCAACGGCAGCAACGCGACCCTGCGGCAGTAGCCCTGCCTTGCGCAGGTAATGATCGAGGTGTTCGGCTGTCAGGTCCGTGGGGCGTTCAGGAAAAACATCGTCGCTCATATCAGGCATCCAGCACGCGCCCGAGGGTCTCATCGCCCTCGATCGTCGTTCGATTGATCAGTCGGTGCACGCCGGTGGGGGTGCCTGTCGCACAGTGCATCATGCGCCAGTTGTCCCACAGGATCATGTCGCCCTCACGCCACTGGTGAAAGTAGTGAAACTCCGGCTGCCGCGTATGTGCCACCAGCCGCTCCAACAGGTCGATAGCCTCGTCATTGGACAGGCCCGCCCGATGCGGGGCAATGACGCGGTCGAGGAACTGCTCACAAATCTCGAGCACCTTGACGCCACTGACCGGATGGGTGACCACCGCCGGATAGACCACCTCCGGGAAATTGGGAAAGCGCACATCGGCGGGCTTGCGCGGGCTGTAGGCGCCGGGTTCGTAGCCCTCAAGGTCAACAAAGCGCATGTGCTTGCGCTGCACGCTGAAGGCATATACCACCTGAATCTGTTCGAGCAGTGCCTGTGTCTCCTCATCCAGCGCCTCGAAAGCGCGAGCCAGGTCGCCGAAGCCGGTGAGGCCATCGCTGCCCGGCACCACCACCGCACGCAGCAGGGCGCCATGATTGGGCCGGCCGGTATAGTGCAGGTCCATGTGCCAGTCGAGCCGGCCGACAATATCTTCCCCGTGATAGCGGGCGGTCATGAAGGCGTCGTTGTCGCCGCCGTTCTCGAGCTCAAACAGCTCCGGGTGCTCGTCGTTGGTAGTGACCTTGAGCGGGTGTAACTCCAGCGGGCCGAACAGACGGCTGAATTCAATTTGCTTTTGCGCGTCAATAGCCTGGTCTCGGAACAGCAGCAGGCCGTGGGCATACCAGAGTCGCTTAAGCTCGGCCTGCAGTTCAGCGCCGATTGGCTTGCAAATATCGAAGCCCGAGACCTCGACGCCGACGTTTTCCAGCGGTGTGATCTGCAACATGGTGCTCAGCCCTCCAGTACGCCGGGGTCACGGCGCAATTCGCGGCGCGCCATCGCTTCCCAAAGGAAGGGGAAGCCATTGGGGTCCGTAATGGCAATTTGCTCCACCTGTTCGTCAGACAAGGGTTCAGCGCCCCCGGCGAGCTCGACTTCCCAGGCCCGCTTGCAACGCCACTCGAGGGTTATCGCCCGAAGATGCGCCTGGCGCAGGTTCTCCCCCACCACCAGAGCGCCGTGATTTGCAAGCAGCGCCCATTTCGCAGACCCGAGCGCTTCGGCGGCGGAGCGCGTGGTCTGTTCATCACGGAAGGTGCCGGCGTACTCATCGTATACCGGCAGGTCGACGCCGCAGTGAGCGCCGGTTTGGTCATAGACTGGCGGCGTGCGCTTCAGGTTGGCCCAGATACCGCTCCAGTGCGCATGATTGTGGATCACAATATTGATCTCAGGGCGCAGGGCGTGAATCTGCAGGTGGATGTTAATGGCGGGCGTGATATTCCAGTCGCTATCCACGATAGCGCCCGACTCATCCAGCGTGACGATATCGCCAGCGGTGAGCTCGTCCCAGGCCAGCTCCCAGGGATTGGTGAGAATCTTGCCATCCGGCAATCGGTAGGTGATGTGCCCGGCGATATGCTCGTCCCAGCCTTCCCGGAAAAGCATCCGGCACATCAGCGCGACCTGCGCCTTCGGGCTAAGTTCGGGCAACAGCGGGCGCTTGCCCGGATTCGGTACGAACTGTTCCAGCACGGCTCGATTGGTGAAGTCGAAGCGTTTCACCGGCGCTCTCCTTTATTCTGCGACGCGCCGCTTTTGCTGCAATTTTTTGGCGCGAGTTGACTGGCGCCAGTATAGCCCAGAGCAGGCTTTCTCAATCGCGCAGTAGTTCAACCTCCCAGACCTGATCCGTCGCCTGCTGCCAGCTATAGCGCACTAGCTTGTCGTCTGCCGCCAGCCAGAAGCGCGTACCGGGGCCGTACTGATCGCCCAGGTATTCCACCTCGCGCAGTCCGTCGGCTTCATCGAGCAGGCGCGCGCGGCGTTCGCTCAGCAGAGGGCGCAGCAGTGCCTGGCCATCCTCGGGCTTGCGAACATCGGGCACCAGTACCTGAGCCGTGCCGCCCGCCGCAATAATGTCGGCTATCAAGGGGCCAGCGAAAACCCGCATCAGCGGCGAGAGCCGCACATTTGCAGGTGCGTCAAAGGGCACTTTCTCGACCTGCTGTCCACGCCAGCGCCGCACCTGCAACCCCGCCTCGCCCGGCCGATAATCAACGGCGACGCTGCCCGCTGCGGGGCTCTTCCAGGACACCGCGAAATCACGCACGCGGCGGCCGCTGCCGCGGGCAGACACGGCAAGGTGTACCCCTGGCGCATGGCGCTCGCTCTCAATATGCCAGGTGCCGTCAGGCTTTACCTCGCGGATAAAGCTTTCCTTTATACGGGTTGGCTCGCCATTCAGCAGGTAGCGGTAAGCGCCACGTTCCATGTCAGCTCTCCAGCGTCTCCAGCAGTTCAACGAGGAGCCCGCCTGTCGTTGCCGGGTCCAGGTAGACCATGCGGCGACGCCCCATGGTCAGCATGCCATCGGGCGTGACGTAACCCGGGACAATGCCTTTAGCCGCCAGCAACTCCAGCGCAGCGGGCAGATCGCGCACGTTCCAGGCCATGTGATTGATACCGCCACCGCCGCTGGGGTCTTTAAACAACAATGTACGAAAAGCATCAGATACCGGCTCGATGTACTCAAAGCCTTGGCCAGCCACTTCAAAGAAAGCAAAACGCGTGTCTGCGGGCTCGCCGGGTGCCGGTTGGTATTCGACAGCCCCGACATCCAGCCCATAAAGCGCCAGGGCCTGCGACACGGCAGCCTCGAGATCTGCAACCACAAAGCCGACATGGGCTACGCCGACAATGTAATCAGACAGGACCGTGCTAAGGGAGCTCATGGCTATGGTTCTCGACGAGGCGGGTACTCAGAGTACGCGGCCTGTCCAGCAGCAGATCCGTTTGCGCCGACATGAGCTTGTTGCAAGCCGCCTGCGGATGTGTGCTCGCGCAGGTGATCTGCCCGGACTGGGCCGTCAGCAAAGGCTGGTTGATAAAGCCGTCGAACTGGCGTTCCTGCCACTCGGTCATGATCGTAAAGTCACGCTCGAGGGTGGCGATGAGCCCGGCGCAGCCGTGCCGATCAAAACTCGACGCTGCAATACACACGCGGTTCTCTGCCGCACGGCTTGGCAAGCCGTATTCGATCTCCCAGCTTGCCTGCACATCGAGCGGTGCAGCGATCAGGTGGCAGCCCGCCAAGGCAGCACATTTCACCCATTCCGGATGAACCGCGTCATCTCCCGCCAGCAGGGCTACGCGGCCCCAGGGCAAGTCTACCGGCTTGAGTTGGTCGCCCAGTCGCGACCAGCGGTAGCGCTCGGCAAAGTGGATCACGGGCTGACTGGCCACCAGCCCAGCCTGCCCGACCAGCACGACCGTGAGTGCGGCACCACTGCCGAGCGGGCGAACCAATGAAGCACACAGCAGCAGTTCAGGCCGCCCGGTACAGGCGGCACGCATCGCCTCAAGGGCCTGTTTGCCCTGTTCCAGATCTTGCGGGGCAATTTCGCCGACGATCTCACGGTGACAGAAAAGCTCCGGCAGTACCGCCAGCCGGGTCTCAGTCGGCAGTTCCGCCACCAGGGCAGCCAATTCGTCCAGCCCCTGTTCGCCGCGCTGTAGCGGGCGCAGCAGCGCAACGCCCGCCTCGGCCGCGGCATCTCCGATGTAGTCAGGCTCAGTATCGGCAATAAGTGGCGCATACAGTTCCGGCCGGCGCACCGCAAACAGTTCTGTGCCATCAGGCCGTGTCTTGTCACGGGCCCTGGCGGGCTCAATATCCGCCCAGACCACCGCCTCCTCACCTCGCGGGCCGCGCGCGATAATCTCACCCTCCGGCGATACCACCTGACTTTCGCCCGCGCCATACAGAAACTTGAGGGGAATATGGGTCTCACTGGCCACGGCCTCGAGCAGATGCTCCGGTATCAGCGGGCCCACCTTGTTGGCAGCGACCAAAAAGCACTGGTTCTCCGGCGCACGAGCTGGTACGTGGAGGGTGGCCTCATCCAATGCAAATGAGTTGAGTGAGTCACAAAAAACCTGCGCACCGAGTAAGGCGAGACCGCGCGGCGTTTCGCAAGTGACACCGTCCCGGCAGGGAAACATCGCAATATCCGCCTGCGGCGTTGCGATCACCTCGGAGTACTCATCAGCCCGACTGAACCAGGTGTTCTCGTGCCCCATCAGGGTCTGCTTATCGGCCACGGCCAGCCGGCGCCCGTCCGGGCCAAACAGGATAGAGCTGACAGTGAGGTCCAGCACGCGGCGCAGCGAGACATTGATCACCAGGTAGCAGGCCTGGGCGCGCGCCTCATTGGCGATGGCCTCCAGGAACTCGCCCTCGAGGTCCAGCGACACCCGGCGCGCATGTTCATGGTCGTCATACCAGGAAATATGGTTGCAGAACTCCGGCAGCACCATCAGGTCGGGATTGACCTGGCCTGCCTGCCGGATCATTCGCAGGCAGGTTTGCAGGTTAGCCTCGACCTCTGTCCCGCTGGCAAATTGCAGGGCCGCTACGCGCACGATGAACTCCTTTACCCAAACCACATAATGTTATAGTTTTATAACATTTACACTGGCAAGCATAAAGCATGAATCTCTTCATTACCGCGTCTGGTTATTCCCGAGAGCGGCCATTCCAAGGCAGGGCATGACGCGCTTTCTCGGCATTGATCTGAGCGAGGGCGTCAAGCGACGACACCTGCTCGCCTACTTCGCCGCAGCTTTCGTCTCCTCCAGCTACGCCGGCGCGCTGGCTATCTTGCAGCCCGGCCTGCTGCAGGTGATGGGCGTAGACCAGGCACAGCAGGCCACCCTCACGGGCAACCTCAGTGCCATGCAGGAAGTTATCCTGATCGTGCTTCTGGGGGTGGTCGGCGCGCTGGCAGACCGCTATGGCCGCAAGCCGGTCTACGTCTTCGGCCTGCTGATGACGTCGCTTGGCTTTGCTCTCTACCCCATGGCGGAGAGCATTCCGGAACTCGTGGTTTACCGGATCATTGTTGCCTTCGGCTCTGCTGCGATGATCGGCATGATGGTCACCGTGATCGCCGACTACTCGCGCAACAGCACCCGGGGTAAAGCCAACGGCATCCAGGGGCTGATCGCAACGCTAGGGGCCTTTATTCCACCCGCGCTCGGCGCGCTGCCCAAAGTCTTTGTCGACCAGGGCTTCGATGAGCTGGCCGCGCAGCGCCTGACCTTCGGCGTGGCGGCGAGCCTCGGCGTGATTGGCGCAGCGTTTGCCCTGGTGGGCCTGGCACCCCACGTCCGTGGCGCGAGTCAACAGGCCAGGGAATCGATCACGACCATGTTGCGTAAGGGCATCAAAGCCTCCCGCGACCAGGGCATCGCCCTGTCCTATGGCGCGGCCTTTATTTCCCGTGGCGATCTCGCCGTCACCGGGGCCTTTATGAGCCTGTGGCTGGTGCAGTTCGGCACGAGCAAGCTCGGGATGACGCCCTCGGAAGCGATGTTCGAGCTGGCGGTGCCCAGGGTGCTGGCGGTCGTCTCTGGCGCGCTGGTCGGCTCCCTCCTGATGGGTTATGTCTCCGACAAGGTCAGCCGGGTGCGCGCTGTGACTCTGGCGGCCGGTCTCGCCGCGCTCGTGTATGGCTCGATCTTCTTCGTGACCGACCCGACAGAGGACTGGGTGATGGCGCTGCTCTTCATCATGGGCATCGCTGAAATCAGCGCCTTCGTCTCCAGCCAGGCGCTGGTGGGTGAGCGCGCGGACCCGGCGCGCCGCGGCGCCATTATTGGGCTGTTTGGTGTCTCCGGCGCCGTCGGTATCCTGATTGGCACCTCCGGCGGCGGCTGGCTCTTTGCGACCTACGGCCCGTCAACGCCCTTCGTTCTGTTCGGCATACTCAATGGGCTGGTCTTCCTCTGGTCGCTGTTCGTGCGTGTCAGGCCAGTTCTCGATACCATGAAACCGGACACCGCATGGAGCGCTGCCCAGCACATTAAATAACCATCTTCAGCTCTTGCGACCGAGGGCCCGCTCCACCTGCTCCTCCAATTGCCGCATGGGAAGGACATCCCGCTGTCGGTTGCGCAAAAAATCCAGGAAGCGCTGCGCCACACCCGACAGGCGCTTGCCGGGAATCTTTGCCACGTACCACTGCGACATTATCGGAAAGCCGGGCAGGCGCAGCTGCGCCAGGCCATCTTCCCGCGCATTGGCCAGCACATAAGCCGAGAGAATGCTGATACCCATGTTCTCGACCACCATGAACTTGATCGCCTCGTTACTGGCGATCACCATGCGCCGATCAATACTCTGGCCCGTCTTCGCCAGATGGCGGCGCAGGGCGAAGTCCGTACCGGAGCCGGCCTCACGTAGCAGGAAGCTCTCATCCGCGAGGTCTTGCCAGCTGAGCTTTTTACGCTTCGCCAGCGGATTGTCGACGGAGGCAACAACAACCAAGGGGTTGGGCAGGAAGGGATAACTCTCGATGTCCATGTCTTCAGTGGGATCAGAAAACACATAAATATCATCCAGGTTGCGCTCAAAGCGCTCGATGATCTCGGCGCGATTGCCCACCTTGAACTCGACATCCACGCCCGGGTATTCCTTGCAAAAGGCGCCGATGATGCGCGGCAAAAAGTATTTCGCCGTGGTCACCACGGAAACACGCAACTGTCCCGCGCCAAGTCCCTTGAGATCCGACAGTCGCTCATCCAGGCGCCCCACCACATCGACCAGCTCGCGTCCGGCGCGCACCACCTCCTCGCCAGCCTCCGTCAGGTATAGGCGCTTGCCCAGCACCTCGTGCAGCGGCAGACCGAGCGACTCGGACAGCTTGCGCACCTGAATAGAGACGGCCGAGTGGCTCAGGTGCAGTTCTTCGGCAGCACGGGCAATGCTGCCCTCCTGAGCAACTTTGAGGAAGATCTCAAGTTGACGCAGCGTGCCAATACGAGACAGCAGGCGTGTTTCCAAGGCCATCTAAATGTGAGTATTTGTAAACATATAACTCTAATAATATATACTTTTATAAACTTATAAAATGGCCTATCGTGAATCTGTATTCATACAGCTTTTGGAGAGACCTCATGCGCCCTCACGTAGAACTGATCGAAGACAAGGACCTGCTGTGGCATATCGCCGAGCTGCCCCACGGTGCGGGCGATGCGCGGCAGCGCAACCTCAGCTATGACGAGGAAAATGGCGCCGCGTCCCTGCAGGTCGAGTTCACCAGCGATTGGCATCGCGGGCCCGGCTATCACGTCGCCCAAACCGAATGGTTTGTGCTCGAAGGCGAAGTCACGCTGGGTGACCGTACGCTGGGCAAAGGCGGCTACTGGTGCGCGCCGGTGGGCACGCTGACACCGGCCGTGAGTGCCAAGGCTGGCACCCTCATCCTGCTGTTTCGAGAGTACGCAGACTGGCGCTTCAATCCGGTAACCCCCGGCACCCAGCCCCAGGCTGACGAGGAGGCCCTCGTGATCATGGATTCTGAATCCATGGAGTGGTACGACGTCGTTGACCCGGTAAACGGCAGCCCGATGGACTTCGAACGTGGCGGCACACCGGTGCCTGGCCTGTTCATCAAACTGCTCTACCGCGATCCGAAAAACGGCTTCTACACCCGCCTGATCAAGGCCAAGCCGGGCTGGCGCGAGCACCCGCTTGCCCATCACCCCGTTTACGAAGAGGCCTACTGCCTCGAAGGTGAGTTCGACTACAACTTCGGCTTCATGACCGAGGGCCAGTATTTCTTCCGCCCCGCCGGCGTGCGCCACGGTGACTTCACCGCGGGCGACAAGGAAGGCTGCACCTGGATACTGCGCTGCGACGGCGATCTCGTGGACTGGTACACAGAGAACGCCAAAGTGGAGATGAAGGGCGACCCGGTTAACTGGGGTGAAGGCTACCCCAACACCGAACCACCCGCCTTTATCCAACCCGTGCGTTCACGCTCCACTGGCGAATGGAAGGACCCGTCTTACCAGTAGACAGGCAGCGTCGCAGCTGCGGCATGCGAAACGGCGCGCGCTAAATCTCAGGCTGTGCTGCGATAACGAATACGGGTGGGCGTCCAGAGTGCCGACCAGCGTTCGGTCTTCTGCTGCGCATCAAGGCGTTTGGGTGACGCACTCTGCGCTTCCGAGAGTTCTTCGTAGGCCTTCAGAACCCGGGCGTTGACCGCGCCCAGCAGGCCCTCACCGGTATCGTAGCTAACGGCAACAAGATCGCCGCAGTGAGGGCATACATGGAATCGAGCCTGACCCGAACCCTGGGTCTCCTCGCGCATGGCCGCTGCAGAGAGAACTTCGAGCTGCCCTTGCGGGTCAGAGAGCCACTGTGCACCGCGCGGTTCACAGTAGTCACAGTCACAGGCCCTGGGGCTGTACTCAGCGTGCGGACGAGCGTGGGTGAAGGCTATCTCAACGGTGCCGCAGGAACAGGCACCCTGGCTGATCGTCACGCTACACCACCCTAAAACTCTTCGAGCAAACGCCCCTTGCCGCTGATCTTGTCATCGATGCCGCAGGCGCGCAATGCGTGCCAGACGGTTGCCACGTTGATGGGAATCAGGGGTTTCTCCAGAACGTGCTCGAGGGTTGGAAAGAGGTCGACCGTCGACAGGTTGGTACCGCACTGCACGATGCAGTCGACGTCGTCGCCGTCGACTTCTTTGACCGCGTCAATCACGTCCTTGATATCGGTCTCTGCAATTGCCGTGGCGGAGGGGCGGTTCAGGCCTTTGATCGATTTCACGCTGTACCCAAGCTCTTCAAAATAGCGTCGCACGTTGGCATCGCCCACGGGGGGATAGGGGGTAATAACGGAAAGGCTCTTGGCGCCAAAAGCCTGTAGCGCCTCCTGCGTCGCAGTGGCGCCCGTGGTCAGGCCAAGGTCGCCAATATGCTCGCGGATGCCGGCCTCAAACATCTCGCTGCCCTCAACACCGCCCCAGAAGGTCTCGGCCGACATGCCCAGCATGATGTGTTTGACCTTGGCTGACATCACGTAGCGCAGCGACTGTGGGATCTCGCCGCGCATCACCTCAAGGAAGCGTTCGAATACGGTATCCACGTCATCGCCGGAGTTCTCGACCTCATCCGCCCAGTTGCGGATTTCGATCCAGAAGCGGGAGGGGTGCCAGGTAACACCATCGAGGCAGAATTTCTGTAGGTCATACTCTACGCCCGTGTTGGTCGAGGGAATGATCACGCCGATTTGCGCACGACGCGCGATCTGGTAGTTGTTCACGTTCTGCTCCTACTGCTGTGCGCTGGCCTTCACCAGCGCTTCCAAATAGTCAGGTGCCACCAGGTGGCAGTAATGCACACCCTTGATGGATGCCGGTAGTGGGATGTACCAGGCATCTACCACGCGCAGGGCGCGTGAATGTAGCTGCCAGCGGCCGTCGTCGGTTTTGCGTGCCGCCTGATAGGGCCAGTCATCTAGCCAGCTTGGCCCCATATAGGTCTGCACTTCGGGCACGACCTCAAAATCTGCCTCGCTACCGCCCCACTTGGCGAGCGCATAATTAAGGTGGTTTTGCGTGATCCGCTCGCAGCCGTGATCCTCGCCCGCCACCGGGCTCTGCCCATCGGGGTCAAAGGCCAGGTTCAGGGACTCTGCGCTCTTCAGCTTGCAGGAGATGACCGTTGACATCTGATCCTTGCCCTGGGGATTGCTCAGATACTGGTGAATCTGGAATGGCTCGATACTGGCCTTGGATTCAACAAAGCTCTCGTAATCAGTGTGCACAGCCACCTCCGGGTTGAGCGCGGTATCCGCTATCAGGTGCTGAGCCTGCAGACAAAACTCCGTTGCAAAGGTGCTCGATGCAAAAACACCGGCAAACAGGGCTAACAGTCGACGCATTGAGTTATGTCTCCGATGTCGCAGATCTTGCAAAGGCGCAGCATCGCCTACGCGGGAATGACGGGTGGTTCGGCATGGTGTTCTTGCCACTGCTTCTGGATAGAGCGGGCCAGGAAGTACAGGATGAACATCATCGCGGCACAGACGATGAAGGGGCTTTGGATATCCACCCAGGCGAAAATCACGCCCGTTAATGAGGTGCCTATCACGCGGCCCAGCGTGCCCGCGGAAGCGTAAATACCGAGCACCATGCCACGCTCCGTTGGGCCCGCGCGCTGCGAGACCAGGCTTTGCATGCTGGGCATGATCATGGCGGTCGCAAAGCTCTGGATGGAAAGCGCTACCATCGCGCCGTAGTAGCTGCCGTTGACCCCCGCCCAGGTAGTGAACAGCATGGCACACGCATAGACAATGCAGCCGAGCTGGAACATGCGGTGCTCTCCCAGCGTGCGCGCCATCGGCCCAACACAGCCGCCTTGCGCGATAGCCAGCGCAATGCCACCCACCAGCAACAGCGGCATGAGTTGCGTTGGCCCGGCCGCAATGCCCGACTCCGCGACCCAGAGCGGGTAGATGGCGTGGACCAGCGCGTTGCCAACATCGTAGATCAGCGCACCCACCAGAAAATAGGGCAGGAGGGGCCGCGCCCACAGGCCGCGCAGACTGTCCATCTGTGCAGGCCGCGGCCGGGCGCGCAGTTCATCGCGGTGCGCCCGATCCAGTGATTCAGGCAGAAAGATCAATATCGCAAAAAAAGCTGCGCCAGATAGCGCAGCGGATACCAGCGCAGGAGCCACGAGGTTGACCTGGCTGAAGTCATCACCCGCCAGGAACGCGCCCAACACCGGCCCGACAATAAAGCCCAGGCCAAAGGCTGCGCCGATCAGCCCCATGGCCCTGGCGCGATCCTTCTCGGTGGTGATGTCGGTCATGTAGGCCTGCGCGGCGGCAATGTTACCGGACATCAAACCGGAGACCAGTCGGGACAGCGCCACGATCCACACGCTGTTGGCAAAGCCCAGCAGCGTATAGCCCAGCACGGCACCCGCCATGCTGATCATCAGGATGGGGCGTCGACCGTAATAGTCGCTGAGCCGGCCAAGGACAGGCGTGGAGATCAGCATGCCCAGCGGATACAGGGCCATGCAAAGGGTCGCCAGTTCCGGCGTGCCGCCCAGCTGGATCACGTAATAGGCCAGGATCGGCACCATAATGCCGAAACCGATGAGGTCGAGGAGGATGACCCCGAAGACGATTAGCATTTAGTGTTCTTCAAAGAGCCGCCCAAGGTGGTCATATTGGTCCATGACCCCGCAGCTGCGCAGGGCGTGCCAGGCGGTGGCGACATTGATGGGTAGGCAGGGCTTGCCAAGGAACTTCTCGATCACCGGAAAGGTGGATGCCGTCGAGAGATTAGTGCCTACCTGAATGATGGCGTCAACGTCGTCACCGTCGACTTGCTTGACGATATCCATAACCTGGTGGTCCGGCACCAGCGCGATCGCGTCGTGGGCATTTTCGCAGCGCAGGCCCACCACCTGCTCGACGTTGTAGCCCGAGTCCTCAAAAAACAGGATCACGTTCTTGTCACCCACCGGCTGGTAGGGCGTGATCACGGCGATGTTCTTGTTCGCACCGCCGGGCACCCCTAGCGCCTCGAGCGCGGCAATCACGGCATTCGCGCCGGTGGTGAGGCCAGTCTCCTCCCCCACCGCTTCCTGAATGCGATCAACAAAGCCATCGTTGCCCTTGATGCCACCCCAAAAGGTCTCAGCCGACATACCCATCATCACGTGATCCGGCTTGCAGGTCATCAGACTCTCGATGGAAGCGCCGATCGTCTCGCGCAGCATCTCCAGAAACTTGATGAAGTTCTCGTCGTCAGACAGGTCGGCATGCTCGATCATGAAGCGACTGAAGTGCCAGGTCACGCCGCGCGGGATCACCCGCTGACAGTCGTATTCGACCGAGGTATTGGTCGAGGGAATAATGACCCCAACCTTGGCCCGATGGCCAATATAGTTATCGAGATAGCCATCGGTGCGCTGGTCGCGATCCCGGGTCCGGGCCAGGTCAATGTTGCCAAACGGCATGTTCATGGTGCTGCTCCTTGTGCTTGCTCAACGCCCGGCTGTCAGGCGACCGCTTCTGCGTCTCGGACGCAGTTAATCATGGCTCGCTCGAGCAGAAACGCGCGAGCCTTCTCCGGGTCCCTGGCTGTTTCCATCAGCATTTTCTGCCGGCTGCGCTGGGTTTGCTCGTCTGTGGCTTCCATGAGTTTCTTGTTGGCGATGGTGTGCTCCTGCACAAAACGCACGGCCAGGTCTCGCCGCTGGCGGTTATAGTGCTCGAAGGCCTCTGTATGATCTGCGCCATCGACAACAACTCGGTAGAGCTTTTCAGCCAGATTGTAGGCATCGTGGATACCACCGTTCATGCCCATGCCGCCCAGCGGATTGTTGATATGGCAGGCGTCGCCCACCAGCACTACGCGGCCAGAGTAATAGGTCTCCGCCACGCGCTGGTTCACGTTGTAAAGCGTCCGGTGGCCGATATCGTAGTCCCCGTCCTTGTCGTAGAGATGATGCAGCCGCTCCTGGATGAACGCATCGGACAGCAGCAAGGCCTCATCGTCTTCATTCTCAGGCGTCGTTGGGAACAGTACTCGCCACAGCTTCTCCGTGCGCAGGATTACGCACCATTCATCCGGGTCGGCGACGTAGTTCACCCATGACAGATCATCAAACACGTCCTCAAAGGGAAAGCTGGTACTGACCACCAGGAATTTTTCATCGTAGGTAAAGCCGAGATAATCGATGCCCGCCTGCTTGCGAATGCTGGAGCGGGCACCCTCTGCGCTGACCAGAAAAGCGCCGCATAGCGTTGCTTCGCCTTCGGGCGTTTCGATACGCACATCGATGTAATCGTCATGCTGGGTGAAGCCGACTACCTCCTGCGAAAAGCGCTGGTCTACCGTATCAAGCGCCTTGAGCCGGTCGCTAATCATCTGCGTGAACTCGTATTGCTCTAGCTGCAGGCGGAAGGGATAGGGGGTGTCCTTTGCGATCAGCGACATATCAAAGCTCGCCACCTCACCGGTGCGACGATCACGATACTGGTAGCGGTCTGCCACCAGCCCCTTCTCCAGCATGGCCTCAATCACGCCGTGCCCAAGCTCGTGAATCATTTCCAGCGAGGGTGGGTGAAAGGTCGAGGCGCGCAGGTCTACCGGGAGCGCTGGCTCTTTTTCCAGCATGATCACCGGAATGTCGCGCTGACCCAGGTAGAGAGCGAGCACGGAACCGGAAGGACCCGAGCCGGCTATGATGACAGGTAACATCGAGTCAACTCACTCTGTGTTTGCAGTTGCAGATGAAGCAGGCAAACCAGCCAGGCAGTCTGCCAGGCTGACCACGTCTACGTACTTGGCGTGCAGGTCAAAAAGGTTGGCCTCGTGGGCCTTGGCATTGCGATCGCCCACCGCCTCCCTCGGCACCTGCACGGGATAATCATATTGCAGGCCGTCCACGGCGGTGGCACGCACGCAGCCACTGGTCGTCAGGCCCGTCACCACCAGTGAATCCACACCGGCCGCGCGTAGCTGCGCGTCAAGATCAGTCTTGTGGAAGGCGCTGGCCCACTGCTTCTCTACCAGCACATCACCCTCGGCCATCTGCAGAGCATCGTCGAGTTCAACCCAATGAGAGTCTGGCGTGAGCACATTCAGGGCATCGATACGCGCGCGAAAAACGCGCGCCTGGTCGTCGCTGTGATAAACCACGGTCGTAAAGAAAACCGGCAGGTGGCGCATATGAAAGGCCGCCAGCAATTCGGCGTTGGCTGCGACGACCTCCGGACAGTCACTGCCCAGCGGACAGCTCGCATCCGTAAAGCCTTTGATCATATCCACCACGACCAACGCGGGCTTGTCGCCCAGCGACACATTCTTGCGCTCCAAATCCACGCTAGGCCTCCGACTTCTTGAAGAATTCT
Organism: Pseudomonadota bacterium; assembly: GCA_038748065.1. GTDB lineage: Bacteria > Pseudomonadota > Gammaproteobacteria > Pseudomonadales > Halieaceae > JBCDJG01. The sequence continues at coordinate 27,115 of JBCDJG010000046.1, forward strand.
CGCAGCAGTGCCGCCACTCGATCGGCCTGGCGCTCACACACATAGGTGCGCTCGCCACCCTCGAGCTCGGCCCTGCTGCCCTCTGGCAGTATAGCCAGCGCCGGCTCGACCGCGCCGTAGAGCGGGTCAGCATCACCAGCAAAAACCAGTGTCGGGCAGGCGATGGCAGCCAGAGCACCTGCTGTATCAAACTCGCACACCGCCTGATAGGCATCCCGGTAAGCGGGCCCGGCAGCAAGCGCCGACATCAGCTCGCGCTGACTGATGGCCAGGGGCGCCTCCTCATCTTTACTGCGCAGTTTGCGCCACAGCTCCAGCAGGTACTCACCCTGCGCGTCCGCGCCGGGCAGCTGCGCTGTGGCGGGCAGCGTTGCACGCTGCTCTTCAGTCAGAAGGGTCGGGCCGGACATCGCCATGCGCATGGCGGTACCGGGGTACTGCTGCTCAAGCGCGGCAGCAACCGCCGCGCCGGTGTGATGGCCGAAGACGAAGCACCGCTCCACGGCCACGCCCTCAAGGAACACGTGTACAACCTCGGCTAGATCGGCAATGCTGACGCCGTAATCATCACTGCGCCGCGGCAGAGGGTCGCTAGCACCAAAGCCCGGCAGGTCTGGTGCCAGCAAATAAAAGTCATCCTCTAGCTCCCGCATCAGCTTGTCGTACATGGCGGAATGGCTCGGCGCCTGATGCAGCAGCAGTAGCGCCGGCCCCTCAGCATTACCTGCCTGCCGATAGTGCACCTGACCGTGGGCCTGGCCGATGTAGGCGCGGCGGCTCACTGAGCGCACCGCATTCAGTGATCCCCCAGGGATACGCTGACCCACTTGAGCTCGGTGAATTCCTCAGTGCTGTATTTGCCGCCGCTTTTGCCAATGCCGGACAACCGATAGCCGCCAATGGGCGCGAGAGCATTACTTTGGAAGGCATGCATGCCAATGTGTACGCTGCCGGAGCGGATGCTCCGCGCGGCCTTGAAGCCCCATTGCACATTGTGTGTAAGCACCGCGCCGGAAAGTCCGTACTGGCTGTCGTTGGCGATCTGGATGGCTTCGTCCAGGTCTTCGCCAACCACCACCGAGGCCACCGGGCCAAAGCTCTCCTCGCACCACAAATCGCTGTCCCGGGGCGGGTTCAGGACAAGGGTCGGCTTGACCACCAGTCCCTCGTGAACCGCGCCCCCGGTCAGCAGCTCCCCCCCGGAAGTCACCGCCTGGTCGACATGCTGTAATACCTTATTCACCGCTGCGCGGTTGATCAAGGGCCCGTACTGTGTGGCTTCATCGCGCAGGTCGCCGAGCTTTATGGCCTCGGCAGCTACCTTGAGAGCGCTGATGAAACTTTCGCTGATCGCCCGCTCCACCACAATGCGGGTGTTAGCCATGCAGATCTGCCCGGCGTGGGTGAAGATACCCTGCGCGGCGATCGCCGCGGCCTGCGTCGGGTCTGCATCGCGCAGCACCAGCAAGGCACTCTTGCCGCCGAGCTCCAACTGGCAGCGACGCATGTGCTTCATGCTTTCCTGTCCTACGCGTATGCCGGTGGCAGTGGAGCCCGTGAGCGCCAGGCAGTCGAGACCGGCGTGGGCTGTCAGCGCCGCGCCGCAGTCGGCGCCGAAGCCCGTGACGACGCTGATGGCCTTTGCTGGCAGGCCCGCATCGAGCAGCAGTTGGCCAAAGGCGATCGCCGTCAGCGGTGTTTCTTCGCTCGGCTTGATCACCACGCTATTGCCCGCGGCCAGCGGGAAAGCCGCCATCTTGGTCAGCAGTGACAGCGGGGCGTTATAGGGTGAAATCACACCGGCCACGCCGAGCGGCTCGCGAAACACCATAGACACGCGTTCAGGGTTGTCGTTGGGAAAGGTATCGCCGTAAAGCCGCCGGGCCTCGCCGGCCGCGGTGCGCAGCAGATCCGCGCTGTAGGCTATTTCATTGCGCGCCTTGCCAATGACGCTGCCACTCTCGTCGATCAGCGTGTCAAGGAAGCGCGCCTCGCCCTCGGCCGCGACCAGATCCGCCGCACGCAGCAAAACCAGCTCGCGTTCGCGCGGCGCCAGTGCCGACCATGTAGAGAAACCCTCTCGGGCTGCGGCTACCGCAGCGTTAACATCCTCAGCCCCGCCGCGGGGCACGCTGTCGAGCACCCGTCCGTCCGCGGGCGCGAGTACGTCGAACATCTCGCCGCTGACAGCATTTGCGCTTTGGCCGCCGATCAACATTTGCATGCGCCTATACTCCGACTAGCCTCAACCCAACTCGACCGCCACCTAGCGGCCTGTACCGAACTGGGCCTGCTCGCTGCCTTCAATTTCCATCTGCGCCGCCATCAGGCGACCGCGCTCGGCGGGGAAGGCCTGAACCAGGCCCATGCACAGGTCGCGCAGACTGCGCGCCGGCACGCCGTGGTTACCCGTACCGCCACCGGTGCCGCTGGCCTTCACCGCGAGAGTTCCAAGCTTGAAAGTCGCCTCGGCAACCACGCCCTTACACAGTCGCCAGCGCTTGATGACTTCATCCTTTGGCAGCAGCGGTGGCTCGGCACTTTCCAGCACCACCTGGCGCCGCAGCCAAACGCTGGCTGTCTCCAGTTCTACCAGCATGTGGCCGATCAACTCCTGCTGGTAGGGCGCAGTACCCAGCGGCTTGCCGGTATCGGCGAAGGTTTTGCTGCGCAGCTGGCCGATGGTGTACTGGTAGAGCGCGTAGGCTGCACCGAGGTAACAGGCAATACCCGCTACCTGGTTGCCCACAAAGCTGCCGCGACTCATTTGCATACAGCGGGTGAAGGCCGCAGGGATCGCCAGCGCATCTGCTGCCTTCACAAAAACGTTTTCCAGCACAATGCCATGAGTCGCGGTACCGCGCATGCCAATAGCATCCCAGTGCTCGCGCTCGCTAACGCCCGGGGCATCGCGATCAACGAAAAAAGTGCAAAGCCCTTCCGCGGTGTCGGAACCTTCCAGACTGGCAGTCACGAGGTAACGGTCGGCGACGCCCGTGGCACAGCCGAAAGACTTGACGCCATTCAGCACATAGCCGCCCTCTACCGCTTGCGCTGTGGTGCTGATCGTAATGGCCGCTTTCTCAGATTTCACAGACTCGCTGGCAAAGTTAGCCAGCCACTGACCATCGCGGCCCATCGTGTGCAGCACCTGCTCGGCGAAGGCTTTCACCTGCGGCGCCTCTTCCTCATTGAACAGGCCAGCCTCCAACGCTTCCAGCGCCAGCAGACCTCGAGACGCGGAACTGCAGTGGAAGAAAAACGTCAGCGCGGTCGAGGGGCAGGCGGAGGCCAGTGCGAAGGTGGCGGCGCACAGGTCACGCAGGCCGCCGCCCATACCGCCGTAGGCTTCGGGCACGACCAGGCCGAGCAGCCCAGCCTCACTGAGGGTTTTTACATGGGGCACGTGAAACTCACCCTCGGCATCGACCCGCGCGGCCTGTTCGCGCAGCGCTGGCAGCACCTCTTCCACCGCAGCGGCGCGGGCGAGTTCAGCCTCGGTCATGTCTTCAATCAGGTACTCCCCGGTATATTTTGTCATGGCTGTGCTCTCCGAGGCCGACTCCACCATACTGGCCGGCGCGTTCATCGCTTTATTCATCGCTTCGCTCGTCTCTTGTCCTGCTACCTGTCTCGCTACTTCACTTACTCGTCTTTTCTTCTTACTCATCTTTTTATTTACTCGTCTTCGCCGATCAACAGCGAACGCTGGATCGCTACAGCCTCTTCGCCGATCAGAGGGGCAATGCGATTCCACACCGGGTCAACGTCGGGATCGAAGATGATGCGCTTGTTGCGCAGATTACGCGCCGCCAGCTCGGCCTTGCCGATATCCGCGGTTGCGGCATCGGACATGCCCCGATTCACCAGGCTGAGCCAGTGGTCTCGGTAGGCCGCCACGGTATCGCTAATCGCACTGAAGGCCTCGGCAGAGGCGCGGTGAGCCAGCATCCAGGGCGACATAATCGCGTACTGACGCGGCGACAGGTGCGCCTTGCTCAGGCCGTCGATTGCGGTACCCGTCTCGTAAAGCTCGGTCAGTGGTCCAAACGCTTCATCCATGTACGCGAGGTTAGCGCCCAGGTCGACCCGCGGCAGCAAGTCCAGGTGGAAGGCAAAATGATCACCAGCCATCACCGAATCCAGGGTGAAATGCGGTACCGGTGAGTCCCCCGGGGTAAAGGCGAACATCATGTGTGAATCAAGCTGCATGGGCTCGGCGACCATGGATACGGTAACCAATCGGAACAGCGGTCCCCCGGTAAACAGGCGTACGTTGCCTACCTCGCCCTCGACCATCGGCAGCTGGCTGACCAGCGGCAAATACGGCGTGCCGCCCTCGCCGCCCTGCTCGCTCAAACCCAGCGCCTCTACAACGGCGTTCAGGGTGGTGGTAAACAGGGCTTCGGGTAGTGATTCCCGGGCTTCACTCATGGGGGCTCCTGTGGCTGTTAGGCCTGCTTGTTAACCCCTGCAGTGTGCCCCCGGCAGCTCCCAGCCACCTTGATAAATCTCAAATGCGGCTAATGGCGCCAGACACCGCCCAGGGGCGGCCCGCCAGCAGATCGGTGTTGGCGGAAACCACTTTGTTGGCAGCATTAGCCGGGTGCAGGGTGACCGGCAAAATCATCTGCCTGAGCGCGCAGCGATGCCACTCGGGCTGGCTGAGCAAACCGTCGAAGGGTCGCTCAGCCCATTCTGTCATCACCGTAAAATCGGTCTGCAAACTGGTGGCGAAGGCGGGGCCGTACGCGTCGGTGTCGGTAGCCACCAGCAGGTTGATGCGGTTTTCCGCGGAGCGCTCCAGCAGGCCCGTTTGCAGCTCCCAGTCTTCCAGCGGCGACAGGGGTACCAGGGCCACCTCCACACCGGCCAGGGCGAGCAGGCGGAAAGTTTCCGGGAATATGCTGTCATCGGAGCAGACCACGGCGACGCGCGCGCCCGGCAATTCCAGGCTGTCGAAACGATGGGCCGGCTCGCTGAAGGCGTAGCGCTCCGAGCGATGCACCTGGGGCTGAAACAGGGCAACGCCATCAGCACCCATCAGCGCAGCCCCATATTGAAAGCCGCCGCTTCTCGCCCTCACCAGGTCCGTGGCCACGTGCGCTTCGCCCGCGACCGCACACAGCGCGGCAACAATCTCCGCGCTGCGCGCAGAAGCCGCTGCAGGATCAAATATATCGCCTAACAGGGGTGGCAGGCATATCAGCCTCGCGCCCTCTGCCACGGCCTGCTGCACGCGCTCTACCGCCTCGGCGAGCGCGCCGCGTGCTGATATCTGCACCACCGCAGCGGGCAGATTCAAGTCGCCCTCCATGGCCGGCAGTACCTGAGCGCCCGCATCTGCCGTAATGTCCGAGTACAGCTCCGGACGGCGGGCCGAGAAGATATCGGTACCGTCTGGGCGCCGTTTATCGTCCGCTCGATCTACCGCGATATCGGCGTAAATATACTCAGCCTGATCCAGCGAGGCCTTGGCCAGCACCGTGCCATCGGGCGCAACGATCTGGCTTTCCCCGGCACCGGAAAGAAACTTCAGGGGTATGCCTGTGCCTTCGCTGATCGCTTCCACCATGGCTTCCGGCACCAGGGGCCCGACCTTGTTGGCCGCAACGACGTAGACCTTGTTCTCTGCGGCCCGTACCGGGATGTGCAAGGACGCCTCGTCGGTGGCGAAGGAGTTGAGGCTGTTGAGCATGATTTGCGCGCCGTTCAGGGCCAGGCAGCGCGGCGTTTCGCTAATGACGCCGTCCATGCATGCATACAGCCCCACGCGGCCCAGTGCCGTGTCTACCACCGGGCCTTCGCTGGCCGCTTTCTCGAGAAAATCGTTCTCATGGCCAATGTAGATCTGCTTGGTGTTGTCGGCGACCAATTCGCCCTCTGGCCCGTATAGCAGGCTGGATCCCGTGGCAGTGCCGTCGGCTCGTTGGACCGTGCAGTTAACCACCACATGGATGCCGAGCTCAGCGGCCTTGGCGGCAATGGCTGTCAGAAACGGCCCATCCAAAGACACAGAAACGTCGAAGCAATGTTGCTTATCGTCATACCAGGACAGGTGGTTACAGAACTCCGGCAGCACCACCAGATCGGGCTCACAGGCAGTGGCGCGGTCCAGCCATTCGAGGCAGGTGGTGAGGTTGGCATCGATATCCGGGCCGGCATGAAATTGCACGGCAGCCACACGAATCGTCCCGGGGGGCTTGCTCATTGAGGTCATCCTATTGATATAATCACATAACAATATATTTTTTTGGCTGGAACCGCCACCCCGCATGAACGACTACCTGCTGCTCAAGTTCGCCCACCTGCTGGCCTTCGTCTATTGGCTGGGCGGGGATCTGGGCACCTTCCTGGCCAGCCGCCACGTGATATCACGGGAGGCCTCACCGGAAGCACGAGCGGTTGCTCTAAAAATCATGCTGGCCTGCGACATGGGCCCGAAAACCGCCATGCCGCTGATCTTTCCACTGGGCCTGCACATGGCCGCCATGGTGGGCATGGTCAACCTGCCCGGCATAGCCCTTACCGCCGTTTGGCTGCTTGCGCTGTACTGGTTCGGCGTGGTGCTGGTGCTCTACCTGAACGAGGGCAAGCCCTTCACGGCCGGGCTTGCTCAGGCGGACTTCTATTTCCGCATCGCCGTGGTGCTGGCGCTCCTCGCCTATGGCGCCAGCGGCCTCGCAGCAGCAAGCATGCCCGCCTGGCTCGCCTGGAAAATACTGGTCTTTGCCTGCCTGGTGGCCTGCGGCATCGCCATCCGCATCAACCTGAAGCCCTTTATACCCGCCTTCGGGCAGATGATGGCCAGCGGGCCAAGCGAAAGTAGCGACAGCGCCATGGAGCTATCAGTCGGCCGCTGCCGCCCCTTTGTCTGGTTGATCTGGGCGGGACTGCTTCTTAACGCCGCCCTCGGCCTACACCTGCTGGGATGATCAAGCACAACGCAGGTCGCAAATCCTGCCCACTTCATTGGATAACACTATGACAGCCAGCGACTCTCTTCCCCCCTCCGGCCGCTTTATCGGCATCGGCCTCCAGCCAGGCGTCGGCACCGGCAATATGCTCACTTTCTACCTGGCCTGCTACGCCACCATCATGTTTGCCACCTTCGTGCCACAAACCCAGCCCTTCCTCTTAAATGAAGTGCTGATGGTCGACACCGCACGGCAAGGCTCGATCAGCGGAAACCTTAATTTCTGGGGCGAAATCGTGATTATCCTGTCGGTGGGCTTTTGGGGCTCACTGTCGGACAGCATCGGTCGGCGCGCAGTGAGCACCATGGGCTTTGCCATCATCGCCGTGGGTATTCTCATGTACGGCATCGCCGACAGCGTTACCGGCCTGCTGGCGGCACGCGTCGTCTACTCCGCCGGCATTGCGGCGGTCAGCACCATGATTGTGACCTTGATGGCGGACTACGCGGTAAACGCCAGCCGCGGCAAGGCCACGGGCCTGCTCGGCGTAATGAATGGCCTCGGCGCCATGACGGCTGCGCTCTTCCTGCTGAAGCTACCGAATATCTTCATGAACCAGGGCATGAACGCCGAAAGCGCTGCCTGGACGACCTACCTGACCATGGCGATTGTTACCGTTGCCATAGCGCTGGCCATGTACCTGGGCCTGAAAAAAGGCGCTGGCCCCTCGGAAGAGGAGCGCGTGCCACTGCTACGCCAGATTCGTGAAGGCGCAGCAGAAGCGAAGAAGCCGGCCATTGCGCTCGCTTACGCTTCCTCCTTCGTAGCCAGGGGCAACCTCGCCGTGGTGGGCACCTTTTTCACGCTGTGGGCCACGCTCTACGGCACGCAGGAGCTGGGCATGACCACGGCAGAGGCGGTGAGCAAGGGCGGCGGCATCGTGGCCATCTCCTACGCCGCGTCGCTGTTCAGCGCACCGATCTTCGGCATCATGTCGGATAAGCTAAACCGCATAACGGCCCTCGGCATCACGCTGGCCATCGGCGCCTTCGGCTACGGCGGCACCTTTTTCGTGGACAACCCCTTCGGCCTCACGTCGATCTTTTTCCTCATCTTTATCGGCATGGCGGAAGTGGGCTGCATCATTACCAGCGGCGTGCTGATTGCGCAGGAGGCGCCAGAGCGGCTGCGCGGTTCAGTGGTGGGCATCTTCACGCTTTCTGGCGCGATCGGCATTCTGATCGCCAGCGTGGTGGGCGGCGTGCTGTTTGACAACTGGCGCTACAGCGGGCCCTTCGTGTTCTTTGGCGCCGTGTCTGCGCTCGTGATGGTGTGGGCCATTATTCTGCGGGCGCGTCACCCGGGCGACGCACCGGGCACTAGCGCCGCAGACGCTTCCTGAACGCTGGAAACAACTGGAACCAAAAAATTCCTAGAACACCGCGTCAAGGGACGCGCCGTAGGTGCGAGGCTGACGCAGGATAAAGCTGGGCTGTCGAGCGAATGAAGGCTCACCCCCGGGCCGTGGCGGCCCGGCCAGGTTAATGACCTCAGGCTCGTCCTCATCCAAGGCGTTAATGACGAACAGCGTCGCAGTAAAGCGGCCAAACTGGTAGCCCAATTGGCCGTTCAGGAGATAGCTGGATCCGATTTCCTCGCTGAGGCCATCGCCCAGTTCATCAGGCCCAAGATTGAAAATATCCGACTCCGCCGAGCTGCGGTAGTTAAGGCTGGCCGTGCCGAACAGCCCGCTCTCACCGCGGTAGGTGACACCCACCGTGGTCGATACTTGGGGTGAGCGATCCAACTCGTTGCCCTCAAGGTCAATCGGCGGCTCGGTGGATGCGTTGTAAATAAACTCATCAATGTTGGTTTCCAGCAGCCCCAGCGTCCCGTAAAAACTCAGGCTTTCGGTAACGGCGTAGTCGCCCGAGAGCTCAAGGCCATAGAGTGAGGTCTTGCCCACGTTGCTCGTCACAGGGAAGCCATCTTCATCGATGATGCTGACCTGCTGATCGTCATACTCGCTGTAGAAAAAGTTGCCGTTAACCGTCAGCCGCCGGTCCAGCCACTGGCTACGCCAGCCAAGGTCAAAGGTGGTCAGGAATTCCGGATCGTAGGCCTCCACGCGAAACTCAACGCCGGAGTCAGAGGTCGACAGAAAGGTACCGCCGGCCCGGTAGCCACGACGCACGCCGGCGAAGAGCGAGGCATCATCGGTCAGGTTATAGGTCACGTTAAGTCGCGGCAGCCAGGCCTCAAAGTCGTCAGACTGGATGGGCTCATCCGGCGGCCTGAAAAACTCACCGAGAATGTCACAGCCTATCGTCACTACCGGCTCCGGGGAGCCAACGAGCCCACCGGGTACGGTTGACATGCAGTCGTCTGGCGAGGTGCTAACGCTGGCGTCTTTAGACTGTGCTTCATAGCTTTCATCATCGTAGCGCAAGCCGAAGTCGAAGGCCCATTTGGCATTGGGCTCAAATCGCCATTGGGTGAACAGCGCGTAATTCTCGGTGTCCTGAGTGCGCGTGATACGTGATTCGTAGATGCTGTCGATCGGATCGACCGGGAAGGGCAGGAATTCACCAATTTTTTGAGCGCCCGTGATGAACTGATCCTGCTCGAACTCAAAGTAATAGGCGCCAACCAGGCCAGACCAGCGCTCGAAACTAAACTCCAGGCGCAGCTCGGCAGTGAAGGTTTCCTCCTCCGTGAACGCCACGCTGCCCAGCCTCGCGAAGGAGCTGTCCTGGTTCAGCTCAGCGACCTGCTCATTCTCAACATCTTCGTAGGTGGCCAGGAAGGCGAGTGTCAGGGTGTCACTCAGGTCATAGCGGATATCGGTAATAAAGCGCTGGCTCTCAGGCGTAGAGCGTCGGTCCCGGAACTGGAAGTTCTCCCCGTCCAAAGGGTCGAAGTCATCAAAAGCCGGATCGTTCGCCGGCACGGGCAGGAAAATCCGCCCGGCATCACCCTGCTCGCGGTCGCTGTAGTCCACCATGAACAGGGCCGTCAGGCCATCCACGGCGTCGGGCTCGTAGAGCAGCCGGCCGCGCACATCCAGCGTCTCAAAAAACCCCGAGTCCTCCCCGGTAAAGCCGTTCGTGGTATAGCCGTCGGTCTCCTGCCAGTCGGCAGAGAGGCGGAAGGCCAGCTGCTGATCAATCAAAGGCCCGGAGACCGCACCGCTGTACTGCTCCGTGCCATACTCGGCCAGTCGAACACGGGCGGCGCCTTCCCACTCGTAGGTGGGACGCTTGCTGCGCACCACCACAGCCCCGGCGATGGAGTTACGGCCCTGCACCGTGGACTGAGAGCCCCTAAGCACCTCCACCTGTTCTACGTCCCATACCGACTGGTTGCCGAACAGGGAAAAGGTGGAGGCCGGCGCACCGTCGATGTACACGTTGATCGCCTGGCCCTGCCCCGCGTTATTTGGGCCATTACGACTAATGCCGCGCATGGAAATGGAATTGAGGTTGCCGTTAGTGACCGAGGTGTTGGCGGTACGCGAGATTCCCGTGCCGATGTCGAAAATCACTTCATCACGCAGGCGCTCGGCGGACAGGACTTCCACCGAGTCAGCCGTATCCTGCACGCCCAGGTCTTGTTTCGTTCCGTAAATCAGCACTTCCTCAAGGCCGCCCGGCTCTACCTGGCCATAGGTTTGCTGTGCCAGCAGCAGGAGGATCGGCGCCAGCCGAATGTCAGGTTGAACGAATTTCAATGCTTTAACCCCTGTTTATTGCAAGCTCATCAATAAGAGCTTGCGCGAACCGTGAGCGAGCTGTGGTCACCTGCCGGTTCGATCCACAGCGCGAGACCACGCTAGATTACAAGCCTTTTTTCCAGATGGAAACAGTCATTTTGGCTGTGCAAGCTTGAACATGGACAGATATGTGGAGGCCAAGCCAACGCGGAAACGCTCACAGGTGCAACCGTCAGCACTTTAATGCTAACAATTCTCATTCGCTTTAGTTGTGCTATGCTCCTCGCTCCCATGTTGGCAGGGAGCAACCCCGTGCGAAGCTGTATCAGTGCCGCGTTATCCGCTGCACTTCTGATGTCGATGGCCGAGGCACCGTTGATGGCCGCGCCACCCACTCAACCCAACAGCGATAGGGACGTGGTCGAGGAGGTGATTGTCACTGGCACCAAACAGGGCCTTGGCATACAGAAGACCACTGACTCCGTCGAGGTATTTTCAGAGCAGCGTCTCGAAGATGAGGTCGTGTTCACCATTGGCGAGGCACTGTCGCGAGCGGCTAATACATCGCTCATCGGCGATAACCTGAACTCCATTAACATTCGCGGTATCAACCGCAACGGCACGGGTGGCGCAGGCCAGGGTCAAGCCATCAACATTTACATCGACGGCGCACCTGCATCAACCAGTGCGCTGTTTGGGCTACAGTCAATCTGGGATTTGCAGCAAGTAGAAGTCTTGCGCGGTTCGCAGTCAACGGTTCAGGGCCGCAACGCCATCGCCGGGGCCGTTATCCTGAAATCGAACAGCCCTGCTTATCAGTGGGAGGGCGCGGCCCGCATTCGCGTGGCCGAGTACGGCACGCGCCAGTACGCCGGCGTGATTTCCGGGCCGCTGTTAGAGAATCAGCTGGCCTTTCGGCTTAGCGCCGACTACCAGAACTTTGACGGCTATGTGACCGATGCACCCCGTGACCAAACGGTGGACTTTCGGGAAAATCTGTCAACACGCGGCAAACTATTGTGGGAACCCAGCGTACTGCCGGCGCTGAGCACCCAACTGACTCTGGAGTACAGCGACCGTACGGTAGGCGCAGACCCTTTTGCATTGGCACCTGGCGCAGGCAACGAGCCCTCTTTCCAGAGCTTCGAACCGACAGATCGTGATTCCTTTCCCCGCTACCGGGTCACGAATGACTATGAAACAACGCGCGCTATTGCCGAGCTGACCTACGTAGTGAGCGAATCCATAACGCTCGAGTTCCTGGCCACGTATGAGGATGTTGATCTCGACAGTATCAGCGAAGACAACGTCACCAGCGCTTTTGCTGACCTCACGCTGGATGGAGACACCAGTGAGGAGACGGCAACTCTCGAAGCCCGACTAGCGTTTGACTTTGGTAACTGGACGGGACTGCTGGGCGCGTATTATTTCGAGAGTGAATCCGTAGCGGGCAGGGTAGATACGATTCCCATCGGTACAAACTTCCCCTTTCCCCCAACCCCGCTGGACACCGCAGCCAGGGCGGTATCGAGCCAACAAACAGAGACTGAAAACTATGCCTTCTTCACGTCCTGGCGTTTTGAACCCAGCGATACCTGGGCCTTCGATTTCGGGCTGCGTTATGACGTTGAGGAGTTCACAACGCAGCAGCGCGTAGAGTCTATCGAACTCCTCCCAGACACCTGCTTCGCGACGCTGCCGGGCGATCTCCTAGGCCAGCCGGACGAGGATGAAGTGACCATCCCCTGCAACGTCGGCGCGAGCCTGCTGTTCCCGCCACCAGAACCGCTACAATCAGACGATTTCGATGCACTGCTACCGCGCGGCGCCGTGAGCTATTTTTTCAACAACGACGTGTCTGTGTTCGCCAGCCTGCGACGCGGCTATCGGGCCGGCGGCACATTTCTGGCCACTTCAGCCTTTGGCAGCCAGTTTCAGGTTGTGGTGTTTGAGCCAGAGTTTCTCATTGGCTACGAGCTCGGTTTGCGCAGCAAGTGGTTGGACGGGCGCCTGACCTTTAACGCCACAGCCTTTTACAGCGACTACGAAGACCAGCAGGTCAGCGTGCAGGATGAGTTAGGGTTTTCGGTGACTTTGAATGCCGGAGAGACCTCACTCTACGGCCTTGAAATCTCCGGCGACTTTTTGGCCAACGAGGCCTGGAGCTTTTACTACACCGTGGGCCTGCTGGAGACCAATATCGATGACTTTCCGCTCGATGATTTTGCCGCGGAGCCCATCAATCTATCGGGCAACGCACTGGATCGTTCGCCCTCGCTCTCCTTCACCCTTGGTGCCAACTACGAACACGACAATGGCTTCTTCGCCGGGGCAAGCTTCAATTACACCTCGTCGTCGGAGTCCGACATTTTTAATCTTGGACCGCGGGAACTGGGTGATGGACTTAGCGAGAGTATCGACTCAGCCTCACTGCTCAACGGGCAGCTAGGCTACGTCCTGAGCAACTACAGGCTCGCTCTATTCGGCACCAATCTGCTGGATGAGGACGCACCCGAACTCGTGAACTTCGCCGCTTCGGGGGTACTGAGCGACCCGAGTTTCTTCGCCTTGCAGGCCAGTTTTGGTATTCGACAACCTCGGACGGTTGGCGTCTCGCTGGACTACAGATTTTAAAAGCGACACTGGCAACTGTCCTAGCCCGGTCTACACTCACTTTGAGTAGTCACTCGTTACGGGTCGTATACCCGAAAGGAGGCAGCATGCTTCATGTTCAGAAGCTGCTTGGCGCGGCACTGATCAGCCTGGCAATCACCGCCTGCGGTGGTGGTGGCGGTGGCGGCGGAGGCGGGCTAGCCGCCGGTAACTGCTGCAACGAGACCGGCGGCGGCTGCGCCGACGGGCCCAATGTCACAGAGG
>JBCDJG010000047.1:0-40460 GCA_038748065.1 Pseudomonadota bacterium
CCGACTACGCGCCTCAACCCATTGCGGGCGTGACCCATGTGTCGAGTATGCATCCAAAAGGAAATGGCGGACCGGACGGGACTCGAACCCGCGACCTCCGGCGTGACAGGCCGGCATTCTAACCAACTGAACTACCGGTCCAAAACGGTAGGATTTCTTTCAAGGTAATGGTGGGTGATGACGGGATCGAACCGCCGACCCTCTGCTTGTAAGGCAGATGCTCTCCCAGCTGAGCTAATCACCCCCGAACCGAGACCGCGCATTATAGAGATAATCTTCGGGCTGTAAAGCTTTGCTGCACTGCATGCGACGCCAGGGTATCAAGGCTCCCAAATCAGCCCCACTGGCGTGCACTGGCTTCGCACTATTTACACAGCAAGACTCGCGTGTAACCGGCCGGTAACACGCAGAAAACACCTTGACACATTAGAATACGCTACGGAAAAAGGGCCGAACGCATTTGATGAATATGACAGCTATGTGACAGCGCTTTCGATGTTCCCAAGGCAAGGGTTACAGTTACCGAAGGTAGCAGTGTCTGAAATGTTATACACACACGATGTGTGTAATAAAAGTTTCACGGGCTTACCCCCCAGTGTGCAATTCAAGTCTCAAGAAGCATTTCTATCTATCTGTTTTTAAACAATAAATGTCTTATGGTCGTTTTTTGAGCAATCTGTAACAAAACCCGGATTTACACGCTCGACAGCCCACTTGAACAATTTATCCACGAAGTTATCAACAGAAACTGTGGAAAACCCCAACGAGGGACTGTTACAGAACCCCCCGTCATTATTGAGCCTGTGAAGCGCTATTGGATGCTCACATCAAAGGTCGCAGACGCCTCCCGCGAACTTGCTAAACTGTTCGCTCTTGCTATCCGGTGCACAGCATGGACCCTGCCCTGTGGCTATCCCTCACGGCCATACTTCTCCTCGGCGCGATGTCGCCCGGCCCAAGCATTGCTGTGATCATCGCCGAGACCCTTCGCGGCGGCGCCCGGCGCGGCGCGTTGGCCGCGCTGGGCCACGGTGCGGGCATTGCCTTGTACGCCATGATGACCCTCGCGGGCCTGGCGGTAGTGCTCGCTGGTTCACCAAACACGTTCCTGGCCCTGCAACTGCTCGGCGCGCTCTACCTCTTGTGGCTGGGTATCGGCTCACTGCGCAGCCCGGGAGCGAGGCTCGATGCCCCGAAACCCGAGCGGCAAGACCCAGGCGGCGCATCCGTAGGCTTTCTGATCGCCTTCCTCAATCCTAAAGTCGCCGTCTTTATGCTTGCTCTGTTTTCGCAGTTTCTCGCGCCAGATGCGGGCTGGGTGCCGAAGCTGATCATGGTGGCCACTGCAGGCACAGTCGATGCGCTTTGGTACTTACTGGTTGTCGCGATGGTCTCGCGCAGGGCTTTTCTCAGGCTGCTGCGGAACCACAGCAAAACCATCGACCGGGTACTGGGTTTGATTCTCCTGGTCGTGGCGCTCACCGTCCTGGTCAGGGCACTCGCCACCTATCCAGCCGGCTGAGCAGCCTGCCGTCTGCTTACATAGCTGGGCTTGATCGGTCAGTGGGGCTTAGTGAATAGTCGGGCGCGCTTCAATCTCACGCTCTGCAATCACCAGCGCAGTCAGCTTATTACCTAGCATAATGACGTGCCCCTGGCGCCGCTCTACGCCGTCGTAGCTGTAGTCGAAACGGTACTGTCGCCACACCCGCCAGCGACCGCCCTCATCCTTACTCAAGGAAACGCGCTGGATATGTACGCTTTGGTCCAGCAGCTGAAAGTCGTCGCGTCCGGCGGCATTACGCACAGCCAGCAGGGCAAACTCTCGCACCCGAATTGAGCTGAGGAAATAAACCACCGCGAGCCCAAAAACCATAACCAGCAGCAGTTCGCCAAGTGAGATAGACACGCAGGGCTCCAACCTGAAGAACGCCCATAGCATGCTTCGCAGCGCCCAGTTTTACAAGCTCACTATGCGGGTGTATGGTCGATTGATGGGCAGCGTCGCACACGTTAATACTCGCCAGCAGCAGCGAGAGCAAACTCGCTTACAGATTCTGGAAGCGGCCATCCCGGAGTTTGCGCGGGCAGGGTTCGACGCCGCGTCGCTAGCCGACATCGCCGCACGGGCTGGCGTAAAAAAAGCCCTGGTACAGTACCACTTCGCCACCAAAGAGCTGCTATGGCAGGCCGCCGCAGACCGTATCTGGCATGAACGCAATGGTTGCATGGAGATCTACTTCGCCGAACGCGGCGAAGAACCGATGGCTGGCGTTCGAGCGGCTTTCACGGCGCTGGTGCAGTTCACCCGCGAGCGGCCGCAGTGGCTGTGGTTCATGTTTCACGAAGCTGCCGCCGGCACAGAGCGCTTATCATGGCTGATCGAGCACTGGCTGCGCAGGGACTATCTGACGGGCGAGTCCTTTATCGAACACTTTCAGCGGCGCGGCCTGGTACGCCAGGGGCCGCCGCTACAGATGCTGCATATGATTACCGGCGCTCTCACCTACAACCTGCTGGTCGCGCCACAAACGCTTCAGGCCACGGGCGTCGATCTGGTCAGCTCCGCATCAATCGAGCAGCAGGTTGACTTGCTGCTGGCCATGATCGCCGCGCCCGCCTAGTCTGCCGCACGTAAAAATCGGCCGACTACGCCATTAAACAGCCGCGGCTGTTGGGCGTGCAGCCAGTGCCCTGCCCCAGGAATTACCTTGAGGCTCGCAGCGGGGAACAGCCCTTCAATCACGTCGCGATGCTCCGCCCTGATATAGGCGGAATCCTCACCTTTAACGAACAGTGTCGGCGCGTCAAAGCTCCGCTCTGACTCAAGCCCAGCGCTCAGCGCCGCGTAGTTTGCCTTAAGCGCCTTCAGGTTCAGCCGCCAGTCATAGTGCCCATCCGCCTGCCGCGCAAGACTCATCAGCAAGAAGTCGGCAACGCCGGGCTCCTCCAGATGTTCGTCCATCAACGCCGCCGCTGCCCGTCGGCTATCACAGCGCGCGGCGGCTACGGCCTCGAGTGCGGCAAACACCGGCTGATGACGCGGCGGGTAGGCCACCGGTGCAATATCTGCCACCAGCAGCCGCCGCACCTGCTCAGGCCTATTCAGGGCGATGTGCATCGCTATCTTGCCGCCTAGGGAATGGCCAAGCCAGTGGGCCGACCCAATTCCCTCGCGAGCGCTCCACCCCAGAATTGCGGTCGCCATCGAGGCCAGATCCATCGAATCCACCCAGCCGGAGCGGCCGTGGTTAGGCAGGTCAACGCTGTATACGGTGAAGTCATCCGCCAGGCTGCGGGCCAGGGCGCCTAGATTTGAACCCATACCAAAGAGCCCGTGCAAGAGCACCACGGGCTCGCCCTGCCCTATTACCTGATGGTGGAGATTTACCGCCATACGCCGCTGTCTGATGCAGGAGTTTTTGCTACCATGCGCGGCACTATACTTGATCGGACCCTGCCATGCGTAACCTGTCTATCGCTGCGCAAGCCCTACGCGCGCTTGCTCTTTCATTTCTGGCCGCCCTGATGCTGGCGGCCTGTGCTAGCGCCCCCACGTATAACCCGACGGTCTTCCCCTTCGAGATCAATAATGAGCGTATGGCCAGTGCGGATATCAAGACGGTGGTCATTCCACACGTGAATCTCGGTGGCCCATCGCGCAACTACCTGGCCAAGGAAGCGCCGCGCATCGACGGCTACGTGTCGGTCTACTTGAAAGAAAATGGCTACAAAGTCCTGCCCCAGCGCGAGTTCACCCAGAACTGGAATACGGCAGTGCGCGCCTTCGGTGACCCGGTTGATCCTACCTCTGGCAAGGTCAACATGAAGACCTTCTCCCAGATCATGCAGAGCGTGCGCGATCGCATGCAGGAAACAACTGATCTCGATGCCTTTGTTTTTACCGACCTCGTTGAGCTGGAGGTAGCCTTTAATGGCGGTCTCAAGCATCTCGGCCGATGGGACGGCGTCACACGTAAGCCATCATTACAGGGCCCCGGCTCCGGTGTATCAGCGGACTTCGACTGGAACCAGGGCGTTGCGGTGGCTTCCCTGCAGGTCAGCATCTACGACCTCAAGCTGCAGCGTGTCTTCGTCAGCCGTGGCGGCCTCGACGCAACCGACGCCATCGATACCCGCTCTTCAGCGGGTAACTACACGCGGCGTCGTAATATGCTGGAAAACGAAACGCACCTGAAAGAAGGCATCGGCCTCGCCCTGCATCCCTTCATCGATATGCCAGACTGGCCAGGCAATCCCTGAAGATCGGGCACTAGGCCAGAACCTCCAGCCCGCGCTCAATGCACCACATGGCAGACAGCGTGCCCAGGATATAGACCGGGATCGGCAGCAGTCGATCCTGCCAGGGCGCTAGCGGCCTGCGCAGCAACCACCACAAAGCCAGTATCACCAGGATGAAGGCAATCTGGCCCAGCTCAATCCCCACGTTGAAAAACAGCAGCGCCAGGGGCACGTTGTCCTGGGGTAAGCCCGTTTCAGCCAGCGCGCCGGCAAAGCCCATACCGTGCAGCAAGCCGAAGCCGCCCGCTAACCACCACGGATGACGCCATAGCAGGTCGTTACGCTCGCGCCGCGTGAGCTCCACTGCCAGCACAAAAATACTCAGCGCAATCGTGAACTCCACCAGGGCTACGGGGTAATCAAAGTAGCCCAGCGTCACCAAAGACAGCGTTATGCTGTGACCCACCGTGAAGGCAGTTATTGTCCACAACAGCCGCGCACCGCCGCCCACTAGCAAGAGCAAACCGAAAACAAACAGCAGGTGATCAATGCCGCCCCAGATATGCTCCATCCCGAGCACAGTGTAATCGCCCATTACCTCACCGGCGCCGGGCTCCTCGGGCACCACAAAGCTGGGCTGCTCACCGTTGAGTACTTCCTGGTATTGGCGGCCGTCGCGCAGCGCGATCATCACCATGGCAGAAGCTTGGTTGGCGGCCAGGCCATCGATACCCAGGGTAGCGCCAACCAGTCCACTGTCGCCCAGATCCTTGCACGCAATTTGAAAGCTGCTGACTTTGCCGGTGCCTTCTACCTGGGGCTGGCTCGCCGAGACAAGCTCGCAGGCCTCGGGCCAGGTGGGTACCAATGGGGTGTTGGAGGTAGTTTGAAGCGGCGTCTTCCACACAACCGAGAAGGTATTACTAGTGGTCTCCTGCAGCTTCAGCAGACTCGGTGCAAAGCGGTGTGCTAGCGCCGGCTGCGCAATCAGCAGTACCAGGCTTATCAACAAGCTCCTGCGCAGCATACTCATGAGCGCACCTCAAAGTCGTCGCGCAAGCGCTCTATGGCTCGCGCCAGGGCCTCATTGCGGGCCTCCGACTCCAGCTCCCTGGCCAGTTGGCCCTGCACTTCTTCCAGCGTGGCATCGCGCTCGGGCTCCAGTTCGCTCACGAAGACATAGTGCTTGCCGTAGGTGGACTCAATCGGGCCGAGCCAGGCGCCTGCCGCAGGGCCGGCTGCCTCAAAGTTCTTCACAAAGGCGGCGCCGAAGTGACGCGCCAGCTGCCCCGGCGTCTGGTATCGGAACACGTAGCCCGGCAAGAACGGCGAGCTCATAGCGCGCGCCTCACTGGGTGCCAGGCCTTCATCAGCAATGCGGTTAATCACCGCGTCTATGTCGGCCTCGCGCTCGGCGTTGAAATACAGTTGCTCAATGCTGTAGCGCACCGGCCGGCGCAGCTCTTCGCGCCGCGCCTCGAACAGTTGCTGCACATCTTCCAGGCTCGGCGTGCGCGGCGGGTAGGTGCCGAGCAACAGCTGCTCCATCACCTGGATCATGCGGCGCTTCACAACCTCATCACCAAGATGCAGGCGCATATCCAGCGCCTCCTCGTAGAGCTGCTGGTCGCTCTTACCTTCCGCAAGCTGGAGAAAATACATGTTGCGCAGCAGGCGCTGATAGACCACAGCATCGTAAAGATGCAGTTCCAGCTCGATGGCTCGCTGAAACAGCATATCCCGATCGAGCTCGGCGGCCGTCAGGCGCGCCATCTGCTGATCACTGGGCAGGCGCCCGGTGCTAGCGAACCACTGCTGACGCAGCGTATCAATGCGCGCATCCGTCAGGGGTCCAACCACCCGCTTGGGTGCCGGGAAGAGCTGGCCAAGCAGGATGTACAGCAGCAAGCCCAGAGCAATGAAGTGCAGCCAGGGTCGGTTCAGGCGAGCGAGTCGGGTCATAGGGGGCTTGTGGGCTGCTCTTTATTCGCAGGACTTCGCAGGTCAGTCCTCATAGTCGGCTTGGGACTTCTCCATCTGCGCGGTCATACCCGCCTGCAGATCTTGCTTGCTGAGCATGCCGGCGTTCCAGGCAGCCACGTATTTGAGGCCATCCTGCACGGAATGGTCGCGCGTGTAGAGCAGCATCTCCTTGCTGCCACGAATCGCCAGCGGCGACTTCTGCGCGATTGTTTTCGCGATTTCGATGACTTCGGCAAGCATCGTGTCGCGATCCGGGAAGACGCGATTCACGAATCCTGCTTGCAAGGCCTCATCGGCGTGCATGTTACGGCCGGTATAGGCCAGCTCTCGCACCAGGCCGTCGGCCACCAGCTTGGGTAAGCGCTGCAGCGTGCCAACGTCGGCCACCATACCGATGTCGATCTCACGTATCGAGAAAAAGGCATCCTCGGTGGCATAGCGCATGTCTGCGCAGCACACCATGTCCACCCCGCCGCCAATACAGGTGTGATGAACGGCAGCGAGTACGGGCTTGCGGCAGCGCTCTAGCGCAGTGAGGTTGTCCTGCAGCTTGAGAACGTTCTGGTTGAAGAACTCCGCCTGTCGCGCCGGGTCATCGGAGGCACCCTGCTGGTTGGCGAACATGGCGAGGTCGAGGCCCGCACAGAAGTGCTTACCATTGCCACTCAACACCACCGCGCGCACCGCGGGTGTCGCGTCCAGCCATTCAAAGCAGGCCTGTAACTCCTGCCACAGCGTTTCGTTCATGGCGTTAGCACGATCGGGGCGATTCAGGCTGACGATCGCAACTGTATCGTCCAGGCTCAACGCCAGTGTTTCATAGCTCGGGATCATATTGGGGAGCTCCTGGGTTCCGCCACTCACCAGTGGCTGATGTAGTCTGCCGGCTCCAGCTGTGGCAAGGGCTTCACGCGGCCGTCGCGGCTGCCAATGTAGAGAAAGCCGATAATCTCTTCCGTGGCCGCGAGACGCAGCGCGTCCATCACTGCGCGATCAAAGGCGGGGGCACCAGTCCGCCAGATTCCGGCATAGCCGAGTGCCTCCGCGGCCAGCAATACGGCATGGGCCGCGCAGCCTGCAGACAGGCGCTGTTCAACCGCTGGCACTTTCGGGTGGTCACTGATTCGAGCCACCGCAACCAGCATCAGAGGCGCCCTGAGCGGCGCCGCCCGGGCCTTGTCACGAGCAGCGTCATCCGCCAGCGGGTCCCGTGTGACGAGCGCGCGCTCCAGTACCTCGCCAAATGCGCATCGACGCTCCCCGGCCAGTGCGATAAAGCGCCACGGGCGCAGCCAGGCATGATCCGGCGCGCGCACGCCGGCGCGGATCATCTCCGCCAGCTCTGCCTCGGAGGGTCCGGGTTCGGTCAATTTGGGAGAGGAATTGCGATGGTGCAAAAACTGCAGAATATCGTTCATGGTCGCGTAGCTGCTGAAATTGCCCGGGATGATACCAGCTAAGCTCTGCCCTCGGGAATGGCCGGACCGACCAGTATGTTCATGAAGCCGCGATCGCCCTCGCAGTCGTCAACATTGTCACACCAGCGAGCCAGGTCCTCGGCCTCCGTTGCCACCAGCCGATGCTCTATATGGTCAACAATCCAGAATGGCAACGCCAGGCCTTCAAGCAGCTCAATCAGCGCTCGGCCATGGGTGCCTGCAGCGCGCAGGGAAAAGGGCGTCAGCTCTATCAGCAGATGAAAGGGGCTTTGCTGCTTCAAGAGAAAGGGCAACAAGCCTGAGAGCACCGCGTGCTCGGCGCCCTGAGTATCAACCTTGATGACATCCAGTTGCGCACAGCGCCCCTCAAGCCAAGCCGTGGCGTTCACCAACGGCACTGCGATACTGCGCCGGCCTGGCTCATCCGGGTGCAGCTGGTGGTCACCCAGGTTGTCTTCACTTAAGTAGAGCCTGGTCTCACCGTCGCGCTCGGCCATACCCGCATTCAGCAATACCACGCGCTCAAGCAGACTGTTAAGCGTGAGATTGTCGCGCAGCAGGGCAAAGTTCGCCGGGTCCGGCTCTACAGCGAACACGCCCCCTGCCGGGCCAACCCAGTGAGCCGCGAGCAGCGTGAAATAGCCAATGTTAGCGCCCACATCCAGAAATATGCCACCCGGGCGGAGCAAGCGTCGCAACAGCGACGTTTCATAGGGCTCCCAGATGCCCTCCTCCCTCAGGCGCTCTGACACAAAGCGGTCGTGAGCCCCGTGCAGCCGCATGCGCAGCGGCTCGCCCACGCCGGGCACGCGAAGTGTTATCGGCTGGCTAGCCAATCAGTTCAATCCAGCGCCATATCGTCGTAGGGCGAGGCGAGGTTCAGGTTAATGGCGTGGCCGCCAATACGCAGCTGGCCGGGCTCGAAGGCGACGTCGTCGTCCTTCAACACGTTATGGTCAAATTTATAAATCGGCGAGCGCTTACCGGCGATCATATCCTCGTCGTAGCGCTCCTGCTGCTCCAGTACGGCCTCATTGGCGGCGCGCCAGTTTTGCCATTCCGTCTCCGAGTAGCGAGCGCGCAGCATGCGCTGCGTAACCGCGGGGCTGAGCAAGCTGGCGGTCGCATTATTACCGCCAAATCCTTTGGAGTTGATCAGCGCATAGTGCATCGACTCCGGCGCCTGCTGCCGATGCTCGGTGCTGAATGCCAGTCCCTCACGATGAACGTCCTCGGCAAAGTCGTCCACCGTGGTGATGCCCGGCACCATGCCGTAGGCCCAGCTCCCAAGCGTGGACACCACCTGGTCACCGGATGCGGTCCCCAGTGAATGCCCCAAAAAGCACTTAACCGCTGCCACGGGCATGGCGTCTATACCAAAGGCCTTGGCCAACTCCGACATTATTCGCGATTCGGTCACCCGGTTTTGCGGCGTACCGGTGCCGTGGGCCTGGATCATTCCGCCGCTGCGCAAGGCGTCGTCGCCGATAATGGCGCGTACCGCGGCCATGGCCTTGCCCATGGTGATGTAGTTGCCGACGCCGGGGCCCGGTATGGATTTTTTGAACCCATCGGCGTTTACAAAGACATTGGTCGCCGCGCCAAAAATCGTGGCGCCCAGCTGCACGGCCAGTTCGTCGTCCATGAGCACCACAGTCTGTGCTGATTCGGCGATGGTAAAGCCGCAGTTCTCGGCAAAAGGACGGCAGGCGCGGCGGTGATCCGGCTCCTGGTCATCGGGCAGGCCTTCTATCTGCCGCAGGCCCTTGTCGGTGGCCAGCGCGCCCATGGACCCATAGCCCTCCATGACCTCGGGCAAAACCGGTGCTTCAGCGCCGCCCACAAAAACCACTCGCGCGCGGCCGCTGCGAATGTCTTCGATGCCGTGGCGCAGGTTGTAAAGGAAGGAGGCGCAGGCGCCAAGCGTCGCGCCGGTAGCGCCCAGGCTGCCGAGTACGTAGGCATTGATAAAGTCCGCCGGCATCTCGGCCAAACCCAGTGGGCAGTACTTTGCAGATACGCGCTGGCCGTTGTAGCGGCTCTTGATCATGCCGCCAAAACCGCTGCCGTCGAGTTGCCCCATGCCGCTGCCGGCGTAGACGCTCACCTCGTCGGCGGCAACGTGGCTTACGATGTTCTCCCACTCAAGACCGATGCTCCCCAGCGCATCCGAGGCTGCGTATACGGTCATCTGCAGGCCCCTCGGGTGGTTGCGCGAGGCGTAAAGCTCGCCCGGTTCGAAACCCGTGGGCAATTGACCGGCGGCCTTGACTTCAAACTCCCTGCGCGTGGGTAACAGAAACTCCTGGGATCCTCGAATCTGCACATTTACATGGGTGACGGAGCTGGGCGTGACTATCCAGTCTGCCGGAATATCCTCCGGCAGATTTTGTCGCTTTACGTTGAAATACACGGGCTTGCCGTTGCTTTCGGTGGGAAAGCGGCGATTCCAGTGCACGCCATCGACATCGAAGTGCTCGCGCTCGACGCGGCGCACCAGCGTATGGCGCCGAATGTAGTCTTCCCGGCCCTCGTAGGTTTCGAGCCCCATCAGAGTGGCCAGTGATTCGAAGGTGCGCCGGCGTTGCTGTTCAGACAGTGCAGACTCCACGAGACGCGCAAAGCCGTGATGGCTGGAACTGCGTCCGGCACCGTTGATGCCGCCAAACCCAACAATTACCGGCAAAGGTTGTCTGGCCATGTGTCTCTCCCCTCTCCCTGAGCCCCGAGTTCCCGGCTGCACCCACGCTGCAGCCCTGCTTCACCCCAAACCCAGTGTATCGATGCAGGACCGGATAAAATATGGCAAACTCGCCAATTTAGCCGGCTTTCTAGCCACTCTTTAGTCGGATTTGACTTGGATCTCAAGCAAGGAGCCGAATGTACACCATCGCCGCCGTTCTTTACCCTTCACTGCTTGCCACCAGTCTGACTCTCCCCATGGAGATTCTTAACGCAGCCAGCCAGATGGCCGGGGCGTCTGCGCGGGGAACACAGCATACCCGCTTCCTTCTGTGCGCGACGCGCGCTGAGCCCGTAAAAACCGCGACAGGCCTCGATCTCACCCCCGACTGCGCGCTGGAGGAACTCCCACCCTTGGACCTGCTGCTGCTGCCCGCCATCTGGCGTAGCCCCCTGCCTGTGCTGCGCGCGCAGAGTGCCCTGCTGGCCACCTTGCCAACGCTGGCAGCCAGCGGCACAAGAATCGGCAGCGTCGGCAGCGCCAGCTTTTTACTGGCCGAGGCAGGCCTGCTGAACGGTCAACCCGCCACGACCCACTGGAATGCCTTTGATGCCTTTGCCAGACGCTACCCGCTAGTCGAGCTGAAGCGGCGCCATCTGATCACCCAGAGCAGCAATCTCTACTGTGTCGGCAGCGTGAACTCCATTGCCGACCTGATGGTGCACCTGATCGAGGAGTGGTTCGGCAACCGCATCGCCCAAGCGATAGAAAACCAGTTCTCACCGGAAATACGCCGCTCTTTCCGGGCAGCCGCCTACCAAAACGAGCCCGATAGCAGTCATCACGATGAACTGGTGCTGGAAGCACAGCAATGGCTGCAGGAAAACCTCGGTCAACGCATCGAGCTTGACGCGCTGGCCAGCCAACTGGATATCAGTCGTCGCAGCCTGAACCGACGTTTCCATAGCGCCACAGGCATTAGTCCGCAGGCGTATTTGCAGGGTCAGCGCATGGCCGTTGCCCGCGACCTGCTGCGCCAAAGCAACCTGTCTGTGGCGGAAATCGCCTGGCAGGTAGGGCTCCAGGATGTGGGCCACTTTGGTGCGCTTTTCAAGCGCTATTCGGGTGAGACGCCCGCGCGCTACCGCAAGGCCGTGCGCGGCAAGCTCTTCGCACCGGAACAGCCTTGAGCTTGGCAACAGCCTTGAGCCTGAAGACAGCCTTGAGCTTGGCAACAGCCTTGAGCCTGAAGACAGCCTTGAGCTTGGCAACAGCCTTGAGCTCAACAACAGCCTTGAGCCTGCTTGAGTCGCCGGGGGGTCTGTGGCTAAATTAGCGGCCTTTTTCTGCAGGTCCCCGTCGATAACAGCTCAGGGGCCTCACGCAAAGTACATTTATTAACGCCCATAGCAGGAGTCTCAAGTATGAGCGAAGAAAGCGTTGTCATCGTCAACGGAGCCCGGACCCCCATGGGTGGCCTCATGGGCAGTCTCGCGGCAGTCCCTGCCACAGAACTCGGTAGCGTTGCGATCGCCGCGGCGGTTGAACGCGCCGGCATTGCAGGGGGCGACGTCGACGAAGTGTTCATGGGCTGCGTGCTCCCTGCAGGGCTTAAGCAGTGTCCGGCACGCCAGGCGGCCATTGGCGCCGGCATCCCCAAATCGTCCGGTGCCGTCACTGTTAACAAGGCTTGCGGCTCGGGCATGCAGGCCGCCATCTACGCACATGACAGCATCATCGCCGGCACCAATAGCGTTGTTGTCGCCGGCGGCCTCGAGAGCATGAGCAACGCACCTCATATGCTCGACGGCGCGAGAGGCGGCCTCCGGACCGGCCATCAGAAAGTCTACGACCACATGTTTCTCGACGGCCTCGAAGACGCCTACACCGGCAGGGCCATGGGCAGCTTCGCCCAGGAAACCGCGGACGAGCGCGGTATAACCAGAGAGCAGATGGATGCCTTCGCAGTCGAGTCACTGACGCGAGCGAAGGCGGCTATCGACGACGGCTCTTTGCGCGGCGAAATTGCGCCGGTGACGGTGAAGAGCCGCAAGGGCGAAACCGTCGTCAGCGACGACGAGCAACCGCACAAGGCCGCTATCGACAAAATCCCGAACCTGCGGCCGGCCTTCGCCAAGGAGGGTAGCATCACCGCAGCCAATGCCAGCTCTATCTCCGACGGTGCCAGCGCACTGGTCGTCATGGCCGGCAGCGAAGCAGAACGTCGCGGCCTGTCACCCATGGCGAGGATTGTTGGCCATAGCCGTCACAGCCAGGAACCCGGGGAGTTCACGCTCGCACCGGTTGGCGCAATGCAGAAACTCTTCGAAAAAACCGGCTGGGCCAGCACTGACGTCGATCTCTTCGAAATCAACGAGGCCTTTGCGATGGTGACCATGCTTGCCATCGAGGATCTCGGACTGGATCACGCGCGGGTGAACATCCATGGCGGAGCCTGCGCTCAGGGCCATCCCATCGGCTCCACCGGCTCGCGCATTCTTGTCACGCTGATGCACGCGCTGCAGCGGCGCGGTGAGAAACGCGGCGTAGCGGCCCTTTGCATTGGCGGCGGCGAAGCCACCGCCGTTGCCATTGAGATGCTGTAGGCGCCCTCGTGTCACTGAGCAGCATCCCGGATATCCTTGACGATATCCGCGAGGGCAAAATGGTCATCCTCATGGATGACGAAGATCGGGAGAACGAGGGCGACCTCATCATTGCCGCGGAGGCGGTAACTCCCGAGGTCATCAACTTCTTCTCCAGTGAAGCCTGCGGATTAATCTGCATGCCCATCACAGAGGAGCGAGCCCGGCAGCTCCAGCTGCCACTGATGGTTCGCGACAACCGCTCCCAGCACGAAACCAACTTCACGGTTTCCATCGACGCCTCGGAGCGCATCGGGCCCGGGATCAGTTCCTCGCAGCGCGCACATACCGTCCAGAAGGCCGTTGCCAGCAAAGCACAGCCAGGCGATATCCATCAGCCGGGGCATATTTTTCCCTTGGTTGCCAAGCCCGGCGGCGTATTGCGTCGCGCCGGTCACACTGAGGCTGGCGTGGATCTCGCGCGCATGGCCGGCTTCGAGCCCGCGGCGCTCATCGTGGAAATAATGAACGAGGATGGCACCATGGCGCGCAGGCCAGAGCTTGAGGTCTTCGCCCAGACACATGGCCTACGGATGGGCACTATCGCTGATCTCATCGCCTACCGCGCGCTGCACGAAACCTCGGTCGAGCTGAAATCCAGCAAGTCTATCGATACAGAATGGGGCAGTTTCGAGCTCCACACCTTCCTTGATCTCGTTGATGACACGCTGCATTACGCTCTCGTAAAAGGCAAGATTGCGCCGGAGCTCGACACGCTGGTCCGCGTGCAGACAATCAGTACGTTGCGCGATGTCATCGGCACGCGCATACCTGACACCGACGCAGGCTGGTCTTACCGCCGCTGCATGGCCCATATAGCCGATGCGGGCTCTGGTGTCGTCGTTTTGCTGGGCCAAACCTTTCGCGCCGACGAAGCCCTCGATGCAGTAATGCAGTACCCAGAACCCGTCAGCGTCGCCGGGCCGGGCGACGGCATGAAGAACTACCGCTTCATCGGCAGCGGCTCGCAGATTCTCAGGCGACTGGGCGTGCGAAGGATGCAGCTGATGTCGGCGCCCATTCGCTTTAATGCGATCTCAGGTTTCGATCTCGAAGTAACGGACTTCCTGCAACCCTGATCAGTTGCCTTCGCCAAATTTGATCAGGATGCCAAGCTTTTTGGCCTCCCGGCGCAGCACCTTCCGCCCCTCGGCATAGCGCTCATCAGACTCATGGACGCGAGTCACATCGTCCTCCTGCAAATCGTAGGTGCTGCGATGCCGGTGATGCCAGAACGCGTCCCCCTTCATCCCCAGTAGAAAGCCCGCCTGCAGATGGGCGTGGTAAAACCACACGTCGCAAAACATAGACCGGAAATCCGGCGGGTATAGGTAGCCAAAGTGTTCATACGCACCCCGCGTCAACACCGGGTGGAAGACGGCAGGCACAGAGCCGCGCTCATCGGGCAGAAGCAAGCTAACCGCCTGCTTACCTTCGACGAACCCGCGGATTGCCTCGTCCCACTCAGGCGGTGGAAAGAGATCGTCGGAGACCTGTACAAAAGTACTGCCCTGAGCAAGCGAAGCAGCCAGGTTCCAGCCCGTTACGCAGTCACGACGACCCGAATTGTGCTGGTAGCGCAGCCGTGGGTAGTCGATATCCAAGGGATCGTCGGTTACCAACACCACCTCAATCTGATCCCAGTCCCTGGCG
This sequence comes from Pseudomonadota bacterium, assembly GCA_038748065.1. Lineage (GTDB taxonomy): Bacteria > Pseudomonadota > Gammaproteobacteria > Pseudomonadales > Halieaceae > JBCDJG01. The sequence continues at coordinate 14,646 of JBCDJG010000047.1, forward strand.
CGCTCACGCCAAACATCCAATACTGGCTGGATCAAATAGGGTCGCGCGGTAGTGTAGAGCAGGCTAATCATCGTCGTGCACCCAAGGCACCGCTAGCCGCGCCTGAAGTTGGGCGCGCGCTTCTCAAAGATAGCAGTCACCGCCTCAATATTCTCGGCTGAACCCGCCATGCGCATCATGGCCGCCTGCTCGTCATTGATCGCGCGGTCGATGCCGGCGCTATGATGCTGGCGCAGCAGCCGTTTGATCTCACGCAGTGCCGCCCCGGGCCACTGCGCTATCTCCTCGGCTTTCGCCAGCGCATGATCAAGCAGGTCTGATTCGGGCAGCACATCGGCCACGATACCGTAGTGCATTGCCTTGTCGGCGTGAATCCACTCTGCGGTATAAAACAGTTCCGCTGCGCGTTGCGGACCAATGTTCGCCTGCAGCATATAGCTGCTTCCCCACTCCGGGGGCAGCGCAAGATTGGCGAAAGGCAGACGCATCCTGAAGCTTTCCGCAGCGTAAACAATATCGCAATGGAACAGCACCGTTGCGCCGCCACCAACATTGACCCCTTGCACTGCTGCAACAATGGGCTTGCCGAAATCGGCTACCGCTCGCGCGGCGGATTCAAAGGGATGTTCCCCCTCGAATTCTGTATCCGAGAAACTGCTCAGGTCTACACCCGCGCTAAAATGGGCGCCCTCTCCGCGCAGCAGTACGCACACGACAGCATCGTCTTCGTCGGCCGCGTGAAAGGTATCGCGCAGCGCTCGCCACATCTCCGTATCGATAGCGTTCTTTTTTTCGGGCCGGTTGAAGGACACCAGCAGAACACCGTCGCGATTTTCTGTCAGCAGTTTTTCAGTCATCGTTCGCTCGCCTGATATCGCCAGAAGCCATGGAATTCAAACACCGCCTTCACCCGTGGAAGGTCACGAAGTCAGCCACGGTGGCGCGGTCGGTGCGACAGCGATTAGCGGGCGCATCGGGGTCGGGGTAGCCAAAGGAGATACCAAAGAGCAGCTTGTTCTCCTCGCTCACTCCCAGAGACTCACGCACTGTATTGGCCTGCATACTCAAGGCCGTTTGCGGGCAGCTCCCCAAGCCATGGGCGGTGAAGGCCAGCATCAGGTTCTGGGCAAACATGCCCAGGTCGCAGGCCTCACGCAGCCCGAAGGGCTCGGGCAAAAACAGAAAAGCAACATGTGGCGCATCAAAAAAGGTGAAGTTACGCATGAACTGCGTGTGGCGGCCCGCCTTGTCTTGCCGAGTCACACCGACAGAATCATACAGTGCCTGAGCAGAGCCGTACTGCCGTTCCTTATACACGCCCTCGTAAACACCGTCGTAGTGAAAGTCCATGGAGAAATCTCCCGCCATGAAACGCTCGGGCAGCGCTGCGCGTAGTGCCTCCAGTGGCTCACCGGACACCAGGTGCACCAGCCAGGGCTGGGTGTTGCAGTTACTCGGCGCCTGCTGGGAGACCTCGAAGATATGTTCCAGTGTCGCCTTGGGCACCTGGTCAGGCAGGAAGGCGCGCAGTGAGTGGCGGTCGCGCACAACGGCGTCAAAGATCTCGGCGATCTCGCTCATGCAATATTCTCCACGTTTATACCCTTATTATGCACCGGCGTCGGTGCTCCGTGAATGCTACTCGCCGGTGAACACCGCGGGCCGCTTTTCCTTAAAGGCGCGCATGCCTTCCTTCGCGTCCTTGGAACCAAAGACGGGCCCGGCAAGTTCATCGGAAGCGAGCATGGCATCATTTTCCGCCATGCACTCCTGGTGCTGGCGCAGGGAGCGCGTCACCGCTTTAACCGCCAGCGGGCCATTGGCGCAGATTTTTGCTGCGAACTCCTTGGCCACCGCCAAGGTTTCGCCGGCCGGCACCACCCGGTTGATCAGGCCAAACTGGAGGGCCTGCTGAGCCGTAATGTGCTCACCGCACAGTAGCATTTCTGCGGCAAGGCAGTAGGGAATCTGTCGACGCAGGCGCACGGTAGAGCCGCCCATGGGATAGAGCCCGCGGGCAACCTCGGTCACCCCAAAGATGGCATTCTCAGCCCCGATGCGGATATCGGTACCCTGCAGAATCTCGGTGCCACCTGCCAGGGCATAGCCCTCCACCGCCAGGATGATGGGTTTGTCGGGGCGGTCGTCGCGCAGCAGCGACTGCCAGTGGACGTTAGGTACCTCAGCCATAACCTCCATGAACTCTTCCGTTGACTTATGGCCCTCGGCGCCCGCCTTTAAGTCCATACCCGCGCAGAAGGTGTCGCCGTTAGCGGTCAGGATGGCGCACATCAGCTCATCGTCTTCGTCGAGGCGACGCCATGCCCGGTACATGCCGAGCAGCATCTCCGGGCTAAAGGCATTTTTCGCCTCGGGGCGGTTCAGAGTCACGATAAGAACCCTGCCCTCTTGTTCGACAATGCAGTTCGCCGTGCTGATATCAAGTTCTGCCATGTTCTCCTTCCCCTGTACTTTTGTGTCGTTAGCGGCGCTTACCGGCAAGATGGTCTAGCCGTTCCCCTCGCCATCCCTCAGGCGATTCTGAAATCGCCAGACAGTGCCAGCTCGAGCGCCTTTGGATAAGCAGGCTTGCCGCTCGGTGCCCGGGGCACTTCGGCTACAACATGGAGTTCCCGGGGTACTTTGTAGCCGGCGATGTATTTGCGCGCGTCACTTTGCACCTGTTCAAGGTCTAGCTGTGCCTCACCGCGAACCTGCACAACCGCAGTCACCTTGCTGCCGAAGCGCTCATCGGGCGTGGCCACCACCAGGGCATCAAAAATCACAGGGTTGGCTTTCAGGGCCTGCTCCACCTCTTCCGGGAAAATCTTCTCGCCGCCGGAATTGATACAGTTTGAGCCACGGCCAAACACGGTAATCGTATCGTCATCCTCGCGCCGCGCCTCGTCGCCCAACAGTAGCCAGGGTGTGCCGTCGACATCAACGATGGTGCGCGCCGTCTTCTCCGGGTCGTTGTAGTAACCAACCGGGATGTGCCCGCTGCGGGCAAAGATACCGGTTTCACCACGCTCCACGTGTCGGTGGGCCTCGCCTTCCACGTCTGAGACTACGGACATGAATTCACTCTTGGTCACGTTGCCCAGGCCCTGCCCCTTTTTACCGCCGCCATCAAAACCCATATTGCCGCTCTCTGAAGACCCGAAGGAGTTCGAGATAAACACATTGGGGAAGTAGGCCTTGAAGGCCTCCTGCTTGCTGTCGGAGAACACCGCACCGCCCGAGCCAATGTTGAATATCGTACTCAAATCCCAGCGATCGGGATGCTCTGCCAGGGCATCCAGCAACGGCACCGCCATGGCGTCGCCATCGATCGAGACCGTGTTGACCTTTTCCTTGGCGACGATATCCCAGACCTGCGCCCCGTCCAGTGAACGGTGCGGGTTGAGCACCACGCTGTTACCGGCGAGCAGTTGAATGCAGGCATACCACCAGCAAGCGCCATGCATCAGCGGCGCAAGCGCCATGCCGACTATGGGGAAATCGCCAACGCGCTCAGCGATCTGCTCGGGCTCGGTAATAGCGCCGTCTGGATGAAACCAGCCACCGCCACCCATCGCCGCAAAAAACACGGCCTTGTGTGGCCACATGACACCCTTGGGCATGCCCGTCGTGCCGCCGGTATACAGAATGAACAGGTCGTCATCCGCACGCTCATCGAAGTCGCGGTCCTCGCTCTGCCCGGCCAGCGCCTGGTCGTAAGCAACCGCAGCGATCGCCTCGGCATCCGCGCCCGACGCGTCGTCAACATAAACGAGAGTCTTCAGATCAGGGGCAGCGGCACTCACCTCTGCAATATGGGGGGAGAACTCCCGGTGATGAATGCAGGCCACCATATCCGCATTGTCGAAGATATACAGCAGTTCATCCTGCACATAGCGGTAATTGACATTGATCGGCACCGCTCGCAGCTTGAAGCACGCCAGCATGCCCTCCAGATACTCGTTGCAATTGTAAAGGTAGAGGCCGACATGATCGCCCGCGCCGACGCCCTGTGATTGCAGGTAATGTGCCAGCTGATTAGCCCGTCGCTCCAGTTGCCCGAAGTTAGCTCGCTGTTCACCGCAAATCAGCGCATCCCGCGTGGGAACCCGGTCAGCGACCATTTCAAAGAGGTCCGCCAGATTAAAGTGCTTGCTCATAAGCTAAGCCTCCGTTTATCGCGTCACGCTTTATCGGCGCCAACAATCCACATGGCATAGAACTGAGCACCGCCGCCGTAGGCATGGCCCATGGCCAGCTTGGCGCCTTCCACCTGATGAGCGCCGGCATCGTTGCGAACCTGCCGCGCTGCCTCGGCAAAGCGGATCATGCCCGAGGCGCCAATGGGATTCGAGGAAAGAACACCGCCGGAAGGATTCCAGGGGATATCGCCGTTTTCATCAAGGGACGTCGCGCCTTCCATGGTTAACTTCCAGCCCTCACCTTCCGGGGCGAAGCCAAGATTCTCCAGCCACATCGGCTCATACCAGCTGAACGGCACGTAGACTTCGGCCACGTCGAGATCCTTGCGCGGGTTTGTCACCCCGGCCTGTTGATAGACATCGGCAGCGCAATCCCGCCCCGCCTGCGGGTTCACCTCATCACGGCCCGCGAACATCGTCGGCTCAGAGCGCATGGCAACGCCACGTATCCACGCCGGCTGTTTATCGGCCTGGTCTGCCAGCTCCTCGTTGGCGATGACCATGGCACAGGCACCGTCAGAGGAGGGGCAGGACTCGAGGAAACGGATCGGATCCCAGAGCATGAAGGACTCCGCGACCTCTTCCATGGTGATATCGGGCTTCTGCAGGTGCGCCAGCGGGTTGCGCGCGCCGTGCAAGCGGTCTTTCACCGCCACCTTGATGCCGACATCGGCGGGCGCGCCACTGCGGCGCATGTACTCGCGAATAATCGGCGCAAAATAGCCGCCAGCACCGGCATTGAGGTGCGTAGAGAAGGGCTGCGGGTTGGACAGCGCCCACATCGCGTTTGACTCCGACTGCTTCTCGAAGGCTACCGTGAGCACGCGCTTGAAGGTACCGCTTTGCACGTGGGACGCGGCGACAATTGCCGTTGATCCACCCACCGAGCCCGCGGTGTGTACGCGCAGCATGGGCTTACCGTTACAGCCCAGGGCATCGGTGAGATAGATCTCTGGCATGATCACGCCTTCAAACATATCCGGCGCCTTGCCCAGGATGACCGCATCAATGTCATCCCAGGTCAGCCCGGCATCATCCAGCGCGTTCACAGCGGCCTCGCGCACGAGGCCCGCGATAGAGACATCATCGCGCTTGGTGGTGTAACTCGTCTGGCCGATACCGACCACTGCTGCCAAATTTCCCATTACGCGGCCTCCACGACGGTGACAAGGTTGTGCTGCAGGCAGGGGCCGGAGGTCGCATGCGCTACGCCCCGCTCCGCCTCACCGCTGACAATACGATTAAACACTTCGCCCACGCGGGACAGGCCCGATGCCATCATCAGGTTGCCTGCCAGTACACCGCCACTCGGGTTAACGCTGGTGGTTTCAGGCAGGCCAAGAGCCCGCGAGAGAATGATCTCCTGGTGACTAAAAGGCGCGTACAGTTCGGCAACGTCGATCTTGCCCTTGCCGACGCCGGCCTCCTCACCCGCCCTGCGCGTCGAGACTGAGTCCGTCAGGTCGCGCATGCCGAGGTAGTGCGTTTCGATACGATGGTCGATACCGCTGATCAGGGCATAGGGCACGCCCAGCGACTGTGCCTTGTCCACCGTACAGATCACCATGGCACTGGCACCGTCGGAGACCGGGCAAATGTCGCCCTTACGCAGCGGCGATACGTAGGTCTCCTCGGCGAGCACGTCTTCGGGAGAGATATCGCCCTTGAGCTGTGCATGTGGGTTATTGGCCAGGGCATTGCGCCGCGAACGAGAGACCACTTCGGCCATGTCCTGTTCACTGATCAGGCCCTGCTCCAGCATCAGGCGGGCCTGCATCGCGGCCAGTGAAATTGTGTCGACCCACTGAGGGGCGAGGTAGTAGGGGTCAAGCTGCTGCGACAGCACAATGGGCAGTTCACCGGGCGAGGACTTGCCGAAGCCATAAATCAGCGCCGAGTCGGCGTGGCCCATGCGAATTTTCAGGATCGATTCATACAGTGCCCAGGCCGCGTCCATCTCCACATGGGATTCCTTAATCGGCGGCACGGCGCCCAGCGCGTCAACACCCAACACGAAGGCAAAGGCGGCGCCCTGCATGTAGTCGCAGCTGCCAGAACACACAAAATCAACATCCTGGGCATTCGTAATGCCCACCTGCTCAAACACCCGCCCAAGCACCGGCATGATCAGCTCTACCTCGTTGGTCGCGCCGGCATCGGACACACAGTCGGTCTGCTGATAGCCGACAATTGCAATCTGTTTCATGCCTTAGCCCTCCAGGCCGGTAACGGGAAGTTTGCCGATCATTTCAACGGGCACATCCGGCTCGTCAATCGGCTTGAAGAAGCGGATGTTATCCATGGCGTAGTCCCACTCCTCTTCCGGCTTCCACACCGCCTGCACACGTTGGCCAATGTGTACCTCGTCGTTGTCGCACTCGCTCATCAAATGAATGAACGAGATACCCGCGCCGTCTGCGACCAGGTTCGCCACTACAAAGGGCGGCTGTATGGGGTTACCGGGTATGGGGATATGTACAATGGTGAAGGACTGTACGGTCGCCTTGTCAGACACTTCCACTTCTTCCTCGGTTGGCTTGCCCGTTGAGGGACAGGAACCGCGCGGGGGTATGTAGACTGGCGCGCCAGGCTCCGAGCGCCGCTGCCCGGTGAGCTTGCCTTCCTTCAGCTGCGACAGGAAACGCGAGGGCGACGCGCCCGCTGTGAAGTTGTACTTGAGATAAACGGGCACCTCGATGCCGGTGATCATGTCTTTTTCTTCACTCATGGCACCGTTCTCCTAAACCAGCTCAAAGCAGCGAATGTCGGTAATGAAGCCGACGGTTTCATCGGCCCACACCGCACGCACCCGGGCACCGGTGCTAACAGCACTCTCCGCATCGGCGGCAACGCAGTGCACCATCGGTATGTCGGCGCCATCCAGCTTGATCATGGCCCACGCAAAGGGTTGGTCCATCGGGTGCGCTTCCCGCGGCTGCTTGACCCAGGCAAAGCTGACGATCTCACCCTCTTGGCCAACCTCGACGAATTCGCTGAGCTCCTCTGCGGTATCGGGGTCGTATTCCATTGGTGGCACGATGACCCGGCCATCGGATGCCTTGATGCCAACGATATTCCGATCTCTGAGTTCGGTCAGGAATCGACCAACGACGGGACCCGTCGAGCGTGTGTAGGTATAGCCAAGCTCGAAGGCCTGGTGAAGGATTTCCGGCTGCGACACGGCGTTCAATCTCCTGCTTTATAGGGCTGTTTTGACGTGGGCAGAGTATTGGGCAGCACCCGGGCATTCTCAATGACGCAAAGGATCAGGTGAAAATGACTTTACAGCTCATCGCATGGCCACGCCCGACAAGCTTTGCTAGTGTGGCGGTTTTGCCAACTAGCACCCATAACTCATGTTCTCGATTCGTCGCCTCAGCTACCTGTTCTCGATGCTGATTGCTGTTCACTCAGGCTCTGCCTTAGCGCGGCAGGCAGCCGTTGCCATGCCGGACGCCTATTCAGCCGAGGCCGCAGCGGCCGTACTGGCCTCCGGCGGCAACGCAGTAGATGCAGCTATCACGGCAGCTTTCGTGCTCGCGGTCACCTACCCAGAAGCGGGCAACATCGGCGGCGGTGGATTCATGACCAGCGTCATGGCGGGAGACGCTGCGTTCCTGGACTTTCGAGAGCAGGCCCCGGGCCAGTCCCACCGTGACATGTATCTCGATGACGAGGGCCGCTTCGTGCAGCGCCTTGCTCTGGTTGGCGCCAAGGCCTCGGGGGTGCCCGGCACCGTGCGTGGCATGAAGATGGCTTTTGACCGCTATGCGACGCGGCCCTGGGCTGAACTGCTGGCGCCGGCGATCACGCTCGCACAGGAGGGTTTCAAACCCTCGGCTGGCCTGGTCGAAATGGCCATCGATAAAGTTTCCTCAGACGCGGGGGACACCAATTTCGCGGCGCACTTTGGCGCTATGCGTGAGGGCACGCCCTTTGCTCAACCGCAGCTCGCAGAGACGCTGCGGCGCATTGCCCAGGATCCGGAAGACTTCTACCGCGGCAAAACAGCCGGTTTGATCGTAAAGCAGATGCAGGCTAACGGTGGGCTGATCAACGCTCAGGATCTAGCCGATTATCGCGCGCAATGGCGCGAGCCGATCACGCACCCCTGGCGCGGTATGGAGATTGTTGCGGCCCCGCCACCCAGCTCGGGTGGTTTCGCACTCGTGCAACTGCTCGAGATGCGCGACCTGAGCGAGGCTCACTTCAAGTCTCTGGCGCATAACTCTGCGCGCTACATCCACCTGCTGGCAGAGCTGGAAAAGCGCGTGTTTGCCGACCGCGCCGCCTATCTCGGCGATCCGGACTTTGTCGACAACCCGATCGAAGCCCTGCTCGCACCCGCCTATCTCGCAATGCGAGCTGATGCGGTCACGCCCACTGCGATTTCGGCGCCGGAATCGGTACCGGCAGGTCTAGAGTCACCTGACACAACGCACTTCTCGATACTTGATGGCATGGGCAATGCCGTCGCCTTGACCTACACCCTTAACTGGGAATTCGGCTCCGGCGTGGTTATAGAAGACGCGGGCTTCCTGATGAACAACGAAATGGATGACTTCAGCGCCAAGCCGGGGGCCGTCAATGCCTTTGGCGCCGTTGGCAACGAGCGCAACGCCATCGCGCCGGGCAAGCGCATGCTCAGCTCCATGTCGCCGACCATACTGACGCGGGATGGCGAACCGGCTGTTGTCGTTGGAACGCCCGGCGGTACCACTATCCTTACCACCGTGTTCCAGGTACTGCTCAATCTGTTCGATTTTGACATGGCGCCCGAAGACGCTGTCAACGCGACGCGCTTCCATCATCAACTCCCCCAGGCCTATCTACTGCGCCACGATAACCGCGCCATCGATAAAAACACCCGCAGCGCACTTGAGGCCATGGGGTATCGTGTTGAGGCTAACAGCTGGGGTGACCTGGGCGATGCCCAGCTCATCGTGGTAAGCCCTACTGGCGTCGAAGCAGCGGCTGATGGGCGCGGCCGTGGGGAGGCTCGCGTGTTTGAGGCAGCCTCCGACTAAAGAGCGTGAGCGGCCCGCGGTCACTTTACTTGTACCGGCGCAGGCAAACTAAGGCGCCTGCCGTGGCGGCCAAGGTCAAATCACAGATAATACGCGGCGCGCACGCCATACACAGGTGGCAGCAAGGCAGCACAACGATTGATGGAGTAGGAGAGGCACCATGACAGTAGCAGCGATTGGATATCTGCGCATAGGCGCACAGGACCCCGATGCCTGGATGGCCTTTGGCACCGGCGTACTCGGACTGATGGACGCACGGATTGAGGATGCCGCAGGCGCACGCTTTCTGCGAATGGACGATCACCCCTTCCGTTTCATGGTGGAGAGCGGCGATGACACGCTGCTGGCAGCAGGATTTGAGTACCGCAGCGAGGCTGAGTGGCAGGCTGCTGTTGACGCACTGGAGGCTGCTGGCCACGCTCCCGTTCTCGGCAGCGCGGAAGAGGCTGCTCGCCGCTGCGTTATGGCCTACGCCAGCGTGCAGGATCCCTCGGGCAACACGGCTGAAATCTACTGGGGAAGAAAGCTGGACTATCTGCCCTTCGTTTCACCGGTAGCCGTGAAGCAATTCGTCACCGGTGACGGCGATACGGGAGATATGGGCTTCGGTCACGCGGTGTTGCCGGCACCGGACACAGCGGCGACCCTCGCCTTCTATACCGAATTATTGGGCTTCGCAGTCTGCGATACGCTGGATATCCCCATGCCGGAATCGCAGGTCATCTTCATGCACGCGGACAACCCGAGGCAGCATAGCCTGGCACTGTTCAATCAGCCTTACCCGGTGGGCGTGGTTCACCTTATGGTAGAGGTTGAGACACTCGACGAGGTTGGCCTCGCCCTGGATCGGGCTAAACAGGCCGGCGCTCACATCGTGACCAGCCTCGGCCGCCACGTGAATGACAACATGCTGTCTTTTTACGTATTAGCACCGAACGGCATGGCCGTGGAGTACGGCTACGATGGCCTGCTGATGGACTGGGACAACTTTACGCCCACCCACAGCACTGAGGGCGACCTGTGGGGCCATGAATACAATTTTCCGGGCATGAGCGAGTGAGCTAAGGACCCAGCGCGCTGCGCAGGGAGTCAACGCTACCCAAGTGCTCCATGGTCGGGTGCAAACGCTCCAGCGCACGCGTAACGAATTCAACGGGTTGCCAGGCATCCCCCATCGCAAGGGTCACGGCGGCGCCAACCCAAACGTAGGCCACATGCCAGGCGAACTGCTTGCGCAGCTCCGTCAGGGAGGGTGCGTCTACGCCTAGAGCCAGCAGTTGTTCGCGATAGTACTCAAGCAGTGCCTCACCATCGGCTACATCCTCTGGAGCCAGAGCGCCGCCCAGGAAATAGCCAACATCGCGCATGGCCGGCGCGCGGGCCACCAGGGCCCAGTCGAGAAAGCCCGGGCGTTCGCCGTCGAGAAACAGGTTATTGTTGTGAACATCGCCGTGAACGACCGTCGGTGTGCCCTCGTTCCACAGCGCATGAATGTCGTCTGCAGCGTCTATATACAGCTCCGCCATCGCCGTAAAGACCGCGGGCATCTGCGAGCCACGCTCAGCCAGTGACTGCTGCACCAGGCCCACGGCAACATCGTGCTGCTGCGGCGGCTGCAACCAGCCCAGGTCACTGTCAAAGCGCTGCGAGTCCCAGTACTTCGCGTGCAGAGCGGCAAAGTCGCGCAGCACGCGTAGGATATAGTCTCGTGGCTGGCCCGTTGGCGACAGCGTGCAGCCACTCATGCCCAGGTCCTCCAGCAGCATGACGTAGCGTTCACCAGAGGCGTCACTGTCGCTGTAATAGGGCCGCGGCACGCGCACCGGGACTTCTCCCGCCAGTGACTGGTAGAAGCGGGCCTCGCGCAGGCCCATGCCACTGGAGGTCACGAACAAGCGCTGCATTTCATCGCTGGGTGGAAATTTAGCAAACAGGCGCGCGGGCAGTTCGCTGGCTGGGTCTTCGCTGGCTCGATCATAGTGGAGCTGTAACAGGGCGCGGCCCGTTGTACCGGCATGCGCATCGAGTACATCGACCTGGCGGACGCCCACGCCCAGCGCCTGACTCAGCCAGTCGGCCGTAATATCCTCAAATCGTTCAGGGACGGGCGTCATGAGCTAGTCGCAGCGTCATGGGGCGATCTCCTCCTGGTCGGCACCCTCCTTCACCGGGATCATCAAATCCTCTTTACTCACACCCATAATCAGCAGCGTATTGGCGGCAACGTAGATCGAAGAATAGGTGCCCACCATCACACCCACCAGCAGGGCAATGGCAAAACCATTGATCATTTCACCGCCAAAGACAGCGAGCGCCAGCAGAACCAGCAAGGTCGTTAATGAGGTCACCAGGGTCCGCCCAAGGGTCTCGGTGAGAGAGATATTGATGACCTCCACCGGATCGCTCTTGCGAATCTTGCGGAAGTTCTCGCGGATACGGTCCGACACCACAATCGTGTCATTCAGCGAGTAGCCGATCACAGCAAGCAGCGCCGCCAGCACCGTCAAGTCAAACTCACGACCGGTGATGGAGAAAAAGCCCAGCACGATGAGAACGTCGTGCACCAGGGCCACTACCGCACCCACGGCAAACTTGAACTGGAATCGAAAAGCGATATAGAGCATCACCAGAGCAAGTGCGAGCAGCATTGCCAGCCCACCCTGCTCGCGTAGCTCTTCGCCCACCTGCGGGCCAACAAACTCGATGCGCCTGAGCTCAACCGAGGTTGTCGAGGTGTCCTGCAGCGTTTTCAGCAGAGCCGCACCGTCGGCATCAGAGTAGCCCTGCGGCAGGCGGATCAGGATATCTCGATCGGTGCCGAAGCTGACTACAACAGCGCCCTCAAAGCCCCCAGCGTCCAGGGTGTTGCGTATGGCACTGAGGTCAACGGTCTCCCCGTAGAGCACCTCCACCAGGGTACCGCCGGTAAAGTCCAGGCCCCAGTTAAGCTGCTTCACGGCCAGTGAGCCAATGGCGCTCAGCAGCAGTACGGCAGAGAACACCAGGGCCAGCTTCCGCTGGCCCATGAAATTAATCACCTTACGCGTCATGCGGGCTGCCTCCCACCAATTGAGAGTGTGCCGACTTTGCGGCCCCCGTAAATCAAATTGATTAGCGCCCGAGTCCCGAGAATGGCGGTAAACATGGAGGTCAGGATTCCCAGCGATAGCGTGACGGCGAAGCCCTTGATCGGCCCGGTGCCCACGGCATACAGAATGACGGCGACAATCAGCGTGGTCAGGTTGGCGTCCAGGATCGTGGCCACGGCACGTTCAAAGCCGGCGTGAATCGCCATCTGCGGCGACAGGCCGTTGGCGATTTCCTCTCGTATTCGCGAAAAGATCAGCACGTTCGCATCCACCGCCATCCCCACCGTAAGCACGATCCCGGCGATGCCTGGCAGGGTCAGGGTGGCGCCAATCATCGACATGGCCGCGATCAACAATACCAGGTTGGTGGTTAACGCGATCACCGCGGCGATTCCAAAGACGCGGTAGTAAACGACCATAAACAGCACCACCAAGAGGAGACCATACTGAACGGACTTCACGCCGAGGCGAATATTCTCGGCACCCAGCGACGGGCCAACGGTGCGCTCTTCGACAAAGGTGATCGGCGCAGCCAGGGCGCCCGCTCGCAGCATCAGGGCCAGCTCTGAGGCCTCGAGAGGGTTGTCCAGGCCCGAGATCTGGAAGCTCGCCGGCAAAGCGCTGCGTATGACTGGCGCGGTCAGCAGTTTCTTTTCATCGTAGGGCGTGCGCACGGCAACTTCCTCACCACTCGCCGGGTCAATGTCATAGCTGGTGCGGAACTTACGTTCGATAAACAGGACGCCCATGCGCCGGCCAACGTTGTCCCGCGTGCCCCGGGACATGAGCATACCCCCTTCACTATCGAGGTTGATCAGCACAACCGGCTGCCCATTCTGGTCGAAGTTGGCCTGGGCATTAGTGACCCGTTCGCCCGTTATGATGACGTCACGTTCGAGCCACTCGGTCATGCCGCCGCGATCTTCACTGCGATACTCAAAGCGCTGCTTCTCCGTAGCTGGCGCGTCTATGCCCGCCACCAGCCGAAACTCGAGGTTGGCCACCTTGCCAAGAATCCGCTTGGCCTCTGCCGTGTCCTGGATGCCCGGCAGTTCCACCACTATGCGGTTGCGGCCCTGCTGCTGTACCAGCGGCTCAGATACGCCCAACTCGTTGACCCGGTTGCGCAGGGTGGTCAGGTTCTGGCTCACCGCATACTCAACAATTTCCCGAACACTCTGTTCGGACATTTCGGCGACGACGTTGAAGTTATCGCCCTCCTCGACGCTGTCGAGAATCAGCTCGCGGTTGTTGCTGGCAATAATGCTCCGCGCCTGGTCGCGTAGCTCATCACTGCGGAAACGCGCCACAACCCGGCCTTTGTCATCCTGTGTCACCAGGCCGCGAATGCGCTCTTCGCGCAGTAGGCGCTTGACGCTGTTAACGTAGAACTCCTGACGCCGCTCCACCGCACCGTCAACGTCCACTTCCAGCTTGAAGTGCACCCCCCCGCTCAGGTCGAGGCCTAACTTCATGGATTGCGCGCCCAAATCGCTAAGCCAGTCTGGCGTGGTGGGGGCGAGGTTCAAAGCAACGATATAGCCATCACCGAGGGCACGCGACACTCTCGCCTGTGCAACTAGTTGCACTTCCTCTTCCTCGAGTCTGATCAGCGCGCTGCGGCCGTCATCTGAGATGGTCTCACCAAAAAACGCAATGCCTTCGGCCTCGAGCGCACGCCGCGCCCGGTCCAGCGTCGACTCATCCATCATCTGGGCACTGCTATCGCCCGCAATTTGCAGGGCCGGATCCGGTGGGTAGAGATTGGGCGCTGCGTAAAACAGGCCCAATAGCACCACCAACAGCACCAGCAGGTTCTTCCAGAGGGGGTATTTGTTCAGCATCTTATAGCTCTATGGAGGCGCACTTGGCGCGGGGTCGCCCGTCAAAGATGCGACATTATAAGCACTGAAGGTTGGGCCACAAGTCGCGCTTTTCAAGGTTTTGAGCGGCGATGGCTGGACCCGGTCAGTTAACCCAGACGCGGGCATTACGGAACAGTCGCAGCCAGCCGCCATCTTCCTGCCAGCCGTCGGGCTGCCAGGAGTGCTGCACCGTCCGAAATACGCGCTCGGGATGGGGCATCATGATGGTGGCCCGGCCGTCCTCACTGCTGAGACCGGTAATGCCCCGGGGCGAGCCGTTGGGGTTTGCGGGGTAGGCGCTTGCCATGCCGAGGTCATTCTCAATGAAGCGTAAACCCACGGTGCCGGATACATCACAGCGATCTTCAGCGGTCTCGCTGGGGAACTGTGCCCTGCCCTCGCCGTGTGCCACGGCAATGGGCAGATGCGAGCCCGCCATGCCCTGCAGCAGGATGGAGCGGCTCTCCTCGACTTTCACCAACGCTAGCCGCGCTTCGAACTGCTCAGATCGATTGCGCACAAAACGCGGCCAGTGGTCCGCTCCCGGAATCAGGTTCTTCAGGGTCGAAATCATCTGGCAGCCGTTGCACACGCCGAGCGTAAAGCTGTCCTGCCGCTCAAAGAAGTTTCCAAACTGCTCGCGCAGTGCCGTATTGAACAGAATGGTTTTTGCCCAGCCTTCGCCGGCACCGAGCACGTCGCCGTAGGAAAAGCCGCCGCAGGCAACTAGGCCCTTGAAACTCTGCAAAGACTGCGCCCCCGCAAGCAGATCACTCATATGCACGTCGACGGCGGCAAACCCGGCGCGGTCAAAAGCCGCCGCCATTTCCACCTGCCCATTCACACCCTGTTCCCGCAGTACGGCAACCCGCGGGCGCTGGCCACGGGCGATGTAAGGAGCCGCGATATCGTCATTGGGGTCAAAGCTCAGCGCAGCGGACAGGCCAGGGTCAGGCGCCGCGATGCGCGCAAACTCTTCCTCAGCACAGATCGGGTTATCGCGTAATGACTGAATCTCAAAGCTGGTTCGAGTCCACAGCGACTGCAGGCGCGCGCGGCTTTCGTCCAGCAAGGTTCGCTCACCGGCAACAATCAGCAGGCGATCCCCGGTCGACGCCCGGCCGAGGCGATGCACGCAGTCAGCGAGGCCCAAGGCCTCCGCTCTCGCAACAGTTCCGGCCAGATCGACGCTTGCGACTTGCAAAACCGCGCCCGCTTCTTCGTTGAATAGCGCGGACAAAACTGCATCGCCCTCCCCTGCCCCGCAAAGCTGATCAATATCCAGTGTCAGGCCACAGCGCCCGGCAAAGGCCATTTCGACCAGCGTAATCAACAGGCCACCATCGGAGCGATCGTGGTAAGCCAGGAGTTTTTGATCGGCCAGCAGGCCCTGCACAAGCGCAAAAAACGCTTTCAGATCTCCGGGGTTTTCAAGGTCGGGAGGCGTGTCACCGATCTGGCCATAGGCCTGTGCCAGGACAGAGCCGCCCATCCTGTTGGCAGCTCGCCCGAGGTCGACCAGCAGCAACTCCGCGTCAGCGTCGGGATCGATCTGTGGCGTCACTGAAAGACGCACGTCGGTGACAGGGGCAAATGCGGATACGATCAGTGACATCGGGGCTGTCACCGCCTTGTCGCCCGCAACGTCAGTCCAGGAGGTACGCATGGACATCGAATCCTTGCCGACGGGAATCGTCATGCCGAGTTCCGGGCAAAACTGCATACCAACAGCGCGCACCGTGTCGAACAAGGCCTCGTCCTCAACGCCGTACCCGGCGGCACACATCCAGTTCGCCGACAGCTTGATATCAGACAACTTGTCGATCGCCGTCGCGCAGATATTAGTCACCGCTTCCGCCACGGCCATCCGCCCGGATGCGGGCCCATCAAGCAGAGCCAGGGGTGTGCGCTCGCCCATGGCCATGGCTTCACCGGCATAGCTTGAGTAAGACACGGTGGTCACGGCGCAGTCCGCCACGGGCACCTGCCAGGGGCCAACCATCTGGTCTCGCGAGACCATGCCGGTTACCGTACGATCGCCGATGGTGATCAGGAAATGCTTGGCAGCCACGCTCGGCACCTGCAATACGCGCTCCGCCGCTTCCTTTAGCCCCGCGTCAAGCTGCAGCAGGGGCTGGCTGAGCTTGCGTCGCTCGATAGCACGATGCATCTTGGGCGGCTTACCGAATAGGACTGACATGGGCAGATCGACCGGCTGGTTGTCGAAGAGCGCATCACTCACCGTCAGGTGTTCAGCGGCAGTGGCCTCTCCCACCACAGCAAAGGGGCAGCGCTCACGCACACATATCGCTCGAAAACGATCGAGGTCCGCCGGTTCCACCGCCAGCACATAGCGCTCCTGGGCTTCGTTGCACCAGATTTCCAGCGGCGACATGCCGGGTTCATCGTTGGGCACCGCTCGCAGCTTGAAGCGTCCGCCGCGCCCACCGTCCTTCACCAGTTCCGGCAGGGCATTCGACAGTCCACCGGCGCCGACGTCGTGGATGAAGGCGATGGGGTTCTGCCCGCCCAGCTGCCAGCACTGGTCAATCACTTCCTGACAGCGCCGTTCAATCTCGGGATTCTGGCGCTGCACCGATGCGAAATCGAGGTCCTCGGCACTCTCACCACTGGCCATGGATGAAGCCGCGCCCCCACCCAGGCCGATCAGCATCGCCGGGCCGCCCAGCACAATCAGCGCGGCACCTTCGGTAAAGGCGCCCTTGTCGACATGATCGTCGCGGATGTTACCGTAGCCTCCGGCAATCATAATGGGCTTGTGATAGCCACGAACTTCAAGGCCCTCTATGCCGTTGACGGCCTGCTCAAAACTGCGGAAATAACCGCACAGGTTGGGACGCCCAAACTCGTTGTTGAAAGCGGCGCCTCCAATCGGGCCCTCCAGCATGATATCCAGCGCCGAGACGATGCGATCGGGCTTGCCATAGGCCACTTCCCAGGGCTGCGGGAAACCCGGAATATTGAGATTGGACACAGAAAAACCCGTCAGCCCGACCTTGGGCTTGGAGCCGCGCCCAACCGCGCCCTCGTCCCGGATCTCACCGCCCGAGCCGGTGCCCGCGCCGGGAAAAGGCGCAATGGCGGTGGGATGGTTATGCGTCTCCACCTTCATGAGCAAGTGAATGTCTTCCTCGCTGTAGGCGTATTCGCGCGTTTGTGGATCGGGATAAAAGCGTCCGGCGCGCTGGCCGCGCACTACCGCCGCGTTGTCCGAGTAAGCCGACAGCACGTTGTCACCGCCCTGCTCGAAGGTATTGCGAATCATCGCGAAGAGCGAATGCGGCTGTTCTTCACCATCGATACGCCAGCGGGCGTTAAAAATTTTATGCCGACAATGCTCAGAGTTCGCCTGCGCAAACATCATTAGCTCAACGTCATTGGGGTTTCTCGCGAGCCCCAGGAAGCTGTCCAAGAGGTAGTCAATTTCATCATCTGCCAGCGCCAGGCCAAGGCGCACGTTAGCGGCCTCGAGCGCTGCGCGGCCCCCGCCCAGCACATCAACGCTGTCCATCTGAGCAGGCTCTGCTGACGCAAACAGACAGCTGGCAGCGGCAAGCTCCGTTAACACGCTTTCTGTCATGCGATCATGCAAGATAGCCGTCACCGCTGAACGCTGACTTTCGCTGGCTTGATCGGGCAGGCTCAGAGTGTAGGCGATGCCCCGCTCCACACGCCTCACCGTCGCCAGGCCACAGTTGTGCGCAATATCAGTGGCTTTGCTCGACCAGGGAGAAATTGTTCCCGGGCGCGGAACAACCAGCAACAGAGTCTGGGATGATTCAAGTTCCGGCGACGGTTCTGCCTCATCCGGGCCATAGGTGAGCAGTGCGGCCAGCACCGACTTGTCAGCATCTCCAAGCTCGCCGTCACAATCGGCGAAGTGCATGTAGGTCGCGCGGTGCAGACTGATGTCGGGGTGGATGGCGGCAAGGGCCGCTGCCAGCTTGTCCAGGCGGAAAGCAGAAAGAGCCGAAGCTCCGGGCAGGATCAGCATGTTGTGCGTGTCCGATGGGGTCTCGCGGTAAAGCCGCCATTGTACTGCGTTTGCGACAGTGGGTTAAGCACGGCGGGCATTGCCATGGTAATTGTGCCCCTGCGGAGACCTTGCTGTCGCGCTACACTCAGGCTATGCCCTTCGCCGCACTCTCGCTGCTATCACCCGTCAAGCCTCTTGGGCTTGCACCAGTCATACCACCCAGGCTTGGCGCGCTGTGCCTCAGCCTGTGTTGCCTGCTGGCAGGCTGTGGTGAGTCGGACAGCCTGCAACGGGTGATCGCCGAGGGTGAATTGCGCGTGGTGACGCGAAACAGCCCGACGACCTACTACTTCGACAAGGCCGGCCCGGTCGGTTATGAATATGAATTGGCAAGCAGGCT
Source organism: Pseudomonadota bacterium (assembly GCA_038748065.1). Classification (GTDB taxonomy): domain Bacteria; phylum Pseudomonadota; class Gammaproteobacteria; order Pseudomonadales; family Halieaceae; genus JBCDJG01. The sequence continues at coordinate 33,226 of JBCDJG010000047.1, forward strand.
GGCGGATGAATTGGGCGTCAGCCTGGACATCAGGCCGGTTTATCACCTCGACGATTTGTTCACAGCGCTGCGCCGCGGGGAAGCCGATCTCGCCGCCGCAGGCCTCACACTGACCGGGCAGCGTCAGGCCGCTTACGATCACACGCAGGCCTATGACACACTGCGCCCGCAGGTCATCTATCGCACCGGGCAGCGGCGTCCACGCGCCGTGGACCAGATTCAAACGATGAAGATCGTCGTTCTCGAAGGCAGCAGCCATGCGCAATCGCTGCAAGCTTTGCGCTCGGGGGGCCTCACAGAGCTGGCGTGGGAGGAGATTCCTGAAGCTGACTCCATGGAACTGCTGGAAATGGTCGACAGCGGGGAGGCAGAGCTCGCTATTCTCGACTCCAACGAGTTCTCCGTCCAACAGAGCCTGTATCCGCGACTGAAGGTCGCCTTCGAACTGGGGTCCGAGCAGGACATGGTCTGGTACCTGCCACAGGGTTCGAGCAGCCTTACAGAACTGGCCAACGATTTTATCAGTCGCCTTGATGATAGCGGCGATCTGGAGCGACTGCGGGAGTTACACTTCGGACACGCGGCCGGTGTCACACGGATCGGCTCTCATACGTTTACGCGCAACATGGCCAGCAAACTGCCCGAAGTCAGGCCAATGATCGAACAGGTCGCCGCCGAGTTTCAGCTTGATTGGCATCTGCTGGCCGCGGTGGCCTACCAGGAATCGCACTGGGACCCCACTGCCACATCACCCACGGGGGTGCGCGGGCTGATGATGCTGACGCTACCCACCGCCCGTGAGCTAGGCATCAAAGATCGCCTCGATCCGCTGCAAAGCCTGCGCGGCGGCGCGCGCTATCTCAAGGATCTCAAGCGGCGCATGCCCGCAGATATTTATGAGCCGGACCGAACCTGGTTCACCCTCGCGGCCTACAATATCGGCCGGGGGCACCTGGAAGATGCGCGCGTGCTCACCGAACGGCATGGCGGTGACCCGCACCTCTGGCAGGACGTCATGCAGTACCTGCCACTGCTGCAGAAAAGCAAATACCACTCGACCGCACGCTACGGCTACGCCCGCGGCCGGGAGGCCGTGACCTACGTCCAGAACATTCGTCATTACGACACTATCCTGAAGTGGCAGGACCTGCCGGTTAACCAGCCGCTTCCGCCACTGGACACGCAGCCCCTTTTACCGAAAGCCCTGCGCAGCCTGAGCCTGCAGGCGCTCTAGCGCCGAGCCTTGAAAAAGGCCTTCAGACGGGCGCTGCTTTGCGCAGCTAATACGCCAGACTGGTAGGCCACCCGATGGTTATACCAGGACGCATCCAGCGCGGCACCGTTGCTGCGCACAACGCCCGCACGTGGCTCGTCCGCGCCGTACACCAGTAGCGCTATACGCGCATGCACCATGGCGCCGACGCACATGGTACAGGGCTCAAGTGTGACGTAGAGGGTCGCACCCGTTAAGCGATAATTGCCCACGGCCGCTGCTGCAGCCCGCATGGCTTCAATCTCCGCATGGGCCGTCGGATCCTGCCCCGCGATGACGCGGTTGTGCCCCTCGCCCAGCAAACGGCCTTCGCGCACGATCAAAGCACCCACCGGCACTTCACCCAGGGCAGCTGCCTCATCGGCCAAGGCCAGCGCGCGGCTCATCCAATGCTCGTGTTCGGCCTGAAGGCCCTGTTCCTGATCTGACATACCGCTGCCCAGCTTCGACTATCTGCGACCGTACCAGACTCGCTACGTCCCGCAAGCGCTACATTGATTTACGTTTTGATGATGTGTTGATGTTCACCAGCGGCAATCATCATCTGCACGATGCCCAGTAAGGGCTCGCTGCTGAGACGCCTTTGAGGACTAAAGAAACTGCTTCAGGCAGCATCACTATTCCGGTATCATCCGCGCCCTTTGAGCCGCGGCTAATACGAGCCGGGCTCGCCCCAGGCCTTCGATACTCATGACATTTGACGAACTCGGACTTTCCGAGCCCCTGCTGCGCGCGATTGCCGACAAGGGCTATGTGGAGCCCTCCCCCATCCAGGCGGCAGCGATCGGCCCGGTGCTGGAGGGCCGCGACGTGATGGCTGCGGCCCAGACCGGAACCGGCAAAACCGCGGGCTTCACTTTGCCTATCCTGGATAGCCTATCGACGGGCCGCGCTGCCCGGCCCGGCCACTGTCGGACACTGGTCCTGACACCCACGCGCGAATTAGCCGCCCAGGTCGCTGAAAGCGTCGGCACCTATGGCAAGTATCTGACCCTGAACTCGGCCGTTGTGTTTGGCGGCGTCAACATCAATCCCCAGCTGCGCGCTTTGAAGCCAGGCGTCGACATTCTGGTCGCTACGCCGGGGCGCCTGCTAGACCTGCATGGACAGGGCGCGATTCGCTTCGACGATATTGAGGTGCTGGTCCTGGATGAAGCAGACCGCATGCTGGATATGGGTTTTATTCACGATATTCGTCGCATCTTGAAACTGCTCCCGCAGCGCCGCCAAAACCTGCTGTTTTCTGCCACTTTTGCTGACGAGATCCGGGGGCTGGCAAAGTCCATTCTCAGCGACCCGATACAAGTTGAGGTGGCGCCCCCCAATGCAACAGCGGATACCGTGGAGCAGTGGATTCACCCCGTCGACAAAAAGCGAAAGAGCGCGCTGTTAAGCCATCTCGTCGAGGCAAATCAGTGGCTGCAGGTGCTGGTCTTCACGCGCACCAAGCACGGCGCCAATCGGCTGGCTCAGTACCTGGATAAACACGGCATCGAGGCAGCGGCTATCCATGGCAACAAAAGCCAAAGCGCGCGCACCAAAGCGCTGGCGGGTTTCAAGGCAGGCAAGGTCAGGGTGCTGGTCGCCACAGACATCGCCGCACGCGGCTTGGACATTGCCCAGCTGCCGCAAGTCGTGAACTTCGATCTCCCGAACGTGCCGGAGGACTATGTGCATCGCATCGGCCGCACGGGTCGCGCGGGCGCCTCAGGGCGCGCTTACTCTCTGGTAGCCGCAGACGAAATCAAACAGCTAAATGCCATTCAACAGCTCATCGGGCGTCAGCTCGAGCGGGACTATATCGCGGGTTTCGAGCCTGAACATGAGCTGCCCGACAACGCGCCCCTCCGGCGCAAGCCGGGCAAGCACAAGTCTTCAGGCGGCAAACACCACCATCGTCAAGGAGACGGCAATACGCACCGCGGGCGCGGTGCAGAAGGCCACAAGCCCGCTCGTCGGCGCCGCCGCAGACGTCGCGGCGGCCCAGCGGCCCAGGGAAACTCCTAGGCCGGGAGCGGCTCTATTCGCGCCGGCACGTACTTGTGATGCGGCGTGCCAGCGAATCTATCGCGGTCGTCCTGTGACGTGAGATCATTCGGCGCAACCCCGGTGCGAGAGCCATCGCTGTTATCGAGACCGAATCCGTTGGGCAGGGACACGTGTCCTTGCTGCATGCGGTCGGTAACTTCAACCCGGGCGATCGCTGTCCCGCCTCGCGTTGTGATACGCGCAACCCCGCCACTAGCAAGGCCCAATGACGCAGCGTCATCAGGACTAAGACGCAGTGAGCCTTCGGCATCTTTGCGGCGCCAGCCAGCGTCCCGATAAATCGTGTTAGCAGAATAATCGCGCCGCTCCCCTGCCATAAGCACAAAGGGGAAATCCTCGCTGGTGCCTCGCCGGGGGCCTGCCTCAAGTTGCGCAAGCTCCGCAAGCAGCACAGGAATTGTCAACTGGACTTTCCCATCCTGGGTGCCGATGCGCTGCCACGACTGGCCGGGCTCGTCCCGCGCGAAGACGACACCGGAATGCGCCGCGAGAATCGCATCGAACAGGGCGTCAGCCTGAGCGAAGGCGTCGCCGGTGAAGCCGGCGCGGGCGACACTGCCTGGCTCTTTCATGGCCAGGCCCAGCGCCAGGGGCCAGAGCACTGCGCCTTCCGCTGCGCCCTTGGGCAAAGTCGGGCCCAGGGTCCGATAAAGCAGAACCGGCGCAATGCGTGCTATTGCGGCATCCTCCCCTATGGCCTCCATGAATCGCTGACGAAACGCGTCGCGACCCTGTGCCTCGAGAATGTCTCGCAGATCTTCCGCCAGCGCATCCGGGAATGCGCCCGCCGCCTCGACAAGCCGCGCGTGGATTTCAGCCTCCGGCAGGCTTTGACCCAGAGGTTCAAACAGTGGCTTGCGCAGGTGGAAGTAGTTGTCCGGGTTTTCGAAGTTGAAGAAGGTTGCCTCCCACTTCTCGTATTGGGTGGAAGCCGGCAGGATGTAGTCCGCCTCGCGTGCGGTCTCAGTCATGGCGATATCAATAACCACCACCAGGTCCAACGCGCGCAGCGCTTCGCGCATGCGCGATGTATCTGCCAGCGAGTGGACCGGGTTTGCGGCTTCTACCAGCATTGCGCGGTAGCGGTCGGGATGGTCCGTGAGGATTTCGTCCGCGATGACATTGCAGGGCACCAGCCCGCTGATAATGGGGGCACCAACCACCGGGCTCTTACGGGAGCTGCGACCGCTGCCGGCGATGCTCTGCAGTACGGCAATGGCGTACTGTCCACCGGGGTTGCCGAAGTGGCCACAGAGCACCCACACCAGCTTTTCCAGGTAGCTGATGAGCGTCGAGTGGTGATTCATCTGTACACCCAGATCTTCAAAAAAGGCCGCCCCTTTTGCTCGGGCGATCGCCAGAACCGCGTCCTTCGCTTGCGCCACCGGCACGCCCGCGTGGGCACAATATTCCGCTACGGGAATGGACTGAAAGGCATCGAGCACGGGCTCCAGATCCTTGGCATGCTCAGCCAGCCAGGCTTCGTTGTAATGCGCTTCCTGCACCATCAAGCCCAGCATCGCCGCCAATAGCCAGGCGTCGGTCCCCGGCCGAACACGCAGGTGAATATCCGCCAACCTGGCGGTTTCTGTCACGACCGGATCAATCACGATCAGGGTACGGCTCGGGTCCTTGCTAAAGTCTCTGAGGTAAGCCCGCGCTCGCGGAATGCCGTGAGAGTGCCAGGGATTCTTGCCAAGAAAGAGCGCCACATCACAGTGCTCAAAGTCGCCCCGAACGTGGGTGGCAAACATTTGTGAATTAACCCAGAACTCGCCGGTTTTTTCCTGCGCCAGCGCATTCGAACGGTAATGGCTGCCTAACACTGAGCGAGTCGCGCCGGAGTAGGCGCCCGGCAGATGGTTACCCTGCCCGCCGCCGCCATAGTAGAAAATCTTGTCGCCGCCGTGGGTCTCGCGAATCTCAATGAAGCGCTGCATGATCTCGCGGGTGGCGGTGTCCCAGTCTATGGCCTCAAAGCTGCCATCGGCGCGTCGTTTAAGCGGCGTGGTAACCCGGTCTTTGCCATTTTGGTAGAAGTTAAGACCGGAGGCTTTCTGGCAAAGGTAGCCCTCTGATGCCGGATGTGCTTCGTCACCCCGGATGCGAATGATCTCACGGCCACCCTCACCGCCGGTTTGGACCTTGATACCGCAGTTGCATTCGCACAGGATGCAGGCGCTCGACAGCCATTGCTCGCTCATGGCTTTCCTCCAGGGGCTCTTTTTTCCTACAGCATAGCCCCTTAGTTCCAAAAAGCAACCTTAACCGCGGGTGGTGGCGATTATTCCCACTCGATCGTGGCAGGCGGTTTCGAGCTGATATCGTAGGTCACCCGGGAGATGCCGGGAATCTCGTTGATAATGCGGTTGGACACGTGCTCCAGGAACTCATAGGGCAGGTGCGCCCAACGAGCGGTCATGAAGTCCACCGTTTCTACGGCGCGCAAGGCGATCACATACTCGTAGCGCCGTGCGTCGCCAACCACGCCTACTGACTTCACTGGCAGGAACACGGCAAATGCCTGGGCGGTTTTGTGATACCAGTCCCAGTGGTGTAGTTCTTCAATGAAGATATTGTCTGCCACGCGCAACAAATCAGCGTATTCCTTTTTGACTTCACCGAGGATGCGCACGCCAAGCCCGGGGCCCGGGAAAGGATGTCGATAGACCATGTCGTAGGGCAGACCCAGTTCAAGCCCGATCTGCCGCACTTCGTCCTTGAACAACTCTCTGAGGGGCTCAACCAGTTCGAAGCTGAGATCGTCCGGCAGGCCGCCGACGTTGTGGTGCGATTTGATCACGTGGGCCTTGCCGGTTTTGGCACCCGCAGACTCAATAACGTCGGGGTAGATAGTACCCTGAGCTAACCAGCGCACATCCTGAAGACGCGCAGCCTCTTCATCAAACACGTCGATAAAGGTGTTGCCAATAACCTTGCGCTTTGCCTCCGGGTCACTGACACCCTCCAGCTTGCTGAGAAAGAGCTTTTCCGCATCGGCGCGGATCACTTTGACGCCCATGTTGCGGGCGAACATATCCATAACCTGGTCGCCCTCGTGCAGGCGGAGCAGGCCGTTGTCAACGAATACGCAGGTTAGCTGTTCGCCAATGGCTCGATGCAGCAACGCTGCCACCACGGAGGAGTCAACGCCGCCGGATAGCCCAAGTAGCACCTTGTCTCCCCCTACCCGCTGCCGCACGCGGGCTATCGCATCCTCCACAATGTTGGCCGGTGTCCACAGGGGCTCACAGCCACAGAATTCCAGCACGAAGTGCTCGAAGATGCGCTTGCCCTGCAAGGTATGAGTGACTTCCGGATGGAACTGGATGCCGTAGAAGGGCTTATCCTTGTGCGCCATACCGGCGATCGGGCAGCTGTCTGTTTCCGCGGTGAGCGTAAAAGCATCGGGCAGTTCAACAACCTTATCGCCGTGGCTCATCCACACGTCCAGCAGCGCGTGGCCCTGCTCGTCAATGTGATCACGAATGTCACGGAACAGGCCGCCTTCGGCGGTCAAACGAATTTGGGCGTAGCCAAACTCGCTGGTATCCGAGGCCGCCACCTTGCCGCCAAACTGCTCGGCCATAGCCTGCATGCCGTAGCAGATGCCCAGCACAGGCACACCGATCTCGAACACGCAGTCAGGCGCGCGCGGCGAACGATCCTCGGCGACCGACTCTGGTCCACCCGAGAGGATGATGCCGCGGGGATCAAAATCGCGAATCTCTTCTTCGCTCATGTCCCAGGCGCGAATCTCACTGTAAACGCCGACCTCGCGGACACGGCGGGCGATTAATTGAGTGTACTGGGAGCCGAAGTCCAGGATCAGGACTTTCTGGGCATGAATATCCTGCGTCATTAACGTACCGGGTAGTTGGGGGCTTCCTTGGTAATGGAGACATCGTGGACG
>JBCDJG010000048.1:0-39920 GCA_038748065.1 Pseudomonadota bacterium
CACCCATCACAGGAATTTTATGCAGGACGGGCACGCCACGCTCTGATTCCCGCGCGGTTTCCCTGATGAGGCCACCTAATACGATAGACTCTGTCGAGCGAACAGCAATACGGCTGCTTATGTTGCGCTCGAGAAAACTCCGCTGATTGGTCGCCTCATCGATGTTACCCACGTCAGTCACTGACTGCTCAATGTCCATGGTGATCAGCCCACCCGCATTCACCGAAGGCCGAACGGTAAGCTGCACGCCCGTATCACGGTAAGTGACCGACTGGGTAATACGGCCGGTATTACTGGCGTCACTTGTGGTCTGCTGGTCGATGATGGGCACAGAATCACCCACCTGAATAAATGCGGTTTGGTTGTCGAGCACCATCACTGACGGCGTTGAGATGACATTGAGCAGACGTTCATTGGACAACGCGGTTAACACGGCAGAAATATCACCTACCGAGTTGGTCACCGTGTACTGGAATCCGGTCGAAAAGAGAGCCGACGCATTAGGCGTGCCAAAAGAGCCCTGGCCGTCGTAGCTGTCGCCCAGGCCATTCTTGAAAAACCATTCGAGCCCGTACTGCAAGTCATCCTCCAGCGTCACCTCGAGGATGCTTGCCTCGATGATCACCTGGGTCGCAACGATATCGAGCTGCTTCAAGGCCGCTTCAATAATCTCGTACTGTTTGCCCGTGGCGTAGATCATCAAGGCATTATTCTCATCGTCGGCTACAACACGCACGTCTTCCATAGGGGAATCTCCACCCCCGGAGCTTATGCTGGTCGCCGTCATGCGGCCGCCGCCGCCATCATTGCGAGAACCGAAGCTGCCGCTAACACCAGCAGATCGATTTCCGCCGCCACTGGCGCCGGTTCCGCCGCTTCCAGTGGCTGCGCTTCGGCCCGACCCCAATGACGAACTGCCGCTACCACCGCCGATACTGCCGCCGCCGCTGATGGTCTCGCGTGTCATGCCAGGCGCCACGCCCGCGCGCTGGTTGCCCACGCCCCGTCCAGGGCCGCCACCATCGCCGGCGTAAATGCTGGTGAGCAGCGAAGCGAGACGCTCGGCCGTCGTGTTCTGGACGGGATAAACGTAGAGCCGCTTGGTGAACATAGCGTTGGGCTCACCGTCCAAACGCTCAATCCAGGTTTCAATTGACTTGAGGTAATGCGCGCGCGGCGTCACCACGATAATACTATTGAGTCTTTCCACCGGGATGACCCTTGCGAGCTGCGACGCATCCGCTCCGCCCGCTTCTCGTCCGAGCATCTGCCCAATAATGGCTTCAATCTCCTCTACGCTGGTGTTTTCCAACGGAAAGAGCCCCACAGACATGCCCGCCATAAGGTCAACATCGAAGGTGGCGATGATGTCCTGCCAGCCATTGAGCTGCTCCCGCGTGCCTGCCAGCATTAGGAGGTTGCGCCGCGCATCTACCCGCACAAACGCACGCTCGGTCGCCAAAGGCTGCAGAATATTGCGCATCTCGGCCGCACCTATGAACTGCAAAGGGACAATCACGGTACTGTAGCCCGCGTCACTGTTCGCGGGGTTCGAAACCGAAGGGACTAACGAAGTGAGCTGTGGCGAACCGGAGATCAGGTAGCGGCCATCTTTGCCGCGCAACATAAGTACCTTGTTCGCTTCCAACAGCGACTCCAGTATACCGAGCAACTGATCGCGGGCCACGGGGGCGCGGGTACGCAGAGTGACCTGGCCTTTAATCGGATGATCGATCACGTAATCGAGTTGCAAGATGTCGCCGACAATAGCGTGAACAACCTCCTCAAGCGGTGCCGCTTCAAAATTCAGGCTGACATCTTCGCCTACCATGCGCACTGGCGGACGCGCCGCTGGCATTCTGATCTGCTGATCATTGCCGTAGTAGATCACAGACTCGGCCGAGGCAAGCTGCGCATCCCTGACGGCAAGCTCCTCTGCACTTTCACTCGTGGCAGCCGGTGCTGGTGCAGCTCCGGCGGCGGCAGGCTCGGCAGAGGCCGCCGGGGTCGCTGCTCCCGCGTCGGCATCTGCCGTTTCTGTTTGCACCGGCGCGCAGCTAGCGAGTAGCGCGGTCAGCGCCAGTGCTAGCGGCAAGCGCGTACTCGCGGCACCGCCCCATATCCCTTTTACCATGGTGATTGGTATCCTGATGGTCATCGTTATCTATCCCCCATTCTTAGCGGGGGGATTACCCTGCAGAAGGTTACCGCTGCCAAACTGTGGTGGAATCAAACTGCGGCCGGTACTTTGCTCAGTCCCGGCCTTCTGCTTCTGCTTTTTTTTGCCCTTTGTGGCGGTCGCGCCACGCTCTTCCCGCGCGGCGTTATCGTCATCCGCCAAAGCCACTGCTCCACCGCCTCGAATCTCGAGCGGCAAGGTTTCCCTGAGGCCGGCATTGACGAAGCTGGCGCCATTCGGGCTGATCTCTATCAATTCCCAGCCATTGGCGGCCTCGCCAATGATGATACGACGCTGTTTATCCTTGACGAGCGCGATGACGCCGCCACTGCTGCCGCCGCCGAACACGCCAAGCAAGCTCACATTTTTCAGTTTTGTCTGCCTCGCCGCGGCCTTCTCCTCGGCACTGGGGGCCACACTTGCAACCAGTGGCCGACGACTCTGCCAGAACAGCGGCCGAGCAATGATCTCGCTACTGCCACCCTCAGCCAGCACCCCACGCTCGGCGGCGGCGACAGCTGCCAGGGCTTCGGTGGACGGCGCTTTTGGCGCAGGCAGTCCGCCGAGCGCTAGCCTGACGCCCATCCAAAGTAATTGCAGTACGAGCAAGAGCACAAAAATCAGCAATGCGAGCTCGACCCGACGCTCGGTGCGAAGTGGATCAGCGTTCACCGAGTAACGTTCTCGCAGCGACGTGAGCTTCACTCGGCCACCCTCAGCGACAGTAGTTGCATGGTTGCCGTAAGCTTCTGTTCCGACGCCGCACGCCCGCGCGGCGCGCGCGCGGGCCACACGTCCACCGACTCAACCATCAGCATCGGAACGAATTCGGCGAGTTCAGCCAGCGCGATATCCAGCGCCGCCAGCTCGCCGCTCACCGTCAACTTCAAGGAGATGTAATCAAAACCCTCGCGCTCTTTAACCGGCAGCACCTGGCTGTTGGTCACCGAAAGGCCGGAGTCACGAATCACATCACGCACATTCTTTTGTAGATCTGCAGACACGGTGGCGCGGTCTTGCTCCTGTGGATACACCAGGTCAAGCACCTGCAAGTCGACCTGGTTGTAAGCCTGGCGCAGCAGCTCCTCGTTTTCCATGACACCCAGCATGCGGGCGATACGCGGTTCCATTCGATCAATCTGCCGCTGCTGTTCGAAATGCTGCCCCCAAAGCGCCCCCACGCCGTAAACGAGAAGCGATAGGGGCAGAAGCAGCGTTGCGCCCACAATCACCGCCGCGCTACGGTGGCTCTGTATCCAGGCCATCATGCGTCCTCACCGCGTAAGGTGATGTTGAAGTAAAACTGCTCAAGACCAGTGTCGCCCACCCTGACCCAGGCCTGGGGCGAAGTGACCTCCGCATACGCTTCCGCATCTGTGAGTATTTTCATGATGGCCGCGGCATCTCTGGCGCGGCCGCGCAATTTCATGACTCGCCCGCGCATGTTCCACTGGGTCAGGTAGGCCTCGTCACCCAGCAGGCGGGTCAGGCGTTCGAGCTCCAGGTGCGGGTTTGGATAATCAATCACGATACTGTTCACGGCGCCGATCGTATCGCGAGCGACGGCCAATTCTTCGCGCATTGAAGTAGCGTCGCGTGATTCCTCCAACACCTGCGCGCTGGCCTGCTCCAGCTTGCGCAATTCGAGATACTTACCGCCGGCTGCAATCGCTGATATTGCGACCAACAGTACAATGCTTGCTCCAGCCATGGCGGCAACACGGAGGAGGCGCCCTCGGTAGCGCTGTAATCGCTGATGCTCACCAAAGCCCTTCAGATTAACCAGGCTGCCGCCCTGCTCAGCCCAGACCTCACGCGCAGTTGTTTCGTGCAGGTCGTACTGCCGCCCAAGATAGGCCATAACAGCGCTAACGGAGACAATGACCAGATGCACAGTAAGCTGCGTATCACCCCGCGCAGCTACTTTCCAGCCGGAGCGCGTATCGTCAGCGGGGAAGGGGCTGCCCGAGTTTACCTCAAGGGCCATCACAGCCGGCAGATCAACCTCTGCCGCTAAAGGGATGTGTAGCGTTCGCCCGAGTATCAGTTCGTCGGGCAGCAAAATACCGTCGCAGGCCCGGCTCGCGCCGTCGCTGCCCGCAGCATCAATATCCGCCCCTGATTGAACGAAGCGCTCGCTGTCTTCGCCCTGCAAGCGAACCGCTTCATCGAGATGCAGTTTCAGGGGCGATTCATCACCCCACAGCAGTTCTCGCCACGCAGCAGTGATCGACTTGCCCACGCGGCGCGTGTCATAGCCGAGGATTTCCCATTGATGGTCTGCCTGGCTCATACCAGTTCTAATCACTCCTCATGGCACTTATGTCGTTGTCCTGACTCTAGGCCCTTCGGTCCTGGTCACCGTCCAGGGCAGTAGGCTGCCGGATGTAGACTCCATCGTAACCCAGCGGCGGCGAATCCATGCCTTATCCCCGTACAGGACGGTTGCATCCACTCGAAAATTCCCGCTTCGTGTTTGTCCGCTTGTAGCCCCGCGGGGATCGCCAATCAGATCAGACACCTTTTCCCGGCGTTTTAACGCAGCCTGTACCTCGCGTGGGTACTTTTCGGCAAAACGTGTCAGCAAGCCCTCGGGGGCAGCGCTCCAATCTACCATGCCACCGCCACCGGACCGAGCGACGATATGGTCCCTGACACGATCAAACACAGCACGGTTAATGCCCGCTACACGAACCAGGTCCTCAACAGACTCAAAGCCCTTGACGCGCCGCAGCCCCCCTAACCCCATGCCCGTGCCGATCTCTCTGAACTCTATCACAGCAGCAGCAGCGGCTTCCGCCTGGGAAGGTGCCATTCCGCCGACCTCAAGGAACAGGAACCCAAGCAGATCCCGGGAGGCAGCGTTGATGTTGATCAGGCCACTTACTGGAATCAACTCGACACGCACGCGATGGCCGCCAACCTCGTACTCCGCTGCGCTGCTCGCTTCCAATGGCACGACACCCGATGCGAGTTGGGCCAGAGCCAGTTGTATAGCGCCATCGCCAGCGGACTCTACCTCCGCCCTGGCCACGTGTGCCTGCGCGAGTTTTACATCAAGCCTCGCCTCCCAGACGATGCCGGAAACCAGCACCGCCATTGCCGCCAGAAACCAAACAACGATAGCCAGGGCTACACCGCGCTGCGCAACCATCACTGTGGCACCTGCATGATGAGTTCTGGCCAGAAACGGTTCTTGGATTTTATTGACATACGTACCCAGCGCACTGCGCCATCGTCCTCGGCCCAGTAATCGACCCAACCACCGCCCGGTTCGCCCCGGTAAGCGACACTGAACTCCTGAAGGCCTTCGACAAGAGGCCAGCCCTGGGCCCCACCCCAATCAGGCTCGGGTCCATCGAGGGTACGCGCGTCCAGCCAGCGTAGCATAAGCAGGTTGTCTTCCCTGGCCACTCTGAGGAGGAAGGAGCCGCCATAAGACTCACCGAACATGAGTATCGACTTCCATTGCAGTGATTCACCGTTGCCCAGCAGACCACCGCGCTGCACACCGCGCCCACCGCTGCCGCCGAGGCTAAGGCCACCAGTACGCGCCTGGGGCACAACTGTTGACTCTATCGCTCCGCGCAGAAATCCTGACACACTGCGAACTTCGTCAACCCTGTGGGTCATGCTCTGAAGGCTGGTCTGGGTATTGCCAAAGGTACGCAGCGCGCTCACGGTAGCCAGCAGTATCATCGACAGCACCGTGATCGACACCATAACCTCCACCAGTGTGAAGCCGCACTGTGCATGATCTGATCGCGTCATTCCGACACGCCCTCGACCACCGAATTCAGTACCACCTGGCGCCGCTTGCTGCCATCCAACCAGGCCACCTCAACGGCGAGGTCCTGTAGTGCACCATCAGGAAGCCCTGTTGAACCGCGGCCAAGCGGCAAGGACTGCACCTGCCAGATGAACCCACCCTCGGTTTCGCCGCGCTCCTGCAACCCTCCGGCAGGGACCACGGCATTCAAAGCCACCAGCGAGCGAGCCAGCTCAACCGCATAGGCATAGCGCTCATCGGTACGCACGTTACGCGTGGCGCCGCTAACGGCCTGGTACAGAGCACCCAGTGACAGCGCCAAAATAGAGAGAGCAACCAGCATCTCCAGCAGCGAGAAGCCACCCTGCCGACTAGTTCGCTTCATACGTCACCTGCGATAGGTGTCCGGTCAGCCAATCGACGTTGATTTTTACGCCACGGCCGGTCGGGCTCTCGACATCAATGCCGCCACCGCTGGCACCGCCCTCCGGATAGAAGCGGATCACGCCCAGGTTATCGCGGTTAATTTCGCCGGCCGAGCGCACAGCCAGGCGCATGCCATCAGGCAACTGCCAGCGCTTATCGCCCAGCGTCAGGCTATTCTCCCGTGGGTTGATCTCAAGGTCCTGCGCCACACCGCTAACCAGTGAGCGATGCCGTGCGCTGGCCAGGCCACTCACCACGTCCTGCACCGCGCCGCGATATTGCATCGATTGGTACATACGCATAGAGGCCGGGACGGCCACAACCATCAGCAGGCCGCCGATCGCGGTGGCAACCAGGAGCTCCACCAGTGTGAAGCCGCGGGGCATGCTAACCGGCCCAGTTGCCCACGTCGGCGTCTTCACCCTCACCACCCGGGTTGCCGTCAGCACCGTGGCTGAAGATATCTATCTCGCTGCGCTCGCCAGGATACTTGTACATATACTCACGACCCCATGGGTCGGGTGGCACAGCGGATTTCAAATAGGGCCCGTTCCAGCCAGCGGCGCCGCCTGGCTTGTCGGTCAGCGCCTCCAGCCCCTGGCTGGTGGTTGGGAAACGCCCAACATCCAGCTTATACATTTCCAATGCCTGCTCGATGTCCTTGATCTGGATCGATGCGGTCTTGCTCTTGGCACCACTTAACTGATTGAGCACGGCGGGACCCACAAGGCTGGCGAGCAGGCCCAGAATAGCCAGCACAACCAGCATTTCCATCAGCGTGAAACCCTGCTGCAACGGTTGACTGTATCTGCGATTTAACATGCGTGTTCCTCAGTGAACTTCAGATTGCCAGGTCATTGACGGACATGATGCCCATCAGAATGGCGATAATAATGACTGCGATCAGGACACCCATCACCATGATGAGCACGGGCTCGAGCAGAGCCAAACCACGCTTGATACCTGCATCTACCTGATCTTCGTAGACCCGTGCAAGCTCCAGCATCATGCTATCGAGGCTGCCCGACTCCTCGCCGACTCGAACCATCTGCACCACCATAGGCGTGAACTTGCCCGTGGCCTCCAGCGATGCCGAAATGCGCTTACCCGACTTCACCGCCGGTGGCAGGACTTCAAGCGATTCCCGAATGACCTTGTTATCGACGGTCTCAATAGCGATGGATATCGCCTTCAATAACGACACACCATTGCCCAGTAAGGTACCTGCCGTGCGGGCGAATTTGGATATCTCGAATTGAAAAACGATACTGCCAGCTATGGGCAGGTCCAGTAGCTGCTGGTGCATCTTTTCCCTGCCCGCCTCAGATCGCAGCCACGACCGCACGTACAGGTAGATGCCGACAGCCAGCGCAGCGAGTAACCAGGCATATGCGGTAATGAAATCGGCTGCCGCCAACACGCCCCGCGTCATGGCCGGCAGCGCTTCGCCCATATCTTCGAACAAGGGTTCAAACTGGGGTACGACAAAACCCAGCATCACGGCTACGGAAATGACCGACACGGTCAGCAGGATCGCCGGGTAAACCATCGCAGAAATGACACTATCGCGTGTCGCTTTGGCGCTCTGCAGGTATTCGACCAGGCGATCAAGCACGGCCGACAGCTGGCCACTGGCTTCACCCGCGCGCACCATGTTGATGTAAAACCCGGAGAAGACTTTGTCATGACCCTGCAGTGCGGAGCTCAGCGCTTTCCCGCCCTTCACCGACTTCAGCAGTTCGCGCAGGATACTCTCCATCGCAGGCTGCGCCGACATATCGATCAAAACCTTCAGCGAACGGTCAAGGGGCAGCCCCGCGCGTAATAGCACGGCGAGTTCGCTGGTCACGCTGAGCACCTCCTCCCGGCCGGGTGCTTTACCGCTGGCGCTGACACTCCCCGTTTGCCGGGCGGCGCCCGCCTCAAGTTTGAGCAGTGTCAGGCCCTGGGCACGCAGCTGTCTCGACGCCAGTTCCAGGCCCTCCGCCTCGATAGACCCATCCAGCGGCTTGCCGTCGCGGCCCACTGCTTTGTAAACAAAGTGCGGCATCGGCGCCCCTAGGCCAGCGCCTGCTCAAGCGACACGACTTCGCCCTGGCTATCGCTTTGGTCCTGAGTGACGCGCAGGACTTCTTGCAATGAGGTCATACCCGCCAGTACCTTGCGCAGCCCGTCTTCATACAGGGTGATCATGCCCTGGCGGCGGGCCGCGGCATGTAATAGCGTGGCATCTGCGCCTTCCATGATCACGCGGTGCATGGCCTCATCAAGCGGGAACAGTTCGTGAATACCCGTGCGACCCGCGTAGCCGGTATGGCCACAGGCTGGGCAGCCTCGTGCCTGGTAGATTTCCGTGTGTCCATCAACAAAGGGGCCAAGGCCATAACTCTTAACCACTTCCGGTGTCAGGCTGACCGGGTGCTTGCACTCATTGCACAGCGTCCTGACGAGACGCTGAGCCAGCACGCCGTTGACCGATGAGGTAATGAGATAGCGCTCAACCCCCATATCTTCCAGCCGGGTGATAGCACCAGCAGCCGTATTGGTGTGCAAAGTCGACAGGACGAGATGCCCCGTCAGGGCCGACTGTACGCCGATCTGCGCCGTTTCCGTGTCGCGCATCTCGCCGATCATAATGATGTCCGGGTCCTGGCGGAGAATTGAGCGCAGGGCTCTGGCAAAGCTCAACTCAATTGCCGACTGCACCTGAATCTGATTGACCCCCTGCAGCTGGTATTCGACCGGATCCTCTACCGTGATGATCTTCAAGCTATCTGAATCAAGTGAAGCCAGCGAGGCATAGAGCGTCGTGGTCTTCCCCGAACCCGTGGGTCCAGTTACGAGTAGAACCCCGTGGGGTCTTGCCAGCAACTCCTGGTAGCGCCCCAGCGTATCGTCAGCGAACCCCATTTTACTGAGACTAAGCCGAATGCTGTCACGGTCCAGGACGCGCATGACAATGCTCTCGCCATGGACGGTGGGGATGGTCGACACCCGCAGGTCAAGTTCGTGGCCTTTCACGCGTGTCATGATGCGGCCATCCTGCGGCAGTCGACTCTCGGCGATATTCATATCGGAGAGCAGTTTTATGCGGGATGCGATCGCAGGAGCGAGGCTGCTGGCGGGAGGGTCTGGCGCATCCTGCAAGACTCCGTCGACGCGGTAGCGCAGGTGCAAACCATCCTCGAAAGGCTCGACATGGATATCGGAGGCGCCGATATCAACCGCCCGATGAATTAGCTGGTTGACCAATCGAATCACCGGCGCTTCACTGGCGAGATCGCGCAGGTGCTCAATAAACTCATCGTCGGTCTGGCCATCGAACTGATCAAACTCGTCCTCGTCATCGGCGGCACTTTGCTGGTCAAGGTAGCGCTCAATGCTGCGGCTGATATCGGTTTCCAGACCGAGCTTGATCACCACCTCGCGGTCAAGGGCCATGGCCAGTGCCTTGGCAAGGTACGGCTCCTGAGGCACCGTCGCGGAAAACTCCACGCCACTATCGTTAACAGCAATGGGTACCACAGCATTGCTGAACATAAAGTCTTGTGAAAGGCCCTCCAGCAAAATGGGCTCGTCTGGATACTCGGAAGCGGCTACCAGGGGAATATCGAGTAGCGAAGCAAGGGCACTGCACAAATCCTGCTCAGACACCAAACCGAGCTTCACCAGCACCTGCCCAAGCAGTCCGCCCATCTCTGACTGCGCAAGAAGCGCCCGCTCAACGTCCCGCTCAGAAATCTTGCCCTGCTGAATCAGCAGTTCGCCCAGTTTAATCATGTCGTTCAGACTCTCGTCGCCACGCCGTCAATTGTAACGCAGGACAGCGGGGTAAAGGGAGAGACAGGGGCGCGGACCCGCGCCCCGAAGGGGTTCGGATCAGGCAACCTCAAACAGGCCAGCAGCGCCCATGCCACCGCCTATGCACATGGTAATAACCACGTACTTCACTCCACGGCGCTTGCCCTCGATCAGGGCATGCCCCACCATTCGTGCACCACTCATCCCAAAGGGGTGACCGATGGCAATCGCCCCGCCGTTCACGTTGAGCTTGTCATTGTCGATGCCCAACTGGTCACGGCAGTACAGTACTTGACAGGCAAAAGCCTCGTTTAGTTCCCAAAGCCCAATATCGTCAATGGCAAGTCCATGCCGTTCCAGCAGCTTGGGCACCGCAAACACCGGGCCGATGCCCATTTCATCAGCAGCGCAGCCCGCCACCGCCAGACCCCGGTAGATGCCCAGCGGCTCCGCGCCGCGCTGCTCCGCCAGTTTGCCGTCCATGAGCACACAGGCAGATGCGCCGTCGGACAGCTGCGAGGCATTACCGGCCGTTATAAAGCGTCCTTCCTGAATAAATGCGCCGTCCTTGAACACCGGTTGCAGTGACTGTAGCCCCTCCAACGTTGTCGATGGCCGATTGCCTTCATCTTTCGACAGGGTGACCTGCTCGTAGGACGTCTCTTTTGTCTCGCGATCATAGATTGCCTTGATGGAAGCCATCGGCACGATTTCGTCGGCAAAAGCACCGCCCTCCTGCGCCGCCGCGGTCCGGACCTGGCTTTGATAGGAATATTCATCCTGAGCATCCCGGGAGATTCCATAGCGATCGGATACCACCTCGGCAGTCTCGATCATCTGAATGTAAGCCTTGGGCGACAGCTCGAGCACCGTCTTCGAGACATTGCGATAGCTGTTCTTGTGCTTGTTCTGCACCAGCGAGATCGATTCGAGCCCACCGGCCACTGCCACGTCGTATTCGTTGCACATTATGCTCTTGGCCGCCGTTGCAATGGTCATCAGGCCCGACGAACACTGCCGATCCATGGTCATTCCAGAGGCCGTGTCAGGCAGCCCGCCGGCGATACCGCAAAGCCTGCCAAGGTTGTAGGCCTGCGTGCCCTGCTGCGCAGCCGCGCCCATGATGACGTCATCAACCATCGCCGGCTCAATGCCTGCTCTTTCCACGGCGGCCTTCACCACATGGCCACCCATCGCTGGCGCTTCCGTGTCGTTAAACGCTCCTCGGAATGCCTTACCAATCGGCGTTCTGGCCGTACTCACAATAACTGCTTCTCTCATCCTTCGCTCCATTCATAGCTGTTCGATCGCACTTATTCATCCCGCCCTTGCGACTGGAGGTGTCTTTGGCAGACTCGCCGTAAACCCATCCATGGGGGCTCGAGTGAGCCATCCATGGCTCACACGGTCTGCCAAAGACACCTCCAGCCCCAAGGCCTCCATCGAGCGGAACTAACCTACTACGGCGATCTGGTAGCGGCTGCGTTCTCGAGGGCTTGAGGGCCGGCTCCCTTTTTCTGGACCGTGTGAGCCATGGATGGCTCACTCGAGCCTACATGGACGTATTCACGGCGTGTTCAGAAAAAGGGAGCCGGTCATCAAGACCACGGAATTAGTCCTTGTCAAAGAACTACTAGGCTCTTTGGCTTGAGCAGGACACAATTTCTCCGGTCATGTAGCCGGAATAATCCGACGCCAGGAACATCATGACGTTGGCCACTTCCCAGACTTCCGCTGCGCGCCCGAAAGCCTCCTTCGCTGCGAGTTCCTCCAACAGTTCCATCGGCGTGGTCTTCTTCAGGAACTCGTGGAAGGCTATCGATGGCGATACAGCGTTGATGCGCACGCCATGATCAGCGGCTTCGAGTGCAGAGCAGCGCGTCAGGGCCATCACGCCAGCTTTGGCCGCGGCATAGTGGCACTGCTCTTTTTGCGCACGCCAGCCCAGCACTGAGGCGTTGTTAACAATGACGCCGGCACCGCGCGGTTGCATCTTTTTCAGCATCGCACGGGTCATGCGCATGGTACCGGTCAGGGTAATGTCGAGCACGCGGTTCCATTCCTCGTCTTCCATCTCCACCAGTAGTTTGGTGCCGCCAAGGCCGGCATTGTTGATCAACACGTCGACCCCGCCCATCAGGTCTTCCGCTTGATCAATCAGCGCCTGAACATCATCTTCTACCGTGACATTGGCGAGCTTGCCGTAGACGTGTTCCAGACCGGTCTCATCTTTGAGAGCCGTCACCGCTTTTTCGAGACGGCCCTCGTGGATGTCGCTGATCATCACCGCCCGAGCGCCCTCTTCCGCGGCCCGCGTCGCGGCGGCAAAGCCGATTCCGGCGCCAGCTGCGGCCGTGATGAGAACAGATTTACCAGCCAGCAGGTCGTGCCCTTTGACATAGGGCGGGGGTTCTTTCAGTGCCATGTTGGCGCTCCTCAGCCGCGTGGTTCGCGGGGCATGCCCAGCGCACGCTCAGCGATGATGTTTCTCTGAATCTGGTTGGTACCGCCGTAGATGGTGTCGGCTCGGGTGAACAGGTACATCGACTGTAGCCGGTTCAGCTCATAGGGGCCGCCGTCGAGAATCTCACTTTCCGGGCCGAGTACATCCATGGCCAGCTTGCCAAGGTTGCGATGCCAGCTCGACCAGTAAAGCTTGTAGATCATGGCTTCCTTTTGCAGGCTCCCGTCATCACCACCGCCAGAGAGCATGCGCATGCTGTTGAAGCGCATGATACGCAAGCCGATATGAGCATCGGCAATGCGCTGACGTATCGCTGGATCGCTATGCGCACCGTTTTCCCGCGCCACGCGAATGACCTCGTTCAACTCGTTCTGAAACAGCATCTGCTGGCCCAGAGTGGATACGCCGCGCTCGAAGCCGAGCAAGCCCATTGCTACCTTCCAGCCGTCTCCCGGCGCACCGACAATATCGTCGGCACTGCAGACGGCCTCGTCGAAAAACACTTCATTAAACTCCGAGGTTCCCGTCATCTGCTGAATCGGTCGCACCTCCACACCGGGCTGCTCCACGGCAACCAGGAAAAAACCAAGGCCCTTGTGCCCCACAGAACCGGGGTCAGTCCTGGCAATGACGAAACAGTACTCAGATTCGTGGGCGAGTGATGTCCAGACTTTTTGCCCGCTGATCTTCCACTGCCTGCTGGCCTCGTCGAAGTGCGCCTTGGTCTTCACGTTGGCAAGGTCAGACCCGGCGCTGGGCTCTGAATAACCCTGACACCACAGTTCCTTACCGGCGAGAATACCAGGCAGATAACGCTTCTTCTGCTCGTCTGTGCCGAAGGCTATGAGCGTCGGCCCTGTCAACGTTTCACCAATGTGGCCCATCCGACCAGGTCCACCGGCGCGCGCATACTCTTCATTGAAAATAACCTGCTGCTCGACGCTCGCACCGCGACCACCGTAGGCTTCGGGCCAGCCGATGCAGGTCCAGCCGCCCTCCGCCAGCCGCGTCTCCCAGGCCTTACGCTCCTCGACGTACATATGCTCATCGCCCGGACCACCACGGCCTCGAATGGCCTCAAACTCCCCGCATAGGTTGTCGCGCAACCAGCCCGCGATTTCCTCGCGAAAATGCTCATCCGCCGCACTAAAACTGAGCTTCATGCCGCCGCCTCCCCGTCTAGGACCAGGCGCGCTATTCGCTCCCGGTGGTAGGTACCATCGCCGAGAAAAGTCTCTGTCGACTTCGCCCGCTTGAAATAGAGTTGGATATCATATTCCTCGGTAAAGCCGACACCGCCGTGCAGCTGTATGCCGCAGCCCGCGTTAAAGAAATAGGCATCAGAACAGTAGGCCTTGGCGAGACTGGCGGCCTCTGGCAGTTCAGCGCCCAGTGGGGATTCGCTCAAGGCCTCGTCGGCGATACAGGCCGCGTAGTAGAGCCCTGAGCGTGCCGCCTCAACCTTGAGCATCATGTCGGCGCACTTATGTTTCACGGCCTGATAGGAGGCGATCGTCCGCCCAAACTGTACACGTTCCTTAAGGTATTCAACCGTGCTGTCTAACGCCTGCTGAGCGCCTCCAACCTGGTCGCTCGCTATGGCGACCGTGGCCAGGTCAATAATCGTGGCGAGCTGCGGCCAAGCATCGCCTGCTCCGCCTAATCGCTGCTCGAGCGCGACCTGCACCTGATCGAAGCGGATCTCCGCCTGCTTGCGCGTCTGGTCCATCGTCGGCAACCACACGCGGCTGACGCCGTCAGCATCGGCAGGCAGGATAAAGAGACTGATGCCTTCTTCACCTTCACTGCCCGGCGCACGGGCAGCGACCACCAGCAAATCGGCGCTGTGGCCATCGGGAACATAGCGGCAGATTCCGTTGAGCGCATACCCACTGCCAGTCTCTGTGCATGCGAGCTCGACGCCCGCTGCATCCCAACGCCCTTTAGCGCCCGTATAAGCGAGCGTCGCCGTTTTTCCCTCGACAATACGCGGCAGGTATTCTGATTTTTGCGTCTCACTGCCCGCAATGAGCAGCGCGTTGACGCCCAGGCAAACAGTTGAGTAGAAGGGCGAACAAAACAGGTGGCGCCCCATCTGCTCCAGCATAGCCACCAGCTCCACGTACCCAAGACCCATGCCCCCGTACTCTTCAGGTATGTGAATGGCCTGCCAGAACATCTCGCTACAAACCCGCTGCCAGAGCTGCGGGTCGTATCCCAGCTCAGTTGCCATGCCAGCGCGCACGGCTTCACTGGTGGATACCTCCGCCAGGAAGCCCTCCGCGGTATCGCGAATCATCTGCTGCTCGTCGGTAAACGAAAACTCCATCTCAACTCCTCAAACCGTCACCCCGATGCGTGCGCAAATTCGCCATCGCGAGGTTCAGTTGCCGCCATAGGGCGTTGTACCCCCGCATTCGCGGGGAAGACATCTATCAGTTGCTGAGGTAAGGGCAACGCCGCTCATGTGCCCCAGACTTTTTGCGCGGGTACTTCCTGTGCCAGCAATTGCTGCATCGCTTCGCCTATTTCGGCTGGCGCCCACGCTGCTTTGCGATCAATGCCGTCGGTCGTTCGCCAGCCATCGCAGATGCAGATACGGCCACCCTCACTTTCGAACACTCGGCCACTCACGCCCGAAGCCTCGCTGGACGCCAACCAGGCCAGTAGATTAGAGACGTTCTCGGGTGCGAAGTGATCAAAGCTGCCATCCTCCGGCTTTTTCATGCGCTCGGCCATCTCCGGCACAGCCGTGGTCATGCCCGTACGAGCTGAGGGAGCAACCGCGTTAGCGGTGATACCGTAGCGGCCCAATTCTGCGGCCTGGTTAAGTGTTAGCGCGGCGATCCCGGCTTTCGCTGCAGCATAGTTAGACTGGCCAATAGAGCCCTGCAGGCCGGCGCCGGATGTCGTATTGATAATGCGTGCCTTGGGTTCTTTGCCTTCCTTGGATTGGCCGCGCCAGTAGTGCACGGCATGCGAGCTGATGCAGAAGTGGCCTTTCAAATGCACGGCCATGATCGTGTCCCACTCCTGCTCGGTCATAGATGCGAACATGCGATCACGATTTACGCCGGCGTTATTCAGCACGATATGCAGATCGCCATAAGCATCGATAGCCTGTTTGACGGCATTCAGGCTGTCGTCGTAGTTGGTGATATCGGAGCCGTTGACGATGCCTTTGCCGCCAGCGGCCGTGATCTCGTCAACCACGGCCTGAGCTGCCCCCTGGTTGATGTCATTCACCACCACGGCGCAACCCTCTTGGGCAAAAACCCGCGCGTGCGCCGCCCCCAGACCGCCGCCGGCTCCCGTTACGATTGCAACGCGCCCCGCCAGGATTCCGCTCATGCTGCAAGCCTCTCGATGATGGTCACGTTGGCTTGCCCACCGCCTTCACACATGGTCTGCAGACCATAGCGGCCGCCCGTTCGCTCAAGCTCATGCAGTAGCGTTGTCATCAGCTTGGTACCGGTCGCGCCCAAGGGGTGGCCCAGTGCAATCGCGCCACCATTGACGTTGGTCTTCTCGTGCGGGTAGCCGGTCTCCTTTAGCCAGGCCATAGGCACGGACGCAAAAGCCTCGTTAATCTCGACGAGGTCTATATCGTCCAGAGACATACCGGAACGCTTCATGGCATGAGCCGTGGCGGGAATAGGTGCAGTCAACATCCAGATCGGATCCTCCGCACGCACGCTCATGTGGTGAATGCGCGCCCGGGGCGTGAGGTCATAGCGCTTTAGCGCCTCTTCCGAGACGAGCAAGACAGCAGACGAACCATCACAGGTCTGACTCGATACGCCCGCGGTAATGGTGCCGCCCTCAGCCAAAGGCTCGAGCCCGGCCATGGCCTCCATCGACGTGTTGCGAACCGTCTCATCCATGGCCAGATTCTCCATGGGAATGACTTCCTTATCGAAACGCCCCTCGTTGATGGCATGCTGCGCTCTCGTGTGCGACTCCAGCGCAAAAGCCTCCATCGCCTCCCGTGATATGTCCCACTTATCCGCGATCATCTGCGCGGAACGGAACTGGGACACCTCCTGATCTCCGTAACGGGCCGTCCAGCCCTGGCTGCCGGAGAAGGGGTCGGAGAAACCAAGCGGCTGGGCGGCAATCATCGCAGCGGAAATAGGAATCTTTGACATCGTCTGCACACCGCCGGCGATAACAACGTCGTTAAAGCCAGACATGATGGCCTGTGCGGCAAAATGCACGGACTGCTGCGAGGAACCGCACTGGCGATCAATGGTAGTACCGGGCACTTCATCCGACAGCCCGGCAGCCAGCCAGGCCGTGCGCGCAATGTCACCGGCCAGAGGCCCGATCGCGTCGAGGCAACCGAAGATGACGTCATCGTACTCGTTATCAGGTATCCCGTTACGATCAACAATCGCGCGCAGTACGTGGGCGCCGAGGTCGGCTCCGTGTACATCTTGCAGGCTACCCCGACGCTTGCCCGTCGGGGACCGCAGCGCGTCTACGATATAGGCTTCAGCCATGTTATCTCTCCTTTGTGCTTATATGCTTTTCGATCGTTATGCGAAGGTAGCGTCAGCGCCAAGGGCAGCGCCCTCCGCGAAAATATGCTCGCCAATTCGGGCCTTGTGAAAACCGGCGTCACCCCAGGTGTTGGCCAGCGCCCAGGCTTTCTTCATGAAAATGTGCAGGTCGACCTCCCAGGTGTAACCCATCGCGCCATGCACCTGTATACAGTTCTTAGCCGCGAGATTCGCCGCCTCGCAGGCGGCCAGCTTGGCATGGGACACCGCCACGGGCGCTCGCGACTGCGCGTGAGCAATTGCATAGGCAGCACGATGAACCGGCGCCTTGGCGTACTCCGCGCGCACCGCCACGTTGGCCATGTGGTGCTTTACGGCCTGGAACGATCCAATCGGCTTGCCAAACTGTTGACGGTCCGCGGTGTATTGCACAGACAAATCGATCATTCTCTGGCTCAGACCAAGACACTGGGCCGCGGCGCCAAGGGCACCGCGATTAAACGCGCCCGCCGTAAGGCAAGCCGCTTCGTCGCCTGCAGCGATGAGCTTCCCGGCTCCAAACTCTGCGGCGAAAAGCCGTCTTGATGGATCAACAGACTCGTTATGCCGCAGCTCAACCTCTGCAGACGTAACAGCGTGTAGCTCGCCGTCGCGCTCTAGAAGCAGCAGGTCTGCCATGTGTGCGTCTTCAACCAGGACGTTTCGCTCAAGCCCGACAATGACTTTTGATTCTCCGGCGGCGATCTGCGGCAACCAGTGTGCCGCCAACTCTCCACCAATCTGTTGCAGCAGGGGTACGGCAACCAGCACCTCATGAACAAGGGGCTCTGGCAGCGCCACGTAGCCGCATTCCTGCGCGAGCAGCACGAAGTCAATTTCATTCATGCCGAGGCCGCCATGTTCCTCCGCAACGGTCATACCCACCAGGCCAAGCTCGGTCAGCTGTGCCCAGAGCGCATCCTCTCGGCCGCTATCGCTCTTCCACCCTGCGCGAATGCGATCTGTGGAGACTTCATTCACCAGGAAGTCGCGCACCGACTCCTGGAACAACAGCTGATCTTCGCTAAAAGTAAAATCCATGTTGCTACCTCGGCATGCCAAGCATGCGCTCAGCGATGATATTGCGCTGTACTTCGTTGGTTCCGGCATAGATCGGGCCGGATTGGGAGAACAGCCACCCATCCAGCCAGGCGCCAACACCCTGGGCATCAGGAGCATGTGGCAGCAGCTCGGCGCGCGCGCCCAGTATGCTCATTGCTGTCGCGTGCATATCCTGATCCAACTCCGACCAGAAGATTTTATTGGTCGAGGATTCGGCCCCTATCTTGCCACCTTTGTTCAAGCGACAGGCGGTCTGATAGGTGTAAAGACAGTAGCTCTCCGCGTCGAGGTAGGCGCGAACCACGGCGTCGCGCACTGCCGGGTCCGCGTCAGCACTGCTCTGATTTTCCCGGTATAGCTCAACCAGCCGCCGTGCCGTCTCCTGGAAGCGTGCTGGCGAGCGCAGCATAAGACCGCGCTCGAAGCCCGCCGTTGCCATTGCGACGCCCCAGCCCGCCCCTTCATCCCCAAGGCGGTTATCAACGGAGACTTCGACATTGTCGAAGAAAATTTCGGCGAAACCCGGTAGCCCGTCGAGCTGCGGTATAGGTCGAATCGTGATGCCGGGCGAATTCAAGGGCACCAGGATAAAAGTCAGACCACGGTGTCGCTCTGAATCCGGGTCGGTGCGGAACATACCAAAGGTCCAATCAGCCCAAACCGCACGGGTCGACCAGGTCTTCTGGCCGTTGATGATGTACTTGTCTCCTTCGAGTCGGGCCGTTGATCTAATGGCCGCCATATCGGAGCCGGCGTTTGGCTCGGACCAACCTTGCGACCAGACCTCCTCACCCGTTGCCATCTTCGGCAGAATGCGGGCCTTTTGCTCCTCGGTACCGTACTCCATCAACGTGGGGCCGAGCAGGAAGATACCGTTCTGGTTAACGCGCAGCGGCGCCTTTGCCTTGTAGTATTCTTCCTCAAAAATCAGCCATTCAATCAGGTCGCAGCCGCGACCGCCGAGTTCCTCCGGCCAAGTCACCATGCCCCAGCGGCCGTTGTTAAGCGTCGCCTCCCATTCCCGATGCTGCTGAAAGCCCTCGGCCGTGTCAAAGGTCTTAAGAGCTTGCGCAGGCACATGCTCTGCCAGCCAAGTACGCACTTCCGTGCGGAAGGCCTGCTGTTCTTCGGTGAATGTCAGATCCATACTATTTACTCACTTCGGTCGCCACCGCTTGCGTGCGGGTAACGTTAGAATTTTGTTCCACGCTTCTCAATAAATGCATCGCGGGATTCCTGCGAATCTGCCACCCGGTAGGCCTCCAGGGTGAAGCCCTGCTCCCAGCGATACTTGTCTTCCAGATTGCCATCCTCAATGCCCGTCAGCGCCTCCTTGGCTAACTGCACCATGGCGGGCGATTTTTCGGCAATTTTAGCTGCGATCTCGCGACAGGCAGCGAGCAGCTCTTCACGCGGCACGACTTTTTCGACCGCACCGAGGCGATAGGCTTCATTGGCGTCAATAAATTCACCCGTGAAATACATGTAGCGAACTTTTTGCACAGGAAACAAACGCTGTAAGTGAGCGCCGCCACCCATCGCGCCGCGATCAATCTCGGGAACGCCAAAGCGCGCGCATTCCGAGCACACCAGGATGTCTGCTGCACCCGCCATGCCAATACCGCCACCCAGCACGAAGCCGTGCAGCCCGAGAATCACAGGCTTGGGGTTAAGATGTATTGCCTTGAAGGTGTCATAGTTGCCCTTATTGACGCCAACGATCTTATTGGCATCGGCGGCCAGTTCCTTGATATCAACACCGGCGCAGAAGCCTTTGCCCTCAGCCGCAATGACAATCACGCGAACTTCGTCATTAGCGCCCAGCGCTTCAATCTCCGCGGCGATGGCGAACCAGCCAGCGCTATCAAAAGCATTTACCGGCGGATGGTCGAGGATCATCTCTGCGATGCCGCGCTCGTCAATATCCACTTTGAACGGTTTGCTCATACGTTCTCCCTCACGTTCGCGAACCCGGGCTCTTGTTCCACACGGATGGCCAGGAGAGCAAGGCGCTGCTCGGCCTCGGCGACTATCGAATCCACCAAATCCTGGCAGCTCAGCAGCTGATCAATGACCCCTGCGACCTGC
This sequence comes from Pseudomonadota bacterium, assembly GCA_038748065.1. Classification (GTDB taxonomy): domain Bacteria; phylum Pseudomonadota; class Gammaproteobacteria; order Pseudomonadales; family Halieaceae; genus JBCDJG01. The sequence goes on from JBCDJG010000048.1 coordinate 20,331, forward strand.
CCCGATGGCAGCACACCGTGGGCGGGCTCTCCATCGACCATGGCTTTTTGAATGATCATGGGGGCGTTAGCCGACATGATGGCCTGCGCCGAGCTCAGGTCATCATCACGACTCATGGCAAGGGCGGATTTCATCAGGCTTGCGAAGCTGGCACCGGTGTACTTACGGAAGGCTAGACCGTTACGCACGGCGATGAACAGTTTTTTCAGCGCGCCCGCCTTTTCCAGCTCACCCAGTAACTCATTCATAATCATGCGTTGCGGCAGGCCATCCATCGCCTTGGATACGATGATGTCCCCGGGATTCTTGCAGTCGACGTAGCGCTGCAAGGTCTGCCGCGGCACCGGGCTCTCCTCCGTCATCAGGAATCGCGTTCCCATTGCGATGCCATCGGCACCCCAGGACAGTGCCGCGAGCAGCCCGCGTCCGTCCTTGAAGCCTCCGGCAGCAATCACCGGGACTTTGTCGCCAACTGCGTCAATGACCTGTGGCACCAGCAGCGTGGTCGGGACCGCACCCGTATGGCCACCGCCCTCGCCGCCCTGAACTGTTACTGCATCGGCTCCCAGTTCCACTGCCTTAATGGCGTGCTTCGGCAAGCCAACGGTAGGCATACAGACCACACCGGCATCCTTGAGCCTGGCAATCATGTCTTTACCGGGCGAGCGCGAATAGCTCACCGCTTTGACGCCATGCTCTATCACAAGATCAACGATATGCGCGGCGTTGGGCTGGTACATGTGGAAGTTCACGCCGAAGGGGCGATCTGTCAGCTCCTTCACGCGCAGGATGTCGCGTTCGATCTCGTCTGCCGGGATTGTAGCGCCGGCCAGGAAACCGAAAGCACCCGCGTTGCAGCTCCCAGCCACCAGTTTGGGGTCAGCGACCCAGCCCATGGCCGTTTGGACGATGGGGTACTTGCAGCCCAGCAGCTGCGTCAGGCGGGTTTCCAGCATGTTCATGTGCTTCAGCTCCGATCGCCAGCGGCAGGCACACCCGGCGGGTTATCCTTGATTTGCAGGGCGCGCTGGTTATGTGGATCAAGTGCCGCAATAACCGCCAGCTGCTCTTCGGTCGGCGCCGATGTAGTGGGCACCGAACCCGGCAGATGCACCGGATAACCCGTATTCTCCTGCACCTGCTCGGCCGTTACGCCAGGGTGCAGTGAAACCAGGCGAATCTGGTGTTCCGGCCCGCCGAAATCCATCACACACAAATTTGTTATCACACGGCGAATCTCAATATCGTCCAGCGAATGCCCTTTTGGCAGACGATCCGGGTTATAGCCAATCGAAGAGACGAAATCACACTCGCCATCCAAAAACACTCGCGTGTTGTGACTGGGAATAAAAAAGCTGTTCGGGTGCGAAATGGAGTTCCCGGGAAAACCCCGTGCGCCCAGCATCATGACCTTGGGCTGCTGATAACTGCCGCCCAGCGCACTGGTATTTGACTGACCGAAGCGATCAATCTGGGTTGGACCCAGCATTGCGTGACGTCTACCGCTCCAGACATTATCGAAAATTCGCGAGAAGCCCATCCAGGTTTCTCTCGCGGGCTGGTGTTCGACGCCTCGCTTGCCCAGAGGGTTGGGCTCACTCAGCATCCACGCCTCCGAATCCGTCATCATTAGATCGGGCTCAAAGGTCTTCATAGCAAGACTCGCGGCCAGACGCGGTATCACGCCAATACCGGTCGCCAGCACTTCGCCATCGCCGCGGAAAGCCTCCGCCGATGCCACAATGCATAATTCGGCGAGACTGTATTCAGTAGCTGCTTGACTCATTCGTCTCTCTCCTGATGGTCAGTAGGTCGGCAGTTCGATGGCGCGGATGGCATCCAACCCACCCACTCGCTGCTGATAGTCCGCCTCGCTCCCGCCGAGGTACTGCTCGCAGTAGCCCTCGAAGCCGCCCTCCTTTGCAGAACCGGCGTAGGCTTTGAAGTGCGACACATCGAAACCATAGTCCGGCGCACAGGAACTGGGGTGAGCGCCCCCGGGGATGTGCACGACGCCGCTGGTCGCTGCCCGCTCCCAGTGCACCATGCGCGCCTCCGACTCATTGTGGAAATGGCTGGTATCGACAAGTTCATCGCAGCTGACGTAGGTGTTTTCCGCCGCACGAGCGAACCAGTCATCCATGTAATGATCGGGGCTATTGATCTGGCAAACACCGCGGGTGTCAGCCTTGTTGACGTGGATGAGGGAGGCATCAAGGCGCAGCGCGGGCATGGCCACCCACTCCTTATTATCGTAGGGGCTGTCAATGACCTTGATACTCGGGTTCTGTGTGACGATATCGGTGCCCAGCCCGACTTCGGTGGGTATAAACGGCAGCCCCCAGGCTGCAGCCCGCAAGCCCAGCAGCATCATGCCTTCGTCAATTTCCATGACCTCGATGGCACCGCTCTGGCGCGCCTGCCGGAAGTAGGGTTCCAGCGGGATGAAGTCCAGTGAAACGAAAGCGAAAACCACCTTCTTTACCTTGCCCGCCGCGCAAAGCATGCCGACGTCCGCCCCGCCGTAGGCAACGATGGTGAGATCCTTGAGGTCCGAACGCAGTATCTCTCGCACCAGCGCCATGGGTTTGCGGCGCGGGCCCCAGCCGCCAATACCCAGGGTCATGCCGTTCTGTAGCTTTGCCACGACCTCGCTCGCGGTCATCTGCTTGTCCATAAAAACTCCTCGCTAATAACTATCCTACCGAGCTGCAGGTTGCTGCTCTTCACGGCACCCGCAGTCACTGGACGATCCGTGCCATACGGTAATCATGTTTCACAAAATTGACGCCAAGCGAACTCTCCGTACGACGCACACCCTCTATACAGCTGATGCGGCTGTGCACAAAATCCGTCAGATGTTCGGTATTTCTCACCATGGTAATGGCCAGGATGTCAGAGCGACCCATCATCACGCCAACAAAACCCAGCTCACGTATCTCGGCGAGCCGGCGGGCAACGGCATCAGTCTGCTCACTACGATCTACTTCTACCCAGATGTAGGCCAGCGCAGCATCACGGAAACGATCAATGTTGGTCACTGCGGTGATGCGGATCAGCTTGTCTTCTTCCATGCGCTTTATGCGCGCACGCACGGTGCCCTCACTGACGCCCAGCGCTTCGGCAATGTTGCCGTTACTGGTTCGGGCATCATGGGAGAGCTGACCCACGATTACGCGATCGACATCGTCGAGCCTACGCCGGGTCATGGAAAGGCACCCAATCAGGTTGATTTTTCAAGACATCCACCGCCAGGGCTGGTGTTAGGCGGCGGACACCGGGTACCGTGGCCAGAGTGACACTCAGCAAATGTCCGAGTGAGGCAGAATCCTCGGCCACCACCAGGATTTCTATATCTTGTGCGCCCACCACCACATTGACTGAAAACACTTCGGCAATAGCGGCAAGATCCTGGGCCACCGCCTCGGGTGCGCGGCCTTCTACCTGCACCCCAACCGCCAGCAGCATGTCATAGCCAGCGGCTTCGATATCCGTCACCGCCACCAGACGCATCGTGTTGGAGTCTTCCAGTCGACGCACTCGGGAGCGAACCGTCGCTTCAGTCACGTCGAGTTCTCGGGCGATTGCTCGGAAGGACATACGGCCATCGCTGCGCAGCAGTTCGATAATGGCGACGTCCGTTGCATCCAACGCGATGTCCGCGCGGCCTGTCGCATCAATTGAGAGCTGGTTCACGCCGGAACTCCCGTCGCAACCATGGCACGCAGCTCGTTCTTTAGCACTTTGCCGCCAGCATTCATGGGCAATTCATCTACAAATCGAACTGTGCGCGGCACCTTATAGTTGGCCATATTGGCACGCGACCACTCAACGACAGACGCTTCATCCAGCTGGGCATTCGGCGCAGTGACGATAAATGCGCAGGCAACCTCTCCCATGCGCTCATCCGGCACGCCTATCACCGCGGCCCGGGCAACCCCGTCCAGGCTGCACAAGCTGTTTTCGATCTCCGCGGGATAGCAGTTAAAACCGCCCACAATAAACATGTCTTTGATCCGATCGGTAATGCGCACATACCCGTCTGCATCCATGACACCGACATCACCGGTCTTGAGCCAGCCCTCGCTCGTGATCGCGCGTTCGGTTTCCTGCGGATTATCGAGATAGCCCTGCATCACATTAAATCCGCGACACCAGATTTCGCCCTCGACTCCCGGGCCGACCGCGCCACCGTCGGCGTCTACACACTTCATTTCTATGCCGTCCATCGCCCGGCCTGAGCTGTGAGAAATCCGCTCAGCGCTGTCATCGGCACGACAAATCGAGACAACACCGCAGGACTCTGTCAGACCGTAGGCGGTAACCACCACCTCAAACCCAAGTTCGCCGCGCATCTGCTCAACCAGTTTCACCGGCACCGGCGCCGCACCGGTAACCGCCAGCCTCAAGCTCGACATATCGTGCTTAGAGCGATCCGGATGGGCCAACAAAGACTGATACACGGTTGGCGGGCCAGGGATCATGGAGACCTTCTCGCGCGAAATCAGTTCGAGAACCTGTTCCAGGTCAAAGCTCTTCACCGGCAACATTCGACAGCCGCGAATGATCGCGGCCAACCAGCCAGCCTTGTACCCGAAGGAGTGGAAAAAGGGGTTAATAATCAGATAGTTGTCGTCATGCCGCAGGCCAACGGTTGCGCTCCAGGTCTCAAAGGTGCGAATGTTCTGACCGTGGCTGGTAATCACGCCCTTGGGTTTGCCCGTGGTGCCAGAGGTGAACAAAATGTCTAGCGTATCCTCGGGCGTAAGGGCTGCGCTGCGCTTGGCAACCTGTGCTACTGGCACATTGGCGCCGGAAGCCAGAAAGTCGCCCCAGGGCTGGCAGCCTGACGCGCTCCCTTCGAACAGAATGGTTCGCTCCAGAGACGGCAAATCCTCGCCTTCCAGCAAGGAGGGGTAGCGAGTGCCGAGAAACTCCTCCACCGTGAAGAGGAGCCGGGCACCGCTAGCGCGCAAGATATACCCAGCTTCTTGCCCCTTAAGCCGGGTATTCAAGGGCACCAAAATACCGCCTACGCTCTGCGCCCCGATGGCGGCAACAATCCACTGATAGATGTTAGGGGCCCAGATCGCAATCGTATCCCCGGGGCGCAGACCAGCGGACAGGAAGGCCTGAGCGGCAGCCACGCGGGCGGCATCGAGTTCTCGATAGTTTAGCTCGGTCGCTCCATCGCTGATCGCCGGGCGGTCGCCGAAGCGTGCGGCGGCCTGCACCACGACGGTTGGCAGGGTACGATTCGTATCAAGCTGGGGCATGCGGGCGCTTTTACGTCTTTGGTCGTCGAAACGAGCCCAACCCTAGTCGCAGCTGTCGTACATGGCAACTATATTCGTAAATTTAGAGCCAATATTCTACGAATAGTGCAAAATATCAACTGGAGCACTACCCAGCAGCCGGAAACTCAAAATCCTTGAAAATCTCGCGCAGCTTCACCTTCTGGATCTTCCCGGTGGCGGTATGCGGTAACTCGTCAACAAACTCAACCGCATCCGGCGTCCACCACTTGGCGATCTTGCCCTCGAACCAGGCCAGCATATCCTCGGCACCAAGATCCTCTCCACCCGGGCCACGCACGACGATAAGCAGTGGCCGCTCGCTCCATTTCGGGTGGTACTGGCCAATCACGGCAGCTTCGGCAACTTTGGGGTGGTCAGTGGCAACATTTTCAACATCGATGGAAGAAATCCATTCGCCACCGGACTTGATAACATCTTTTGTTCTGTCAGTGATGGCCATATAGCCATTGGGGTCGATCGTTGCCACATCACCCGTTTCAAACCAGCCTTCCTCCTCATGGGCATCCGAACCCTCAAGTTTGAAATAGGCAGAGCAGATCCAGGGCCCACGCACTTTTAGCGAGCCGAAGGCGACGCCATCGTGAGGCAACTCATTACCGTCATCGTCGACAATTTTCATCTCCACGCCAAATACCGGGCGCCCGCCCTTCAGCCTGACCTTGGCAAATTCTTCCTCACTGAAGCGGTCACGGGTGCGAGAGGAACGGTTCAGGGTGCCGAGCGGGCTCATCTCTGTCATACCCCAGCCGACGTTGGTGTTGACGCCAAAAGTATCGAAGTCCTCCATCACCGAAAGCGGGCAAGCAGCGCCGCCGACCACGACATCCTTCAGGGTCTCCACGGTGCGTCCAGAGCTCTTCAGGTAGGCAAGTAGACCAAGCCACACGGTTGGCACACCCGCGGAGCTGGTCACGCCCTCCTCGTTGATGAGATCGCACAGTGTCTCGCCGTCTCCCATCTTGTTACCAGGAAACACAATCTTCGCACCGGCGATCGGACAGGAATAGGGTATGCCCCAGGCATTAACGTGGAACATTGGCACGATGGGTAGCACCACGTCTGCCCCGGACAGGCCCATGGCATCTGGCGTCATCGTGCCGAAGGTATGAATGACCGTTGACCGGTGAGAGTACAAAACGCCTTTCGGATTACCCGTAGTCCCGGAGGTGTAACAAAGCGCGCACGCAGAGTCTTCATCGATTTCCGGCCAGTCGAACTGATCGCTCATTCCCGCGAGCAGGGTTTCATAGCACAGCACATTCGCAAGTTGCGTTTCTGGCATGTGCTCTTCACTGGTCATCACTACCCAGCCCCGCACATGAGGGCACTGCGCGGCAACCGCTTCAATTAATGGCATGAAGTCGCGATCAAGGAACACGTACTGGTCTTCCGCGTGGTTGATAATGTAAACGATCTGTTCAGGGAAGAGCCGGGGGTTGATAGTGTGGCAAACGTAGCCACTACAGGCGATAGCGTAGTAGCTCTCGAAGTGTCTGTAATCATTCCAGGCCAGTGTTGCTACACGATCCCCTGAGGCGAGGCCCCAATCAGCAATGCCGTTGGCTAACTGACGAGCCCGCTTGTACGCGTCTGCATAGGTATAGCGATGTCTTGGGTTATCTGCCGTGACTGACACAATTTCACGATCACCGTTGAAACGTTCAGCGTGTTTCATAATGCTGGTGATAGAAAGGCCGATGTCCATCATTAAGCCATTCATAGGGTACTCCTTGCGATTTGCGGGCGTTTTATACGTAATAGCTTACAGCGCTAGCATTTCCCAGCTATCGTCCGGGTGGTGCAGCGCCCGGTTTTCCTGGTTCAGTTTGATAAGGTGTGCGAGCAGCGAGAGCTTCGCCATCTCATGTAAGGACTTGTCCACATCGTCATACACGGACAGCACGAGTTCGCTGATCTGGCATCGCCCAATATCCTGCAGGCGCTCAATAACTTTGCCTTCACGCTTCAGGCGATGGTTTACCAACCATTCGACGACGGCTTTCGAATCTTCCATGACCTCCCCATGGCCCGGCGCAATAAACTTAAGCGGATAGCTCAGCAACAGCTGCAGTGACTCTATGTAGGCCTTCATGTCGCCGCTGGGCGGAACAATCACCACCGTCGACCCATTCATAATGTGATCACCCGCGAAGAGCATGTGCTCTTCCTCGAGGAGATAGCAAAAGTGATTGCCGACATGGCCGGGCGTGTGCACCGCGCGCAGGGTGAACTCGGGCGCGTGCAACACGTCGTCGTGCTGAATTTCCGCAAGTGGCTGAAAGGTGTCGTCCTGAAACATATCGTCAGCAGGTCTGGCGCCGATCAGCTCAGCCCCGGTCGCGTCAGCCACGCCCTGCCAGGCGGGAGAGTGGTCAGGGTGCGTGTGCGTGCAGACAATCCACCGAATCCTGTCGCCGCCCGCGGCCAGGATCGCGTCAACGTGCTCGTCGATCGCGGGCCCGGGATCGAGCACCGCAACCTGTTCGTGCCCCAGCAGGTAGGTATTGGTGCCGGCACCGGTCATAGCGCCTGGATTTGGTGCGACGATGCGCCGCACGCGTTTATTCAGAGAAAAGGGAACTCCATGATCCAGCATAACTTACACCAGGTTATCGATAGGAACTTCGGGATCAACGTCGGCGTCGTAATCGACGCCCGCAACCTCGAAGCCGAATAGCTGCAGAAACTCTCGTTTGTAGCCCTCAAAGTCCGATAGGCTGCGCAGATTATCCGAGTTTATCTGCTCCCAGAGCTCGGCCACGGCAGCCTGCACCTCGGGGTCAAGCTCTTTACCATCCGCGCGTAGGCGACCCTCCTCGTCCATCAGGGGGCTGGAGCCAAAGAGCGAATCGCGAAACAGACCGTCAATCTGCTCGATACAGCCTTCATGGACGCCCCGCTCTTTCATCACCTTAAACAAGAGAGCGAGGTAAATCGGCATCGCCGGTATGGCGGCACTGGCCTGCGTAACAACGGCCTTCAGCACTGAAACACGGGCGTCGCCTCCCCTGGATGCGAGGCGCTCTCTAATGTCGATAACACGCTTATCAAGGTCTTTCTTGGCGGCGCCAATGGTGCCGTGCCAGTAGATATCCCAGGTGAGCTTTTCGCCGATATAGGTGTAGGCGGTTGTCCTGGCGCCCTCCGCCAACACGCCGGCTTCGTCAAGAGCCTCGATCCACATCTGCCAGTCTTCCCCACCCATAACAGCAACGGTGTTATCGATCTCCTCCTGGGTGGCCGCCTCAAGATGAAAATCCTGAATCTCTTCCTTGTCAGTATTCACGCCCTTTTGAACGGTGTCGCCGCCGATTGGCTTCAAGGTGGAGTTATGGATCACACCGGTCAGCGGGTGCTGCCGACGCGGCGCGGCGAGGCTGTAGACCACGAGGTCGACCTGACCCATATCTTCGCGGATCAGGTCAATCGTCTGCTGTTTGATCTCTTGGGAGAAGGCATCGCCATTGATACTCTTGGCGTAAAGGCCTTCACCTTCCGCAAACTGATGAAAGGCAGCTGAGTTATACCAGCCAGCGGTCCCGGGCTTTTTGGCGCTCCCTTCTTTTTCAAAAAAAACACCTATCGTGGCAGCACCCGCACCGAAAGCAGCGGTGATGCGCGAGGCGAGTCCATAACCGGTAGAACTGCCTATGACCAGGACCCGCTTGGGACCGTTTTCGATGGCTCCGCGCGACTTTACATACTCAATCTGCCGCTCTACGTTTGCGGCGCAGCCCACCGGGTGGGTGGTGATACAGAGGAAGCCTCGCACGCGGGGTTTGATGATCATCGCAGCCTGATTCCTGTGAAGATTTTTGAGCCCGAAAGTCTAACATAGGGCAGCAAAAATGCGTGATCAGGGTGCTGCGTTGGTGATCCAGACGGTCTGGTAGGGTGCCAGATGAAGCTCGGCATCACTTTCGGCGAAGCGTCGCCTGCTAATCAGGTCCCACCACTCCTGATTGTCGATCAGATTGATGTCGGACATGGTAACCGCTTGCGGCTGATCGCTGACGTTGCTCAGGCAGAAAATGCTCTGATCACGGTCGATGCTCTGCCGCCAGAACGCAAAAATACGGCTGCCAAGGTGAAGCGTAAACTGCGTGGCATTGGGGTGAAAGGCCGCCTGCTGTCGACGAATCATGAGTAGATCGTGCAGCCGGTTGAAAACCCGGGCGTGCGTGGAACTCGGCTCATCAAGCTCAGACTGAATATCTTCAAGGTGCCACTGATGCCGATTTATCGCCCGTTTGTGCCCGGTGTGCTCAACTCGAGCGTAGTCGTTGGGTGTACCGAGCAGGCTGTGTATGTAAATCCCCGGAATGCCCTCAAGGCCCAGCATGATGGCATGGGCACAAACAAAGCGATCCAGACCAAACTCATCTTCGCCCCGCACCGTACCCTTCAGCGCGTCGATGAGTGAGATATTAATTTCGTAGGGCTTGTTACGGCCGTCATCCAGAGCACGCCAGGACACGTGCCCGCCAAAAGACTCCATGGTCTGGATCAGCGTCTCTACTTCCGCTTCAGAGAGCAGACCCTCGGTGGGCCGCAGCCCAATGCCATCGTGAGAGGCGATGAAATTAAAGTAGGCGGTGCCGTTGCGGGCGGGCGGCATACTCATCATCCACTGCTTGAGATAGCCACAGTCACCCGTGACCATCGTGTTAACCAGTAGCGGTGGCAGCGAGAAGTTGTAAACGCAGTGCGCTTCGTTGGCATTGCCGAAGTAGGACAGATTTTCCTGGTTGGGAATATTTGTCTCTGTAATCAGCATGGCGTCCGGGCACGCATGCTCGACCAGCGTTCGCAACAGGCGCACGATCTCGTGCGTCTCCTCCAGATTCAGGCTGTTCGTACCCTCCTTTTTCCACACGAAAGCCACGGCATCCAAGCGGAAAATGTGTACGCCCATATCGAGGTACAACCTGACGATATTAACGAACTGCGCTAAAACCTCCGGGTTGCGAAAGTCCAGGTCGACCTGGTCGTGACTAAAGGTGCACCAGACATGTCGCTCGCCATCTACGGTTTGCACCTCGCGCAGCAGTGGCGACGTTCGCGGCCTGACCACCTGGGAGACATCCGCGTCAGGGCTGGCCGTATAAAAATAATCACGCCCCGGGTCTCTGCCGGCGAGAAAATTCTGGAACCAGGGGCCGCGGCTGGAACAGTGATTGATGACCAGGTCAGCCATGAGGCGGTAGTCGGCTGCTATGTCCTGTATGTGCGACCATTCCCCGAGGGCCTCGTTGACGGAGGAATAGTCGATTACCGCGAAGCCGTCGTCAGAACTCCAGGGGTAGAACGGAAGGATATGGACACCGCTGATCGCTCCGCTGGCGCGTTCATCCAGAAAGCGTTTCAACATGACTAGCGGCTTGGTGTCATGATCGAGAATTGAGTCGCCATAGCAGATCAGCAGGGCATCTTCCTGCGACCAGTGATTTACCAGCTTTCGAGGCTGCGCGCAGCCATCTTCAAGGCGCATCAGCTCGATAAAGCGATCGGCGAGACCGTCGAGCGGGTAGCCCAGCGGGTTCTCGTGGTAGATCGCATCGACATGATGCTGCACCCGGTCGCGAAGTTCGAGCAGCACCTGATCAGGGCTGAGCATCAGGTCGAACCCCCGTATTCACGCCAGTCTTCCTCGACTGCGTCCTCCAGGCGGTCAAGAAAATCAGGCATCGCGCTCATCACCCGGTTCCAGGTTGGAATGAAAGGGCGCTCCATTGGCCTGTCGAGAAAGGCCTCTCCGGCCTTCATAATATTCTCGGCAAACAGCTCAACCGCTTTCTCTTCGCCGTGAATGTCCAGCGTCAATCCGTTCATAATCGCATCGTTGTGATAGGTCTCCACGAAGTCCAGTGCGATGCGGTAGTAGGTCGCTTTAATCGTTCGGAATGAACCTGAATTGAAGGTCACACCCCGAGTTGCCAGCTTGCGAAACAGCGCCTTCGAAATATCGATGGACATCTTTGACAACCCGCCTCGCTCGTCTTCGGCAGACAGGTCCTGATGTTTGTGATCATAGATTTCGGCGATATCTACCTGACACAGTCGGTTGTTAGCATAGTTGCGAAACATCTCAGACAGCACGCCAATCTCCAAACCCCAGTCCGACGGAATGCGAATATCATTGAGCACATCGATGCGGAAGGAAAACTCGCCCGCCAGCGGGTAGCGGAAACTGTCCATGTACTCGAGGTAGTCCATAGCGCCGAGTGATTTTTTCAGGGCCCGCAGCAGGGGGGTGACCAGTAGCCTGCTGACGCGGCCGTTGATCTTACCGTCAGCAATTCGCGAGTAGTAGCCCTTACAAAACTCGTAATTGAAGTGCGGATTCGCGACCGGGTAGATGAGTCGAGCAAGCAGTGCCCTATCGTAAGTCAGGATGTCGCAGTCATGCAGAGCAACCGATTCAACGGCCTTGCGCGCGAGCATGTACCCCATGCAGTACCAAACATTACGGCCCTTACCCAACTCGCGGGGCGCGAGATCGAGCTCACGCAAGTCTTCATCACGCGCCTGCAGGCGCGGGCCGTCGTTCCACAGCACGCGATGCTCCTGTGGTAGCGCGCTGAAAAACTCAACGGCCTTGCGGTACTCGCTTTCATCGGCGCGGTCGAGTCCGATTACGATGTTAGACAGGTAATTGACCTCACTCAGGTGATCGATGATATCGGGCAATGCTTCGCCCTCAAGCTCAGAGTAAAGCGACGGCAGGATCAAACCCATGGGACGCTCGCGGCTGAACTCCAGCAGCTCGTCCTCCAGTTCAGACACCGGCCGCGAGCACAGGTTATGCAGGGTCGTGATGACACCGTTCTGGTAAAAGTCACCCATGGCTGTGCTTCCTTTTGTCGGGTAGGTCCATTGTGTCAAGCCACTGTGCCAGGCCCTCAGCCCAGCCCTCAGGGCCGTACGCCTGGCTGTAGATGGTCGCAGCTTCGCTTCGCACCAGGCTTGGGTAATCATGGTGAGGTGAACGCACTACCAATGCCGTCTCTGCCTGTTCTAGCATAGCGCGATCATTGGGGCTGTCACCCGCTGCGATGTCGGGCAAGTGAGCCAGTCCCAGCGCATGCTGGTAGGCGCTGCGCAGCCAAAGGAGTGCCGCGCCCTTGTCCGCCGCACCGGCAACGCTCAGAAACCGACCTCCCTGGGTTGCAATAGCACCCAGCTCCGCCAGCCGGGCAATGAACGCCGCCTTGCGCTCTGCACTGCCCAGCCACTTAACGGGCTCAGAGTAGTCCCTGTCATTGGCGAGTGCGGCGCTTGCGAGGTCAAGGCCAGTGAGACCGGCGATCCCGTCGGGCCCGAGCTGCGCAAAGTGTTGAAACTCCCCCTCGAACTCCGCCCGCACCTGACCCAGCAGTTCGACATAGTGCGACCGTCGACTGCTCACTTCGTAAACCCAGTATTCGCCACGCTGTACCGCACCGCCGGGACAGTCATCGAAGTACCCACAGGGAATGAACACCGCCGCCCCATTCTCAGTGATAAAGGGGTGACGGTTGCCAAGCTCTACCCGCAGGGGGAGCAATTCAGCTCGAGTCTTGCTGGTGACGGGAATGACGGGTACGCCGAGCATGTCAAGACGCTCAAGCATGGGTCGCGCGGCGTCGAAGCTGTAGCTTTCGTGATCCAACAGAGTGCCATCGAGGTCGCTGAACACCAATGCTCGCGGCTGCATGTCGTTGGTCATCTGCTTGCGGCCGGCTTGATCATGCATTGCAGGACATCACGGCTGGCGTCCAATCGCAGCAAGTAATCTACTCGCTCGGGCAGGTCTCGCAAGCACTGCAGCGTCAGACGCTGAAAATGCTGGACGAATCGTTGCAGGGCCTGTTCATCCATGATGCCGCTGGCGCCAGGCCGGTGCCGCGCCAGCTGCGCCTCTTGTTGACACCGCCAATCGAACACGCACTCAAAAGAAGGGGCTTGCAGCATGACCCAGTAATCAATCTGCTCATACACAGGCAACATTGCCTCTAGTGCGTTATTCACATACTGCCGCCAGACACCGTCTGGGTCTTCTTGGCTTTCCAAGTCGTTGAGCGGAGATTGCAAGGCGTCTGCCGGCTCAGGTCGCGCACCCAGGCACCAGCCCTCCAGGACAATAAGGTCCGGCGTTCGCTGCTGCGAGAGCCAGTCTTCACTGGGTACGCGGTCGTCAATGGCCTTGTCAAATGCAGGCAGGGGTACGGGAGCAGTCTCACAGTGACCCAGCCGATCTAGCGTTTGCTTCATCAGGCCAAGGTCGTGGGTACCCGCCACACCACGCGTCCTCAATAGTGGATGAATGGTGTCGGCAAGTTCCGCGCGGGTCGCCAGGGGTAGATAAAAGTCATCGAGCGATAGGCTGATCGCCGAAAGCTGATGTGCCTGCTCGAGTGCAAACACCAAGTAATCTGCAAGGGTCGTCTTGCCCGAACCCTGGCTACCGTTCAGGCCAACCAACAAAGGACCGCGTGCACCGTTTTGGCGCGCCACCAGGATCTCGACCAGGGGGTCGAACCATTTTTGTGCATATGCCCGATAGGTGCCCGGCAGTTCGTGACGCTCAATAAAGGATTGGCGCCAATCAGGCACGGAACCGGGGCCTAGTTTCTCGCTCACGGGCCACCTTCCCCGAGGTCGTATTCCCAGCAGGAACACAAAACCCATACTCTATGTAGAACAAGGATAGAGCATGTTCCGTGCCAATCGCACGATGCTGGTGCAGTGGCGTGGGCGTGGTTAAAGAACCAGCCGTCTGATGTCACCCAGGTAGGCCGTAAAATCAGCGAGGAAGCGGCCACCGTCACCGCCGTTTATTACCCTGTGATCGTAGGACAAGGCTATCGGTAACAGCGTCCTCGGGATGAACTCGCTGCCGCTCCAGACCGGCTGAACGGCAGCCCGGGATATGCCGAGAATCCCAACTTCCGGCGCGTTGACAATCGGGGTGAAGCCACGGCCTCCGATGTTGCCCAGGCTGGAAACGCTGAAGCATGCACCCTGCATATCTGCGGGCGTCAGCTTGCGATCACGGGCCCGGGCAGCGAGATCAAGTACTTCCTCCGATAGCTGCCAGATCGACTTCTGGTCAACATCACGCAGTACCGGCACCACAAGCCCGGCAGGCGTATCCACGGCCATGCCGATATGGCAGTATTTTTTATAAACCAGCTGCTCACCATCGGCGGACAAGGACGCCGCAAACTTGGCGTTGTCCCTCAGGGTCTGCGCGACGGCCTTGAGAATGAAGGGCATGGGCGTCAAACGAGTACCGCGTTTCTCTGCCTCCGCTTTCAATGATTTCCTGAAGTCTTCAAGCTCAGTAATGTCGACGTCATCAAACTGCGTAACGTGCGGGACATTAAGCCAGCTGCGCTGCATATTGGCCGCGGTCACCTTATCAATACGCGAACGCTCTACGGCCTCGATCGGGCCATACGCGCCAAAGTCAACCTCGGGAATCGACGGAATGCCACTGCCGCTACTAGCGGCAGCTGCTGGGGCAGACAAGGCTTTTTGTGCAAAGCGATGCAGGTCTTCCTTCACGATGCGGCCGCGGGGACCGGAACCGCTCACCTGGCTGAGGTCGATGCCAAACTCACGCGCCAACTTGCGAACCGCCGGGCCTGCATAGACCTCGCCGTCGCTTGCCACTGGCGGTGGAACCGCTTTCGCAGGTTCAGGCGCATCATCCCCGGATGTCGCTACCGGCGCCGGCGCAGGTGCAGGTGCAGGTGCAGGTGCAGGTTCAGACGCCTCAGCATCGCTTGTCGAAGCTTCAATGGGCGGCGCTTCACCATCCGCAAGCAAGCGTGCAATTTGATCACCTTGCCGCACTTCATCGCCAACGCTGACCGATATTTCCTGCACTTTGCCGGCCAGGGGCGAAGGCACTTCCATCGACGCCTTGTCCGATTCCAATACGACAAGAGAATCGCCCTCGGCGACCGTATCACCCACAGCAGCGACAATCTCAATCAGCTCAACAGCCTCATCTGTGCCGATGTCGGGCACCATCACAGGTACGCTGGTTGTCCCAGCGGCGGCCGGTGCAGGTGGTGGCGATGCGCCTTGCTCCGGCGCTGGGGGCTGGGTTTCGGGGACTGAGGTTTCGGAAGCCGCGTCGCCGCCGACCGGAGTGTTCTCCACCGCAGCCTCCGCCTGACCCTCTGATGCCTCCGTCTCCACCGCGATAACCGCAGCGCCCTCCGCCAGCTGGTCGCCGACCTGGGCCAGCACTTCAGTGATCGTACCCGCGGCGGTGGAGGGAATCTCCATGGAAGCCTTATCCGACTCCAGAACGATCAGGGGTTGCTCCAGGGTTACCTCATCGCCGGGCGCAACAAGGACCTCTATGACTTCTGCCTCGGCGCCTCCGATATCGGGGACACTGACTTGTTCTATTGCCACAATTCGCTTCCTGTATCCGTTATGGGTAATACCCTCAGGCCGAGGCGGGATCGACTTTGTCGCCGCTGATGCCCAGTGATGTCATAGCGTCGGTAACGCGAGCAGTATCAAGCTTGCCCCGGTCGGCCAACGATTTGAGCGCCGCAAGCACTACATATTCTCGACTGACCTCAAAGAAATGGCGGAGACTCCGTCGCGTATCACTGCGACCGTAACCGTCGGTGCCTAGTGCCAGGAAGTCGCCGGGAACAAACTCACGCAGCTGCTCGCTGTAGCTCTTCATATAGTCTGTCGCTGCAACGACTGGGCCAGGCCGACCGGAGAGCAGGCTATTAATATACGGCACGCGAGGGGCCTCCTCGGGGTGGAGCATATTCCAGCGTTGCACGGCTCGACCATCTCGCGCCAGCTCGTTCACGCTGGTGAGGCTCCAAACATCTGCTGCGACGCCGTAGTCGGACTCCAGCAGCTCTGCAGCAGCCTCGACCTCGCGCAGAATGGTGCCCGCCCCCATCAACTGCACCCGCAACTCGGATTGAAGAGCGGATTCTCGCAGTAAATACATACCCTTGACGATGCCCTCCTCCGCGCCTTCGGGCCTTGGCAGCTGAGTGTAGTTCTCGTTCATGGTCGTGATGTAGTAAAACTTGTTTTCACCCTCGCCGAACATTCGCCGCATGCCGTCCTGCACGATGACAGCCAGCTCGAACGCATAGGCAGGGTCGTAGCTAACGCAGTTGGGGATAGTGCTGGCCAGCAGGTGACTATGTCCATCCTGGTGTTGCAGACCTTCCCCGTTCAGGGTGGTGCGCCCGGCCGTGGCACCGATTAGGAAACCGCGCGCCTGGCTATCGCCAGCAGCCCAAGCCAGATCGCCGATGCGCTGAAATCCGAACATCGAGTAAAAAATATAGAATGGGACCATGGGATAAGCGCTGGTGCTGTAGGAAGTGGCGGCAGCCAGCCAAGCAGAAAACGCGCCGGCCTCGTTTATGCCCTCCTCCAGAATCTGCCCTTTGATGTCCTCCTTGTAGTACATGATCTGGCCTGCATCATGGGGGGTGTACTTCTGGCCGACCGAGGAAAAGATACCCAACTGTCGGAACATGCCCTCCATACCAAAGGTGCGGGCCTCATCAGGCACAATGGGCACAACGCGCTCGCCCATGTGTTTGTCTTTGGCGAGGCTGGACAGCAGGCGCACGAAGGCCATCGTGGTTGAAATCTGGCGTTTGCCACTGCCTTCCAGCTGAGTTTTGAAGGCCTCCAGCGGGGGCGTCTCCAGCGGGGCGAGTTCAGCACGACGGACGGGCAAGGTGCCACCGAGTGCTTCGCGGCGCGCCCGAAGATAGCGCATCTCCGGGCTATCTTCCGCCGGCCGGTAGTAGGGCACTTTTTCAAGTTCGTCGTCGGAAATAGGAATTGCAAAGCGATCCCGAAATGCTCTCAGGCTGTCCAGATCCAGCTTTTTGAGCGAATGGGTCTCGTTATTGGCCTCGCCAGCTTCGCCCGTGCCATAGCCTTTCACCGTCATTGCCAGAATGGCTGTAGGCCTTTCGGATTCTGCTATCGCTGCCGCATACGCTGCATAGACCTTGTAGGGATCGTGTCCGCCCCTGTTCAGATACATGATGTCATCATCGGACAGGTCATCCACCAGCTTCAAAGTCTCGGGGTACTTTCCGAAGAAGTGCTCCCGCGTATAAGCACCACCGTTGTATTTATAGTTCTGTAGTTCGCCATCGCAGACTTCATCCATGCGCTGTTGCAGCAGGCCACTCTCATCCTTGTCCAGCAGCGGATCCCACTTACGCCCCCAAATAACCTTGATGACGTTCCAGCCTGCGCCTCGAAAGATGCCTTCCAACTCCTGGATGATCTTGCCATTGCCGCGCACGGGGCCGTCCAGCCGCTGCAGGTTACAGTTGATCACAAAGTTGAGGTTACCCATCTGCTCGCGGCCCGCGAGAGAGATGGCGCCCAGCGATTCGGGCTCATCGCACTCGCCATCGCCCATGTAGCACCACACCTGACGATCGCCATGGTCGACCAGGCCTCTCGACTGCTGATATTTCATGACGCGCGCCTGGTAGATCGCCTGGATTGGCCCGAGGCCCATCGATACCGTCGGAAACTGCCAATAGTCCGGCATCAACCACGGATGCGGGTAAGAGGACAGGCCGTCGCCGGCAACCTCGCGACGGAAGTTGTCCAACTGCGCCTCGCTCAGGCGCCCCTCGAGATAGGAGCGCGCATACATACCCGGAGCGCTGTGGCCCTGGTAAAACACCAGGTCACCTGGATGACCATTTTCAGTCCCGCGGAAGAAATAGTTGTAGCCAACGTCGTAAAGCGTGGCACTGGAGGAAAAGCTGGAAATGTGGCCGCCCAGCCCTTCGTCGTTGTCGTTCGCGCGCATAACCATGGCTACCGCATTCCAGCGAACGAGTGAGCGAATGCGCCGCTCCATGAACAAGTCCCCCGGCATCGGCGCCTCATCCCTGGGAGGAATGGTATTGCGGAAGGGCGTAGTAATGGCGGGCGGCAGGCGCACCCCCTTATCCAAAGCATGCCGTGCCATCTGCCGAACCAGGAAGCCGACACGATCCCGACCTTCATGCTTCAGCACTGAATCAAGGGCATCAAGCCATTCACGGGTTTCAACGGGATCCTGGTCGTCTATCATGACCCTGCTCTCCTACGTATAAATTCTATTTTAGAACTATAAAACTGAGCTACTGAAAGCGACTTAAGGTATTGATGAATATAAACTTTCAGATAGAAGCTCTCGGCAATCGACACAAGGACCCCCGCAGTGAGCCCCGCAGCCGGGTAGTAATACTACAGGAGCGCCGACTAAGATTTAATATAGTTCCTAATTGGAATGATAAAAAGGCGCGAAAACGCGCCTGAAACGTGGGGTGCGCGCGGGATCCCAGCGCGCGTTCTGTAAAAAAGTTACGGGGTCAGCTGCGGGGCACTTGATACACGCCCTGTTGCGCTTTTATCTCGCCCGCACTATCAAAGCGGCGTTGACCCAATTCAGGGAATTCAGCGGCCGCACCCGGCGTAATCACCTGCAATGAGTGGCGGTCGGTGAGAAAGGTTTCCCGGTAATACTGCTGCCAGGCCTCAAAACTAACCTCATCAACGGCACCGGCGAGGAGCTCTCGACCATCAAACTCAAACTGCTCCTTCGAGATTGAACGCCAGTAATACTCGGCGCGCTCCCACAGGTTTTTGTCGGGGCGGCGAATCTCCCCCGCCAGGGCGCTACGGTGCCGCTCAAACTGATCGGCATCAGTGTCTGGTAGCAACCTCTGCATGAACGCCTCCATCGAGTCAGTGATACCGACGGCGCTGGTATTGGGAGACTGAACAAGCATAACCACGCCCGGTACGTCCAGCTGAGGCCAGGCGAAGGCACTGACGATGTAACCCAGCTGTTGTTCGGTACGCAGCTGCTGGAAAAAGCCCGACTTCATTACCTGTGCCGTTAGAGCCGTGGCAGCGCGATCCTCCAGGCTGTCACCTGCACCCTGGAGGTACCAGGCAACGACCGCATCGTCATGCGGCACATCGACCGCGTAAAGAAGATTGTCTCCAGCCTGCAGCCGTGTCACCTGCCGCGCCGGCATTGCGTTTGCCTGACCCTCTGGTAGCAGCGTTTCCAAGCGCTCGTATACTTCGGCCACCATAGGCTTTTGATAGTTGCCATAAAGCAGTACTTCGGCGGTGGCTTGGGACCAGAAGGCGTCGATGTACGCCTCTAACGCACCCGCATCAAGCGACTGATACTCGGCGATAAGGGCCTGCTCCCCCCAGCTGCCATAGACCAGGGATTCACGCAGATCATCAA
>JBCDJG010000049.1:0-38003 GCA_038748065.1 Pseudomonadota bacterium
GAAATCACCAGGCGCAGGTTGGCCTCGACCATTTCCTTCTTGGCTCGGCGGGCTCTCGCCTCACCCATACTCATGCGGCGGTTGATTTCCTTGATCTCGCCGACGGTGAGGCCGGTCTGCTCTTCGAACTGCAGGATGCGCCGCTGCAGTCGCTGAATCTCGTCTTTGTTCGCCGCCAGCTTGGTGGCGTGGTCTTTCTTGCCGCGGGTATGCCGTGATACCCACTTTAGGTCAGACTCGGAGCCCTGGAAGGAGGTGATGAACTCCTTGCGCGGCATGCCGCAGACACGCACGGCGAGGCGCATGATCTCGCGTTCCTGGTCACGAACCCCGGCTAAAATGTTGCGCGCCGTGTCAGTGAGCGGTTCGAAGACACGTGGCGTCAGCTTGAAGAATTTGAAGACCTCACCCAGCTTTTCCATTTCTTTCTGGGCTTCTTTGCTGCTGCGGCCCTTCGCGGCGATGGTCTTTTCCGTTTTGTTGAACTGGCGCTTCAGCGCGGTGAAGCGCTTCTTTGCCTCAACGGGGTCAGGCCCGGATTCGCCTTCCTCGTCGTCATCGTCGCTGCTGTTCGCCGCTGCCTCAGCGATCTCAGCCGCAGAGGGCACATTTTCGGCGGGATCAAGGTAGCCCACCATAATGTCGGCTAGGCGCCGCTCTTCTTTGGCAACGAGGTCATATTCATTGAGTACTTTACCGACCGAGCCGGGGTAGTAGGCAAGGGCCGCCATCAGCTCGCGGATGCCTTCTTCAATACGCTTGGCGATTTGAATCTCACCTTCGCGTGTGAGCAGTTCTACCGTACCCATCTCGCGCATGTACATGCGCACCGGGTCGGTGGTGCGGCCGGCTTCTGTCTCAACAGCAGCCAAAGCGGCGGCTGCCTCAGCGGCTGCAATGTCGTCGGCGGAGCTGTCGCCACCGGTGAGGAGCAATTCATCGGCATCCGGTGCTGCTTCGAACACCTGTATGCCCATGTCGTTGATCATCTGGATTATGTCTTCGACCTGATCCGGATCGGAGATGTCCTCCGGCAGGTGGTCGTTTACCTCTGAGTAAGTCAGGTAGCCCTGTTCCTTACCGCGGGCAATCAGTTCCTTCAAGCGGGACTGCTGTTGCACAACGTCAGTCATTCACAAAACCTTTGGGTGTAGCAAAAAGTGGGCAATTGTACCGAAAAATCAGTAACTTAACTACCAATTAGTGTCTAATAGGACGATTTTCATAGCGCTTTTAGTCCCCCCGGAAGCAGCGCGGGATGACCTGTGTGATGTTGGGCCATCCGGGCCGCATTCAAGGGCTGGACAGACCGGGCCGAAGTGGGTGAAAAAATCACGATTCAGCGTTTTTTACGTTCGGCATCCCGCTGCAAGGCGTCTCGCAACTGCTGCTTCTCCAGAGCGCTGAGTTGAGCGTAGTTGGTGCTTTTCAGTTTGTCGACTTTCGCCTCCAGTGCAGACCGA
Organism: Pseudomonadota bacterium; assembly: GCA_038748065.1. Lineage (GTDB taxonomy): Bacteria > Pseudomonadota > Gammaproteobacteria > Pseudomonadales > Halieaceae > JBCDJG01. The sequence continues at coordinate 1,464 of JBCDJG010000049.1, forward strand.
TGCGTGAGGCTTTCAAGCGCCTGCAGCGTGTCGAGAAACTGTTGCTCGATGCCGCCCGCAGGTATCAGGCGTTCCTGGCCTGCCAAGCGGCCGAGCAGTTCACCTTGGGGCGTGCCATACCAGTGCCCCAGCAACATGGCGGTGTTGGATTCCGGGCGCAATCGCAGCAGCGTTAGCATCTCCCGCAGCAGCTCGATGTCATCGCCTTTCAGCGAGTGCAGTACGGAGGGGTCGACCAGGCGAGCGATATCCGGCTGGTGAAGGAGCAACGCAAGGGCGGATTGGGCGAGGTTAGCATAGCCCGCCGCTGAACTCTTGGCGTGTCGCTTGCGCGGTTGCGATGGCTCCGCTTGCTCTGGCTGGCCCGGTTCTGGCCCGTCCGGTGGCAGTATAGGCTCCGGTGCGGCCGGTGCCGTATTCGCTTCCAGTCGCTTCAGGCTTTCCAGTTCGAGGCCGGTGCGCTCTGCCAGCTCCTTGAACATCAGCTCCTGGAAGACACCCGCGGGCAACTGGCGGAGATAGGGAAGAGCCAGCTTACTCAGCCTGGCGCGACCGTCGAGCGAATCCAGGTCGAGATTTGCCGACAGGCTGTCAAACAGAAAGCTCTCAAGGGCCTGCGCATCGGCCAACAGGCTATTGAATAGTTCTGCACCGCCGCGCTGCACGATGGTGTCCGGGTCATCGCCTTCAGGCAGAAACAGGAAGCGTGCCTGGCGACCGTCCTCCATGCACGGCAGTGCCGCCTCGAGTGCGCGGAAGGCGGCTTTGCGGCCGGCCTCATCGCCGTCGAAGCAGAAGACGACCTCGGAGCACAGTCGGTAGATGCGTTCGAGGTGTGTCTTGCTGGTACTGGTGCCAAGGGTAGCGGTGGCATTGCTGATGCCGTGCTGGGCCAGGGCGATCACATCCATATAGCCCTCGACGACCAGAATGCGCTCAAGGTTTCTGTTGGCCTGCTTCGCCTGGTAGAGGCCGTAGAGTTCCCGGCCTTTCTGGAATACCGGGGTTTCGGGGGAGTTCAGATACTTCGGCTTGTCGTCGCCCAGGACACGGCCACCAAACCCGATGATCCTGCCCCGTTGGTCACGAATGGGGAACACAACACGGTCGCGAAATCGGTCATACACGCGGCCGGCATCGTTGCGCACCAGCATGCCTGCCGTCTCCAAACGCTGCTTTGCCTCATCGCTGTCGCCGAGAGCCTGCAGCAGGTTGTCCCATCCCGGTGGTGCAAAGCCGAGGTCGAACTGTTTTGCTGTGACCCCCGTCATGCCTCTGCCCTTGAGGTAGGCCACCGCTCGCTTGGCCTGCGGGTGCTCGCGGAGCTGCAACTGGTAGAAGCGTGAGGCCTGCTCAAGCAGGGCGTAAAGGGGTTTGTTGCTGTCTTGCCGCGGCGGCTCACCCGGGCGCCCATCGCGACTGGGCTCGCGCTCTACCGTCATGCCCACCGTCGATGCCAATCGTTCCACCGCCTCGGGGAATTCGACGTTCTCGTATTCCATCACGAAGCCCAGCGCGTTGCCGCTGGCGCCGCAGCCAAAGCAGTAGTAGAACTGCTTGTCGCTGTTCACCGTGAAAGAGGGCGTTTTCTCGTCGTGAAAGGGGCAGCAGGCGCTGTAGTTTTTGCCTGCTTTCTTCAGCTTTACCCGGCGATCGATGGTCTCAACGATGTCGACGCGGTCGAGCAGGTCGTCGATAAATTTCTGTGTAATACGTCCGGGCATAGTCGCAAAGATTAGCAGAATCTCTCGACGCCATACCGGTTTGGGCAGGTTTGACGTTAATACTCCCGCAGGAGCCCGTGATCAGCCAGCCAGTTTGCCCTTCACCATCTGGCTAACAGCGCCCATGTCGGCGCGGCCCTGCAATTGCGGCTTGAGCTGGCCCATGACCTGACCCATGCCCTGCATGCCGCTAGCACCGGTGGCGTCGATCGCCGCATCGATCATGGCGGCGATCTCTTCTTCAGTGAGTTGGGCCGGCAGAAACTCCTGGATGACCTCTATTTCGGCCTGTTCCTTCTCGGCGAGATCGGTGCGGCCTGCGCTCTCGTATTGCGATAGGGAGTCGCGGCGTTGTTTTAGCATTTTGTCGAGCACCGAGATGGCGCGAGTGTCATCGAGTTCGATGCGTTCGTCGACTTCGATGCGTTTGAATTCGGCCTGAATGAGCCGGATGGCGGCAAGTCGTTCCCGGTCGCGGGCTTTCATGGCGGTCTTCATTGCCGCCTTGATGATATCTACCAGAGACTGATCGCTCACAGGAGGACCAGTACTCAGTAGAGGCGGACGCGCTTGCGATTTTCTCGGGAAAGCTTCTTCAGGTGGCGCTTCACGGCGGCCGCAGCGGCGCGCTTACGCACGGTGGTCGGCTTCTCGTAGTGCTCGCGCTTACGCACTTCGGCCAGCACGCCGGCCTTTTCGCAGGAGCGCTTGAAGCGGCGCAGAGCCACGTCGAAGGGCTCGTTCTCTTTAACCTTGATTTGAGGCATTAAGTCTCTACCTGTTCACTAAATACGCACCGGCAGGGGGCAACCCGGCAGATGGCTGAAAGGGCGCGCATAATATACTCATCTGCCATCCTTTGCAAAGGGCAAAATTCACCGCAGTCACGGCCTCGATACGCACCGTTGTGAGTGGACACTCACCTGCACTTTCGCAGCCATGCCGGGCTGGGTATGATGCTCGCCATGTTAATCCTGGGCCTGGAAACTTCTTGCGACGAAACCGGCGTTGCGCTGTTTGATACCGAGCGCGGCCTGCTCGCGCATGGGCTGTTCAGCCAGGTTGATATCCATGTTGAGTATGGCGGCGTCGTTCCCGAGCTGGCCTCGCGAGATCACGTCCGCAAGACCCTGCCATTGATTGAAGGAGTAATGAAAGAAGCAGACCGCTCAGCCGCAGATATTGATGCCGTCGCATACACCGCGGGCCCCGGTCTCATCGGCGCTTTGATGGTGGGCGCCACACTGGCCAGGTCACTGGCCTGGGGCTGGGGCGTCCCCGCGCTGGGCGTGCATCACATGGAGGGTCATCTGCTGGCACCGATGCTGGAAGATGAGCGTCCCGAGTATCCCTTTGTCGCGCTTTTGGTGTCCGGCGGGCATACACAACTGGTCAGAGTCGACGCGATTGGCGAGTACCGACTGCTGGGCGAGTCGCTGGACGATGCGGCCGGCGAGGCCTTTGATAAGGCAGCGAAGATGCTGGGCCTGCCTTACCCGGGGGGGCCGCACGTGGCCCGCATAGCCGAGCATGGAAACCCCGGACGTTTTACCTTCCCGCGGCCGATGGTTAACCGCCCGGGTCTCGATTTCAGTTTCAGCGGCCTCAAGACATTTACCTTGAACACGGTTGCCGATTGCCGCAAAAGCGGGAAGCTCAGCGACCAGGATAAGGCGGATATCGCGCGTGCCTTTGAAGAGGCCGTGGTGGACACGCTCGTCATCAAGTGCCGGCGAGCGCTGGAGCAAGAGCAGTTAAAGACGTTGGTCATTGCCGGCGGTGTGAGCGCCAATCGGCGTCTTCGCGAGCGACTTGAGCAGGCCTTGGCCAAGATCGGCAGCGGCGTGTTCTATCCTGCACCGATCTTTTGTACGGATAATGGTGCCATGATCGCCTATGCCGGTGCCCAGCGCCTGGCCGCGGGTCAGGTGGATGGCGCCGAGATTCAGGTGCGCGCGCGCTGGCCCATGGTTGAGTTGCCGCCGATCGAGCGGAGCGTTGTCTGAGTGGATATTGTCTTTATCGAAGGGCTCCGGGCCGATACCGTGATTGGCGTCTACGACTGGGAGCGCAAGGTGCGCCAGACCGTGGTGTTGGATCTGGAGCTTGCCAGCGATAATCGGCGAGCCGCTCGCACCGATGGCATTGATGACGCTGTCGATTACGCGGCGATCTCCGCGCGCGTGCTTGCATTTATACAGGGCAGCGAGTTCCTGCTCATTGAGACGATGGCGGAAGAGGTTGCAGAGCTGGTGCAAGCGGAGTTCGCCGTACCCTGGCTGCGCCTGCGCCTGGCGAAACCAGGCGCCGTACGCGAGGCCAGCCAGGTGGGCGTGCTGATAGAACGCGGCGAGCCGCAGTGATGCCGGGCGTCTACCTGGGCCTTGGCAGCAACGTCGACCGGGAGCGAAACCTGCTGGCTGGCCTCGATGCGCTAGACGCTCTGTTCGGCGAGATGGCCCTGTCCTCGGTCTACGACAGTGAGACCATCGGGTACCAGGGCGATGCCTTCCTTAACATGGTCATCGCTATTGATACGGTGATGCCGCTGGCGGCTATGGCGGCGCGCCTGCGGCAGATCGAAGTACAGTATGGACGCCCCCCGGATGCCCGGCGAGATACACCGCGGCAGCTCGATATTGATATCCTGACCTATGGCGATAGGGTGGGGGTCATCGACGGGGTAGAACTGCCGCGTGGTGAAATCCTTGAAAACGCTTTCGTGCTGTGTCCGCTCGCGGAGCTGGCGCCCAATGCCAAACACCCGGTCACGCGGCTTAGCTACGCACAGCTGTGGCAAGAGTACGACCGTAGCGAACAGCGGCTGGCCCGCATCGACTTCCGCTGGCGGGGCCGCCTGATTTCGGTGGCCGGTGCTCTACCGATTTAACTGGCCGAATTAACTCGACAGACTGGTTCGCGCAGCCAGATTTTCCTTGCCAGCGCGCTCAGCCCTCCAGAGTCCGCCCGCCATCCACGGCCAGTACCTGGCCGGTGATGAAGGGCGCATCGAGAACCAGGAAGCGGACCGCTTTAGCGATATCTGCCGGCTCACCCAAACGGCCCAGCGGCGTTCGCGCCAGCGTACTACGCATAGCGTCCTCGTCGTAATCGGCCTCGCCCTGGGGCCAAAGTATTGCCCCGGGTGCCACGCCATTGGCACGAATTGAAGGCGCCAGCTCCAGTGCCAGGCTGCGTGTCAGGGACGCCAACCCGGCCTTGGCCGCGCAGTAGGCGTTGTAATCTCGCGCCGGGTGCTCGGCGTGGACGTCGACGATGTTGATGATAACGCCCTGCCTTGCGCGTAGTCCGGATAGCAGCTGCTGAACCAGAAAGTAGGGCGCTTTCAGGTTGGTATCGAGCATGGCGTCGTACTGCGCTTCAGAGCAGTCCTCAATGGGTGTTGGCGCAAAGACCGACGCATTATTCACAACAACGTCGAGCGCGCCGTGATCAGCGAGCAGCTTGGTGGCCATGGCCTTGATGTCCTCCAAACGCGCCAGATCTGCTGCATAGAGGTGGCAGGAATCAGGCCGCGCGGCACAGAGCTCGTCGGCCAGTGCTTCTGCGGGCCCGCGTGACTGCCGATAGTGCAGCGCGATGGTAAAGCCGGAAGCGTGAAGTTCCCGCGCAATCGCAGCACCTATTCGCTGTGCGCCACCTGTGACCAGTGCCAGCCTATTGCTCACGTCGAGGGCTCTCCCGCTGGGGTCGATAAGCCTCCAGTTGCCGAACTTGCTCCGCGGCAATTGCATCACCGAGCGCCTTGCCAGACACGCCTTGGCCGTCGAAATCGGCCGCGCTGATGCCTTGCACCAGCGCCAGAGCACCCCTCAGATAGTCCGCCTGAGGGTAGTCTTCGCTCTCGCTGCCCAGGCGCCCTCTGGCATCCGCTTCGCAGGCGAGGAGGAAGTCATCGAAGCGCTCGGGCTGGCGCAGCGCGCCGGTTTTGCGCAGGAGTTTTAACACCGTTGTACCGCGCAGTTCAGTAGCGCGATGGCAGTTGAGATGTTGCTCGCAGACCACGAGCGCCAGGTCGCGGGGGTAGTTGGGTACCCGCAGGCGCTCACAGAGCGCGCGAACCAGGGGCAGGCCGCGCTGCTCGTGGCCGATGTGCCGCGGCAGTTCATCGGCAGGTGTAGCCGCCTTACCGAGGTCGTGCACCAGTACGGCAAAACGTACGGCTGTTGAATTGCTGAGATGCACGGCCTGCTCCAGGGTCATCAGCGTATGGACGCCGGTGTCGATCTCCGGATGATAGCGCGCGCTCTGCGGCACACCCCAGAGGGCGTCTAACTCAGGCATGAGCGCGGCGAGGGCGCCGCAGTGGCGCAGCGTCTCCAGGAAGGCGCCGGGCGCTTGCGTAGCCAGTGCCTTCTCCAGCTCTACCCAGACGCGCTCCGGCGACAGGTAGTTGAGTTCACCCTGGCGACTGATCTCACCCATCAGCGCCAGAGTTTCATCGGCGACTTCAAATCCAAGTGCGCTGAAGCGTGCTGCAAAGCGTGCAACGCGCAGGACGCGCAGTGGGTCTTCGATAAAGGCCGCTGATACATGGCGTAATCGGCGGGCGCTGAGGTCGCTGCGCCCGCCGTAGGGGTCAATCAGGTCGCCGGTCGCACTCTTTGCCATGGCGTTGACCGTCAGATCCCGGCGCAGCAGGTCTTCTTGCAGAGTGACTCCAGGATCGCAGTAAACGTCGAAGCCAGTATGGCCATGGCCGTGCTTGCGTTCCGTTCGCGCCAGCGCATATTCCTCGCCCGTTGCCGGGTGTAAAAAGACGGGAAAGTCGCGACCGACCTGACGGAAGCCGCGCTTCAGGAGGTCATCAGGCGTCGCGCCCACGACGACCCAGTCGCGCTCACCGATGGGCAGGTTGAGCAATTGATCGCGCACGGCGCCGCCAACCAGGTAGCACTCAAGGCCCTCAATCATCGCGGCATTTGCCATCTTTACAGCGACAGCTCGTCCACTCGCCGGTTTCCAGATTGTACAAGGACATTGCGCCGCCCCACACGCAGCCGGTGTCCAGCCCGACGGCCAGCGGACTGTTGGTACGGCCCTCGAGTGAAGCCCAGTGGCCAAAAATAATCGGATCGTTAGCGGTCTTGCGTTTGTCGTGGGCGAACCAGGCGGAGACTTTCGAGCCAAGGCAGGGGTTGGGCTCGGGGCCTTTGCTTTCAAGGTCCAGCATGCCGCTCTTACTGCAGTAGCGCATGCGCGTTAAATAGTTGGTGATAACCCGCAGGCGCGTCATGCCCGTCAAGCTATCCGACCACTGAGCGGGTTCGTTGCCATACATATGGCCGAGGAAATCAACGCACTGTTCGCTGCGCAGAACATCTTCCACCTCATGTGCCCGGGCCATCGCCTCAGGCAGGCTCCATTGCGGCGGAATGCCGGCGTGAACGAGGGTATAGCCAAACTCGTGGTGTACCAGTGGCCTGAAGCGCAGCCACTCCAGCAATTCATCACGGTCCGGTGCCGCCAGTATTTTATCCAGCGTGTCCGAGCGACTCGGCGCTCGCACACCGTAAGCAACGGCCAGCAGATGCAGGTCGTGATTACCGAGCACCATCACCAGGGAGCTGCGCATGCGGTATAAAAAGCGCAGCGTTTTTAGTGACTTGGGGCCTCGATTCACTGCGTCACCTACCGACCACAGTCGATCAACTGCGGGGTCAAACTCGACCCGCCGCAGCAGGCACTTCAACGGCTGTAGGCAGCCCTGGAGATCACCGACGGCGTAAACGGCCATGGCACTTAATGCAGGGCGGTGGGAGTGTGCAGGGAGAAAGCCGGAATGGCGACCTCGAAGTTCCGGGCGTCGTCTTCCTGGTCGTCGGGTGCGATCATGAAATAGGTGCCTTCCATACGCCCGACCGGCGTATTCAGTGTGGCGCCACTGGTATAGCGAAAATAGGCGCCTGGCTCGATGATGGGTTGCTCGCCAACCACACCGTCTCCGCGCACTTCCTGCACGTGGTTTTCGGCATCAGTGATGATCCAGTGACGAGACAGCAACTGCACGTTCTGGTCGCTGTGGTTACTGATGGTAATGGTGTAGGCGAAGGTGTACTGGTCATCTTCCGGGCGCGAATGACCCGCCAGATACGTTGTTACCGCTTCGATCTCCACTTTATTGGCGAGCATATCCGGTTCTTCCAGCTTATTCATTGATGGCCTTGGCAATCGCGACAAAATCCGTAATCCCAAGGGTTTCTGCACGACAGCCCGGGTCAATGCCGAGCTCCCCGAGGGTGCCATCATCTATAAGGCCTTTAAGGTTATTGCGCAAGGTTTTCCTGCGCTGGGCGAAGGCAGCTTTTACGACGCGCGCAAGTTTCTCCCGATCGCAGTCAGGCCAGGGGTGGTTTGTGTGGGGCGCTAGTCTGACGACAGCAGACTGGACCTTTGGCGGTGGCTGAAAAGCCCCCGGCGGCACCTCGAACAGCGCCTCTACCTCGCATCGGAACTGCGCCATGATGCCAAGTCGCCCCCAGTGCTTGCTGCCGGGTTGTGCGGCGAGGCGGTTCACCACCTCTAACTGCAGCATGAAATGCATGTCCTCGATGATCTCTGCACTGTCGAGCAGATGGAAAATCAGCGGTGTGGATATGTTGTACGGCAGGTTGCCAACGATACGCAGGCGCTCCCCGGACTGCGCCAGGGTCGTGAAAGCGAAGTTCAAGGCATCGACGTTGTGCAGGGTGAAACGCGGATTCAAGCTGTGGGCGGCAAGCAGGCCGGGTACGAGGTCGCGGTCGAGCTCGATGACATCCAGCCGGCAGCCACTGTTGGATAGAGGCTCCGTCAGCGCGCCCTGCCCGGGGCCGATCTCTACCAGGTATTGCTCAGCTTGTGGATGGATCGCGGAGACGATGCGGTTGATCACCGCATCATCACGCAGGAAGTTTTGTCCGAAGCGTTTTCGAGGGCGGTGACGGGCGGGCTTCGGGGTCATGACCTCTATTGTACGCCCTCGGGTCCACATTTATACTGCGCCTGCCTCGACCATTCGGGACCCGCATGCCACCCCTACAGTACCTACGCCTGATTGATGTGCAGGCGCGCATGGCGCTTAAGGCTGACGCCTCCAAGTTCTTGCTCGGCTACCTGTGGTGGATCCTGGAACCGCTGCTCTACGTCCTGGTCTTCTATGTTGTGTTCGATCTGATACTGGATCGCCGGAAGGCGGACATTATTGTCTTCCTGATGTGCGGCAAGTTTCCCTTTATCTGGTTTGCGCGCACGGTGAATCAGTCGTCTAACAGTATCGTGGCAAACGTCGGCCTGATTGGTCGGGTGAATGTGCCGAAGTCCCTGTTTCCCATGGCCGCGGTGCAGGCAAACCTGTATAAGCAGGCTGTTGTGTTTGCCTTTCTCATTGGCTTCGTCCTCTTCAGGGGCTATGAGCCAACGCTGGGCTGGCTATGGTTGTTGCCCATAATTGCGGTGCAGTACATTCTTATTCTCGCCTGCGCCCTGGCCGGTGCCATTGCCGTGGTTTACATCCGCGATTTTTCCATGGCGATCTCCCTATTGATTACCTTCCTGCTGTTCACGTCTGGCATATTCTGGGACGTGCGCGATATCGGCAACCCTGATCTGACTGAGCTGATCCTGCTGGTCAACCCGCTGGCTTTCCTGCTGGATGCCTATCGCGAAGTCCTGATGTATGGGGGTGCGCCAGAGCTCGAGGGCCTGGTGCGCAATGCGCTGCTGTTCAGTGCCCTGACTCTGCTTATGCTGGCCTATCTTCGGCGCACCAGCCAGTCCCTTGCTCTGCGGGCGCTGTCCTGATGGCCCCACAGGAACGAAAGCTGCTGCTGGAGTTGGACGATCTGTCGCTGAGCTTCCGCACCAAGCGCAACATATTCGACCACGGCATGCACCACGTACTCGAAGGTATTTCCCTGAAGCTCTACCAGGGCGAGACGCTGGGTGTCATCGGCCGAAACGGCTGCGGTAAGAGCACTCTGTTGCGGCTCATGGCGGGGATCATCGCACCGACGGGTGGTGAGATTCGCTTTTACGAAGGGGCTCGTTCTGCATTGCTGACACTGGGGCTCGGGTTCAAGAAGACGCTATCGGGCAGGGACAACGCGCTGCTGGCTGCCATGCTGCAGGGCGCCACGCGCCGCGAGGCCGAGAGCAGTCTTGAAGATATCTGTGCGTTTGCGGAGCTCGGCGATTCCTTTGAAGAGCCCGTATCCACCTACTCTGCCGGTATGCGCGCGCGCCTTGGGCTGGCGACCGCGTTGCTGACCAACGTGGAAATTCTGCTGGTGGACGAAGTGCTCAGCGTCGGCGATGCCGCCTTTCGTGAGAAGGCCCAGAATGCGTTGAAGGATCGTATTTCCAGCAATCAGACGGTGGTATTCGTATCCCATGGCGATGCTCAGGTCCGGAGCCTTTGTGATCGCTGTATCTGGATCCATCGGGGTAAGATTCGCAGTGAGGGCGAAACCGCTCAGGTGCTCGCGGATTATCGCAAGTGGGTCAAACGACGCAAGCGCAAGCGGCAAGCGAAACTCGAGGGCTAGTCAGCTCTTGCTCAGCGCCAGCGCTTCGTTGATCGCAGCGATCATGCTGCCTGCTTTTGCGTCGCCGCTGCCGGCGAGCGGCAGGGCGGTGCCGTGATCGACAGAGGTGCGAACGATCGGCAGGCCAAGGGTAATGTTGATTGCCGAGCCGAAGCCTGCATATTTCAGTACGGGCAAACCCTGATCGTGGTACATCGCCAGGAAGACATCGGCCCAGGCAAGGGTATCAGCATTGAAGGCTGTGTCGGCCGGTAGCGGGCCGCGCAGGTTCATGCCCGCGGCACGTAGCTGTTCCAGGCAGGGGATTATGAAGTCACGCTCTTCGCTGCCAAGATGGCCATCCTCCCCTGCGTGAGGGTTCAGGCCCAACACCGCAATGGCTGGCGAATCGATTCCGTACTTGCTTTGAAAATCACGGTGGATAATCTCAAGCACGCTGGCTAGTAACTCGGCGTTGATGGCCGTGGGAACGGATGACAGCGGCAAGTGTGTGGTGACGAGCGCAACGCGCAGGGCCTCGGCCGCCAGCATCATGACCACCTGTTCCGTAGCGCAGCGTTCAGCCAGGTATTCGGTATGGCCCGAGAACGGCACCCCGCCCGCGTTTATGATCGACTTTTGCACCGGCCCGGTCACCATGGCCGAAAACTCGCCGCTCAGGCAGCCATCGACTGCCCGGTCCAGCGCCTCCAGCACATAACGCGCGTTCGCTGAGTTTAACTCTCCGGGGACCACGTCTGCGGCAAGTCCCGTTGGCAGAACAGGCAGACATCCGGGGCGGTGCAAAGTGGTTTCCCCGCCACGATACTCTGTCAGTTCGATGGCCAGCCCGAGCTGTTCGGCGCGCTTGGCCAGTAATTGCGGGTCGGCAATCGCCACCAGTGCGGCGGGCCAGTCGCGCTGGGCTGCTGCTAACAGCACGTCGGGCCCTATGCCCGCGGGCTCGCCGGGCGTAAGGGCGATGCAAGGTGCAGCCATGAGCGCCTACTTGATGTCGACGAAGGCTTCGTCGCGAATCTTGCGCAACCAGGCGTCCAGTTCCTCCTGGTACTTGCGGCTATGCAGATACTCGGAGGCCTTGTTTTTGATGGCCTGATCGGTGACGTCCTGGTCACGGCGCCCTTCCACCTCCAGGACGTGCCAGCCGAACTGTGAACGCACCGGGTCGGAGATTTCGCCAACTGGCGTGGCATTCATGGCCTGTTCGAATTCCGGCACCATCTGGCCCGGCTGTGTCCAGCCCAGCTCGCCGCCTTCCTGGGCCGAGCCAATGTCTTCTGAATACTCCCGTGCGAGGTCGCCGAAGTCCTCGCCATCTTTGGCGCGAACCTTCAGGTTTGCGACGAGGTCGCGCGCCTGGTTGTCAGACATGATCTCTGAGGGTTTGACGAGGATATGCCGCACCTTTGTTTGGCTAACCATTTGTTCACCGCCGCGCACGGCGCCCATGTAGATAACATGCAGGCCGCTGGCGCTGCGAATGGGGTCGGAGGTTTCGCCCTGGCCAAGCTGCGGTGCAACCTCCGCGAACAGCGACGGCAAATCGTCCCGGGAGCGCCACCCCAGATCGCCCCCGGTGAAGGTATAGCGGCCCGTGCTGGACCCGATTACCTGGTCGAATGGCTCGCCGGCGCGGATGCGACGCACCAGGCCGTCCACGTAAGCTGCGGCTGCGGCTTCCTCGTCCCGGCTGATACCGGAGGGTAGTTCCAGCAGGGCATGCAGAATGCGGTACTCGGGCTGCGACATCTTTTTGCCCTCGTCCGTTGCGAGGAAGTTTTCGACCTCCTGCTCTGTGATCTGAATACGCTGGTTAACGTTGCCGGACTGGACCCGCTGAATCACCATTTCACGGCGAATCTGTTCGCGAGCCGCAATGTAGGACTGCCCCTGCTGCTCCATGGCCACCCTGAACTGGTCCAGGGTCAAGCCGTTCTGTGATGCGATGCGGCCCATGGCGCCATTGAGCTGTGCATCAGAGATACGCACGCCGACCCGGGCGCCGAGCTGCATCTGGATACTCTCCAGAATGAGGCGGTCCAGGGTTTCCCGAATCAGCACGTCTTCCGGGGGCATTTCGATCTCGCGAGACTGCAGGGTGGCCGTTACCGTATCCAGCCGGTTGCGCAGCTCGCTGGCCATGATGATGTCGTCGTCGACAATCGCCACGACCTGGTCGAGTACCTGTGTCTCTGCTCGGGCGCCCGCCGTGGCTAGCGTCAATAATGGCAGTAGGAGAACAAGCAATAGATGCTTAAAATTCACGGTCTTCAAATCCTCTAATCATGTCTTGCAGCAGACCCGACACGCGGTTACCAAAGCCGCCCATGCCCTTGAGTACAACCTGCACCTGGGTCTGGTATTCGCGCTGCAGGTTCGGGTCGTTGAAGTCGGGGGTTTGCCCGGTTCGGTTATCGAAGTAGCGCAAGTGGAGCAAGCGTACCATCCAGCAGCAGGTATCATATTCCACCCCGACGAGGTCTTCCACGCTGCGATCCGCCTCGAAACTATAGTTCAAGCTGGCGAACAGGCTCCAGCGATTGGTGATTGGGAAGTAGCCCGACAGGTGGCCCTGGTCTGTTACCTGTTGATTCGCGGATGAACGGCCCAGTGGACGACGGAAACTCCAGCCAAGATTGACCAGGCGACCGTTCTCCCAGTTGTACCGTGCCGAGAAGTAGCCTGAGTTCACTTTGCCATTGTATGGGTCCCAGATGGCATTGCTGCGTATGCTGAGGCGATCGTTGGGCAACCAGTTGAGCTCCGCTGCCCACTCTGAGGTGGATTCGGTGATCGGTTCATCCCGTGCCCGCAGGCGCACCTCGCGATCCTGAAAATAGAAAATCTGGCCGATGTTGGCGTTGAACTGCTCTGTGCCATCTTCATCGCTGATAAAGCGGGTGGTCACACCGATCGCCATCTGGTCGGCATCGTCGATGCGATCACGCCCGCTGAAGCGTGTTTCCCGAAACAGCTGGTTATAGCTGAAGGTCAGTTCGGCGCTGTCAAAATCCGGGTTGCCGGTCTGGTCCTCAAATTCGCTGTACAGGTAGTAAACCCGCGGTTCCAGGGTCTGCAGATAGCGGTTGCCGGCGATGCCGGTCTGGCGTTCAAAAAATAGCCCGCCGTCAAGGCTGGCCTGAGGTACCCCAACGGTGGGGCTGGAGCGACCCAGCTGCGGATCATTGAGATCGTAGTCGAGCTGCTTGTATTTTACGGTGGGGTTCAGGAAACCATAGGACCACTGCATAGGAAAGCTGAGCCCGCCCTCGGCGTAGATGCGATCACCGGTGACGCGAAAGTCGTCCGTGTCGAAGCTGGAGTACTGGGCCAGCAGGATGGGATTGATGCGAAAGGGCTCGGCGTCGCCGCGATAGCGAGCGGTGATCTGTGGCAGCTTCTTGTAGTCGTTGCTCAGGTCCTCGGCCAACGTCTGAAACTGCAGCACCTCCATATTCACAAGCAGGTTATTGCCCAGGTAATCGAGGGTGGCCTGCTGCCTGAGGTTGGTACGCCGCCGGGTCGCGAGGCTGGAGGAGTCCAGGTCTCTCAGATAAAACTCGTCCGAGGCTTTGCTGTAGTCCACGCGCGAGCGCCAGCGCTCGTTGAACAGGCCGCGATGCTGCACGATGCCGATCCAGCGGTCGGAATCCTCGTCGGGGAAAATTGAAGCGAATTCCTCATCCTCAGCCATGTAGGCGCCAGAAAGCTCCCATAATCCCAGGTGCTGGTTGAGGTAGCCCAGCCGCGCCTCGTGGTTGGTCCCGCGGTTCTGGATAAAGCGGGGCGCGTAGAGCAGGTCGTAGTCAGGGGCGAGATTGAAATAGACGGGGATGGCGAGATCCAGACCACCGCGGCTGTCGGTCCCCACGTCGGGCCAGAGAAAACCGGTGCGGCGCCTGTCATCAATCGGATAGCGTAGCCAGGGAAGGTAAACCACTGGCACGCCACCCAGCGCAATTTTTGTACCCTTGGCGGTTCCGATGCCCTCTTCGATATTGAGGGTAAGCTCGTCCGCTCGAATAGCCCAGTCGGACTCTTCCGGCGCACAGTAGCTGAGCTCGCCATTCTGAATATATATCAGGCCCTGGTCGTCGCGCCGGAATGCGCTGGCGTCGCCGCGAATGTGTTGCTCATGGAGTATAAATTGGCTGTCTCTGACCTCCGCTTCGCCGGTCACGCTGTCGAAGTCAGCCTCGTTGCCGCGCAGCAATATGCCGGGCTCACGCACGCTGATGTTGCCGCTCATCGTGCCTTTGCGGGTTTGTCGGTCAAACGTGGCACGATCGCCGCGCAGCTCACGATAGCCCTGGCGGACCTGCACGTTGCCGGTCAACACCACCGTTGCCGCATCCAGCTCCGTGCTGTCAGCGCTACCCTCTATCGGCTCTTCCTCTAGCACCAGCTCCGCCGTCCCGGCCAGCGGGTCTTCGTAGCGACCTTTGCAGTTCTCGCAGCGGCGATCCTGCTCGCTGCGGGGGACGTAGTCGATAGGTACCCAGTCCAGCGGGTGTGCAGGGGGAGGATTCTTGCGTCCGGGTGTCTCGCAAATCTCGCCGAACTCGATGGCCTGGCAGGCGTCCCCATTGCTATGCTGTGCCTGATCCGTCGTCGGTTCAGCGTCCTGCGCAAAAACTGCAGGGCTTGCTATGAGAAGCGCGGGGCTTCCAATTAACAGCGCGCGGCTAGCTATGAAAAGCGCGGGGCTAGCCATTAAAGCCGACAGTATCCATGCCCAGGTCAGGACGCCTCCGCTGCGGCGGGAGGGGGTACGGAAAACGTGCTGGGTCATGGGGCCGGGATTATTCCTGTTATTGGAAAGCGGATAATAAAGCATAGTCGCCCAGGATGCAGACTGAGAGCGCAGAGAGATACATGAAGTGGAGAGACGAAACGGGCGGATGACGCAGATAAATGAATAGACCCGCTCCCCAGGCCGAGCCGCCGGCACGCTTGCTGGCCTGGGCGAAGGCCGCAGGCGCATTGCCGCAGGGCGGTGTTAGCGTCAGCGGGATTGCCGGGGATGCCAGCAGCAGGCGCTATTATCGGGCAAATTGGCCTGACGGCAGCTGTATATTGATGCACGCACCGCCCGCGACGGAAAAGAACCACGAGTTCCTCGCGGTGCGCGAGCTGCTGTCGGAACATGGCCTGCGCGTGCCGGCGCTGTATGCCGTGGATATCGAAGCAGGTTTCATGGCGCTTGAAGACCTCGGCGACCGCATGCTGCTGTCGGCGCTCAGTGCCGACAGCGCGGCGGCAGATTATTCCCCTGCCTTTGAGTTGTTAACGCAGCTCGCGTTGATCCAGCTTCCCGAGGGCGATGCGTTTCCTGCTTACGATGAGGCCTTATTGACTGAGGAGTTATCTCGTTTTCCGCTATGGTTTGCAGAGTCTTTGCTGCAATACTCGCTCTCAAGCAGCGAACGCGAGCTGTTCGGCGCCCTGTCCAAGCGGCTGATTACCAATGCTTTGGCGCAGCCACAGGTTGTCGTGCATCGCGACTTTCATAGCCGTAACCTGATGTGTCTCGAACCGGGCGGGCTGGCCCTGATCGATTTTCAGGACGCTGTGCGTGGCCCGCTGACCTACGACCTGGTCTCCTTGCTGCGTGATTGCTACATCCGCTGGCCAGAGCCCCGAGTTCGCGACTGGGCGTTGGCCCATCGCGACCGGCTGGTCGATACGGGCCTCGTGGCCCCCGTCAGTGACGACGATTTTCTGCTTTGGTTTGACCTGCAGGGCCTCCAGCGACACATCAAAGTACTGGGCACCTTTGCACGGCTGTATCTGCGTGACCAGAAAGCAGCTTACCTTGCCGACCTGCCACGCGTGGTGGACTACATTCGGCAGGTTTGTGCAGCGCGCGCTGCGAGCGAACCCGACCTGGCCGCGTTCATCGAGTGGTTCGAGCGCGCGCTGATGCCACAGTTTGACGCCCAGCCCTGGAGTACTGGGGCGTGAAGGCGATGATTCTCGCGGCGGGTCTGGGAGAGCGGATGCGGCCGCTTAGCGATCACACACCCAAACCGCTGCTGCGTGCCGGCGGACGACCGCTAATCGATTACCATCTGGAGCGGCTGGCCAGAGCCGGATGTGCCGAGGTCGTCATTAATATCTCGCATCTGGCTGAGCAGCTGATCGACTACTGCGGTGAGGGCACGAAATGGGGATTGCAGATAGCGTATTCCCGCGAGCCGGCACCTCTGGAAACGGCGGGCGGTATCCAGCAGGCGCTGCCACTATTGGGGGCAGACCCTTTTCTGGTCGTCAATGGCGATATCTGGTGCGACTTTGACTTCGAGCAGCTCCTCGAGCGGAGCCTTGATAACGGCGCGGATAACGGCGCGCTGGCCTGGCTTGTGATGGTGGACAACCCACCACAGCACCCTCTCGGTGATTTCGTGCTGCAAGAGCGAGGCTCCGTGGCCTTCAGGCCCGCAGACGCGGTTGGCCTGACGTATGCGGGCATCGGCCTTTATACGTCAGCCTTCTTCGACCATCTGGCGCCCGGAAAGATGCCCCTCCGACCCTTGCTGGATAGGGCTATCGGCGCGAACCGCCTGCGCGGCGAGTATCACGCGGGCCAGTGGTTTGATATCGGGACACCGGAGCGCCTGGCACTGCTGGATGCCAGGCTCAGGGCAGCCGACCAGAATTAAATTGCCGCGATCGTTTAACTGTTGATGCTAGCTGCGTTCGTGCTGGAACAGACGCACCTCTGCCAACACGAGCTGTGCGATAAGCTTCAGCATGAGCGCGTGGTTTTCCCTGCGAATGCCGTCCAGCCCTTGATTGATCTCAGACGCCAGCGCCTCAGCCTGGGCGTCGTCAAGGCCGAGCGGCAGCTGGATGCTGAAGGAGTAGCGTTCGGCGTCGCTCAGCTCCGCGTAGATGCGGGTCAGGGCGCTGGCTGCGAAGTCGATGGTCGCGTCGTCTGCGCCACGCGCCTTGAGCATGGCGCGAAGCTGGCGATCGAGGAAGGCCAGGCCCTGCGCCTGTTGTGACGGAAATTCCAGCAGCTTGCCCATGGGCGCTCCGGTTCTGGCGAAGCTTAAACATACACCGGAAGACCCGATGCAGGAAGCGCTACTGAAAAGCCGGGTATTGGAAGGCGCAAAAAAAGAAAAGCCCGGCCGGGTCCGCCGGCCGGGCAAAGCCTCATCCCTGAGGCAATCGCATACAGCGAGCGAGCTGCATGCGGCTGGAGTCGTAACAGGCGCGCCGTTGTACGCGCCTTTAGTGCACGGTGTGGCCGGCGCTGCCACCCACTTGCAGGCGGCCCTCGCCAATGCTCATGAGGCGCTTGCAGCCTGTCAGAATGTCCGCGCGATGCGCGCCGCCGCTCATAAGGGCCTGGAGCCTGTGCAGGGCGCCCTGAATGATGGTGTGGGCCAGCTGCATCTCACGCAGGTCGATCAGCAGTTGCACCAATTGAGCAGAGGACTCGCTAAAGCGATGAATGTCGTTGCGCGAGACCGCTCTGGACTGCGCGATGAGAATATCCGCGGTTTCCAGAGCGCAACCTGCCTGTCGGGCGGCTTCCAGGAAATGCCCGCCCTCTGCCAGTTCCTGGCTGCGGTCAAAAGCCTTAGCCCAGGTTGACTGTGCGGCGTTTGGGTTTTCTCTGAGCCACTGTCGGTGGTTATTGCACAGGAAATTCAACTTCACGGCGGACCCCTCTCTTCAATAATGAGAATAATTATCATTAACGGGCCGCTTGTCAAGTAAATAAAAATAATTATCATTTGCAGCGCCGACGTAGGGGGAGTGAAGATGCGACAAAAATATGGGCAGGCCAGCCTGCTTGGCATGGCCTTGCTGGGGTTAGCCACAGCCGTGGCGGCACAGGAGAACGCACAGGCGCCAGAGATGGAGGAGGTGCTGGTAACGGGTCAGCTGTCGCGATTTTCGGCGCTGAAGTCCGATACGCCGATTATGGAGGCGGCCCGCTCTATCAGTATCGAAACGGAACAGCAGATCATCGATAAGGGTGCACTGACACTCGACGATACGTTCACCTACAGCGCCGGCGTGATTGGCGAGACCTTTGGCTTTGCGACTCGGGTTGACTCCATCAGGGTGCGCGGTCTGGACGCCCCGCAATACCAGGACTCCCTGCAGTCCCTCTTCGGCAATTTCAATAACACAAGGCCTCATATCTACACCCTGGAGCAGGTCGAGATTCTCAAGGGGCCAGTGTCGGTGCTCTATGGCCAGGGTTCTCCGGGCGGCATCGTTAACGTGGTGAGCAAGCGCCCACGAGAAGAGGCAGCACATGAGATTGTGCTGGAGGCCGGCAACTTTGATCACACGCAACTTGCGCTCGACAGTACCGCGGCCATTGACGGCGATGGCCGCTGGCTCTACCGCTTTGTGGGGGTGTATCGCGACAGCGGCACCCAGGTCGATGAAGTGGACTACGACCAGAATGTGTTGGCGCCGTCCCTGTCCTTTCGTCCAACCGAGCTGACGGATATCACGCTGCTGTTGAACTGGACCGAGACCGACAGCGACACGGCGGCGCAGTTTTTGCCGATTGCCGGTACGCTGCTGCCGGGACCGGACGGCCGCGATATCGATAGCTCGGTGTATCTCGGAGAGCCGGATTTTAATTTCTACGACGCCACAACGGAGGCCGTCAGTCTGCTGGTTAATCACCAGTTTAATGCGGTCTGGAGCATGGAGCTGACATCACGCTATACGGAAGGCGAGGTCGAGTACCAGCAGGCCTGGCCGTCCTTCGCCATCAGCCAGGACCGGTTCATCCGCAACGCAGACGGCAGTCTTTATCGCGACGGGATGGTGCCCAGAACCTGGTTCGGGCAGGAAGCGTCATCGCGGCAGAAGGCCATTGACCTGCGCTTCCGTGCCGATTTTGCCACGGGCCCCCTGGATCACAACGTGCTGATCGGAACCCAGTATCAGGATGTAACGACGGATACCGACGGGTTTACCGCGCGTGCCGTTGGTTTCTTCACCGGGCGTGAGTTTGGCGACGCCTACTGGATCAACGTATTTGATCCGGTCTATGGCAGCATTCCACCGCAAGACTTTCTCGATGGCTTCTTTGTGAATAACGACAAGGTCAACAGCGAAGACCTTGGCTTCTATCTCCACGACCAGGTCGGCTTCGGTAACTGGCGTATTACCGTGGGTTTGCGCTACGACGAAACGGAAAATGTAACAGCGAGAGAGCGCCAAAAGGACGATGCCACCAGTGTCAGCCTTGGCGCGCTGTATACCTTTGACAACGGTTTGGCTCCCTACGTGAACTACGCTGAGTCCTTCGAGCCGACGATTGGCGAGAGTCGCTCCGGAAAAGCGCTGGTGCCCCGCGAGGGAGAGCAGGTGGAAATTGGCATCAAGTATCAGCCCAGTAACTTTCCCGCGCTACTGACCCTGGCCTGGTATCAGCTCGAAGAAAATAATCTACCGGATCCGCTCGGTTTCCCGGGTGAATTCGAGCAGCAAAGCGGCGTTACCGAGGTTGAGGGCATTGAGTTTGAGGGCCTGGCCGTTTTCGGTGATGTCACGGTGGAGTTGAACCTCAGCCACCTGACGACTGAAAGCCCGGACGGGTGGCGGCTTCCCAGCATTCCTGAAGATCAGGCGTCGACTTTTGTAACCTGGCGTCCGACGGCCTTCTGGTCAGGGTTCAAGGCGGGCCTGGGCGTGCGCTATGTAGGGAAAACCTGGGACGGCATCGACAACCTGGTTACACCGTCTTACACGCTTGGCGATCTGCTACTGGGCTGGGAGTTCGCCCATTGGGACCTGGCCCTGAACGTACGCAACGTCACAGACGACGACTATCAGGCGAGCTGCCTTGCCCGAGGTGACTGCTTCCCCGGTGATCAACGCACCGTGGTTGGCCGTGTGGCCTATCGCTTCTGAGGCCAGGATTTCGCGGCCTGCGGAGAGCCTAAAGCGGCCGGACCAGATTGGACAGCCGGGGGTCGGGTGTCGATGTGCGGCGCAGCAGCAAGATGACGTTGCCAATGCTTTGTATGAGGTCTGCGCCGGTTTGCTCGCAAAGCTCGCGGGTGACCGCGGCTTTCGCCTCGCGGCTCCCGACGGCCAGTTTTACTTTGATCAGCTCATGGTCATTCAGCGCCCTGTCCAGCTCCGCAACAACGCCTCCAGAGACGCCATTGCCTGCAACGGTCACCACGGGTTTGAGTTTGTGGCCAATAGTGCGCAGCTGTTTGACGTCGGGTTTGCCTGGCTTGCTCATATCTGATCCGCAAAAAAATGTAGGGCACCGGAGGCGGGGGCGGCGTATTGTACACCCATGGCCAAGAAAAAATCTTCGAGCAAAGCCTGGCTCAAGGAGCACCATGATGACGTTTACGTGCAGCGAGCGCAGCGCGAGGGTTATCGCTCCCGGGCCTGCTACAAGCTTCTGGAAATCCAGGACAAAGACCGTTTGATCCGGCCCGGTCAGCTGGTCGTAGACCTTGGTAGTGCGCCCGGAAGCTGGTCGCAGGTGGCCGCGGAGTTGGTGGGCGCCAAAGGCAGGGTGATAGCCTCCGATATTCTGGCTATGGATAGCCTCGCGGACGTGGAGTTTATACAGGGCGATTTCACCGAGGACGCGGTGTTTGAGCAGATACTCGCCGCCATCAGCGGCCGCCCGGTGGACCTGGTGATTTCGGACATGGCGCCGAATATGAGCGGGATGAGTGCCGTAGATCAGCCACGAGCCATGTACCTGGTGGAGCTGGCCATGGAAATGGCGCTTCGTGTTTTACGCCCCGACGGGTCATTTGTGGCCAAAGTGTTTCAGGGCGAGGGCTTTGACGCCTGGTACAACAGCGCCAGAGCGGCGTTTGGGCGTGTGCAGACGCGAAAACCCGCGGCTTCCAGGCCCCGCTCGCGTGAGGTCTACGTGGTCGCCACCGGTTTCAAAGGCGGCTAGCTGGGCGGTATTGGTTGGCCTTTAGCTGGCCCGTATAGCGGCCCGCTGAAGGGGCTGAAAACCGGGCTGCGAAGGCGGGTCTGAAGCAGGCTTGAAACGTGGAGTAGGGACCCCATGTGTAGTACATTGGGTCGAAACAGGTCCTGCCAGCGACCGTGGATGCTGGGCGCAATGGCGACAGCGCCCGCCAACGGTTCTAATCTGGCTATAATTCAAGGAGAAGCTGGCTGTGGTAATCGTCTCCCCAGAGACGAGGGCGAGTCGACCACCGGACATAAGTCGAGGTAACAGCGTTGAGTGATATGGCAAAAAATCTATTGTTGTGGCTGGTAATAGCCGCGGTGTTGTTGTCGGTATTCAACAACTTCAACATGCAGAGTCCCACAGAGCAGGTGGTGTACTCGGATTTCATTGAGGAAATCCAGCGCGATCAGGTCAAGAAAGTTGTCGTCGATGGCCTGACCATCACCGGCGAGCGCGTTGACGGTAGCATGTTCGAGACCATCCGCCCCATGGTTGAAGACCCGAAGCTGATGGATGACCTGATCGAGCATCGGGTAGAGGTGGTTGGCAGCAAGCCCGAACAGCAGAGCGTCTGGACGCAGCTGCTGGTCGCCAGCTTCCCGATTCTGATCATCATCGCCGTGTTCATGTTCTTCATGCGGCAGATGCAGGGCGGCGGCGGTGGCCGTGGCGGCCCCATGAGCTTTGGCAAAAGCAAAGCGCGCCTGCTGGGCGAAGACCAGATCACTACGACCTTTGCTGACGTCGCCGGCGTCGACGAGGCCAAGGAAGACGTCAAAGAACTGGTTGAGTTCCTGCGCGATCCGAGCCGCTTCCAGAAGCTGGGCGGCCGCATCCCTCGCGGTGTGCTGATGGTTGGACAGCCAGGTACCGGTAAGACGCTGCTGGCCAAGGCTATTGCCGGCGAAGCCAAGGTGCCTTTTTTCTCGATTTCCGGTTCTGACTTCGTCGAGATGTTCGTCGGCGTTGGTGCGTCCCGGGTGCGCGATATGTTCGAGCAAGCCAAGAAGCAGTCTCCCTGCATCATCTTCATAGACGAGATCGATGCGGTGGGTCGCCACCGGGGCGCAGGCCTTGGGGGTGGTCACGATGAGCGTGAGCAGACTCTGAACCAGTTGCTGGTTGAAATGGACGGTTTCGAGGTGAATGATGGCGTCATCGTGATCGCCGCAACGAACCGCCCCGATGTGTTGGACCCGGCGCTGCTGCGTCCCGGTCGTTTCGACCGTCAGGTGGTGGTTGGGCTGCCGGATATTCGTGGCCGCGAACAGATTCTCAAAGTGCACATGCGTAAGGTGCCTCTGGCCGAAGACGTGAACCCGGCGCTGATTGCGCGGGGCACGCCGGGCTTTTCCGGTGCTGACCTGGCCAACCTGGTGAATGAAGCCGCGCTGTTTGCTGCCCGTGCCAGCGTGCGTACCGTCGGCATGGACCAGTTTGAGCTGGCCAAAGACAAGATCATGATGGGCGCCGAGCGCAAGTCCATGGTCATGTCCGAGAAAGAGAAGCGCAATACCGCCTACCACGAGGCCGGGCACGCTATCGTTGGGCGGCTGATGCCGGAGCATGACCCGGTGTACAAAGTCAGTATTATTCCCCGCGGCCGCGCCCTCGGTGTGACAATGTTCCTGCCGGAGGAAGACCGCTATAGCCATAGCCGCAGGCACATCATCAGCCAGATTTGCAGCCTGTTTGGCGGCCGAATTGCTGAAGAGATGACGCTGGGGCCCGATGGCATCACCACGGGTGCCTCCAACGATATCCAACGAGCCACTGAAATTGCCCGCAACATGGTCACCAAGTGGGGTCTGTCTGAGAAGATGGGCCCGTTGATGTACGACGAGGGCGGCGAGGAAGTGTTTCTTGGCCGCAGCGCCGGCCAGCAACACCAGGGGCTCTCGGATGAGACCGCCAAGCAAATTGATGAAGAGGTACGTCGCATCATCGATGATTGCTACGGCACTGCCCAGAATCTGCTGGAGGAGAACGTTGACAAGCTCCACGTGATGGCTGACGCGCTGATGCAATACGAGACGATCGATTCGGCGCAGATCGACGACATCATGGCCGGCCGCGAGCCCCGCGAGCCAGGCGACTGGGGTGGTGCCGACGACAGCGGCGGCAGCAGCAGTAGCGCTACCGGGTCAGACGCGGAAGCGCCCGACACGGGCGGCGGCAGCCCCATTGGCGGTCCCGCCGGGGAACACTGACACCCTAAGAGCACTTGAACTCTCCTATTTCGAGCGGCCCGCTGCTGCAGTGCGCGGGCCGCTCGCTCGATCTTTCCCGCCCGATCATTATGGGCGTTATCAACACCACGCCGGATTCGTTTTCTGACGGCGGCTCACTCTACCGGGATCAACAGCTCGCAATGGATCTCGCGCTTGCGCGAGCCCGAGAGATGGTGGCTGACGGCGCAAAAATACTCGATATCGGCGGCGAGTCCACCCGGCCGGGCGCCTCGGCAGTGAGCACTGGCGAAGAGCGGGCCCGGGTTCTGCCGCTGGTGGAAGCGATCTCTGCTGAGCTCGATGTTGTGATCTCTGTCGACACCAGCAACCCCGCGCTGCTGCGCGATGCTGCGGCTGCGGGAGCTGGGCTGTTAAACGACGTGCGGGCCCTGCGGCGGCCGGGGGCACTGGAAGCTGCCGCTGCAACGGGGCTGCCCATTTGCCTGATGCACATGCAGGGGGAGCCGGATAGCATGCAGGCCGCACCGCGCTATGGCGACGTGGTCGAGGAGGTTGCCAGCTTTCTTGAAGACCGCGTCGCTGCCTGTGTGGCGGCCGGCATACCCCGCGAGAAAATTCTTATCGATCCCGGCTTTGGCTTTGGCAAGACCGTCGCGCATAATCTGCAGCTGCTGGATGGTCTGGCACGGCTCAAGCGCGCTGGTGTACCTCTGTTGGTAGGTTTGTCGCGCAAGTCGCTGATCGGTAAATTGCTGGGCCGTGATGTGCATGAGCGCCTGCCGGCCAGCCTGGCGCTCGCCGTCCTGGCGGTAGAGCGTGGCGCAGCGGTTATACGCACCCATGACGTTCGAGAAACGTCTGATGCAGTGGCGATGGCCACTGCCCTGTGGGATACGGAGAGCTAATAAAGATAATGACGAGACGATACTTCGGGACCGACGGCATTAGAGGCCGCGTTGGCGACTCACCGATCACGCCGGATTTTATGCTGAAGCTGGGTTGGGCAAGCGGCAAGGTGTTTTCCGAGGGAGCTGGCGGCGGACGATGCACCGTCATTATCGGCAAGGACACTCGCATCTCTGGCTACATGTTTGAGTCGGCACTCGAGGCAGGCTTGGTGGCGGCCGGAGTGGACGTGAAACTGCTCGGACCTATGCCGACGCCCGCGGTGGCGCTCATGACACGAACCCAGGCTGCGGTTGCGGGTATCGTGATTAGCGCCTCCCACAACCCCTTCTACGATAACGGCATAAAGTTCTTCTCCGCTGACGGCGCCAAGCTGCCGGATGATATGGAGCTGGCAATTGAGTCGCGGCTGGCAGAGGCTTTGCAAACGGTGGAATCCCGGGATATCGGCAAAGTTGTGCGAGTCGTGGACGCTGCCGGTCGTTACATCGAATATTGCAAATCTACCGTGCCCGAGGGTTTCAGCCTGCGCGGCATGAAGTTGGCGGTAGACTGCGCCCATGGATCGACCTACCACATCGCACCCAGCGTGCTGACTGAACTGGGCGCTGAAGTCACCACTCAGGGGGTGGAACCTGACGGTTTCAACATCAATGCGGGGGTCGGGTCGACGGCCATCGAATCCCTGCAGGAGCTCGTTGTAAGTACGAGTGCTGACCTGGGTATAGCCTACGACGGAGATGGGGACCGGGTACTCTTTGTAGACCACACAGGAGCTCTCGTTGATGGGGATGAATTGCTCTACGTCATTGCCATGCATAGGCTGGCGTCCGGCGCGTCAGATGCGGGTGTTGTAGGCACACAGATGTCCAATCTGGGGCTGGAGGTAGCCCTGCGAGAGGCCGGGCTGAAATTGGCCAGGGCCAAGGTCGGCGACCGCTACGTAAAAGCCGCCATGGAGGCAGAGGGCTGGCATCTTGGTGGAGAGTCTTCCGGGCATATTATCTGTGCGGACCAAACTACAACGGGTGACGGCATCGTCGCTTCTTTGCAGGTGCTTTTGGCGGTTAAAGCGGCGGGAAGATCCCTGGCCGAACTGCGTAATGGCATGGTTAAGTACCCTCAAACCATGATCAATGTGCGCAGTGAAGGGCGCATTGATATCTCAGACTATCCCGCGATCGCCGTAGCGGTAAGAGAGGTAGAGGCGCAGCTGGGCGAGCGCGGCCGCGTCTTGCTCAGACCCTCCGGAACAGAGCCCGTGGTGCGCGTCATGATTGAAGGCCAGAAGGCCGAAGAGGTGGCCGCTCTCTGCCAATCCCTGGCTGCTCGAGTGGAAGCAGCCCTGGCGCCGTAGTTGCCTTGTAAGTGCTGGTTAAAGTGAGTAATATTGCGCGGCTTTTTTACCGGAGTCGCCGATGCGCCGGATGCTGGTAGCCGGAAACTGGAAGATGCATGGTGACCTCGCCGGCGTCGATGAGTTGCTGAAAAGTTTGCTCTCAGCTTTGCCCCAGAGCAGCACAGAAGTGCTGGTTTGCCCGACCTACGTGCACCTCAGCCAGGCTCTTGCTCTGTGTGCGAATGCGGATGTCGCAGTAGGTGCCCAGGATTGCAGTCATGCAGACCGGGGTGCCTACACCGGCGAAGTGGCGGCAAGTATGCTGTGCGAGCTTGGCTGCAGCCACGTGATTCTCGGCCACTCCGAGCGCCGCCAGTATCATAGCGAGTCGGATGACCTGGTGGGCGCCAAGCTGTCGGCGGCTGTCACGGCAGGACTCTGCCCCATACTCTGTGTGGGTGAGACGCGTGAGCAGCGTGAGAGCGGTGAGGCTGAGGCGGTGGTTGCGGCGCAGCTTCTTGGGGCCCTGGAAAACCAGGCCGACCTCGATAACTGCGTGATTGCCTATGAGCCCGTGTGGGCCATTGGTACTGGCTTAACAGCCTCCGCACAGCAGGCCCAGGATATGCATGCCTTCATCCGCGAGCGTCTGCAGGAGGTCAAGGGCCTGGATGCTGAAGGCACCCGCATCCTGTATGGGGGGAGTGTAAAGGCCGACAACGCCGCCGGATTGTTTGCGGAGGCAGATATCGATGGCGCCCTCGTGGGTGGCGCGTCGTTGAAGGCAGAGGACTTTGCGGCTATTGTGGCCGCGGCTTGATCGATGCGCCTGAACTGGCCTCGGTCTGAGACAGCCCCATAGGGCGGAAAGGTTATGGAACAGATTATCCTGGTGGTACACCTGCTGTTGGCGCTGGCTATTATTGGCCTCATTATGCTGCAGCAGGGCAAAGGCGCTGAGATGGGTGCGTCGTTTGGCGCGGGTGCGTCACAGACGATCTTCGGCAGCGACGGCACGGGTAACGTACTATCACGCGCGACCGGCTGGTTGGCAGTATTGTTTTTTGCCAGCAGCTTCGGACTGGCGCTGATCGCCACCGAAAAAACGCAAGTCGTGCGGGACGACATCGGCCTCGACATCCCCGTACAGCGCGCGGCACCGGAGCCCATTTCGGACCTGCCCGAAGTGGAAGACGAAATCCCCTCGTTGAGCGCGCCGGATGCGGCACTCGAGGGAGCGGAAGGGGACCTTCCCGAACTGGCGCCGGAAGCGCCGGCACTTGAGGACGACCTGCCGCAATTACAGTAAGCACTTCTATGCCGAAGTGGTGGAATTGGTAGACACGCTATCTTGAGGGGGTAGTGAGCATTGCTCGTGCGGGTTCAAGTCCCGCCTTCGGCACCATTTTTAAATAACCGATTAAAATCATATACTTAAGTGTATATTCTGGGGGTTTGTGTGGCAGGCTTGTGTAGCATACTGCCGCCTGCTATTTGGCCCCATGCTCGTCATCTCGCTCCGCTTCACTCCGCCTGTCATGCTGTACGTTTCTTAGAGTGAGGTACACGACAGACCCAACCCCTAGCGGGAGGATCAACCAGATCGCTAGAGAGAAGCCCTTAATAACCCAATCAATGATGATCTCGTACATCGGAGCCAGCGGGTCCACGAACTGACCCAGTACAAAGATCGCTACTGCAGCCAGTATGAGCTTGTCGCGCTTAGTGATGCTGTACATAGGTTAGCCGCCCGTTTCTCATCTGCCCTCAAAGCCTAGCACAGGGCAAAAATGATAGGCCCAGGGTCTCCCCGAGGCCTATTCCAGTTAGTACAGACGGTTCATGTCGGTCCTCACCCAGTTCAGCCCTAGCCGCTCCGCAGAAGTCCTGCGCATGGCTTCCAATACCACCTTCGCGTCAGTCTCTGTGGGTCTCTCTGCCAAGCCCTGAATTGCTGCATTGAAGTGCGGATAGAAGTCCTTGTCGTAGATAGTCCAGCCACGGCCCGCCTCTGGGTACCACTGCTCCAGATTGCTTCCCAGATAGGCTTCACGCATAGAGCCGCCACGCTCGTCTCGGTAGCGCCGCTGAGATTCGGTCAGCAGCGTAAAGTTCTTCACCTCGATGCGTCCACCGCATGCCGTCTTCGTGATTATCTCAGGTGAGGGCGGGCTGGCCTCCGACTCAGCCAAGCGCTCACACGCGTAGAACAGAGGAGCAACCTTCCAGGCGTCCATCACATTGATATATATGGGCCGATCTTCCAGCAGCTCACACTCCTGTCTCCACCGTTCCAGCGGTGCAAGGCCCCAGGTGCCTTTCTCTACCTCGGCAACCTGGCAAGCAGTGAGCCCCTCGGCAGTGATTGGCGGGTCAACTTGCACGCGCACACGGCGTCTAGTGCTGTGGTCGAGTTCGAAAGCCCCGCGCCCCTCCTTAGACAGTGCCTCGTTCAGTAGGTCTGTGGTTCTAGTCATATCAGCTTATCTCCTGATGGTTGTTGTCCCGTAAGTGTTCTCGCTCGTGCTGCAGATGCCTGCGATGTTTGTCCCACTCCGCGAGACTAAGAGCGGTCTTTCTAAGCTCTGGCTTCCACAGCAGCGCTTCTGCTAGCTGTTTGCCAACGTGTGTCCTGGCTCTGAGGGGAATGGGGTCTACCTTCGCAGGCTCACCGCTGTTGCAGCGATCACCCCAGCCAAACCTCGGCAATTCCAAGTATCTCGCCTGGCAGTCGCTGGCCCTCCATACGACACGGCCTAGCTCTGCGTGATAGAACTCGGTCGAGTCGCCGAAGCGGTGGGGTCTGTTGTGGCAGATAGCCGCTATGCCCATTACGTCGCTGAAGGCCTGCTCGAAGTCGTAGCACTGCTCCAACATCGATTCAGTGACGGCCCAGGCGACATTGCGCATACATGCCTTCAAGCCATAATCATGAGTAGAGCGGATATAACGAGGTCGCTTCCCGTAATGCCCGAAGATGGGCACGAGCGCCCAACGAAAGGCAGACAGTGCCCCCAACATCTCCTCGTCACCCTGTCGGAGAAGTAGCTCAACTCTCCGTCTGAATGGCAGCAGCTCCTCCTTAACCTTCAGGCGCTTCTTGGTCGGGTGGCCATGGCGGTACCTGTGGCTCTGGTGCTTATTGCAGAGTGCGGAGCGGACGAAGCGCCGCCTGCGGTCCCTGCGTACCTTCCGCGTACAGCCGGGCACCGAACACTCTACCGAGTAGTAACGGTCCTTGATCATTGGTATTCCTTTTTGGATTGATGGCCCTGAGAGGGCACTGGTTAGCGGGTGTGGGGCTCGGATGGAGAGAGTAGGCGCCTGGATGTGGCCGAACGCCCCAATGGGGAGAACTGGGGCCTCATTCGCCCCAGACCATTACAAAACTGTGGGGAGAACTCAGCGTCCACCCCGCGCCCTCTACCAGTCATCCCCAGTCCCACGCTCCTCTGTACTCCAGTACATGTAGCCATCGCTAAGCTCACGCTGGCTCTCTATCGCGAGGTCAGTGATATATTCAGCCACCCGCACAAGGGTCAGCTCCTCGTAGGGCGCGGGGCCGTCCTGAGGTCTCCCACGGTCCTCGAACAGAGCACTCAGTAGGTGCGCGGCCCTCTTCTCCGGAGCAGGCTCTGGACCCTCTTCCTCGTGGAACCAACTTTGCGCGGCGGCTTTCTCTTGGTCGGCTGTAGGTTGGATGCCGTGGGCCAGCAGCAGCTCCACTGTGAGGGCATACGTAAGCCTGTGCTGTTCTCGTAGACCTCGTAGCCTCTTACGAGACTCAACTCGCTCCTTGGCTGATCTCTCAGCCTCCTGCTCAACACGTACTCCATCGGGTCCCCAGTTGTTCTCCATGCTCCGCGCTTCTGTCTTAGCCTGTTCGTACGTCATGGTCTTGGCCTCAACCCCCAGCTTCCTGCGCAGCGCGACCATTCGGTCCACACTGCTGCTCCCTATATCGGCGGTACTGGCGATCTTGGACGCACTGTGAGCCCACGGCATCTTCCCTGAGTCCTCGCAGTAGTTGGTAACCACCATCTGCCATGCAAGCTCACGCCTAGCTCCGCGCGGTGGTGGCGTCCTCCTGCCGTTCCCTAAGTTGGCATAGCGTGACAGCACCATAGCCCGCCCCCAGTCACACTCAGCGACACGGGCACGTACCTCTGTGCGTCCCGCGCGAACAGCAGCCTCGATGCGCGTAAAGCCATCCGCAGGCACTAGCTTCGCAGTATCCGTCACAGGCTCCTCTACCAGGCACAGCAGCACCGGCTCCTTGAACTGATACTCTGGGTCATCTCTGAGATCAGCCCGAATGCTGTCCCGTGTCCCCTTCCTCGCCTGCTCGTGCTCCTGCGCCTCGACCCCGCCCTTAAGGGAGACATTGCGCATCTGCCATTGGTCCTCAATGGTGATAGTGTCGATTGCAATCATCTGATCGGGTATCGCCTCGATTTCTGCCAATAGGGCTTTGGGTTCATCCTTCGTTAGTACCGCCAGCGACCCTGAGTTCTTCTCTAAGTACTCCGCTAGTCGCTCAGAGACTGCTGCGGTATCTCTCTTCGTCATGCTCATGGGCTCTCTGGCCTCCTTTGCTCAGGTGATCACTGACCAGCCGCTCTATCAGCAGACTGGCGGTCAACTCCTCGTCCTGCGCACAGTAGTCGTGTAGCTCATCCCATAGCTGGGCGCTGAGCGTCACACGCTTACGCAGCATGCGGTCTCCTCGCATACGTCCTCCTTCTTCGTAGTAGTAGGTGTTAGTGCTTTTGATCGGTGGCCTTGTGACTTGGGGTGTGCTCTCGGTCAGCTGACTGATCAAATATCAATCAATCGGACGCAAAGGGTGGCTCGCTCATCCACAGACCTGCGGGCCGAGGCCACTGAGAGCCCCCAGCCTTACTGTGTGCTGGGCTCCAGGCTCCCCGGTCCCTGCCTTCACAATGATCTAAGACTTTCCTGCCTGGTCCTCAGGCTCCGGCTCTTTCAGCTCATCCATAGGCGACTCCTCTAACGCGTAATCAACCACCGCCTTACCCGCTTGCTCAAGCACAAGGTTCACCGTCGAGAAGCTGTCGTCAGCCAGAGACTTATCGATGCGACCATAAGCCAGCCCGGTCCTCTCCACGGCTGACTGCTTGCGGGCCTGCGCTTTCGATATACGCTCACCACGCCTGCGCCGCTCCTCCTCCAGCGACATTGATAGAAGCCCCGCCGCCTGGTTCTCTCTCCGCCGTATTGCTAGGCCACCTAAGCCCTTGGTCTGAATGCGACTCTTGCCCTTGGAGAGAATGGTGCGTATCTGTGCATTACTTGAGGCCGCTTGCTCCTCACCTTGCGCTGCTATTATCTGGAGGTTCGCCTCACGCTCCTGCTGGGCCTGCTGTACCGCTGCTTCCTTTCGGGCGATCTCAGCCTGCTTTTCGGCTTCCTTTTGTCTGAGGACGTCCTTTACGATATCTATGCCTAGGTCCAGGCCGCCGAGTGCGTAGTCTTTCGTCGTGAGGCTATCCCGACCCTTCTTAGTTAGTGCTTTGGTAATCGTGTAAAGGGCGCTCATGAAGGCTCTCCGTGTTGTTTTGTCGTGGGCTGTGTGGTGTAGGTCAGCTCGGCTCGGTTTGTCCCGTGGATCGCCGAGCCAATGTGATCGAGTCATACTTTCTGGCAATTCTGGGTGGCTGCTGCAGATGTGAAGGGGCTACGATGGTCGGCATCCTCCCCTACAAGACTCAGGGACCTAGAGAGACATGAAGCTCGCACTCAACATCGCCCTAGGAATTCTCATAGCCTCTGCCGTTTTATGGTCGGTGCGTCTAGGCGTTCTCTGGTGGGTTGGCAATCAGCTCCAAGAGACCCTCGTAGAACAACAGGCACAGCAAGAAGGGCGCATTCAGGAAATAGCCTCAGCCCGTCAAGCCGAGGCGGCGCGTGTTAAGGCCGAGGAGGAGCGCGAGGCTGAACGAATCAGGCAGCAGGCAGCGCGTGAAGAGGCCAAGAGACGGCGTAAGGAACAGGAGTTCCTCGCCAAGCGCAGCGCTGAGGCCGCTCGTCAGAAGCAGTTACGGGATATAGAGCTAGCCTTCGAGAATGGGTATGAGCCACCCCCAGAGTGCGCCCCGTCCAATACTGACGCCAACTGGGTCACCTGTGTCGACATCAAGCGCAGGGCAAAGCAGGCGTACATCTCTCAACAGCTGATGTTGTCCCGTGCTCACGAGGACATACCGACTAGGTGATAGCTCCTTGTTCCTAGGGTGTCGGGTAAAACACTTTTCGCCTAGGAGCCAGTTCAAGCGGCCCTCCTTTAGGACGGCCGTCTGGATTGTGTGTTGCCATCATTACAGGTGAGCTACCGGAGTATGGCTCGGGGTTGGTTAGCATCAGGCTCCATGCTTATAGCAGCCGCAGTGTGCTAATTGTTTTGGCTCCTGTGCGTTTCGGCCAAAAAGACCGTGAGGGTCGATGCAGCCCCCACGGCCAGCTTCGCGTGGCGAGGGCCCAACCCTTTAGTGTTGCCAGACTTACCGTGGCCTGTGCCGTACTTGTTTCTTAGTTCGGCTACGCCATTGGCTACGGTCGCCAGGTTGCTCAGGAGTTTGCGGATTGACTCAGCAGCCTTTGCCTCGTCTGGTATATCGCCCGGCGTGAGCCTTAGTTCTTTGACGGTCTTTTTCACAAGTTTGGGTAGGTCGTCGCTGTTGCTGTAGCTGACGTCCCTCTCATCGAGGATAGTCTTGCAGCACGACTCGATTAGTTCTTTCGCCGTGCCGATTGCTAAACTTGGGTCGTTGTGCACCGCAGCCTCCATTCTGGAGATTTGCTGAGATACATACGTCAGGTCTGTTGCACCCAGCGCCTCCTTGGCTGCTGAAAGTCCTGGCACGGCGCTAGCCCCAATGTTCCTCCCCGCGAAGACAGGTTTGCCAGATATTCTAGATGTCTCTGCTATCTCAAACCCGTCGTTCCGAAGGAACTGGTTGTACAGCTCGGCGAGTTGTTGAGACTCTGTGATGTCAGGCCTAACTATGGGATGAACAGTTTCGGCTAGAAACCTTAGCAACAACTCATCGTCCCCACTCATCAGCTCGAATCGCGGGTCGTAGTAGACCCAGTGAGCTTCCCAGTCCCAGTTATTGACTCTGTGCTGCCAGATGTCCCCAGCGGCGTCGCGGAAGCGGCTGTCCGTAGAGCGAATACCATGCAGGTCGTAAAGGCGTGACAGAAACTCTGTCTCTTCTAGGGAGCCAGCCCAGGCCACTTCCTCTGCGGTCATGGCGTCGAATATGTCTTTACGAGTGATTCTTGTGATTTTCATCGATACGAATTATGCACTGGCTGATCAGTTTGCCAAAACCGGTGCGGCATGCGGACCGGCTTGCCACCGTTTACCCCAGTTGTCGGATCTAGGTCTTACTTTAAGCTGTCGCTAAGCCGTGAACCGGCTAGATGCCAGCTCTTTAGTTCCTTTGGGGTGGGTTAAATCAGCGTTTCCAAATCTCGGCTCAACCAATCCCGCCTTAGAGACATTCCCATTACCGCAAGTATCTTCCAGAACTCTGCCCGATAGCGGACAGTAATTAGGTGAGGTAGGGCGCGTCGCCCTAGGGGTTCGCTAGCGTCGGTCTACGCTGCGGCGGGTACTTCTTCAAAGGCTAGTTCTTGGAGCCAGACTTCGAGTTCACACAGGGTCTCCCAAAGCTGCTCCGCTTGGATGCCTGCCAGCTCTACCTCTGCCGCTAGAAGCGCTCCAAGAACATCTACCGCTGTGGCAGTGTGCTCTCCCGGCGCACCGCGCAGCAGCTCATTCTCTGCAGCAACCCCTTGACCCTGGTCGGCCTCGCAGATCGCTAGCGCTACTCCCGAGCCGATGGACTTGCATGCGGCCCCCAGCCACTGGGTATCCCTGCTGCCAGTCGTTGCTCCAAGTCGACTTAAGGTCACCCCTGCCGCTCCGATGACCTTAGCGGCCTCTCTTACTTCCTCAGTGATAGTGATCATCTGATCTCCTTCTCTGGTTGATGTCAGCTGTGCTCAGGGTCGTTGTCCCGTAGCCCAGCCATCCGCTCATCCGAGCGAACCTCTAGATCAGCCCCGAGTTGGGACTGTACGTACCCCCGGCTTGGCGCTGGTATCCACGCCCGCCTTTTTAAGTATCCTGTGCACCGTGGTCTTGGTGCTCCCAAGCGCCTGGGCAGTGGCTCCAATGCTTCCGTGCTCATCGTATGCTGCCACCACGTTCTCAGTCGGCAGTGATTGCTTGCGCCCGAACTGAACGCCCTTCGCCTTGGCTGCTTCGATGCCCACCATCTGCCGTTCTCTGCGCAGCTCATTCTCAAACTCTGCGAATGCTCCAAGCATGCCGAACATGAGCTTGCCAGTCGGGGTAGTGGTATCTATGCCTTGATCGAGGACAACAAAGTCCACGCCCTCTGCCTTGAGCTGCTCCACGATATTAGACAGATCATTCAAGCTACGGCCTAGCCGATCCAGCTTGGTGATGTAGACCGTATCGCCGTCCCTCACGTACTTCAGCATCGCCTTGAGCTGGGGCCTGTCGGCATTCGTCCCACTCTTCTTCTCAGAGTAGATGTTCTTATTCTCGCAGCCTGCTGCTCTCAGAGCCTCCAGCTGGGCATCCAGCGACTGTCCTGTTGTGCTGACCCTCGCGTATCCAACCTTCACACCTGTGCTGGTCTGTTCCTCTGCAGCCATGGTAGCGCCTCCGTAACGATATCTTGTGGCTATTCGTAACGAATATTAGTGGAACGATATCGGAACGTCAAGCGCAACGTTTCTATGAAGTTACGGAACTTATACTCATCGGAACGCATGAGCCAGTCATGTCCGGATGCTTTCGCGGACACGTCCCTAGCCTCCATGCATGAAATCAACCCTACTTTCCCCTTATGGGGTTCTATGGCAATGCTACCGGCTCTCGTGGTAAGCCTGTAGTAATCCAAATAGACCAGAGGTGCACACAATGTTCGATCCCAAACGACTGCCGTCAGGGCTCTACGTAATCACTCGTCTAGTACGCGGTAAACCCTTAGGGGTCCATTGGGCGATACTGGATATAGGCGGTTGGCTCGGGTACTCAGCGCCGCCATGGTACGAACCCATGGTCATGCACCTGACTCACGACGGCGTGCGCGTGGAACAAATGGTTACACCCGAGGAGTGGGAAGTGGTCAGTCGCATAGAGGACAAGGCAGGAGCTGTGCGTCGCGTTAGATCAGTAGTACATGGCCAAACCTATTTCCTTCTCACGAATAACTGTGAGCACTTCACCAACTACATCGCACGGGGTAGCCAGTACAGTAGTCAGGTACTTGCCGCTAGCTTAGCTTGCGCAGCGCTTGCTGTGGTCCGCCTAGCCGCATAGGGCCCTTGTTTCAGCTCAGGGCGGGGACGCTTTGTGGTCTTCACGTGGGCACCCCCACGGGGGGGGAACCCAGCGACCCTCCATGTCTACTTGGGCCCTCAGATTTCTGTGGCAAATTTTCGAGCTATCGGTTGTACTACACTTCCCGGAGCGCTGCGCCCAGCCGCCGTTCTGCTCTGTCCGTTACCGCCCATAAACCAGGCCTCAGGGCTCTACGTCATGTACAAAGCCTCGCTTCTCCTACTTGCAGCGCCGCTCATCGTATCCTGCGTGACCTTGAGCACTCTCCTAGCCGAGTCTGATGCTGCCTATGAGAGGTATTGGGAGACTTGGGTATCCGCTAGAGAATGTAGCACTTCGGACCAGTGTTCGATCATTCAGGGACACTGCATCACTGGTCACTGCCTCGATACTGTAAGAAAGGACGGCCTAGCGAAATTGTTGTCGGCTGAGCGTGCGTACTATGATGCGGCCCGACGCGCCCTTGAGCGCACCGACCGGGACTCTAGCTTTACCATATGCGCGAACCCCACTACCTGCCCTGAACAGGATGGAGCTCCAAAGTGTATCGATGGCGTCTGTACCTTGGGCTACTTGCCATACAACGCTGAGCCATGAGAAGGGAGAGTGCGAATAGGGGTTGCTAGTGGAGGGAGCCCAGAGAACCCTATGATCTGCTTGGGTCCCCAGACTGCTGCCAGAAATCCTCAGCATATTTGAAACGCTGGTGGGCTGCGGTGCGCTTGGGGTATGTACTGAGGGGCGACCGCACATCAGTTTGTTATGAGGCACCCTTTGGTAAGGAGTGCGGTGTAGCTGATTTGGCCTGTGGTAGTCTCAATGCATATCCAAGCGTGCCAGGGGGCGCTGCGTCGAGAACGAAGGAGAACCGTACGAGAAACTTCAGGATGCTTGAAAGGCGCGTACGCGGGGACTCCTAGGAGATCATGGCCTCCGCCAATGGACTGCAGCCAGCTACGGTTTTTAACATCGATAAGCAGGAGTTGCAGCGTTTGTCCGGGCTCTCAGCGAGCCTTGAGCAAACTGAGGCTCGTAATCAGGAAGAGGTAGCTGAGCTTCAGCGTATCCTGCGGTTGAATGATGCGGCTAATAGGGCAGCTCTCGAAGGATTAAGGGCCCTTCTGGTCGATCGGGACGAGGTGTAATCCCCCCATTTACCGCAGCAGTCATTTGTAGAGAATCATGCTGCTTGTAACAAACGCCTTGGCGGTATCCCGCCAATAGCTGTGTTGGGGCGCTCGTTATTGTAGAGCCATAGCCATTCCGTCGCGAGATGCTGCGCCTGTTCGACGGATTCGAATACATGCATATCGAGCCATTCGTGGCGAACTGTTCGGTTGTACCGCTCGATGTAAGCGTTCTGAGTCGGCTTACCTGGCTGAATGTACATCATGGTAATCCGTCGCTGGTTTGCCCAGTCGACAAGCGACTGCGCTAAGTACTCAGGGCCGTTATCCAGGCGAATTGCTGCAGGTGGTCCCCGCC
>JBCDJG010000050.1:0-36519 GCA_038748065.1 Pseudomonadota bacterium
CATCGTCGTATTTGTAGGTGGTTCTTGGTCCTGGTTTTGGCATGTTGGATCTCCTGATTGGTTAGATCAGGGTGTCCACTAAACCGTAGGAACTCCGGGGGCGCACAGCCGGTACTTGTTATGTTTTATACCCACCTAGCTACTAGCTTCGTTTGCGATGACGTCAGTGTATTTGATTGGCTGAGACTCTGATACCAAACAATTCTCTCCTGACCGGAGACTTCTCATGGTGGATATCAAGTCGATAGAATCCCCCCATCCAGTCCAATCTGCTACGCCACTTATCGATACCCAAGAGTCCCTACAAGAGTTACGAATGTTGTCCGGGGGATGCATCACAGTCATCTTCATGATCGTACTTGGTTCAGCAAAGCCAGCTGATTCTTCTGAATAATGTAATTCGTAGAACTTGTTTGGTTTTATAAGATAGCCGTAGACAAAAATGTCATCTCCTTCGCTCGTGCCTTTAAGTTGGATTGCATCAACCCGACGTGGAACGTCTGAGGTTTGAAGATCATATACCTTCAAATATGTTATTGCCGAAATTGCGCATGCGAAGATCGAAAAGGAAATTGAAATATACGATAGGTTTTTGTTCATCTTGCGAACCTAACGACCGCTACTGAAAACATAACGCCTGTGGCAGCGGGCGCACAAGCCGCGCAGCGGTTTGGGCGTCCGGCGACCGAAGGGAGCGCACTGCCCACACTTGTTATGTGCTGGAACGCTCACGGGACCTCATTGAAAGGCAGCTCGATTCCATGATCGGCAAGGACGACCTTGTAATGGGTTAATTTCTCCCACAGGGCATTGCGCAGTTCATTAGCTTCGTCGAATGCTTCCGTGGTTTCGTTTTCCTTGAGCAAGCGACAAACATCATCAAGTGCGCTGCACAAGGAGTAAAGCGTATCTCCCTGAATGAGCACTCCGGGATAGTGCCTTCCGGGATGCTTCATCACAGCATGATTAGTAGCATCAGAGTAGATTTCCACTTTTTCTTCTTTCACGCGCTTACCTCAGGGCACATAACGCTTCAAGCTGGGGCCGCTGTAAAGCGGTCCCGGCGCGAAGCGCCCTTGCAGCCTTGACTTGTTATAGGTCACCGGTACTCACCAATCACTTCGATTTTGCCCACAATATTTTCATTCAGTTCGTCGAGGTCTTCCGCTGGAATCCACCACTCAGTATGGCCCTCGCCCCCTACCTTTTTAATAGGATAGCGGTCCATAAATGAGCGCCTAACTTCGAACTTAGTGACATAACCAGCACCAAAATCAGTAATGTTCCATCGCGTCACTTCAATTGCGTATTGCTCGTTCGTGACTGGATAAAATATCGGTTGCTCGGGCAATCGAGGCGGCCAAGCAGAGAAGTCAGACTGGCGGACCAATTCAAGCTCTTTCTCTCCGACTGGCCTGAAGCAAGTTACTGTGGACATGCTCAGGACCTATAACGCCGCCAGCAGCGGGCGCGCGGTACGCGCGTCCGGCGACCGAAGGGAGCGTACTGCCTGGCCTTGTTAAATGTAGACTTCGTGCCCAAACTGGAACCCCGCTTGTGTAATGAAGTTGGCGCACTGCGAAATGAACTTCCTCGCTGAAGGCGTAGGTTCATACTTGCAAACCACATTGATTTTGAAGGCCTTACCTTTGGAATCCGGGTAGGCTTCATATACTTCCCCGGACTCAAGAAAAGCCAGATAGGCATTCAGTTTTTCTTGAAGTAGGTATAGGTGCTCATCATTCCATTCCAAGTGATCAGAGATTGTGAGAACCACAATGTCGTCCTGATCTATGCCGATTGCATTTACGGATTTGAGTTCTTCGATACTCATAGACATTTAACAGCTTAGTATGAGGAAACGGTCAGATAACCGTGCTGGTGTCTTGTAGAAATCCATACATCTTCTTCCTTCAAACTTCCTCACTAAATCAATAGCTTAGAAGGCTCGTCGGTTTGGCAGTCGGAGTTATGCGGAACGGGCCAGGTATTTTCAATCAAAATCGACCATTTACACTCCAGTGATTTCGAAAAAAACCTTTTTAAATCAATGTTTTAGCCTGCCTCGCCGCAGCGTAGGCCAAAAGTTCTCTTTAAAAACCGCTCAAGCGCGGGCAAAACGTGGTTTTCGGCGGTGGTAAGCCCAATGTGAATACTCGGTGAGTGTGCGTGCGGGCTACTACTTCTTAAACTCCGTCGGTCGCTCCAACTCGTAAACTGCGTCAGAAAGTTCTTCAACCTTGGCAGCGAACAGGGTCTGCGCGTCGTAAAGGCCGCGGTTATAGAAATAGGCGCCCACTTCCTCCGCAAAGAAGTCGATCAGGAACTCGGCGTCGAAGCTGCCGATCTGCTGTTCCAGTTCTTCTTCAAAGTACATTTTCACCTTGCCTACGATCAGGGCTTTTTCTTCGGCCGTAAATTCCAGTTTTTCCATACACTTACTCCATCACCAGGCACGCTACCGCCCTACCCTGCACGGGCAAGCCTTGATCTGACGTTAGCTGGCGCTTCTGGCTTTGTCTATCGCGATAGGCGTTCAGCCCAGCGCAGATAGTAGGCAACCTGTCGCTTTTTCGTTCACGTCTTAACGGGCCAACTTGCAAGCCGCCGATTTTCTATTACTGTATTTATATACAGTATTTTGATATTTCCGCCCCTGGGCGGTTTCGCTATGCCCCATGCCGAACTCCATTGCCTGAGCTGTTACAGCTTTTTGCGCGGCGCCTCTCACCCCCAGGAACTGGTGGAGCGCGCAGCTGAGCTGGGCTACAGCGCCCTGGCCATCACCGACGAATGCTCACTCGCCGGCGTAGTCAAGGCGCATGTCGCGGCAAAAGAGGTGGGCCTCAAGCTCATCATCGGCAGCGAGTTCAACCTTGAGGAGGGCGTGCGGCTGGTGGCACTGGCGCCCTGCCGCACGGCCTACAGCGAGCTTTCCGGCCTGATCAGCCGCGCCCGACGGCGCAGCCCCAAGGGGGAATACCAGGCCCGGCTGCGGGACGTCATCTTCCACCTGAAGCGCTGCCTGCTGCTGTGGTTACCCGACGATAACGGCCCGGCCAACCGGGCCTGGGGTCAGCAGCTCAGCCGCCTGTGTCAGGGCCGGGTATGGCTCGGGGTAACCCATGTGCTGGGTAACAACGAGCCGGGGCGCTACCAGCAGCTGTTTGAGCTGGCGCGGGAGCTGAAGATTCCCATGGTGGCCTGCGGCGACGTGCAGATGCACATGGCCGAGCGCAAGCGCCTGCACGATGTCTTTACCGCCCTCAGGCACAACACCAGCATCGATCGCCTCGGCCGCCTGCGCCTGGCCAACAGTCAGCAGCACCTGCGCCCGCCGCGCACCCTGGCGGCCCTCTATCCGCCGGCCCTGCTGGAGGAGGCAGCGCATATTGCCGGCCTCTGTCATTTCAGCCTCGATGAGCTGCGCTACGAATACCCGGAGGAAGTCGTGCCCGAGGGTCACAACGCTACCAGCTACCTGCGCGAACTGGTGGACCATGGCTCGGCCGTGCGCTGGCCAAAGGGCGTACCGCCCGCTATCCAGCAGCGCATAGAAACCGAGCTCGCGCTTATCGAGGAGCTGCACTATGAGTACTACTTCCTCACGGTGTATGACGTGGTGCGCTTCGCCCGCGAGCGCCGCATCCTGTGCCAGGGGCGCGGCTCCGCCGCCAACTCGGTGGTGTGCTACTGCCTGTTCATTACCGAGGTCTCACCGGAGCAGATTTCCCTGTTGTTCGAACGCTTTATCTCACGCGAGCGGGACGAGCCACCGGACATCGATGTGGATTTCGAGCACGAGCGCCGTGAGGAGGTCATCCAGTACATCTACGATAAATACAGCCGACGCCGCGCCGCCCTCGCCGCCACCCTGATCACCTACCGCTCACGCTCAGCGGTGCGCGATGTCGGCAAGGCCCTGGGGCTGGACCCGGTGTTCGTCGACGACCTGGCCAAGTCCCTGTCCTGGTGGGATCGCAGCAGCGACCTGGCCAAGCGTTTCGAAGAGCAAGGCGTCGCCGGCCACAGCCAGCAGGCCGAGCTCTTCTACGGGCTGGTGCAGGAAATCCTCGGCTTCCCGCGGCACCTGTCGCAGCACGTGGGCGGCTTCGTGATTACCCGCAGCCCCATCTCCACCCTGGTGCCGGTGGAAAACGCCAGCATGGAAGATCGCACGGTTATCCAGTGGGACAAGGAAGACATCGAATCCCTGGGCCTGCTGAAGGTCGACATCCTTGCCCTAGGCATGCTCTCGGCTATTCGCAAAACCCTGGAGATGGTGAACCGCGATCACCCCTGGCTAAAATCCATCGCCGACGTACCCAAGGAAGACAAGGCCACCTACCAGATGCTGCAGCGGGCCGACACCGTCGGCGTGTTCCAGATCGAATCGCGGGCCCAGATGTCCATGCTGCCGCGCCTGAAGCCGGAAACCTACTACGACCTGGTGATCGAGATCGCCATCGTGCGCCCCGGCCCCATCCAGGGCGACATGGTGCACCCCTACCTGCGTCGCAAGCAGGGCCTGGAGGAAATCACCTATCCCTCCGATGAGATCAAGGCTGTGCTGGAGCGCACCCTGGGCGTGCCCATCTTCCAGGAGCAGGTTATCCGCCTGGCTATGGTGGCGGCGGGCTTTTCCGGCGGCGAGGCCGATGCCCTGCGCCGCGCCATCGCCAACTGGGGTCGCAACAGCCGGCTGCTCAGCTTCGAGCAGAAGCTCACCCGGGGCATGATCGAACGCGGCTATGACGAGGGTTTTGCCAAACGCCTGTTCCAGCAGATTCGCGGCTTTGCCGGCTACGGTTTCCCGGAATCCCATTCCGCCAGCTTTGCCCTGCTGGCCTATGTCTCGGCCTGGCTCAAGCGGCACCACCCGGCGGCTTTTTTGGCCGGCCTGCTCAACAGCCAACCCATGGGCTTTTACACCCCCTCGCAGCTGGTGCAGGATGCCCGGCGCCACGGCGTCACGGTGCTCCCGGTCGACGTCAATCACAGCGACTGGGATCACCGCCTGCTACAGGTTGCCTCAAGGCGACGCAGTGAGCCGCCGCTGCGCCTTGGCCTCAGGCTGGTTAAGGGCCTCAGCCGCGAGGGCGCCCAGCGTATCGAGGAGGCGCGCCAGCGGCACGGGCCCTTCCGACAAATCAGCAACCTGCGGCGGCTGGCCAACCTCGACAAGCGCGACATGGAGGCCCTGGCCGATGCCGACGCCCTGGCCTCCCTGAGCGGCCACCGCCACCAGTCCCAGTGGCAGATCATGGCCCTGGAACAGTCCAGGCCGCTATTACAGGAGGAGCAGGCCCAGCCCGCCAGCTACTTTGACGACGATATCCACCTGCCCGCCCCGGCCGTTGCCGAGGAGGTGCTGTCGGATTACCGCGCCACCGGCCTCAGCCTGCGCGCCCACCCGCTGGCGCTGCTGCGCGATCGCGAGCCTTTCAATCGCTGCAAGCGCTATAGCGACCTTGCCCATATGGGCAACAACCGCTTTGTCTGCATCGCGGGCCTGGTTACCTGCCGCCAGCGTCCGGGCAGCGCCGCGGGTGTGCTCTTCCTCACCCTGGAAGACGAAACCGGCAGTAGCAACATCGTGGTATGGCAGCGCACCCAGGAGCGCTTCCGCCAGGCCCTGATGAGCGGCAAGCTGCTGGTGATCCGAGGCAACGTGGAAATGAAAGACGGCGTGATCCACGTTATCGCTGGCGCCATAGACGACCACACCGAAGAGCTGGCAACGCTGCCCAGGCAGTCACGCGACTTTCACTAGGCCGGTACAGCTAGTTGAGCCCGCGCGCTGGCGGGCCGGGCCCATTGTCGTAAGCTGCTATCAAGCCCGAGAAGAACAAGGAGGCACGGGTGCCGCAGTCTCTCTCTTTCTGCCGGATGTGCATGGGCCACTGCGGCGTGGTGGTCACCACCGACGACGCAGGCCGCCTCACGGACGTGCGCGGCGATCATGACGACCCGCAAACTCAAGGCTATGCCTGCTTCAAGGGCATGAAGGCCACTGAAGCGCACAACAGCCCGGATCGAATCCTGCAGCCACTGAAAAAGCAGCCCGACGGCTCCTTCGCGCCGATTTCCGCCGAGCAGGCCCTGGATGAAATCGCCGGGCGAATGCAGCGCATCATGAACGAACACGGCCCGGAGGCCATTGGCGGCTACAAAGGGGGTGGCGGCTTCTTTACCTCCAGCTCGGTCAAGCTCCTGCAGTCGTTACTCGATGCACTGGGCTCGCCCAAGTCCTTCTCCTCGGTCACTATCGATCAGTCATCGAAGGCGGTCGCACTCGGCCGCATCGGCATCTGGCCACCGGGCCGTGACCCCTTCAACCGGGGCGACGTGTGCCTGCTGGTAGGCGCTAACCCGCTGGTGACCGTAAGCACCAACACCTTCGATAACCGCAATCCACTGAAACGCCTGAAGGCGGCCAAAGCCCGAGGCATGCGGCTTATCGTGATCGACCCGCGCTTGACAGAGACGGCGCGCTTCGCCGATGTTTTTGTGCAGCCACTCCCGGGCGAGGATGCCACGGTGCTGGCCGGGCTGCTGCATATCATTCTGCGAGAAGGCTGGCAGGATAAGGACTTCTGCGCGCAGCACGCCGGGCAGCTCGAAGCGCTGCAAGCGGCGATCGCGCCCTTCAACCCCGGCTACGTGGCGCAACGCGCCCGCGTACCACAATCAACGCTGCTGGAGGCAGCCCGGGTATTTGCCAGGGATGCAAGCCGCGGCGCTGCCACCAGCGCGACCGGCCCGGATATGGCGCCTTTCCCCAATCTCTCCGAGCACCTGATTGAGGCCCTGAACGTGGTTTGCGGGCGCTTTGTGCGCGAGGGAGAGGCAATCGCCAATCCGGGGGTGATCATGCCCCGTTACCCCAGGCCCGCGCAGGTCATGCCAGCGCCGCGCTGGTGGGATGAAGGCTATCGCAGCCGCCTTGGCGATTACGGCCTGATCGATGGCGAG
This sequence comes from Pseudomonadota bacterium, assembly GCA_038748065.1. Lineage (GTDB taxonomy): Bacteria > Pseudomonadota > Gammaproteobacteria > Pseudomonadales > Halieaceae > JBCDJG01. The sequence continues at coordinate 6,976 of JBCDJG010000050.1, forward strand.
CTGCCTTCGGGGCTGCTCGCCGATGAGATACTTACCCCGGGAGAGGGGCAGCTACGCTGCCTGCTGGTGCATGGCGGCAACCCCGCCTCGGCGGTTCCCGACCAGCGCAAAATCGTCGGCGCCCTGCGCTCGCTGGAATTGCTGGTCACCATCGAGCCTTTCATGAGCGCTACGGCCCAGCTTTCCGACTACATCCTGCCGCCTACCCTGCCCTACGAGCGCGCCGACCTGCCGCTGTTCATTTACGAAGACCTGGTCACCCCGGAGCCCTACACGCGCTACACGCCGCCCATTGCAGCAACACCACCTGGTTCTGAGCTACGCGATGACCACCTCTATTTCCAGGGCCTGGCCAGTCGCTTGGGGCTCGCTCTCGATTACTGGGGCGAACCACTTCCCATAGACCGTGAGCTCAGTACCGATGAGATGCTTGCGCTTGCCGCGCGGTTCTCAGCTCTGCCCTTCGACGCAATACAGGGCGCCGAGCGCGGCCTCTACGCCGACGAGCCACAGCTTGCCGCGCCCGCAGATTCAGCCCTCGATGCGCGCTTCGCGCTGGCGCCGGAAGACGTGCTGGATGAACTGGCGCAGGTGCTGGCGCAGAGTGAGAACGAGGCCTTCCCCTACAGACTCGCGGTACGCCGCCACCGCGATGCACTCAACTCAGCCTGCCGAGAGCTGCCCGCCATTCGCAAACGTCTGCCCTACAACGAGGCTTACATGAACCCGGAGGATATGGCGCGCGAGGCCCTGCACGAGGGCGACGTCATCAGCATTCGTTCAGATGCAGGTGAGATTTGCGCGAGGCTGCGCGGCGAGGAAGGCCTGCGTGAGGGCGTTATATCCATGACACACGGCTTCGGCAGCCTGCCGGACGCGGTCGACTACGAGCGCGAGGGGGTCAACACCAACCTGCTCATCAGCACCGACCGGGATCTCGCCACCATCAACGCCATGCCGCGCATGAGCGGTATCCCTGTTGCGGTCAGCCCGCTTGCGAGCGGTACTGCTTAATCTGCACTTCTTCGCCGTAGTCGCCGTAGTCGCCCTGGGCGCGTAAGCTGCGGTACTCCTGCCAGGGAATGTCACGATACCGCGGCGCATCTTTACCCAAGGGGCTCACTACGGCGTCGTTACCCGGGTTGAGAAAATAGGCGATGCTGTAGCGGCGCCGCCCCCGGCTTGCTAGCACACGGTGCAGCGCAGCGTAGTACTGGTCATTGGCCCACACCTGCATCATGTCGCCAATGTTGATGGTCAGAGCCCCCGGCACCGCCTCCACGTCGTACCAATCGTCTTTATGGCAAACCTGCAGGCCGCTAACGCTGTCCTGCAGCAGCACCGTCACGCCCCCCGCATCGGTGTGCGGGCTGATGCCCAGCGGGCCGGCCGCGGGCATATCGTCGTCCGCCAGCAGCGCGTGCTCCTGGGGATAGTAGTTCAGCCGCATAAAACTGCTATGGGCCGGTGCAAAGAAGGGCCGCAGGGCACTGGCATCGAGGCCCAGGCCACGAGCCGCCAGCGCCGTAACGCGCAGCGCCAGCTGGTAGCAGGCCGCTTCAAAGGCCGCCAGTGTTGCCCGGAAAGCTGCCGGACGAGCTGGCCAGGGCACGGTATCGTCCTGGCCGATATCGAAGATTTCTTTACGGTCACGCAGGTTCTTGGTGAGTTCGCGGTCGTAGTAGCCCCAGGGATTTTCCAGGCTGCGGCTGCAGCGGCGCTTCTCCGGCGGGTCGAGATCAAAAAAGGCCTCCGACATCGCCAGTGCGCCTTCAATCAGAGCGGCGTCTACGCCATGGTTGATAACCTGGAAGAAGCCCCAGTCACGACACGCCGCGGCCACTTCGCTGACAGGGTCGCCCTCGGTGCCTGCTAAATCAATCAGGGGCACGCCCCGCAGTTGCGTAGCCATTAGCGCGGCGGGTTCAACGAGAAGGTGCCCGTCTCCTCTACCCGCTGCGTGGGCACAAAACCCTCGAAATCAATTTTTGCCTTGAAGCGGTAGTCAACTTCGTCGGGTGGCTCCTGGCCGAGACGGGTAAAGAGTTGCAGCATGCCGAGCCAGTTAACGTGGGCAGTGAGCGTGAACACCGCATCCGAGTAGCCCTCAATGCGCGGTACGCTATTGCTAACGCCGCTCACGAGGTCCTTACCCAGAATCTCGATATCGTAGGCCACACCGGCAATGTCGAGCGCCTCCTTGTTCGGATTGGTCACCCGCAGGCCGATCTCGAAGCTCGGTCCCATTGCCGTATCGGGGCGGGTATCAATACTCTCCACGCTGACCTGGGGCGGATCAAAATCTGGCGTCAGGTTGGCGCAGGCGCCGAGTAAGGCGGCCAGGCAGCATACCAGCAGTGTGCGACGTAACATTCAGTCGGCCCCCGAATCAGTCACCGTGCGGGTCAGGAAGAAGAAGCCATAGGCGCCCGCGCCAACCGTGAAGATGGCTGCCACCCAATCGCCCGTCTGCAGGTACATCCAGGCGCTGAAGGCGAACATGATGGCCGAAACGACCAGGCCGATCAGGCGACCGGTTGAGGACATAAGCAAAACCTCGCAGCAATCTGCCTAGTTTAGCCCAAACGACGCGTGCGCAGTTCAACCGTGTTGTCTTCCGGGTCCTTGATATAAAGGGAGCGGCCAAAGCCTTCGGCACCGTAGCGCTCTGCAAACTTACCAAACGCGATCTTATGTGCTTGCAGGTGAGCGCAGATTTCTTCTTCCGACAAGGGCTCGATCTGCAGGCAGAAGTGGTCGAGATTATTGTCGCCTTGGGTGGGCGCGCCACCGCCCATGCGCCCCAGTTTGCTGTCGAGCGTAACCAGGTCGATCAGGGCATTGCCGGCCCGCACTTGCACTAGGCCAAGCTCTGGCTCCGTTTCGCGCTCCAGCGTGCAGCCAAGCACCTCGCAGTAAAAGTGGAGCATGGCCTCCAGCTTGCCTGTGCGCAGCACGATGTGATCAATCCCCACGATTTTAAGCATGGCAAGCTCCTGCGCCGTGCAAGGGCTACAGCATTGAACGGCCCTTGCTCGCGGCTATGCGCATGCGCAGTGCATTCAGCTTGATAAAGCCCTCCGCATCACCCTGGTCGTAAGCGCCGGCATCATCATCGAAGGTGGCCATGCTCTCGTCGAACAGGCTGTCGTCGCTCTGACGGCCGACAACCGTCACGTTGCCCTTGTAGAGCTTCAGGCGTACTTTGCCGTTCACGACCTGCTGGCTTTCATCGATTGCCGCCTGCAACATCTTGCGCTCCGGCGACCACCAATAACCGTTGTATATCAGCTTGGCGTAGCGCGGCATGAGTTCATCCTTGAGGTGGGTGGCTTCGCGGTCCAGCGTAATGGACTCGATCGCACGATGGCCTCGCAGCATGATCGTACCGCCCGGTGTCTCGTAGCAGCCGCGCGCCTTCATGCCCACGTAGCGATTTTCCACAATATCGGTACGGCCGATGCCGTTGGCCCCGCCTACTTTATTCAGTGTCTCTAGCACGGTAGCCGGGCTCATCGTTTCATTATCGATGGCCACGATGTCGCCGTGCCGGTAGTCGAGTTCGATATAGGTCGCGGCGTCTGGCGCTGCTTCAGGGCTTACGGTCCAGCGCCACATATCTTCCTCCGGCTCGGACCAGGGATCTTCAAGCAGATCCCCTTCGTATGAGATGTGCAGCAGATTGGCATCCATCGAGTAGGGCGATTTTTTCTTGGCCGAGGCAAAGTCCACCGGAATATCGTGGCTCTGACAGTAGGCCATCAGGGATTCCCGGGAATTCAGGTCCCACTCGCGCCATGGCGCAATCACCTGTATGCCCGGCTTCAGTGCATAGGCACCAAGCTCGAAGCGAACCTGGTCGTTGCCCTTACCCGTCGCACCGTGGGAAATCGCGTCGGCGCCGGTTTCGTTAGCAATTTCAATAAGGCGCTTTGCAATCAGCGGGCGAGCAATGGAGGTGCCGAGTAGGTACTCGCCTTCATAAATGGTATTGGCGCGAAACATCGGGAACACAAAGTCGCTTACAAATTCCTCGCGCAGGTCATCGATATAAATCTCCTCAATGCCCATGGCCTTGGCCTTGGCACGTGCCGGCTCCACTTCTTCACCCTGGCCAATATCGGCAGTAAAGGTCACGACTTCACAGCTATAGGTATCCTGCAGCCAACGCGCAATCACGGAGGTGTCAAGGCCACCGGAGTAGGCCAGTACCACCTTGTTTACGTTTGCCATGTCACGCTCTCCCGCGCAGCACAAAAAAGGCCGGCTAGTTTACTCTCGGCGCCGATCAATTCCCAGCCTGCCGGGCGCGCCGTATTCACGCCGCGCGCCCTTTCCGGTAGCATTGGCTCTCTTCGCTGTTTCAAGGCCAGCCGTGAACGAACTGACCATCACCCGCCCGGACGACTGGCACGTGCACCTGCGTGACGAGAGCTGCCTGCCACGGACCTGTGGCGATATGGCGCGCTACATGGGCCGCGCCATCGTTATGCCCAACCTCACGCCCCCGGTGCGAACCGTGGCCGATGCGGGGGCCTACCGTGATCGGATCAGGGCGGCTATGCAGGCCTTACCTCGCACCTTTGAGCCGCTGCTGACGCTGTACCTCACTGATCAAACCGAGGCCACCGAAATCCAGTTAGCGGCGGCGTCCAACTTTGTGCGCGCCGTCAAACTGTATCCGGCGGGTGCTACCACCAACTCGGACGCCGGGGTCGCCAACCTCGACGCCCTGTTCCCGGTGCTGGCGGCGATGGAGGAGTGTGACCTGCCGCTGCTGGTACACGGGGAGGTCACCGATCACGACATCGACATTTATGACCGGGAAAAAGTCTTCATCGACCGCCACCTCGCACCGATAGCCGAGCGCTTTCCCAACTTGCGTATCGTGCTTGAGCACATTACCACTCGTGAATCCGTGGAGTTCGTGCGCGACGCGTCGAACAAGGTCGCGGCAACCATCACCGTTCATCACCTGATGTTCAACCGCAACCACATGCTGGTGGGCGGCATCCGACCCCACTACTACTGCCTGCCTATCCTCAAGCGCAACGTTCATCAGCTAGCGCTGCGTGAGGCCGCGGCGTCCGGCAGTCCGAAGTTTTTCCTTGGCACCGACAGTGCGCCGCACTTCACCTCGGCTAAAGAAAGTTCTTGCGGCTGCGCCGGCGTTTATACCGGCCATGCGTCTATTGAGCTCTATGCCGAGGTGTTTGAAGAGTTGGACGCCCTGGACAGGCTGGAAGGTTTCGCCTCTCACTTCGGCGCGGATTTTTATCGACTACCGCGCAATAGCGACACAATCACCCTGCGCAAGCTCAGCTGGGGTATTCCACAGGAGCTGGCCATGGCCGATACCGCATTGACCCCCCTGCGCGCCGGCGAATCTGTCGCCTGGCAGGTCGTGGGCTGACGGAGTGCAGCCTGCCCAGCACCTGATTCGAGAGCGATTTCGCGGTTTTCTGCCCGTGGTAATTGATGTCGAAACCGGTGGCTTTAACGCCGCCACCGATGCCATTCTGGAGATTGCCGCGACCACCGTGAGGATGGATGAACAAGGGCTTCTCAGTGTACACCGCACTGTCGCCTACAACGTGCAGCCCTTCGAGGGCGCGAACATCGAACAGTCGGCACTGGACTTCACTGGCATCGATCCTGATCACCCCTTTCGCGAGGCCATCGCCGAGAGCGAGGCACTGGCGGAAGTGTTTCGCGTGGTGCGCAAGGAAATCAAAGACCAGGGCTGCAACCGCGGTATCCTGGTAGGCCACAACGCCCATTTTGATGCGGGTTTCCTCAATGCTGCAACCGAACGCTGCGGCATCAAGCGCAACCCTTTTCACCCCTTCAGCCACTTCGATACTGCCACGCTATCGGGCCTGGCCTACGGCCAGACGGTGCTGGCCAAGGCCTGCGCGGAAGCCGGCATCGCCTTCGACAACAGCGAAGCACACGCCGCCGCTTACGATGCTGAGCGCACCGCGGAGCTATTTTGCGAAATCGTAAACCGCTGGAAGGAATCTGGCGGCTGGATGCCTGCCTTCGAGGCCTAGGCCGGCCTAACCGGCTTCGGTGCCGCTGATCTGATTCAGAATGATGTCCAGCTCCCGCATCAGCACGTCGAGGCTCTCCGACCCAAGTAGCTCATACTTGATCGCTTCTTCCAGCGGCAGCAGCTGGGCCAGAATGAAGCCCACCTGCCAGGCGTTGCCATAGTCGATATCGAGCGCCATGCGTTCCACGTGCGGGTGGCCTTCCAGGCTGCGCAGCACATCCTCGAGCGACGACCAGGCGGGAATCATCGGTAGCGGTGAAAGCGCCTCATCCAGTGAAACCTCGCCGATCACAAGGCCATTATCGGCTCGGCGCGTCTCGTGCAGCTCGAAGGTATCTGAGCCCTCGATAGTGATCCCCAGCAAGCCGTTGGGAAGCTGATCCCAGTCAACAATGCGCGCCACCGTGCCATAGTCGCCAAATTCACTGCCGTTCTCACCGCTGGCGACCTCCGCGCCGCGCCGCAGCCAGACCACACCAAAGCCGCTGTCGTTGCGCAGGCAGTCCTTCACCAGATCGAGGTAGCGTTGCTCGAAAATCTGCAGCGGCATGCGCCCGTAGGGCAGCAGGACGCCAGACAGCGGAAACAGCGGTAGCTCGGTCATGGAGTGGGCTCCCCCTCGGGTCCAAGGGGCTTAAATAGAATGATAAGTCCCGGCAATAGCAGCAAGGCTCCCAGCACCGCAGCGATCATGGCGACGACGGTCAACAGGCCGAAATAGATGCTGGGGTTAAAGTTCGAGAGCGTCAGGGTCAAAAAGCCAATGACAATAGTGACCGTCGTATAGTACATCGCGCGACCAATACTGCGATGGCTGCGATACATCGCAGCCGTGTAGTCACGATCGCGTGCGAATTCCTTCTTGAAGCGGTGCACATAGTGGATGCAATCATCGACGCCGATGCCAACAACAATCGCTGCGATCGTGATCGTCATGATATCAAGCGGTATACCTACCAGACCCATGATGCCAAGCACCAGGCCTGCCGCCAGCACGTTCGGGGCCAGGGTCAGCAGTGATAACCAGAACGAGCGAAACAGCCCCATAAACATCACCAGGATGGCGAGGAAAACCGCCCCCAGTGTCAGAATCTGTGAGCGGAACAGACTCTGCAAGACGTTGTTGTACATCACGAGCATACCGGTGAACTGGACCTGCTCCGGCGCCAGACCTACCACCTCGATGAGTTCACGGTGCAGTTTTTCCAGGAAGGCATCCCGGCGCAGCGTCTCACTGGTCTCCATCACCCGCACCGTGAGTCGCGCCTGCTGTTTGTCCTCATTGAAATAGGGCGCCACCATCATGCCCTTAATGTCCTCGGGCAGGCTTTTCTGTACCAGCGCCAGTTCAACGCCGCCAATATCGTCGCCCAGCAGATTCTTCACCACCGCGAAAACAGTCGACAGCGACAGCACCTTGCCGGTTTCCGGCTGCGCGTCGATATGGGCGTGGGCCGCATCCAGTAGCCGCATACCCTCGAGGCTGAACCAGAAGCTCGGCTCAAAGCCGGGCTCGCTGCCAAACTCGTCGAAGCCGCCGCCGAAATCATCGCCGAAGTCATCATCGAATTCGTCGAAGCTGTCTGACTCATTGGCAAAGTCATCGCCAAGCTCGTCGAGCGGTGCTGCGTTGTTGGCGGAAGATTCTGCCAGGGGCTCCAGGCCCGGCAGCGGCAGGTCCGCATCCGGGGGTGAGAGCACGATATCCAGCGGTATGGTGCCTCCAAGCTGTGAATCGAGTAGCTCCATACCCTGGTAGATTTCCGTTTCTTCGTGGAAGTAGTCGATAAAACGGTTCTCCACCTGCAGCCGTGCGAGGCCAATAATCGTGCCCAGCACCAGCAGGCCGCTCGCGGCGAGAATCAGGCCGCGATGGTGATCCGTAAGCGAGGCAAAGGCCACGGTAATCGGCTCGCCTTGTGCGTCGTAGCGAAACGGCTGGCCCTGCGGCCACACCAGCATCAGGCACGGCACTGCGGTAAAGGCAACCAGCAAGGCCACCAGGATGCCCACGGTCATCATCAGGCCAAAGTCGATCACCGGCTGAAGGCCCGACACCAGCAGTGACATGAAAGCGACAATGGTTGTAACACCTGTATAGACGCAGGGCACCGACATGAGCCGCACGGTCTCGCGCACGCGCAGGTAGAGATCGCCTTCGGGCTCCAGGGCGTGCAACTCGCGGTAACGAACTACCAGGTGAATGGCGACGGCGAGCGTGATAATCAGCAGCACGGCGACGAAGTTCGAGGAGATAACCGTCATGCGCCAGTCGAGGAAGCCAAGCAGGCCGAGCATGATGACGACCGTGGCCGAACAGGTCACAAGCGGGATGACCACCCAGCGCACACGCCGAAAGATCAGTGCCAGCACCACCAGCATGATGCCAAGAATAGCGCTGCCAAACGTGACCAGGTCACTGCGCACGAAACTCACCATATCCGCGGCGATCATGGGCACACCGCCTACAAACAGCTGCGCGTCATCGGTGTAGCGGGCAGCCACCGCTCGCACGCTGCTAACCAGCTGACTCTGCCGTTCCAGTGCGATCGCGGTATGCGCTTTGAAGGCGGTTTCGGAAGTGACAAGGGCAGCGCGGCCATTGGCATCGAGCTCGCCATTGCGTGCTGACTTGCGCAGCGCTTCCCGTTCGGACAACAGCGTGAAATACCGCTCGTCGCGCTGCAGATTGATCTGCACCGCACTGAGCTGGCCGTCGCGGCTGGCCAGCAGGTCGGCATAAATCGGGCTGGTCGTCAGCTCCTTAAGCACCAATTCGCGGTCGATGCCCGGGTCGCGCAGGCTGGGGAGCGGATCAGGTGAGGTGATATCCGACAAAGACACCGGCGGGCTTTCCAGCAGGGGCACGTCCAGCGCGGTCACAACCGAGGACACACCCTCGATACCTCGCAGCTCAGCCGCGAGGCTGTCCAGCGCGTCCAGAGACTCATCCGCAAGCAGCGCGCCCCTGGGCTGCCAGGTGATCAGCACAAAGTCCTCCGCCGCATAGTCGCGACCTACCTCGCGGAAAAACTCCAGAGACGGATCGCCCTGCAGCATCAGCGAGTCCGCCGAGGCATCCAGCTTGATCTTTGGCGTCTGGCTCGCCGCCAGCGCAACCAGCAGTAAAAGCAGCGTCAGCGTGACCCAGGGCCTGCGCAATACCAGGCCCTCGTAAAGTTTCATCGTCTGCTCACTCACTGCCGCAATCCTCGGCCAAGGCTTGCACCAAGCGCTGGTGGACACCACCGAAGCTGCCGTTGCTCATGATCACAACCTCATCGCCGGGACGGGTTTCCGCGCAGACGTCGTCGATCAAGCCATCGAGATCTGTGGCCAGCTGCGCCGGCACCGGGCTGGCCGCCACCACGTCATCCAGCGACCAATCAAGGCCTGGCGGCTGAAACCAGTACACCCGATCAGCCGCCGCCGTTGCGCCAGCAAGACCTTCTCGATGCTGGCCCATGCGCATGGTGTTGGAACGAGGTTCTACGAGCGCAATCAGACGGCCAACCTGACCTGCACGGCGGGCCCTCAGCCCTTCCAGGGTCGTCGCGATAGCGGTGGGGTGATGAGCAAAATCATCGTAGACGGTGACGCCCGCTACCTCCCCAAGACGCTCCAACCGGCGCTTCACGCCGCGAAAGGCCGCCAGGGCCGCAGCTGCAACCGCCGGGGACACGCCCACGTGTGCGGCCGCCGCCATGGCCGCCAAGGCGTTTTCGACATTGTGTCGTCCGCAGTGTTGCCAGTGCACCTCTACCGGCTCAAATCTGTCGTGCTTGACGGCAAAGCTACTGCCATCCTCGGTGATCAATTCCGCTTGCCAGTTTCCGCCCTTGAGGCCAAAGGACGCGGTATCACTCCAGCAGCCCATCGCCAGTGTCTCGTCGATGGCCGGCACGCCTGCGGGGTGAATGATCTGCCCGTCTCCGGGTACCGTGCGAACCAGATGGTGAAACTGGCGCTGGATGTCAGCGAGAGATCCGAAGATATCCGCGTGATCGAATTCAAGATTATTGAGGGTCAGGGTACGTGGCCGATAGTGTACGAACTTGGAGCGCTTGTCGAAAAAGGCGGAGTCATACTCGTCGGCTTCAACCACAAAGAAATCGGAAGCACCTGCACGAGCCGACACGCCGAAATCCGCCGGCACTCCGCCAATCAGGAAGCCAGGCGCCATACCGGCGTACTCCAGTATCCAGGCGAGCATACTGCTGGTGGTCGTCTTGCCGTGGGTACCCGATACCGCCAATACCCACTTATCGGCCAGCAGCCTTTCCGCCAGCCACTGCGGCCCGGAGGTATAGGTCAGCCCCGCGTTGAGCAGGTATTCCACCGCCGCGTTGCCTCGTGACAGGGCGTTGCCAACAACGACACAGTCCGGCGCGGGCTGCAGGTGTTCAGGCTCATAGCCCTGCATCAGTTCAATGCCAGCAGCGGCCAGTTGATCGCTCATGGGGGGGTAAACATTGGCGTCGGAGCCGGTCACGCGGTAGCCCAGTTCCCGGGCCAGCAGGGCGATGCCGCCCATAAAGGTACCGCAGATGCCCAGTATATGTATGTGCTTGGTCAAGCTCACTCCTTACGTGGCGGCACATGGTAGCACGCACCCCCCGTGAACACATGAAGGTCGCCTACCCAGAAATTGCTCGATTCGTTCCACAGCCTCGCGCAATTCACGTATGATCGTGCCCGACTCAATAAGTTTCCGGATGGGCGTCGGCTCATCCATTGATACGGAATCCCCGCATGCCCTCCACGCCCAAGCAGAACGCGTTCTACGCTCAATCTGGCGGTGTTACTGCAGTGATCAACGCTTCGGCCTGTGGCGTCATTGAAACCGCCCGCCAGCATCGCGACCGGATCGGCAAGGTCTATGCCGGACGCAATGGCATCATCGGCGCACTGCGTGAGGAACTGATCGACACCAGCAAGGAGAGCGCCGCTGCCATCCGCGGCCTCAAACACACGCCCTCGGGCGCCTTCGGTTCCTGCCGCCACAAATTGAAAAGCCTGGAGGAAGACCGCGAGGAATACGAACGCCTGATTGAGGTATTTCGCGCACACAATATCGGCTACTTCTTTTACAACGGCGGCGGCGATTCCGCCGACACCTGTTTAAAGGTCTCACAGCTCAGCGCATCGCTTGGCTACCCGCTCAAGGCTATCCACGTACCAAAAACCATCGACAACGATCTGCCGCTGACGGATAACTGCCCCGGCTTTGGCTCCGTTGCCAAATACATCGCCGTCTCAACCAGGGAGGCGGCCATGGATGTAGCCTCCATGTGCGAAACCTCAACCAAGGTCTTCATTCTCGAGGCTATGGGCCGTCACGCCGGCTGGATCGCAGCGGCCGCGGGCCTTGCGGCAGAGCAGGAAGGCGACGCACCGCACATCATTCTGTTTCCCGAGATCGCCTTTAACCGCGAGCGCTTTCTGGCCCGGGTCAAGCGCTGTGTTCGTCGCTATGGCTACTGCGTCATCGTCGCCTCAGAGGGCGCACAAACTGCCGATGGCTCCTTTCTCGCTGACGCAGGCGGTACAGATGCTTTCGGCCATACGCAGCTCGGCGGCCTCGCGCCCTACCTCGCTGACATGATCAAAGCGGAATTTGGCTACAAGTATCACTGGGCGGTGGCGGATTACCTGCAGCGTTCGGCGCGCCATATCGCCTCCCAGGTGGATGTCGATCAGGCCTATGCGCTCGGTACCGCCGCTGTGGACATGGCCCTGGCCGGCAAGAACGCGGTCATGCCCTGCATCGTGCGCGGTAAAGGCAAGCGCTACCGCTGGTCCATTGGCGAGGCGCCCCTGGACCAGGTCGCCAACCAGGAAAAAATGATGCCGCGCAGCTATATCACCCGCGACGGTTTTGGCATAACCGAGGCCGCGCGCGACTACCTGGCACCGCTGATCCAGGGCGAGGCCTATCCACCCTACCAGCACGGTTTGCCAAAGTACGTGACGCTGAAAAACACGCTCGTGCCACGCAAGCTGAAGCGCCGTTTCAGAATCTAGCGTCGGGTGCGGAAATCCCGCAGCGTTACCTGTACAATGCGCGCCCGGATGTGGCACACACGAGGTTTAATTTATGTACAGCAATAAAGATTTCAATCGCTGGCGCCGGCACCCCTGGCACGGTTTGCACGCGCAGGCCGATGACGCGGCCCAGGATATCGTCCAGGTCTACGTGGAAATGACGCCCGACGACGTGGTCAAGTACGAGTTGGACAAGGGCTCAGGCTTCCTGATGGTCGACCGCCCGCAGCGCACCAGCTCTCGCCCGCCGGCTCTCTACGGTTTCATCCCGCGCACCTACTGCGCCGAGGAAGTCGCCAAGCGCTGCCCCGAGGTTGCAGAAGCCGACGGCGATCCGCTGGATATCTGTGTGTTTTCCGAGCGTCACATTACGCGGGCCGACATCGTACTCCAGGCGCGCGTCGTCGGCGGCATTCAGATGATCGACGACGGCGAAGCTGACGACAAGATCGTCGCCGTACTTGAGGGCGATAACATCTGGGGAGATGTACACGACATCAGTGATCTGCCCCAGATCAAGACCGAGCGCCTGCAGCACTACTTCTCGACCTACAAGATGGTCCCCGGCAAGGAGATCGACATCAAGGTCGACACCGTCTACGGCCGCGACGAGGCACTGCAGGTCATTGCTGCAGCGGAAAAAGACTACTGGAACCACTACGGCTACCTGCACGAGCAGCCCAGCACAGACGCTTAGCAGCAAAGCAAACTCGCGGCCCCGCTATGGGCCGCGCACCCTCATTCGTTACAGCCTGCCCCGTAGCGCCGCAAAGCGCTCACGGGGCACACCAATCTTTGGGCACCGTAATGTAGCGGGCCATGATCTCATCGAGGCGGGCCTCTATGTCGGCGCGCAGTGCAAGATCACGGTCTTGCCACGCGTCCAGCAGCATCTCAACCGTCAGCGCCTGCTCGCAGGCCATTGCCAGTGGCGCGTAGCTGAGGTGCCAGCGCTCCACCGCAACGCCACCGCGATCAACCGCGTAGGGGCGGTAAAAGCCCTCTGACGTCGCACTCGCCATCTGTGCATCCAACCAGGTGTGAAGGCCATCAAACACCCCGCCAGCTGCTACTTCGTCAGGCGTCAGCTGCACGCAATAGTCCGCCGGCACGCTGCCAGCATCATAGACATCGAGATCAGTGCCCCAGTGATGTCGCGAGGCACCCGGCAAGGCGGAGTAGCGCAAAATAGCCGCCAGCCGGCCGCGGGCGTCGAGACTATCGAGATCGACGGGGCCGCCGGCATCATCGTGCACCGGCCGCTGGCCCCGCGCCTTGCCGTTGAAAATTGCGAGCTGACGATCGAAGGAGCGATAAGAGGAGGCAACAGCCAGATCGAAGCCCGCATCTCGCGCCCTCGACTTCAGCTGCTGAAAAGCATCGGCTACAGGCGCCAACAGGCGATGTCCGCCAGGCAGCTCCACCAGCTGGCCCTCCTCTCGGCCCGTTAGCCACGCGGGGTCAACCACGCCCTATTCCTCCGCGTCCACGCTGAAGGGCAGCGGCCGAGCCAGCGTCACGCCAGCGGTCGTCACCTCCGAGCCCCAGGCCAAGACCTCAACGCCGGCCTGCTCGGCCTCAAGCAGGGCCTCGCGGTAGCGTGGGTCAATGTCACCCGCAGCGCATACGCGACAAATGCCTTCGTGAAAGGCGCAGTAGAACATGATGGCCCGGCAACGAGGGCCGACCACCGCGGCGAGCTCCGCCAAGTGCTTGCGGCCGCGCTCGCTCACCGCATCAGGGAAAGCGCCCAGGCCGTCACTGCGGCACAGGGTCACACATTTAACCTCCACATAGACCTCGCCCGCAGCGCCAGCAAGGTATAGATCAGCGCGGCTGTTTTGGCCGTACTTCACTTCAGCGCGTATATCGCAATAGCCTTCAAAGCCAGGGATACGGCCGGCCTCGAAGGCCTCGCGCACGACACGATTGGCCAGGGCCGAGTGAATACAGGCCATGCCCTGCACAGTCTCCACCAGCTCCCAGGTGTAGGCATATTTGCGCTTCGGCGAGTCGCTGTGGGAGAGCCAGACGCGCGCGCCCGCCGGTGCACACCCGGTCATGGCACCGGTGTTCGGGCAGTGAACGGTCATTGAGGAGCCATCACTCAGGCTGACATCCGCCAGAAAGCGCTTGTAGCGACGCTCGAGACGCGCCTCACGCAAGGGGCCAAACGCTGTCAACTCAGCACTCCAGCCAGGCGCTGCACCGCCTCCTCGAGCCGCGCCATGCCGGTGGTATAAGAGAAGCGGATATGGCGGCTGGCTTCATGCTGCCCAAAATCCAGCCCCGGCGTCAGCGCCACCCCGTGATCCTCCAGCAGGCTCATGCAAAACGCCTGGCTGTCTGAGGTGAAGCGCGCCGCGTCGGCATAAATATAGAAGGCACCATCGGGGCTGCAGGGCACGTCAAAGCCCAGCGACTGAACCGCCGGCACCAGAAAATCGCGCCGCTGCCTGAAAATGTCCCGGCGCTCATCAAGGATCGCGCGACACGCCGGTGTGAAACCCGCTAGCGCTGCGTACTGAGCCATCGTGGACATCGAAATGAACAGATTCTGGGCGAGCTTCTCCATTTCGCGCACAGCGGGCTCGGGCGCCACCAGCCAGCCCAGGCGCCAACCGGTCATCCCAAAATACTTGGAAAAACTGTTGATGACGAAGGCGTCATCGTCAATCTCCAGAATGGACTGAGCAGCACGCTCGTAGACCAGGCCATGATAGATTTCGTCGACCACAAGGTGGCCCCTGCGCGCGCGGACCGACGCCGAAAGTGCGGCCAGTTCATCACGCGACAAGAGCGTGCCTGTCGGATTGGCCGGTGAGGCAACAATGGCACCCACGGTATTGGCCTGCCAGTGGGCGTCAACGAGGGGTGCCGTGAGCTGGTAACGCGAATCCGCGCCCGTTGGCACCAGCTGGCCACACCCCTCCACCAGGCGCAAAAAGTGCCGATTGCAGGGGTAACCGGGGTCGGCCATCAGCATGCCCTCGCCCGGGCTCATGAGCAGTGAGGCGATCAAGAGTAGCGCCCCGGAGGCGCCCGGTGTCACGAGAATGCGCTCGGGGCCAATGTCCAGCCCGTACTCGCTGGCGTAGTAGGCAGAGAGTGCCTCGCGTAGCGCCGGAATACCGGCTGCCTCTGAATAATGCGTGGCACCGCGCGCGAGTGCCGCGCGCCCGGCCTCGACGATGGGAGCGGCTGTTGCAAAGTCCGGCTCACCCGCCGCCAGGTGCACGATGTCTCGGCCTGCTCGCTCCAGCTCGGTGGCCCGCGCCAGCACTTCGACAACCCGAAAGGGTTCGATCTCCGCGACTCTGTCAGCAAAGCCGCTGTCTATCCCTGGCATGCAATTTCGGCCCTTTTCAGCGTCAGCGCGGTATTCTAGCAAGTGCCTTCGGCGGTGTCAGAGCGCCCTTTAGGGGCTTCCGGCGAACCTGAAAAAATTTATTGCAAGAGTGGCGCACCCCCAAGCTTTCTGGTAGCTTCACCGCCCTTAACGCGTAGGGCTCACGGGCTCCAACCCGGAACGTGGGCCCCGCGAACTGTGAGTCATGTCGCGCGCGATGACCTGAGTGACAATTGCACGCGACATCAGTATGGGGAGCCTGACCATGCCAAGAGCCGCCAAAGCCGCAAATAAAACGACGACCAAAGCCGCACCCAAAAAAGCAGCCGCTCGACCGAAGGCTAAAAAAGCCGCCTCCACCGACTACAAGAAGTTTGAGCCCTACAAGCCCAAGCGCGGCGAAGAGTACATGAACGAAAAGCAGCGAGAGCACTTCAAGGGCATTCTCTTGCAATGGAAGGCCGAACTCATGGAAGAGGTCGATCGCACGGTGACCCACATGAAGGACGAGGCCGCAAACTTCCCGGACCCAGCGGATCGCGCCACCCAGGAGGAGGAGTTCAGCCTGGAACTGCGGACCCGTGATCGCGAACGCAAGCTTATCCGGAAAATCGACGTGACCATGGAGCGCCTCGAGCAGGATGACTACGGCTTCTGCGACGCCTGTGGCGTGGAGATTGGCATCAAGCGACTCGAAGCGCGTCCCACGGCAACACTGTGCATAGACTGCAAATCTCTGGATGAGATCAAGGAGAAGCAGGAACTCGGCTGAGGCCGGGTCTACGCCTGCATTATTCGGCCCAGCGGTAATACGTGTCCACCGCTGACGCTTTTACGTCTGATACATCTACTGCTTACCGGGGGCGCTTCGCCCCCTCCCCGACAGGCCCACTGCATCTTGGGTCGCTGATTGCAGCGCTGGCCAGCTATCTTGATGCCCGCCACAGTAGCGGCACCTGGCTGGTCCGTATGGAAGATCTCGACCCCCCGCGTGAGGAGCCGGGTGCGGCGCGGAAAATCCTGGACAGCCTGATCGCTCACGGTCTTACATGGGACGGTGACGTGCTGTGGCAAAGCCAGCGACACGCGGCCTATCAAGAAGCGCTTAAGGCACTGGCAGGCAGCCACAAGACCTTTGCCTGTACCTGCACCCGAGCCCAGATCGGTCCAGACGGCTATTGCGGTGGCGGCTGCAATGGACTGGCGCCCACCGGCATTCCCTTCGCGACCCGCGTACGCGTTCCCGTCAACACGGTCGTGCGTTTTGAGGACAAACTGCAGGGTCAACACACAGAGCGACTTGGCACAACACTGAAAGACTTCGTCCTGCTGCGCAAGGATGGCCTGTTCGCCTATCAGCTAGCGGTGGTGGTAGACGATGCCCATCAGGGTATCACCCATGTTGTGCGCGGGTCCGATCTGCTGGATTCCACCGCCAGGCAGATCTTTCTGCAGCAGCAGCTTGGCTTGGCCACACCCGCTTACAGCCACATCCCCGTTCTGCTCAATGACGAGGGCCAAAAGCTCAGCAAGCAAAACCAGGCGCCTGCCCTGGACGATAGCCGCGCCCCGAGCAACTTGCGCGTTGCCCTTGGCTTTCTCAACCAACGCAAGCCGCCGGAGACAGACTCGGTCAGCACAATACTCGCACATGCGATCACGCACTGGGACGCAGGCGCCCTACCTCGTTCAGACGCGCTTTACCCCGTGCTTTACCCCCCATAGCGCCTTCAGTAGTATCTGGCCTGTCGTTCAGGGACAGCCGTATTCCATGTACATTAACCGCGCCCTGCTCCTGCTCCTGGGCATGGGCTTTGTTTTGTACCCCACGCTGGAAGCCTGGTTCTTTGAGGACTTCTTCCACTGGTGGGGCGTTTATCTACTTTGGCTACTGATCGTGCTTGCCACCTGGTGGAACCAGCGCTCAAGGGGCGCAGATGAGCTTTAGCCTCGCCCAAATCCTGCTCCTTACAGTTGGCTATCTGGGAGTCCTCTTCGTCGTTGCCCTGATGACCGACCGCGGGCTGGTGCCCGAGCGCATCACGCGCCACCCTGCGGTGTATGTGCTGTCGCTCGGCGTATTCACTGGCGCCCTTGCGACCAATGGCGTCTTCAGCCTCGCGGCGACCTACGGCTACAGCTTCCTGCTCTACTACGCGGGGGCGGTGCTGGTTATGCTGCTGGCCAGCGTTATTCTCATGCCTCTCCTGCGCCTGTGCCGGGTTTATCAGCTCTCCTCGGTTGCGGACGTGCTGACCTTCCGCTTCCGCAGCGAACGCGTTGGCGCGCTCGTCACCGTTGCTATGTGCGCCACCTTGCTGCCACTGCTCGCCCTGCAGATACAGGCGGTCGCTGACAGCGTGCACATTCTGACCGGGGTGAGCATGACCCCGGCATTGATGGATGGGCGCCAGGATAGTCTAGCACTGACCTTCTGTATCATTATCACGGTCTTTGCCATGCTGTTCGGTACGCGCAAAGCCTCTGCCACCGAGCGCAATACCGGCCTGGTGTCTGCAATTGCCTTCGAATCGCTGATGAAGCTCCTCGCTATGCTGGCACTGTTCTACGTCGCCGCCTTTCAGGTGTTCGATGGACCGGGACCGATGGATATCTGGGTACACGGCAATGCGGCAGCCGAAGCCATCGTCAGCCGCCCCTTGCAAAGCGACATCGCGCGCTCCCTGCTGCTGATCTTCTTCGCCGGCGCAGTGTGTATGCCCCACCTGTTCCACATGGCTTTCGCCGAAAATACGGACAGCGCTGACCTGCGCATGGCCACCTGGGGTATGCCGCTTTACCTGCTCCTGATCAGCCTGCCGGTTCTGCCCGTTCTTTGGGCGGGCATGCGTCTGGGGGTCGAAGTTCCGGTCGAGTACACGCCGCTGGGGCTGGGGCTGGCATTGGAGTCACGAGGCGTCACACTGATGGCCTTCTTTGCGGGGCTGTCGGCGGCGAGCGCGACGATCATCGTCACCACACTGGCGCTGGCCAACATGTGTCTTACCCACCTCGTACTGCCTGGCAACGTACTCAATATCGGCAACGAGCAAAGCCTTTACAGTCAGCTGCGCTGGATTCGACGCGCGCTGATCACGCTCTTGATACTGGCCGGCTACTCCTTCTTCCTTGCGATGCGCAGCCGCATCCCCCTGATGGAACTGGGGCTGGTTGCCTTCGTGGGTATTCTTCAATTCCTACCGGGCATCATCGCCACTCTTTATTGGCCCCGGGCGAACCGTCGCGGCCTGCTCGCGGGCCTGGCATCGGGCCTCGCGATCTGGTTCTTCACGCTGGCTTTGCCACTCACCAGCGCCTCCGAACTGCCCGCCCTCAATGCACTGGTCGGTGCGCTGACCGGATATGCGGAAGTCACCTGGAGCGCGACGGTGACGCTCTCTCTCGCCGTTAATTCCGTGCTGTTCATCGTATTTTCTTTACTCTCGACAACGCGCCCGGAGGAACAGGTAGCCGCCGAGATCTGTTCGATGGACAACATCGGTCGACCCATCCGGCAAACGCTGACCTTGCATAGCGCGGAGGAATTTGCCGCTCACCTGGCGCCTGCGCTTGGTGTACACACCGCACGATCAGAGGTGAAACGGGCGCTCCGTGAACTACAGTTTACGCCTGAAGAGTCGCGACCCTATGCACTCAGACGGCTGCGCCGGCGCATCGAGGCGAACCTCTCCGGACTGCTGGGTCCCGCGGTGGCCCACGGCATCATCAACCGTTGCATTCCCTTCGAACACGCCGGGACGGGCAGCCAGGACATCAACCTGATTGAACGCAATCTGGACCGCGCGCAGGTACACTTGATTGGCCTGGCCGCTGACCTTGACGACATGCGCCGGCACTACCGCGAGATTCTTAACAATCTGCCGATCGGCGTCCTCTCCGCCGGCGTCGACGGCGAGATGCTCATGTGGAACAAGTCAATGGAGCAGATCACCGGGGTCGGCGCAGACAGCGTGCTGGGCTCGCACCTGGCGTCGATACCCGCACCCTGGAATGGCGTGATCCGTGAATTTCTTGACAGCGACGAGGGGGCGATCGTAAAACGCCAGGTCGCCGGCGAGGAAGGTACTTCACGCTGGATCAGCCTACAGAAAGCGGCCTCGGAAACGGGCAAGACCGGCGACCGCGTTGTCCTGATCGAGGACGTCACAGAGTTCGAGCTCCTCGGCGAGGAGCTGGTTCACAGTGAACGTCTGGCCTCCGTGGGGCGCCTGGCCGCCGGCGTCGCCCACGAGATAGGCAACCCGGTCACGGGTATCGCCTGCCTGGCTCAGAACCTTGAGTACGAGGACGACCCGGATGAGGTGCGCAATACCGCATCTGATATTCTCAAGCAGACAGATCGGGTCAGTCGCATCGTCGAGACCCTGGTGAACTTTTCGCATACGGGCACGGGGTTCGAAACAGACCAGCTCAGAGCCTGCAACGTCGCCGACTGCGTAGACGAAGCGATTCACCTACTGCGCCTGGATACACAGGCAAAGGCCGTGTTCTTTGACAATCGCTGTGATCGCGAACTACTGGTACAGGCGGACAGCCAGCGCCTTTTGCAAATCTTCATCAATCTCCTGGGCAACGCTCGCGATGCCTGTGACGAGCATGACGGGCGGGTTGATGTTGATGCCGAGGTCGACGGCGACTTCGTAGCTATTTGCGTCGGCGACAATGGCCATGGCATCGCGGCTGAGGCCCAGGCACGAGTATTTGAGCCCTTTTTCACCACCAAGGAGCCCGGTGAAGGCACGGGACTGGGCCTGGCGCTGGTCTACAGCATCACTGAGGATATGGGCGGCAGCGTCAGCTTGCGCAGCCCGGTCCATGGCCATGGCAGCCCAGGCACGGAGTTCAAGCTGCGCCTGCAGCAAGCTGAATACGACAGAGACTTCTCCGCCTAGGCCGCCAGGGTTACCCGCCAAGCCCTTGTCAGTACTGGAAAAATCGCTCACGAAGGGGTATTTTGTGTAGCGCTTTTTACCACAGGTAACACTCTCATGCAGAAGATTCTGGTCGTCGAAGACGAATCGGTGATTCGCAACGCCCTTAAACGCCTGCTGGAGCGTAATGACTATGAGGTCGCCGAGGCGTCCTCGGTGCAGGATGCCGAGAGTAATCAGCGCCTGACCGATTTCGACCTTATCATCAGCGATTTGCGGCTGCCCGGCGCGCCGGGCACCGACCTTATCAGCCGCGCGGGCGATGTGCCGGTTCTGATCATGACCAGCTATGCCAGCCTGCGCTCAGCGGTTGATTCAATGCGCATGGGCGCAGTGGACTATATCGCCAAACCCTTTGACCATGGCGACATGTTAAGCGCCGTACAGCGCATCATTGCCGAGCATCCCACAGGCAAGCGTGCACCGCAGCCGGCTAACGATCGGCTTGGCGATGGCGAGCCAGCAGGCGACGGGCCCGGCATCATCGGCAACTGCCCGGCCATGCTCGAACTTTTCACCCATATAGAACGCGTGGCACCGACCGACTCCACTGTTTTGGTCCTCGGAGAGACCGGCACGGGCAAGGAACTGGTCGCACGCAGCGTGCACCAGCATAGCCTGCGCCGCGACAACACGCTGATTTCCGTGAACTGCGCCGCCATCCCCGACACCCTCATCGAGTCAGAGCTGTTCGGCTATGAAAAGGGGGCATTCACCGGTGCCAACGCCAGCCGCATGGGTCTGATCGAGGCCGCAGATGGCGGCACTCTCTTTCTGGACGAGATCGGCGAGCTGCCAATGGAAGCCCAGGCACGCCTGCTGCGCTTCATTCAGGAGGGGGAGATTCGGCGCATTGGCTCGGTGCACTCACGCAAGGTCGACGTTCGCCTGATTTGCGCCACCCATCGCAATCTGCAGGTGCTGGCGGCGGAGGGCCAATTCCGCCAGGACCTCTACTACCGTATCAACGTCTTGCGGCTATCACTGCCGCCGCTACGCGACCGCGGCAAGGATATTCTGCAACTGGCCGAAAAGATGGTGGAACAGCAGAGCCGACGGCTGCAGCGGGAGGGCATGTTCCTCTCGCCCCGCGCCATTCAGGCCATCACCACCTACAAGTGGCCGGGTAATGTCCGAGAGCTGGAACACGCAATAGAGCGCGCCGTCGTGCTGTCGGAGACCGAGGAGATTGACAACAACACCTTGGGGATCGACCTGGAACTCGTGAACATCAACCGCCTGCGTGGCGATAGCGCGCGGCCACGTGCCAAAGCCGAGGAGCCCCGCGCGATGGCGGACGACCCGGTGGAAGACCTGTCACTGGAAGACTATTTCCAGCGTTTCGTATTGGAGCATCAGGACTCCATGAGCGAGACCGAGCTGGCTCAGAAACTGGGCGTCAGCCGCAAGTGCCTCTGGGAGCGCCGGCAACGCTTCGGCATTCCACGCAATAAAGGCAATGCGAAGCGGAAAAAGTCGGCCTCGGGGGGTAGCTAGGGGCGTTACCGCAAGGTCTGCACGTTACATTCCCGGGAGTAAAAAGGTAACAAACCAACAAAAAGCAGGGTTATTCTCGAAGCCCCAAAATCCTTAAGTTTTTGATTTTATTAGGTAAATGAAAAGCTGGCACACGCCCTGCTATTACAGGGCAGCAGCAAAAATAAAAATAACATTCTGCGGTAATAACAATAACAGTCTTCACTATGGACCTGGATGGGGAAGTTTACTTCCCCACGCTTTCTATAGCGCTTTTACCTTAGATTTATAACGTATCGTTATACTTGGGCCAGTACTTAAGTCAATAACGGTATCGGAAGGATCAGGCAATTCGAATGAAACTGTGTTTTCATCTCAGCCCATAAAAATAACAGCGACAGTGAAATAACAATAACGCCTGAAGTGTGACCTGGATGGGGAAAACACTGTTTTCCCCGTCAACTTCCCTCTTTCCATCTGCATCCATTCGCGGCCCATCGGTATGCTAGACTCGCGCTTTATCCACAGCAGGATGATTTCCGTTTGAAGGTCATTCCCCGGGATCAGCACGTCATTTCCCGCAAGAATATCTCTGACAGCGCGCTCAAAGTGATGTCGCGTCTCCGTAACAAGGGCTATCAGGCCTTCCTGGTTGGCGGCGCGGTTCGCGACCTGCTGCTCGGCGGCCACCCAAAGGATTTTGACATCGCCACCGATGCCACCCCGGAAGACGTGCACGACCTGTTTCGGAATTCGCGCATCATCGGGAGGCGCTTTCGTATCGTACACGTGCGCTTCGGCCGCGAGATCATTGAGGTGACGACCTTCCGCGGCCACCATGAGCAGGGCGAAGGTCAGCATGCCCGACAATCCGACAAGGGCTTGCTACTGCGCGATAACGTCTTCGGCACGCTGGAGGAAGACGCCGTCCGGCGCGATCTGACCGTCAACGCCCTGTATTACGATGCGGGCAGTTTTGAAGTGTTCGATCACGTGGGCGGGCTGGATGATCTGGCGGCCCGGCGTATTGCCGTTATCGGCGATCCGGCGACGCGTTTTACAGAGGACCCGGTACGCATGCTGCGCGTACTGCGCTTCGCCGCAAAGCTCGATTTCAGCATCGCAGAGGGCACCCGCGAGGCCATCCCGAAGTGCGCTCACCTTCTGGCCGAGATTCCGGCAGCCCGGCTGTTCGACGAATTCCTGAAGCTGTTTCTGGCGGGCTACGCGGCGGCCACCCTGGAGCAGTTGCTCACGCACGACCTGCTGCGATTCCTGTTCCCGGAAACCAGCGAGATGCTGATGGAAGACCCTCAGGCCCTCGCCCTCGTGCGTGCCGCGATGAGCAATACCGATGCCCGCATCGCCCAGGACAAACCCGTCACCCCGGCCTTCATTCTGGCCGCCCTGCTGTGGCCCTGTGCGCGGGTTATTGCCGAAGGTCTTGAGGAAACGCGCGGGGATTCACCCGTGGTCGCCCTGCACAGCGCGGGTCAACAGGCCATCGGTGAGGCGGTCCGTTACATCAGCATTCCGAAGCGCTTCAGCCAGCCCATGCGCGAGATCTGGGAGTTTCAGCTGCGCCTTGAGCGACGCCAGGGCCGTCGGGCAGCCGAACTCGTGGAGCAGCGACGCTTTCGCGCCGCCTATGACTTTTTGCTGCTCAGGGAGCAGGCCGGTGAAGATACTGGCGGGCTAGGAGACTGGTGGACCAGCTTCCAGGAGCTTTCCATGGAGGAGCGCCTCAAGCAGGCCGGCGCTGGCGGCGGTGGACGCAGGCGCCGCCCACGCAACCGACGGGGCAACCGCGGCTCTTGATAGACGTTTTCGTGGGTCTGGGCAGTAACCTTGGCGATCCGGCATCACAGCTTTCGCGGGCGCAGGCTGCTCTGGCTGCCTTGCCCTTCACGCGGCTTATGGCGCTCTCCGCTGTCTACCGCAGCCGCGCTGTGGGCCCCGGTGAGCAGCCCGATTACCTGAACGCTGTCGCCCGACTCACGACCGAGCTGAGCGCCGAAATGCTGCTGGACGCGCTGCAGGACATCGAGAGCCGCCAAGGCCGCCAGCGCGTGGAGCGCTGGGGGGCACGCACGCTGGATCTCGACCTGCTGTTCTATGGTGATGAACAGCTTGACACCCCGCGCCTGCGGGTGCCGCATCCGCGGATCGCAGAGCGCGACTTCGTGCTTTATCCCCTGCGCGATCTCACCGGTACCAACTGGGTGCTGCCGGATGGCAGAGAACTTGATACATTAGTAGACTCGTGCCCGCCTGATCACCTGGAGCGCACGGACATCGATTTGGGCCTGCGGAGCCCCGCCGACTGAAGGGAGCCAGTGCTTGGACGGACAGGCCGACGCCATCAACATCGATATGAAGGGACGGACCCCGCCCGCCTTTATCGCCATCGAAGGTCCTATCGGCGTGGGCAAGACCACATTGACCAAGCGCCTCGCTGCCAGCTTCAACTACCAGACTCTGCTGGAGGACGCCGAGGATAACCCCTTCCTGGAGCGCTTCTACCGCAACAGCCGCCAGGCGGCCCTGGCAACGCAGCTCTCGTTTCTGTTCCAGCGCGCGCAGAAAATTCAGGACATGCGCCAGGCCGATATCTTCGAGCCGGTGCGCGTAGCAGACTTCCTTATCGATAAGGACCCGCTTTTCGCCCGTCTTAACCTGGATAGCGACGAATACGCGCTCTACGAAAAGGTCTATCAACAGCTCACCATTGACGCCCCAACGCCCGACCTGGTGATCTACCTGCAAGCTTCAACGGACGTGCTGCTATCGCGTATCCAGCAGCGCGGAATCGGCTACGAACAAAGCATTGCCCGCGACTATCTGGAACGCCTTAACGAGTTGTACAGCGAATTTTTTCTGTATTACGATGGCGCTCCCCTGCTCATCGTCAATGCCAGCGATATCGACCTGGCGGTTGGCACCCGGGATTACCGGCACCTCGTGGACTATATGCTGGACATCCGCAGTGGCCGGCACTATTTCAACCCGACGTTCTTTGGATAGCGGAGCCATGGCTAAAATCACCATCAGCACCCTCAAGCAGATGAAGGCCGATGGCGAGAAGTTTGTCTGTATTACCGCCTACGATGCCACCTTTGCCCATATGGTCAGCCAGGCCGGTGCCGAGACCATCCTGGTGGGGGACTCGCTGGGTATGGTTCTGCAGGGCCATGACAGCACCATCCCGGTGACTATCGAGCACATGGCCTATCACACGCAATGCGTGCTGCGCGGCAATCCGCACTCCCTGGTGATGTCAGACATGCCATTCATGACCTACCACACGCCCGAGGCGACCCTGGAGAACGCCCGATCGCTCATGCAAGCCGGCGCCCAGATGGTCAAACTGGAGGGCGGCGTGTGGCTCTCCGAGACCATCAGCATGCTGGTGGAGCGCGGCATCCCGGTGTGCGCGCACCTGGGGCTGACGCCGCAGTCCGTCAACCAGTTCGGGGGCTTCAAGGTGCAGGGCCGCACGCCCAAGGAGGCCAAGTCGATCCTTGCCGATGCGGTAGAAATACAGGACGCCGGAGCCAGCCTGCTGGTCCTCGAGTGTATCCCCTCGCCGCTCGCCGCCGACATCAGCGCGAAACTGGATATTCCCGTCATCGGTATCGGCGCCGGACCGGGGACTGACGCCCAGGTCCTGGTGATGCACGACCTGCTGGGGCTGACCGACAGCCGAGCCCGTTTCGTTGAGAATTTCATGGCCGATCAGCACTCTGTGCAGGGCGGCCTGGATGCGTTTGTCAGGGCGGTCAAGGACGGCTCGTACCCGCGCAAGGAACACACTTACAGCTAGCCCACTTGCAAGTAAGTGCTTACTACGCGTTTGATCCCCAAGTTCCCAAACAGCACCCGATTTGCTTCTTTCGGTAACAAATCAATGTGAATATTTCATGAATTGGCGTTGCCCGGTAGCAGGTCTTGGGGCATACTTCGATTCCCGCGAAGGTCTTTGGGCCGCGCGTTCCTGAGCGGCCCCGGAGCGACAGCGATAATATCCGGGCATTCTAGAATTAGATAAGCCGCCGGTTCAGTCTCACCATTCCACCGCACGGGAACAGGTAGATATGCGAACTTACAACAGCAACTGCTCACTTCAGGCGGCCCTGCGCAAGTCACGGCAGGCCGGTCAAACCATCGCCTTTGTCCCGACCATGGGCAACCTGCATGAGGGGCATCTCGATCTGGTGCGCCGCGCTCGTGCCATGGCCGACGTGGTGGTCGTCAGCATCTTCGTCAATCCTCTGCAGTTTGGCCCTAACGAGGACCTAGACAACTACCCGCGAACGCTCACGGCAGACAAAGAAAAGCTCTTTGCCGAGGGCGCCCAAATCCTGTACACGCCCGACGCCAGCGAGATCTATCCCGAGGGCCTGCACAGCCAGACTCGCGTCAGCGTGCCCGATCTGGGCGACACCCTGTGCGGCAGCAGCCGTCCCGGCCACTTTGATGGCGTGACCACGGTGGTCAGCAAGCTCTTCAATATCGTTCAACCGGATTTTGCCATCTTTGGTGAAAAGGACTTTCAGCAGCTCTCCATCGTGCGCAAGATGGTCGCCGACCTGTGCATGCCGATCGAGATTGTTGGCGTGCGCACCGCGCGCGACGCTGACGGCCTGGCGCTAAGCTCACGCAACGGCTACCTCAACACCGATCAGCGCGCGCTTGCGCCCCTGATACACGAGACGCTGATGAGCTGCCGCGAGGCCATCGCCGGTGGCTTCGATAACTTCCTGCAGCTGGAGTCCCATGCTCGGATGAAACTGCTGCAGGCCGGTTTTGAGCCCGACTATTTCGCCATTCGCGATGCGCGCACCCTGCTTGCGGTAAATGACGACACCGAAGAGGTCGCAATCCTTGCCGCAGCGCGGCTCGGCTCCACGCGCCTCATCGACAACGTGCGCCTGGCACTCAACCCCGCCTCAGACTGGCGCATGCTGGCTGGCGGCTGACACAGCGCCATTCGACCTTGGTCGGCTTGCGCTAGCCGACCCTACGACTATTATCCCAAGTTCCACGGGAACAACACGGATAAACAAGCATGTCAGAATTCCCCTTGCGCCCGGTGCCGGCCCATTTTTCCGACGCCCACGTCAATCTTGAGACCTACCAGAGGGACTACCAACGATCCATCGAGGATCCGACGAGTTTCTGGGCCGAAAAGGCCGAGGAATTCCTGCACTGGTACCAGCCCTGGGAGCAGGTTGTCGACTACGACTTTGTCGCCGGCAGAGCTGCCTGGTTCGCAGGCGGCAAGCTCAATGTCAGCTTTAACTGCATCGACCGCCACCTGCCGGCGCGCGCCGACCAGATCGCATTGATATGGGAAGGTGATGATCCCGCTGACAGCAAAAACATCACCTACGCCGAGCTGAAGGACGAGGTCAGCAAGCTGGCAAACGCGCTGAAGGCCCGAGGGGTGGGTAAAGGCGATCGGGTGTGCATCTACATGCCGATGATACCCGAGGCTGCCTACGCCATGCTCGCCTGTACGCGCATCGGCGCTATCCATTCGGTAGTCTTTGGCGGCTTCTCGCCAGAAGCCCTGAAGGACCGCATCCTCGATTCGGACTGCCAGACGGTCATTACCGCCGACGAAGGGCTACGCGGCGGCAAGAAGGTGCCCCTGAAAGTGAACGCCGATAAAGCCCTGGCGTCCTGCCCCGAAGTACATACCTGCCTGGTAGTCCAGCGCACCGGTGCGGATATCGCGTGGCAGGATGGACGAGATACCTGGTATCACGGGCTGACAGCCGAGGCGAGCAGAGACTGCGAGCCCGAACCGATGGATGCTGAAGATCCACTGTTTATCCTCTACACCTCAGGCTCCACCGGTAAGCCCAAGGGTGTTCTGCACACAACGGGCGGCTACCTGCTGCAGGCGGCCATGACCTTCAAGCACGTGTTCGACTATCGTGAGGGCGAGGTCTACTGGTGCACGGCGGACGTCGGCTGGGTAACGGGCCACACCTACATCGTCTATGGCCCACTCGCCAACGGCGCTATCTCGTTAATGTTCGAAGGCGTGCCGACTTACCCGGATGCAGGGCGCTGCTGGGAAGTCGTTGACAAGCATAAGGTGAGTATCTTCTACACCGCCCCAACCGCCATCCGCGCACTCCAGGCGGTAGGCGACGAGCCCGTTACCCGCTCATCACGCGACAGCCTGCGACTGCTCGGCACGGTCGGTGAGCCCATCAACCCGGAAGCCTGGGAATGGTACTACCAGGTCGTGGGAGACTCGCGCTGCCCGATTGTGGATACCTGGTGGCAGACGGAGACTGGCGCCCACATGATCACGCCACTGCCGGGCGCTATAGATCTGAAACCTGGTTCGGCGACCGTCCCCTTCTTTGGCGTCGAATTGGCGCTCTTGAACGAAGACGGCTCCGAGGTCGAGGGCGCCGGCGCCGGCTACCTGGTGGTCAAATCCTCCTGGCCCAGCCAGATACGCTCGGTCTATGGCGATCATCAGCGCATGGTGGACACCTACTTCAGCAATTATCCGGGCTACTATTTCACGGGCGACGGGGCGACCCGCGATGCAGACGGCTACTACTGGATTACCGGCCGCGTTGATGATGTGCTCAATGTCTCAGGCCATCGCATGGGTACGGCAGAGGTCGAGAGCGCACTGGTACTGCACGACAATATCGCTGAGGCCGCGGTAGTGGGCTTCCCCCACGATATCAAGGGCCAGGGGATTTACTGTTACGTCACTCCCATGCAGGGTGTGGAACCCTCGGAGGAGCTCAGAGGCGAGCTGGTGCAGCTCTGCGTGAAGGAAATCGGCCCCATCGCCAAACCGGATATCATTCAATGGGCGCCAGGCTTGCCCAAGACGCGCTCTGGCAAAATCATGCGGCGTATCCTGCGCAAGATCGCAGAGAACGAGTTGGAGGAACTTGGCGATACCTCGACGCTCGCCGACCCATCGGTGGTCGATAACCTGATTGAAAACAGGCCCGCTTAGCACGGGGCCGGACGGAACAGGCCTTTGCCCTGGCCGATCACATCGGCAGCATAAGCAAGGAGAGGCGAATTGCCGCCCTTGTACGATGACAACAAGTCCGAGCTGTCATCGGCTCGGGGACTCGCCGTCGCTTTTCGCCGAACGGTGCTCGCCGATGCCATCAGAATCATCTTTGGCGCGCCGTTCTCCCTCAAGTTCCGCTACCTGTATTGCACCGGAAGATGGCCAAAGGTCTCCAGGCCTGAGCGCTTCACCGAAAAGATTCTCCATCGGCTGCTGTGTACCAATGATCCGCGCTTCGCTCCTCTGAGCGATAAAGTCACGGTTCGCGACTACGTCAGCAGCCGGGTTGGCCATGACGTGTTGATCCCACTACTAGGGGTTTTTGAGCAGATCACGCCTGCGGACATCCTGGCGCTGAACGAACGGGTCCTGGTACTGAAAAACAACCATGACTGCGGCTCTGCCAGCATAGTTGACACCGACGAGGATGACCTGGACGCCGTCTGCCAACGACTAAACGCCAATACCCATAAGGTCTACGGCCGCAATTTCAACGAATACTGGTATCAGGACATCGCGCCGAGGATTATGGCCGAGCGCTTTATCGGCGACGAGGACAGGATGCCGCCAGCAGACTATCGCTTCAACGTCTTCAATCAGGGAG
>JBCDJG010000051.1:0-36230 GCA_038748065.1 Pseudomonadota bacterium
ATAGTCTTCTCTATCCCGGCTGCAATAACTTAATATTGTCTTATTAAATTTGGTATCCTTTATTGAACGCCTGTAGAGCTTGAATGGACGAGTGGCTCGCAGGCTTACCGGCAGGAACAACTTAATGAGTAAGTTACGTCGTGATACCCAGGTAACTCGGCAGCAGCTCCTGGATGCAGCAGAACGCCTGTTCGCGGAGCGCGGCATCGACAATGTGAGCCTGATCGAGATAGGCCGGGCCGCAGGTCAGAAAAACCGTAATGCCGCGCAGTACCACTTCAGCGACAAGGCAACTCTGGTCAACGCAGTTCTGGATCGGCATACGGATCAGATTGCAGCCCGGCGTCGTGACATGCTGGACGCACTGGCACATCAGCCGGAAGTCACGCTTGCCGACGCAGTAGCCATCTTCGTGCGCCCGGTAGCAGAGCATGTAGCTCGCACCGAAAACAGCCTCGCCTTCCTTCTGATTAACAGCCAGCTCATGATCAGCCAGGAGCAAGCGCACGTGGCCGACTCGCGGGTGACGACTATGCCAGAGGTCAAAGAGCTTTCGGACCTGTTTGCCAGGCTCCAGCCACAGACCAGTGCCGCAACGCGACGCGCGCAGACTCTCTTAATCAGATCCATGTTGCACCATGGACTGGCCAGCTATCACACGCGCTACGGCGATCGCGACGACAGCGCTTTCGTAGAGGCGCTTTGTACTGGCATAGAAGCAGTGCTGCGCAGCTGATCAGGCCTCGGCAAAGCGCTTAAGGTCCTGCGCGCAGCGGTTGAAGCCATCCTCAACCTGCTGACCCAGGGCCTCCACCATGGCGTCGACCGCCTCCCCGGAGAACTCGTCCCAGGTGCGGTAGGTGCAGCGCCCGGCATCGACGGCGGTCACTTCCTGCACGCGGTCTGCATGTATAGGATCGCCGGGCCGATTTTCCATCGACCAGGTGATGCGCCGTGGTGCATCGACCTCAGTGATATATTCCACCTGTTCCTGCAGGCCTGCGCCAAGGTCGACCTGCATCTTCACCGGACTGCCGATCTCGAGGCTGGCCTCGATACTCGGGCAAAAGCTGTTCCACTCACCATAGCGCTCGAAATCGGTCAGGATGCCCCAAACCCGCTCGGCAGTGGCGTGGATGATGACAGTTTCGGACGAGACAATAACTTTTTTCATAGGGGTTTCCACTGGGGTTTGCGGCCCTCGGCAAAGGCTGCCATCGCCTCTTCCATGCAGCCTGAAAAATAGCCAAGGACCTGAGTACGATTCTCAAGCTCCATGGCGCGGCGCAGGCTCGGGGCGTCGAGATTCTGCCAGAAGCCCTTCTTGGTCATCCACACGCCGTATTCGGCATTGGCATTGAGTGTCTGGGCCAGCTCCAGCGCCGCGTCCAGCAGGGTGTCGGGCGCAACCAGCCGGTTCAGCATGCCCAGTGACTGGGCTTCACTCGCCGGAAATATCCGGCCGCTGGCCATCAGCTCGAGCGCGATCGTTGGCGGTACCAGCCGCGGCAGGAAATAGCTGGTCCCGACATCGCATGAAGACAGGCCGGTCTTGATGAACACGGCGCCAAAGGTCGCTGCCTCGCTCGCCACGCGCAGGTCGCAGGCCAGCGCAATACCGAGGCCGCCGCCAACCGCCGCGCCGTTTACCGCGGCGATGACGGGTTTATCGCACTCGTGGATGGCCAGCATCAGTTCGGCCAGCAGCTCCTGGTACTTGTAAACATAGCCAAGCTGGCTCATCCCCTCCGACCCAGGGACCTCTCCAGCATCCTCCCCGGGCGCGAGATCCGCCCCGGCACAAAATCCCCGCCCGGCGCCGGTAATAACCACGGCGCGAATCTCGCGGCTGTGGTTCACCGCGCGCAGCGCATCGATCAACTCTGTTAGCAGGGCGGGCACGAGGGCATTGAGCTTATCAGGGCGATTCAGGGTCAGGCACAGGGTCTGCGCATCAAGCGATTCACTCAGAACTAAGGGCATCATTTCTCCTTGTCGGCGGGCGGTCTGGCCTTACTGGAACGGGAATACGCGCGGGATCAGGGCGATAGCCACCGCAGAATAGGCCAGCGACAGTGGCAAACCCGCCCGGGTGTAGTCGCCAAACTGATAGTTGCCAAGGTTTTGCACCATCAGGTTTGTGGTGTAGCCGTAGGGTGTGAGAAAGCTGGCGCTGGCACCAAAAGCCACGGCCATCACGAAAGGCATGTGGCTGAGCCCGAAGCTCTCCGCCAGCCCAAAGGCAATGGGAAAGGCGAGCGCTGCGGCAGCGTTATTCGTCATCAGCTCTGTCAGTAACAGCGTCGTAAAATAGATGCCCGCCAGCGCCGCCCAGGGTCCATACCCTGCCAGATTAGTGTGCAGGCCATCGGCGATAACTGACACCAGGCCGGAGTTATTCAGCGCCTGCGACAGGGTCAGGGCAGAGCCTATAATCAACCACAATTCGAAGGGGAAACGACGGCGCAGCTCGGAACCGCGCACAACGCCCATGACGAGCATGGCAAGCAGCAGCATGGCGAGCCCCTTCGCCAGAGGAAAAACGCCCATGGAGGCAAGCAGCACCACGCCCAAAAGCCCCAGGGTAACCGCGTAGTTTTGCAGGGCAGTGGCCTGACCGCCCTGCACGGCGTCATCGATAACGGCAAAGTTCTTATCCAGATTCTTGCGATCATTGAAGTCCGGGCCCACGGCAAGCATCATGCTGTCGCCGGCCTGTATTGTGATGTTACCCAGCTTGCCGGATAGGCGCTTACCACCGCGGCGCATGCCCACCACGGCGGCGTCAAACAGTGACCTGAAGCCACTGTCTTTCACGGTCTTACCCTCGATGGTGGCATTGGGCATGACGATGACTTCGACCATGTTTTCCCGCAGTAGGCCCTCCTCGACTGCAAACAGCTTCAAACCGTGAAACTCATCGAGGGCGCCCAGCTGTTTGATGTCTCCCGAGAAAATCAGTTTATCGCCCGCCTCGATAAACTCAGACGGCGCCACCGGTGAGAGCAGGTGTTCCCCACGAACAATTTCAACCAGGAAGAGGTCCTCCAGGTCGCGCAATCGGTTCTGGCTGATACTGCGTCCTATCAGCTTGGAATCTGCCGTCACCTCGGCTTCGATCAGATACTCGTTAACATCGATCTGCCCCTGCTCGCGCTGTGGCAGCAGCCGCGCGCTAACTAGAATAACCACCAGTCCGACCACGGTAGCGCAGGCTCCCACGATGAAGAAATCGAAAAAGGCCAGGCCCTCGCCAGTCGCGTCTTCGAGGAAACTGGACACGATCAGGTTGGTAGAAGTGCCGATAAGCGTCATGGTACCGCCGAGTATCGCGGCGTAAGACAGCGGAATCAGCAGTCGAGAGGCAGCGTGGTGGCGGTTGCTGCGAACCGTGTGGGCCAGGGTAGCAACCACCGCGGTGTTATTAACGAACGCGGAAAATAGCGCGGTAACCGCGCCCAGGCGCAGCAGACTGATGCTGTAATTGGGCGTGATCAGCTTTCCGGAAAGGCGATTTAACCAGGACAGCTTTTCCAGCCCAATTGATACCAACATCAGCAGAATCAGTGTAATGAGGCCCGTATTGGAGCCCTTGGATAACACTTCCGCTGTATCGACGAGACCAAAGAAGTACGCCACCAGCATCGTGCAGGTGAATACCCAGACAGCCGGCCAGTCGCTGAAAATCAGGCTCGCCAACAGAGCGAGAAACAAGCCCGATATCAGAAGCTGCTCAAACATTCACCACGTCCACGTCTTATTTTTGCAGGCGCTAGGATACGCGCAAGGCCGATGCCGGCTCAACTCGAGTCAGCGGGTCTGTACCAGATCGGCGAACTCCAGGCTCGCTCCCTAACCAGCGGACGATGCTCTTCGCTGCAGCAGCCCTCCTGGCCTTCACCGATAGTACGCGGGTCTGCGCAGTCGACACCCTGCGCAATACACAGGCGCTGGCTCCAGCGGCAGGAGGGATTCTCGACCGCGCGCGAGTAGTACCAGGCATGCTGCTCCGGATCAAAGCTGTCATCGGTCCATACGCGGCACAGGTTGGCGTGACCGCGACCTGCAGGCTCACAGGTCGAGAGATCGACGCTGGCGCCAAGGTCCTCGCCCCCGGCCACGTCAAACACCGCCTCGTGTCGCTGACCCGCCTGGTCAATCCAGCCCTTGATCACCTGCAGTCGATCTAGTGGCATGCCGGGGCTGTCCGCCGTGCCAGCGTCCTGGCTGGCCATAACCAGGAAGCGCGGCTGGCCCTGGCCCGCCGGCAGCTCGCCGCCCATGGGCACGCCCCCGGCGTAGCCCTGGGCTACGGCATTGCCACGCTCACACAGATCGGCCGGGTAGTCCCAGCCTCCGAAGAAACGACTGACGATGCGCGGCCCGCTGGTACCGTAGGTTTCCTTCGCGCGCATCCCCGCAAAAATGGCATCGCGACTGTTCTCCTCAGCCCACACCACTGCCAGGCCGCCGGGGTTGTATTCCAGCTTGTCTGGAAGGCCAGGTGGAATCTCAGTGCGAGCCGGCACACCGGCACCGCCGTGCCCAAGGAAACGATCCTCTTCGACAGAACCCGGAGCCCCCAGGTGCGTGTCTGTGCTCGCGATGATGCCGAACTGGAAGGGATTAGTCCCCAGCTTACTGCCTAACAACAGTCCGTCGCTGAGTGCAGCCCGCAGAAAGCCCGTGTCGGGCTTTGCGCTATTCGGGTAGCCGGCGATATTGTCGAGCGCCAGTTTCTCGAAGGCGCACAGCTCATCGCGACTTATCCCGGGGGCATAGAAGCACTCCGAGTCGCCCTTGTGCTGCATGATTTCGACCAGGGGCTCCAGGCGCATGCGTTGCGCGGCATAGGCCGCATCGATAGGCTGGCCGGCCGTATTAAGGGCGCTGAACATGTAGCCGGCGCTCAGGTTGGAGTTGTGCGGAATCGCCAGCACATCACAGTCACCTTGCGCCTCGATGCACTGGTCGTCAAGAGCATCCCACAGCTGCTCTGCTGATGGGCCATCGATATAGCTCGGCGGCAGTGGCGGCACGTCGGCGTTGCGAAATACCACATTACGATGCAGGTTGCCGCCTGCACTAGGCTGCACGCCGGTCCATTCATAGCCGATGAAACTCGTGAATTCACAGCTTGCCGAACGATCGTAGTGCTGTTCTGCAGCGTCCTGCATTTCGCCCCAGGGTACCTTGGCCGCTGCCAGGCACAGGGCATCATCTTCGCCGCACAGCCCCAGGTGAGAAGCTCTGATCGAGGAGAAAAAATTAAACAGGTAGAAAGCGCCGCGTGGCCAACCACGATACAGCCGACACTGCCACGAGGTGTAGCCTTCTACGCCCTCAGTGTTGCACATGTGCACTTCACCAATCAGCTCCGCATGATCAGATACCATGGCAAAGTCGAGAGGCCTGCGAAGCTGCAAAGAACGCGCCGCCTCGCCCTCGTCATTCCAGGGCTGGATGCCAATACGCGCACCGCGTGCGAACTCGTAGGCCTGGGCGGGCGTGGTACGCGTACCCTGGGTGCTGGCATCCAGCGAGTAACGCGTATGCACATGCACGTCACCGAAAAACGGCCGCTTCAATGCTGCTCGATCTGTGCAGGGCTCGCGTTGCTCGGTATAGGCAAGCGTCACTACATCACTTAACCGTTCGATCGATGGCGCAACGCCAGCGTCAGTATCCGCTACAGCAAGCTCGACGCCCAGCAGGGTAACGAGCAGTGGCAAACAGGCCTTGTTCATGGTGCCCCCGTAGATGGAGTCCCGCACCCTATGTCCTGCTACTGCCCGGGTCAACTGGACCGGCCGGATTGTTGAACCGCCCAGAGCCATTTGGATTAGCGACTGGAGACGGCGTGCTCACGCTGCCAAACTCGCGTGTATCAAGTGCGAAGAGAGCAGGTTACAGGGCCTTGGGTACGGTACAGAGCGAACAGGATATTGTCGTCGACTGGCTGGTAGCGGGCGCCGGTGCCGCCGGCATGACCGGCGCAGCGGTGGCGGCCCACCTCGGCGCCGATGTCCTGGTGGTTGAGAAGGAAGCCGTTTTCGGCGGCACGACGGCCAAGTCAGGCGGCGTTGCCTGGATACCGGGCAACCATCGTCAAGCGCAGTTCGGCGTGGACGACAGTATCGAGGAAGGGCTGACGTACATCAGCGGCCTGATTGGCGACAGCGTAGCGCCCGCGCGGCTGCGCGCCTTCGCTGAGCGCGCGCCGGAAATGCTGGAATTCATGATGACCAACAGCCGGGTCGAGTTCACGCCACTACCCAGCTACATGGACTACTACGAAGAGGTCGAGGGCTGGAAGCCCGGTGGACGCTCCATGGACCCGGGCACGATTGACCTTCGGACCCTAGGGGACGAAGCGGCCAACATTCGCTATGGCCATTACGACGGACTGCTCTTGCCCTTCAACATTACCGTGCAGGAAGGACGGCGCCTGCAGGAAATGAATCTGGGCAGCTATCTGCTTGGGGCAAAACTACTGCTGCGCTACCTGCTGGATATTCCCGCGCGCCTGAAACGGCAGCGCGACAACCGACTGTCGCTAGGCCCGGCTCTGGTCGCCAGCCTGCGTCGAACGCTGCAGGATAAGAACGTGCCGCTCTGGCTGAACGCACCGATGCAGGAACTGCTGGTGAATGATGGGCGCATCACGGGCGCGGTCGTAGCACGCGACGGCAAGCCCGTGCACGTTCACGCTCGACACGGCGTGCTATTGGCAACCGGTGGTTTTGCCCATAACACCGGCATGCGCCAGCACTACCATCCACAACCGGCGGGTTCCGCCTGGACCGCCGCCGCGCCCGGCTCTACCGGTGATGGCATCATCATGGGGGAAAAACTGGGTGCGCGACTCGCCTTTATGGGCAGCGCCTGGTGGTCCCCCAGTTACACCATTCCAGATGGCCGCGTACTCGCCTTGATCGCCGGCAAGTCCAATCCCGGCTCGATTATGGTGAATCGACTGGGCAAGCGCTTCACCAATGAGGCCAAACCCTATGAAGACCTGGTCAAGGACCAGTACGCCAGCGAGGCCAACGGTGAGTCAGCGGTGCCTTGCTATCTCATCTTCGACGCCAACTATCGCGGCAAGTATCCGCTGGGACACATCAAACCCGGTGCGGTAGAGCGCGACAGCAGCATACCGGCCGGCTATTTTTCGAGCGGCCTTCTGACCCGGGCAGACAGCGTCAATGAACTCGGAGAAAGCCTGGGCATGGACGGGGCCACGCTGGAACAGACGATCGCGCTGTTCAACGAGCACGCCGCAAAAGGCGAAGACCCCGTCTTCGGCCGTGGTGAGAGTCTGCATGATCGCTATTATGCTGACCCCAAAGTTGAACCTAACCCTTCTCTCGCGCCCATTGCAAAACCACCGTTCTACGCCTTTCGTTGCGATCCCGGTGATTTGGATACCAAGGGCGGCCTCGACTGCGATGAGTACGCCAGGGTGCTCGACAGCTCAGGTAAGGTCATTACCGGCCTCTATGCGGCGGGCAACACCAGCGCAGCAGTTATGGGTGACACCTATCCCGGTGCTGGCGCGACCATTGCCTCCGCCATGACTTTTGGCTACATCGCCGCGCGCCACGCCCTTGCAGAGGCCGCGAAGGAGAGCCCCCATGACTGAGCATCGCTATGCTTTCCTGCAACCGGGCAACTACGCCCGGGGCTGGCACATACTGCTATTCTCGAGCGAACTGGCGCCAGGGGAAGTTAAGCCGTTGCGCTACTTCGAACAGGATTTCGCGGTGTACCGCGCGGAATCTGGCAGGGTTGCCGTGCTGGACGCTCACTGCCCGCACCTGGGCGCGCACCTGGCGAGTGATGGCGGCCGGCTCCAGGGCGACAACATCGCCTGCCCCTTCCATGGTTGGGTATTTGCGCCCGATGGACACTGCGTCGATATCCCCTATGCCTCGCACATACCTGAAAAAGCCGTAAACGCGCTTCGCGGCTATCCGGTGCTGGAAAAAAACGGTTTCATTGCACTGTGGTTCGACCCCGCTGGCAACCCGCCGGAGGACTATCTGCCAGACATCGAAGACTGGGGCCCGCAGGCTTGGGGCGACTGGCGCTTCCAGCGCTCGCGCATTCGGGCCAAGGCCTGTGATGTCATTGAGAACATCGTCGATGTGGCACACTTTCCCCACGTTCACGGCGGCATCGTTCAGTCGTTTGAGAATCGCTTCAAGGACCGCAGCGTGACACAGATTTCCCGGGTAAAGATGAGTGCCGATGCCAGGATGGTGACGCCGCCGGGCCTTAACTTTGATCTGGAAACAGCGCGAAGCGACGGCCTGGGTAGAGAAGCGGATGCCTGGGGCGACGCCACCTATCATGGGCCATCCATCATGTACTACTACACCGAATCTCGCAGCCCGGATATGAGCTACAAGAGCTGGTGGGTGAACTACCACATACCCGTGGACCAGGACGAACTCGACCTGTGTTCAGCGGTG
Organism: Pseudomonadota bacterium; assembly: GCA_038748065.1. GTDB lineage: Bacteria > Pseudomonadota > Gammaproteobacteria > Pseudomonadales > Halieaceae > JBCDJG01. Next base: position 8,475 of record JBCDJG010000051.1, read on the forward strand.
ATCGTTGCGAGCCTCGATGAGCGGCCGCTACCGCAAGAGTTTCTGGAGCTCTATCCCATTACGGCCCATGTTGCCTTTGGCCAGGACGTCGAAATCTGGAAGGACAAGGTCTATCGCGAGGAGCCCATTTTGTGCGACGGCGACGGCCCCATCAACAAACTGCGCAAGTGGTACGAGCAGTTCTACCAGCCTCTGCATTCAGACTGACCAGCGAGACATAAGCACCTTGGACCACTCTGCTCAGCGCTCCTGCGCCGGGAAGCGTTTACGTCTTGAATGCTCCATCAGCGCCCAAAGAATATTGCTGGAGCTTACCTGGCCGACCAGTTTGCCGCCTTCTATCACAGGGCGACGTCGCTGACGGCTGTCGAGCATATCCTTGGCGACCTCTACAATATTGTCCCGCGGCTGGCAGAAATTCACATCCACGGTCATCACCTCGTGCACCAAGGCATGTTCAGGATCACCCTCGTTGTAAATAGCCGCCAGGACACCTCGGAGGCAGTCGAGCTCTGACAGTATGCCGCAGATATGGCCATCTTCATCGGTAACGGTCAAGCCGGTGAGCTTGTTGTCGACGATCATTTCAATCGCCTGGACGAGGTTGGCATCGCGATGGATGGTCAGGGGGTTGCGTCGCATGCAATCGGCGATCTGGGTCGGCTGTGGCATGTCAGCTCCTTGCAGATTCAGGTTTTTAGAGACTATAGCAGCTCAAGACATTTATCGGGCCAGCGACGCCAGCAGCCTGACGCTGTCGAAGGGGTCACCCGCTCCCAAGTGCACAATCATCGAGGTCGCCTCACTCTCCTGCCACTGCCTGAACCGCGACCGTATGCGTTCCGGCGGCCCGAGCAGCGCCGCCTGATCGATGTACTCATCCGGCACAGCGGCAATAGCCTCATCCCGATGGCCGGCCCGAAAGAGTTCGCCAATACGCGCGGCAGCCTCGGGGAATCCGCGCCGCGCCATCTGGTCGGCGTGAAAGTTTTTACCGGCAGCGCCCATGCCGCCAACGTACATGCCTGCCATGACCTTGCGCTGGTCAATAGCGCCGCGGACGTCATCGGTCAGATCCATCTGCACCGGGCAAATGATCTCCAGATCCTGAAGAGTTCGCGTGTTCTGAGCCCGTGCAAAGCCGTCCTCCAGCCAGGGGCCGTAGGTGGACATCATGCCCGGCACAAAGCCCATCGGAATCCAGCCGTCTGCAATCTCCGCGGTGAGCGCTACCGTCGCCCGCGACCCGGTACCGAGATACAGGGGAATGCCCGGGTTCATATGCAGGATACTCTTGAGTGGCTTGCCATAGCCACTGGCGTCTGCTCCGCGGTAGGGGAGTTGCAGGCCCAGCCCATCATGGCTGACGGGCGCTTCCCGGGACAGGGTCTTGCGGACGATGGAGACGCAGTCGCGTAGCCGCGCGGCAGGCCTCGCCCAGGACATGCCGTGCCAGCCTTCCACCACCTGCGGCCCGGAAAGCCCGATACCGCAAAGCACCCGATCCCCACCGGCCAGCTGATCAAGCGTGGCAAGTTGCATGGCCAACACGGTTGGTGCTCGCGCCGACACCTGCACGACCGAGGTCCCGAGGCGAATGCGCTCCGTATGGGCAGCGATGTAGGCCAGGGGTGTAATGGCATCTGAGCCATAAGCCTCTGCGCTCCAAACGGCATCGAAGCCCAGTGCCTCCGCCTCGCGAATCAGGTCGATCGGCAGCTCAAGCTGCGGAACCGCATAGTCCAGCGCCAGTCCAAGTTTCACGACTATCTCCTCTTGCTGCCTGCAGCCTCCTTGATTTCGGCGAGGCTTTCAAGGACTCTCATCCACAGGCCTAGGGAGGACGATCATGAGTGACTACCGGCAGGGCTGGGAGAACCTGCTGACGCAGCTTAACGCGAGACAGGCAAGGGCTGAGGCCATGGGCGGGCCGGAAAAACTTGCAGCCCAGCGCGAGCGCGGCCGGCTATCCGCCCGCGAGCGCGTGTCGCTGCTCTGCGACCCCGACAGCTTTAACGAGTACGGTGCTCTGGCGGGTGGCGAACACCCCGCAGGCGAGCCGCCGCTGGCCGCTGACGCATTGGTCGCCGGTACGGCTCGGATCAACGGCGCCAGCGTCGCTGTGATCGCCGAAGACTTCACAGTTAAGGGGGGTTCCATCGGCCACCCCAACGCGGCCAAGCGCGCTCGCATGGTCAGGCTTGCCGCCGAACAGGAAATTCCGCTTGTGCTCATGCTTGATGGCGCGGGCGAGCGTGCAGGCAACCAGACGGAGCGTTACCCGAATGCGCCCGGCGACCTGCAATTGGTCGCAGACCTGAAAGGCCGAGTACCTGTCGTGACCATGGTCCTTGGCACCTCTGCTGGCCACGGCGCACTGACCGGCATGTTCGCCGACCTGATCATCATGCTGGAGGGCGCGGCGATGTTCACCGCCGGGCCGCCGCTGGTGCAGGCGGCGCTCGGCAGAGCCACAACACCCGCGGAATTGGGCGACGCTCGCATGCACACCCGCGACAGCGGTGTCGCGCACAACCTCGGCACCACAGAAGAAGCCTGCTTCGCCATGTGCCGCTATTTTTTATCGATGTTGCCCCAACGCGCAGGCGAATCGCCGCCGATAGTGACCGAGGGCGACGCGATAGCGCCGCGACAGCTTGCCGCATTGCTGGACATCATCCCGCCACAGGTCAATATGGCCTATGACGTGCGCGAGGTTATCCAAGAGCTTGCCGATGCCGACAGCGTATTTGAATTGCAGCCCGATTATGCACGCAATCTCGTCACCAGCCTGGCGCGGATCGGCGGCATACCGTGCATGGTTCTGGCTAATCAGCCCGCCGTGCAGGCCGGCGCGATTACCAGCGAGGCGGCCAGTAAAGCCTGCCATTTCATCGACGTAGCGGACCAGTTTTCGTTGCCGCTCGTCTCACTGATCGATAACCCCGGCGTCATGCCCGGGCCCGATGCAGAACGCAGCGGCGTACTGAAGGCGGCAGGCCAGATGTTCGCTGCCCAGCGGCGCTACCGGGGCCGCAAGGTCGTGGTCACCTTGCGTAAGGCCTTTGGCTTTGGCAGCTCGGTGATGGGCATGAATCCCTGGGACCGGCAGACCATTTCCCTTGCCCTGCCGGCGGTGAACCTGGGCGGCGTGCCCGCCATCGGCGGTGCTGAAGCTGCCCATGCCAGCACGGAAGATGCCGCGCAACTTAAGGATATCCAGTCTGGCGCCTGGGTGCCGGCCGATGCCATGGCCTTTGACAAAGTGATCGATCCAACCCAGTTGCGCAACGTGCTGATCGATGCATTGACACTTTAGGCACGCAGGACACATTTGAGGGCGCTGACAGACAGCAGGCTCGGTATACTGCGCCAATGAATGCCGTTCAACCCACAGCGCTCGATGTACTGCGCACCACCTTCGGTTACGACAGTTTTCGACCGCTGCAGGCGCAGATCATCGACAGCGTCATCGCCGGCGACGATGCTCTCGTACTGATGCCGACCGGCGGTGGTAAATCCCTGTGCTACCAGGTACCCGCACTGGTCCGTCCGGGATGTGCCTTGGTGGTATCGCCCCTGATTGCGCTGATGCAGGACCAGGTCAGCGCCCTACAAGAGCTTGGGGTGCGCGCTGCCTTCCTCAATTCAACCCTGGACCCGGCACGGGTCAGCGCTATCGAGGAGGACCTGCTCCAGGATCAACTGGATTTGCTGTACATTGCGCCGGAGCGACTGACGCAGGAGCGCATGCTCCAGCTTTTGGCTGCTGCGCGCCTGTCGCTTTTTGCCATCGACGAGGCCCACTGCGTCTCCCAGTGGGGGCACGATTTTCGCGCGGACTATTTGCGCCTCAGCCTGCTGCACGAGCAGTTTCCGGATGTCCCAAGAATTGCGCTGACTGCGACGGCCGATGAACGCACGCGCCGCGAGATTATTGAGCGCCTCTCCCTGCAGAACGCCGGGGAATTTGTCGCCGGCTTCGACCGACCGAACATTCGTTATCGCATCGGTCTTAAGACCAACCCCAGAAACCAGCTGCTACGCTTCCTGCGCGATGAGCACCCGAACGACGCCGGCATTGTCTATTGCCTGTCTCGCAAGAAAACCGAAGAGACCGCCGGCTGGTTGCAGCAGGCCGGTTTCAGGGCACTGCCCTACCACGCTGGGCTTGACGCGGCTGTGCGCGCTGACGCGCAGGCACGCTTCCTGCGCGAGGACGGTTTGATTATCGTGGCCACTATCGCCTTCGGCATGGGAATCGACAAACCGGACGTGCGCTTTGTCGCTCACCTTGACATGCCAAAGACCGTGGAGGCCTATTACCAGGAGACCGGTCGTGCTGGCCGCGATGGCGAAGCGGCCGACGCCTGGATGGTCTACGGCCTGCAGGATGTCATCAAATTACGTCAAATGATGGCGGGCTCGGACGGCAGCGAGGAGCATCGGCGCGCTGAACAGCATCGTCTCAACGCCATGCTGGGACTGTGTGAAATCACCAGCTGTCGCCGCCAGGCGCTGCTGGCGTATTTTGGCGAAGAGCTGCCCAAACCCTGCGGCAACTGTGATACCTGTCTCGAACCCGTCGACACCTGGAACGGTACCGAGGCCTCGCGCAAGGCGCTCAGTGTGGTGTATCGCACCGGGCAGCGCTTCGGCGTCAACCACCTGATTGACGTTCTGCGTGGCGCAGAAAACGATAAAGTCTTCCAGAATGATCACCACCACCTGCCCATCCACGGCATGGGCGCCGACCTCGACAATAACCAATGGCGGTCGGTGTTCAGGCAGCTCGTGGCGCGGGGCTATCTGAGCGTCGACATGGATCGCTTCGGCGCCCTGCGGCTGGAGGAGAAGTGCCGGCCGCTACTGAAGGGCGACGAGCACATTGACCTTCGGCGCGACCCCAGCGGCGCGGGTGCCAAGCGTACGACGCGTACGCCCCTGCCAGCCGATACCGATGTCGCCCTATGGGAGAAGCTGCGGGAACACCGCCGACAGCTGGCCGAAGCCCAGGGTGTTCCGCCCTACGTCATCTTCCACGATCGTACGCTGCACGACATGTGCGCCGCCCTGCCCCGCTCATCGCAGCAGTTTGCCCGCCTGTCGGGGGTTGGCGAGCGCAAGCTCGGAAAGTACGGGGAGGGCTTTCTCAACGTTATCGCCGACCACTTGACCAAAGGCCCTGATTAAAGCGACTTGGTCACCACCTCGTAAACATCCGGTGACAGCTCCAACTGAGACAAGCGCTCCAGCTGTCCGCGCATGAGTTCGCCGCGACCTCGGTAATTGCGCCATTTAATGAGAGGCCCCAACAAGCGTGCGGCGATCTGCGGGTTGCTGCGGTTGAGCTCTTCCACTACGTCCGCCAGGAAACGATAGCCGGCGCCGTCTGCGCGGTGGAAATTCACCGGATTGTTGTTGGCGAATTGGCCGATCAGTGAGCGCACCTTGTTGGGATTAAACAAATCAAAGTCCGGATGCTCCATCAGCGCAGTAACGCGCGCCAGCGCATCGCCGCCCGGCATAGTTGCCTGCACCTGGAACCATTGATTAATTACCAGCGACTCGTGGCGCCAGTCCTGGTAGAAAGTCTCCAGCAGCGCCGCCGCGCTGTCACTACGGCCGCCGTGACAAACCGTGCGCAGCGCCGCCAGGCGATCGGTCATGTTGGCGGCCTCCGTAAACTGCGCAATCGCCAGTGGCTCATGCTGCTCTCCTGCCGTCAACAGGTAGTCGAGGCAGACATTGCGCAGGGCCCGCGCAGCGATCTGCTGCGCGTCTGGAGCGTAGGGTTCAGCGCTTGCCAGCTCTTCGTAACGTGCCAGAAAACTTTCCTCGTGGACCTGGGCCAGCGCACTGCGCACGCGCTCTCGCGCCAGGTGGATACCATCGATATCTGCGCCACCTTCGGCACTGGCAAGCTCTGCCAGGTAGTTCTCACCGGGCAGGCGTAACATCTCAGCAACCATTGCCGGGTCAATGGAACGATCTTCCAACAGCAGGCCAAAGGATTCCAACAGGAGCGAATCCACCGTCGACTTGCCATCGGCGCTGTGTGCAAGCTGAACCTCGCCGATCACATCGACAGCAAGCTTCTGGGCACTGTCCCAGCGCACAAAACCGTCACCGTCGCGGCTCATCAACCTGCCGAGGTCAGCGCGGCGGTAGGGGTAATTCAGTCGCACCGGCGCCGAGAAATTGCGCAGAAGCGACGGCACGGGTCGCTCCGCGACGCCGGTAAAGGTATAGCTCTGTTCGGCCTTGTCGACGAGCAGAACCGTGTGCGTATTGTCGTCGGTCTCGGGGTCGACGGGCACGCCGTCCTGAACCAGCGGCAGGTTGCCCGCATCGCCAAGCAGACCAAGGGCAAGCGGTATCAGGAAGGGCTCCTTTACCGGCTGGCCAGGTGTTGGTGGGCAGGACTGGGAGACGCGCAAGGTATAGCGCTGACTGACTGCATCGTAGTCATCCTCAACCTTCAGCTCCGGCGTGCCCGCCTGGCTGTACCAGCGTCGGAATTGCGTAAGGTCCTTGCCGCTGGCCTCCTCCATTGCGCGAACAAAGTCCTCGCAGGTAACGGCCTCGCCATCATGACGCTCAAAGTACAGGTCGGACCCCTTGCGAAACTGCTCCGGGCCCAACAGCGTGTGGATCATGCGCACGACCTCGGCGCCCTTCTCGTACACGGTAACCGTGTAAAAATTTGATATCTCGATATAGCTGTCTGGCCGTACCGGATGAGCCATGGGACCGGCGTCCTCGGCAAACTGCATCGTGCGCAGCACACCGACGTCTTCAACTCGCTTCACCGTTCGCGAGCCGTGATCCGCCGAAAATTCGGCATCGCGAAACACCGTAAAGCCCTCCTTCAGGCTGAGCTGGAACCAGTCGCGGCAGGTCACGCGGTTACCGGACCAGTTGTGAAAGTACTCGTGCGCGACGATCGCCTCCACCGTCTGGAATGACTTATCCGTGCTGGTTTCCGGGGAACAGAGCACACAGGACGTGTTGAAGATATTCAGGCTCTTGTTTTCCATCGCGCCCATGTTGAAGTCATCGACGGCGACGATGTTGAAAATATCCAGATCATACTCCCGACCATACACCTCCTCGTCCCAGCGCATGGACTTCTTCAGTGACGCCATCGCGTGATCACACTTTTCAATATCCTTTGCTTCCACGTAGATGTGCAGATCGACCTCTCGCCCGCCCGCCGTGGTAAAGCGGTCCTCAACACGCGCAAGGTCACCGGCCACCAGCGCAAAGAGATAGCTGGGCTTAGGCCAGGGGTCTTCCCATACGGCGCGGTGACGCCCGCCCGCCAGCTCCGTGCTCTGAACTCGATTACCGTTGCTGAGCAAAACCGGGTAGCGGCCCTGCTCCGCCTCTATCGCCACCCGATAGGTCGACATAACGTCGGGCCGATCGAGGAAATAGGTGATCTTGCGGAAGCCCTCAGCCTCGCACTGCGTACAGAACATCGTGCGGCTTTTGTACAAGCCTTCCAGCGAGGTATTCTCCTGAGGCAGAATTTTCGTGACACAGGAAAGCGCAAAGGCATCCGGCACTTGGGCAATAAGCAGGCCATCCTCGCTGAGCGTGAACGCATCGTCGTCCAGCGCCTCGCCATCCAAGGCAAGCTCCACCAGCTCAAGGGCCTGCCCCGCCAGGCTCAGCGCTGCACCCTTTTGGCCCTCCGGATTACGCCGCACTGCCAGGCGCGAGCACACCAGAGCATGGTCTTCGAATAACTGGAACTCGAGGTCAACCGTATCAACAAGAAAATCCGGCGGGAGGTAGTCCGCCAGCCGAATGGCTCCAGGCTGGGCATCTTTCATAATGATTTCTCCTCGCTAGCGTAGAGCGTGGTAGGTCGTATTTAAGCGAGCTCAGTGCACGGCCAGGGCGACCTGGTAACCGCCGTACTTGCGCATGTTAATGACGCCGGTATCGAACATCAGATACTGGCCCTTGATGCCCATCAGCTTGCCGCCGACAATCGGCGTCTTATCGAGGTTCAGCGACGACACCTTGGTCGGAAACTCAAGTACCGGGTAGTTAATAGCGACTTCGTCGGCGTCCTCGAGCACCTCGATGGCCTGCAAGCCATGGGCATCTTGCAGCGCGGCGATGTCGCTTTCACAGTGCCCTAGCAACTCCTCACGCAACGCGCCCAGGTCACGTGGGTCGGCATTTCCCTTGAGCATGGCCTGCCAGTTGGTCTTGTCTGCAACATGATTTTTAAACAGCGTCTCCACCAAACCAGACAAATGGCGCGTACCAACGCGAAAAATGGGCCGCGCCTGCGTCGCGCCCTGGTCCATCCAGCGCGTGGGGATTTGCGTACCTCGCGTGATACCGACCTTGATACCGGAGGTATTGGCCAGGTAAACGTAGTGGTCGATCATGCAGTTTGCCTCGCCCCACTCCGGCTCGCGGCAGGTCCCGGCATCGTAGTGACACTTCTCTGGACTGACGATGCAGCTGTCGCACTGGGCCAAACGCTTGAAGCAGGGATAGCAATAGCCCTGGTTGTAGCTCTTGTTGGTTTTGCGATTGCAATACACGCAGTTGATTGCGCCTTCGTAGGTCAACTGCAATTTATGCCCGATATATTGGTTCATCGGCACTTCTTCATCGCCGAGTATGAGACGGTATTCAACCGGATCGGCCAGCGCAGTTTTCATTTTTCGCACCGCGCCCGCGGCTATTCCCTGTGCCAAGTCTTTCTCTCCTGTCGGGCGCTATTATGAGTCTTGCCAGCGTATCGGCCTGGGCTCGTCGCTGTCGCAGGCGTCGCCGTCTTTGCCGCCTTTATCTATAAAACCGACCCTCTCGTTCGTGCCGAGATGCCTTTCCCCCCAGGCAATGACGGCCTGCAGGGCATGTTCCCGCTGCTCGGGGGTGACTAATCGTCCGTCGGGCCATCGCCCTGTCTCCACAGCCTGCTTCAGGCGCGCGTAGACCTCGGGCGTCATCTCGTCGATAACCTGCTGGTAGTCCATGGTCAGCTCCTGGCGAAGCCGCGCATTATAGCGCAGTCGGCCGGCCCGGCCCGCCGAGGCGCGACACAAACCCGAAGGCAGCACCCAGCACAGCACCGGACAGTAGCCCGCCGACGTGGGCGCCATTGGCAATGGCGCCGAAGCCCAGCACCTCAATAACGCCGAACAGGCAAATGAGCAGCCAGCCCACCATAAGGGCCATGACCATCGGAGGTGGTTGAATTCGCCAGGCAGGCTGCAGTAGCGGGGCCACCCAGGAAAAGCCCAGTAAGCCAAAAACGACCCCGGACATACCACCGAAGAGCGAGGGGCCCGTAGCCAGGAATTGGCTGACATTGGACACCACCGCCATCACGATAACGAGCAATAGCAGATTCCAGCGGCCCAGAAGTAGCTCAAGGCGCGAACCCAGATCCCATAGCCAGAGGCTGTTGAACACAATATGCAGCCAGCCGAAATGTAGAAAAACCGGCGTGACCAGCCGCCAGTACTGCAAGCCCAGTTCACCGTACTGGAGCTCATTGCCACTAATGCGAAAGGGCACAAAGGTGAACCAGGCAACCAGTGCAGGCAGACTGACATACATCACCAGAAGAAAGCCCAGCATGCTACAGGCGATGAGCCCCGTCGTGACGGGAACAAGCCGCCACTGCGATGCCTGCACCGGCAGGCCGCTGCGCGTTGTCTGCTGCATACTAGTTGCCTAAGGCGCTGGCCCAGCGGAGCTTGTCGCGGCAGCTGGCGTAGAAGCTATGCCCGGGAGGGTGCAACAGCGTCAGCTTGTGAGGCTTTTTGCGGACCAGCACGGACTCGCCGGGACGCGCCGTCAGGTTTACCTGACCATCGCAAGTGACCGGAGGATGAATGGTGTTTCTGCCGAGAATATCAATACGGATTTCACTATTTCCGTCCACGACAATGGGGCGACTGCTGAGCGCGTGTGGATACATCGGCACCAGCGCTACCGCATCCAGCGCCGGGTGCATAATTGGTCCCCCGCCGGACAGTGAATAAGCGGTTGAGCCTGTTGGCGTGGCAACAATCAGCCCATCTCCCCGTTGGCGGTAGACGAAATCGCCATCGATATACAGCTCAATCTCAATCATTTGCGCACTGGTGCCGGAATTCACCACGACGTCGTTTAAGGCATCTGCCTTGCCGCGGCGCTCCCCATCATGCTCCAGATACGCGTTGAGCAGAAATCGCTCCTGGCTGGTGTAGTCGCCATCAAGCACTGCGCTGACCTGTGCGTCGATCTGGTCTGGCGAGATATCCGTCAAGAAACCGAGCCGGCCGCGGTTGACGCCTAATACCGGGGTACCGTATTTGGCCAGCGTGCGCGCCGCGCCCAGCAGACTGCCGTCCCCGCCGACCACGATAACAAGATCAGCGCGCTCGCCTATCTCCTCGCGATTACACAGTGTTTGACCATGCCCGGGAATGACCTCGTCCAGGCGATCCTCAAGCAGAATGGCCACGCCGCGCTTAGTCAACAGGGCCAGCAACTCCAATAATACCGGCGACAGGCCGTCCTGCTGCGGCCTGCCTAACAATCCGATACTCGAAAAGGATGCGCTCATCGCTCAGCGTCCCAAGGTACACTAGACTGCATTATATACGGGAAACGCCCCTCGTCCGCAGCCATGCATTCGCTCGCCCTGAATACGCCCATCGCACGAGACCTGGCCTGGGCCTGCTTCAGCCCGCCACTACTGCACCTGACAGTGCCCCACCCCACTTTCACACTGACCCCTGAACGACAGCAATGGCTAAAGAATCTCGACAAGGACCCGACACCGCTGCTTGATTTTTTAGGCCGCCGCTCTGAGGGCCGCCTCGGGCTCTATTTTGAAGCCCTGTGGCGGTTTTTCCTGCACGCAGACCCGCTGTGCGAGCTGATCGCGCACAACCTCCCGGTGCGCAGCCTGGGTCGAACGTTGGGCGAGTTCGACCTGATTTACTTCTGCCGAGAGCGCAATCGATTCTGCCACCTTGAGCTCGCGCTGAAATTCTATCTCGGCACCGAAGCGGCAGACGCCTCCTCCGATCAGGCCTGGGCGGCCTGGGTGGGGCCCAACAGTCGGGACCGCCTCGATTTGAAGTTGGAAAAGCTGCTAAGCAAGCAGAGCCAGCTCGGCTTGAGCCTGGCAGGCCAGGACGCCCTGGCCGCGCTGGGGGTGAAAGATGCCCTGCCGGAAATCCGTGTCGCCGGCCGGCTCTATCGGCACCCCGACGCCGCCTGCGCCCTGCCCGCCGAGTACAACAATGATCTCAGCGCGCAGGTCTGGCGCCATGCCTCTGGGCTAAGCCAGCTCATCGCCAGCGATCCAGCGCTGTCGTGGCACCCCCTGAAGCGGCGCCAGTGGCTTGCGCCTGTTGGCACACAGGAGACTCTCGACCCGCCGTTGACCGGCACAGAGGCTTTGCGTCTCCCGATACAGCTTGTAGCCCTGCGCGGCGGCGCTGAATACGCAAGGTGCTTCGTCGTCGCTGACACCTGGCCGAGCGCCACAGGGGTGCCCGATTGAAGCCCACCGGGCTGCTGTTGGCCGGCCTGGTCAGCCACAGCCGTTTGCGCGAAATCCGGGGCATCGACTATAGTTCGACCGGGCGCTTAGCCGACATAAATGATCATTAATAAGAGAGGGAACCCAACCATGCGCAACGCTTTTGCAATTGCCTGCATAGCCACCCTGGTCGCAGCCTGTACCGGCACGCCAGAGATCCAGACGGGACCGGATGCCGAGACAATCGAAGGCACCAATCTCACGCGGGTGGACAATACGCGCGCGGAGATGGCCTACCGCGATCCCCAGGCGGATTTTACGGGTTTCAAGCGCGTCCTCATCCAGCCTCTTGGCGTGGATAACATTGAGGTCATTCAGCCCTCAAACAGCTATTCAACCGTGGGGCGCGGTAACTGGGAACTGACAGAGCAGGACAAGACCAACCTGCAAAACGCATTCATGGACGCCATGGTTAAACAGCTGGAAGACAAGGGCAGCTTTCCAATCGCGGACGAGCCTGGCGATGACGTGCTGGAAATCGACGCCAAATTGCTGGCTATCGCCCCCAATGCACCCAAGGATGACTTTTCGTCGCGGCCCACGGGGCGCAGCCGTGTCTATACAGAAGGTGCCGGCTCCATGGCCGTGATGGTTGCCTTCGGTGACTCGGAAACCGGCGAAGTGCTTGCCCTGATTAAAGACAGCCGCACTGCAACCGGTTTCTGGGGCCAGAATAACAGCGTTTCCAATCTGGCCGACGTGCGGCGCATGTTCACCAGCTGGGCGACGCAAATCAACACCGGCCTGGAACGACTCCAGGCTGAGGCCAACTAAGACGGAAAGGTGAAGCGTGGGCCGCTTACAGGCCCACGTTGTTCTTGGCCAGCACCTGCTCGGCGCGGTAGCTGGACCGCACCATCACACCGGAGACCACCTCAAAGAAGCCCTTTTCCAAGCCCCACTGGCGGTAGGTCTCAAATTCTTCGGGGGTGACGTAACGGTCGATGGGATAGTGATTGGCCGTGGGCTGTAGATACTGTCCAAAGGTCAGGATATCCACGTTTGCCGCCCGCAGGTCATCCATCGCTTCCAGGATTTCCTCCTCGGTCTCGCCCAGGCCCAGCATCAGGCTCGTTTTTGTCAGTACGTCAGGGCGATAAGCCTTGGCGTGAGCCAGCACTTCAAGCGTCTGTTCATACCCTGCGCGCGGGTCGCGCACTGGGTGGGTCAGGCGTCTGACGGTCTCTACGTTTTGGGCGAACACCTCGATACCCGAGTCGACAACGGTTTCGACATCGGCAAGGGCGCCGAGAAAATCAGGTGTGAGGGCCTCAACGGCCGTCTGCGGATTGACATCCTTCACCCGCTTGACGCAATCGGCGTAGTGGCCCGCACCCCCATCCGGAAGGTCGTCGCGATTAACCGAGGTGAGCACCACGTACTTAAGGCCCATAAGCTGTACGGATCGAGCAGTATTATGCGCTTCGTCAGGGTCAAGCCAGCCGCGCGGGTTGCCGGTGTTAACCGCGCAGAAGCGACAGGCCCGGGTACAGACGTCACCCATGAGCATGATGGTCGCCGTACCGGAGCTCCAGCACTCGCTCATATTCGGACACTTGGCCTCTTCACAGACGGTGGCCAGACCGTGTTCGTGAACGATAGCGCTGACGCGTTCGAAGGTTTCGCCACCCTTGATCTTGATGCGCAGCCAGTCGGGCTTAGCCAGACGCTCGCCGCCCCGGCTGCTTGCTTTGATGCCGTCCTTGATAGCGGTGATACCCCGAGCGTTGGTGAACTTTTCACCACTGGACACCTGCACGCTGGGAATTAACTTGGGGTCAGACAACGGAGCTCTCCATAAATTCTAGGTGTCATTATAACGCAGTCAGCCCCGGCGCAGGATGCGCCGGCCGGTAACAGCGGCAGCCCGGCGAATTCCCGACACGGGCGCCAACATAAACAGGTCGCCATTGCTGCCGCGCAGTGCCCGGGCGCCACAGTCCTTGGCGAGATCAGCGTGAGCTTCCAGGTGATGAGGCTCACCATGCACCGGCACCGCCAGCGCGGGCTGAATCCAGCGATACATATCAGCCAGGTCGTCCCGGGCGGGATGACCCGAAGCGTGCAGGGTCAGCGGCGTGTCCTCGGCTTCTATCACCTCGATGCCCCGCGCCTCGAAACGATCACGTAGCAGGCCCACTGCCTCCTCGTTGCCGGGAATGCGCCGGGCGCTGAACACCACAGTGTCGTCCGCCACGAGATCGAGCGCCGGGTGATCGCCACGGGCCAGCCTCGACAGCGCCGCCCGCGCCTCACCCTGGCTGCCAGTGGCTATCGCAAGCACTTCCTCCGGAGGCAGGTAGCCCAGGTGATAGGGATTGACCAGCTCCAGTTCCTCGGGCCAGTAGCCATTGACGCGGGCCGCTCGCACGTTGTTTTCCAGGGAGCGCCCCAGCAGCGCAGCATAGCGGCCAGTCTCTGCGGCAATTTCCGCCAATGTCCTTAGCCTCGCAATATTACTGCCGAAGCAGGCCACGATAACGCGACCCCGGGAGCCACCGATAACCTGCGCCAGCCCCGGATGCAGGGAGCCCTCGCTGGGCGTGCGCCCCGGCACCGTTGCGCAAGTTGAGTCGCAGACCATCGCTCGCACGCCGCGCTGGCCGATCGCCTGCAGGTCACTGGGACGGTAAGCGGGGCCCACCAGCGGCCGGTTGTCGAGCTTCCAGTCGCCGGTGTGAAAGACCCGGCCAGCAGAGGTCTCGATCTCCAGCGCCTGCGACTCCGGCGTGGAATGCGTGATCGCGATCCAGCGCAGGCTGAAGCCGGCGACGGCAAAGCTTTGCCCTGGCGCGATGACGTGGACGGGCACTCTGTCTACGAGGCCCTCCTCCCGCAGCTTGCGTCGCAAAATCGTCGCGGCGAAGGGCGTGCAATAAATCGGGCACTGCAACTCGGGCCACAGGTAAGCAACACCGCCAATGTGGTCCTCGTGCACGTGTGTGATCACCAGGCCCACCAGGCTATCGCGTCGGCTGGCAATAAACTCAGGCTCCGCCGCAATGACCGCGGGCGGCTGCTTGTTGCGATCGAAGCCGATCCCGCAGTCCACCATCAGCCAACGGCCGGCGTGGCCATAGAGATTCATATTAATTCCGATCTCACCGCAACCACCGAGCGGCAGAAACCATAGATCCTCATCGCCCGGCGTCATGACGCGTTTGCCAGCGAGTGGAGATTGAGCGCAAAGGCATGTCGAGAGGCAGGTATAGACAAAATCTGGTCCGGGGCAACCTGTGGCTGGATCACGGCGTACATACCGGAGATGATGACATGAACGTCCAGGAGGACCTATGCCGGAAGGGCCCGAAATTCGCCGCGCAGCGGACAAGCTTGCGAAGGTGCTTGTTGATAAAGAAATTGTCGCAGCGCGCTTTGGCCTGCCAAAGCTCAGGCGTCACGGCAAATCCCTGGTTGGCCGCCGCGTGGTCGACATGGAGACGCGCGGCAAGGCGCTGTTGACCCACTTCGATGACGGCCGGAGCGTGTACTCGCACAACCAACTTTATGGCGTCTGGCGCGTGGTAAAGGGCCACAAGTTGCCCAACAGCAAGCGTTCTTTGCGAATACTGCTGCAGACCGAGAGCCACAGCGCGATACTTTACAGCGCCTCGGACATCAGTCTGTGGGAGACGGCGGAGCTCGACCAGCATCCGTTTCTCGCAAAGCTGGGCCCCGACATCATGAACCGTGATCTTGAGTGGCGCACCATTGCCAAGCGACTGCTGGATGACCGCTTCAAAGGCCGCGAGCTTGCGGCGCTTTATCTCGATCAGGCCTTCCTGGCCGGCAATGGAAATTACCTGCGCAGCGAGATCCTGCATGACGCCGGTATCCATCCGCGCCGCAGGCCCCGGGACCTGACGCGCGCCGAGATTGGCCGCCTCGCCCGCAGCACCCTCGAAATCAGCCGTCGCAGCTACGACACCGGTGGCATTACGCTGAAACCACGCTTGGCCGACACGTTGAAGCGTGAGGGGTTGAAACGGGAGTGGCGGCGCTTTTACGCCTTCGGACGCACCGACCAGCCTTGCTTTCACTGCAGTGGCTCGATCGTGCGCACCGAGGTCAATACGCGCCGACTCTATCACTGCCCAAAATGCCAAACGGACTAGCCTGCAGCTGCCCGCGCACGACGCCCGCCCTGCTTGGCTAACGGCGATGCTGCCGCGAAAGCCATGCAAAATGGCGGGCAAGGCCCGGGTCTGCCGCCAGCGCCTCGGGCGTACTGAAGTGCGTGGCGAGCTCTTGCTCTGAATAGGCCCGGTGGATGGCATCATGACAATCGCGACACAGATAGATTCCCTGCAGTAGCTGCTCCCGTCGAAAGTGCCGCCGGTAACGCCGCTTGCGATGCACCCGGCGTGGAATGAGGTGATGAAAGGTCAGCGGCAAGGTCCTGCCACAAAATGGGCACGGGCCACTTTCCGAGCGCCGGGAAGGCGCGCGAACCGTGTAGTGCAACGCCAGCGCGGCTTACTCGCTGCGGGTTAGCTGCATCACCGGTATGCGGCGGCTGGTGCCTTCCTGGTAGACCGCATACTGCGGGTTATAGCGCACCAGGCTGTCCCACATGGCGACACGCTCTCGTCCCTTGAGCTCTTTGGCCTGAACGGGCCCATAATACCCACGGAAACGCACCACAGCCTCAGGATTCGCGCGTAGATTGTGTACCCACGCCGGATCGCGATCGCCACCCCAGTTAGAACCTACCACGATGAGATCCAGACCCATGGGCATACACAGGGTCGCGATTTCTCTCTTCTGGCCGCTCTTGGCACCGACTGTTTCCAGTAGCACCACGGTCTGCAGGCCGGTATTGGCCCAGCCGCGTGTTGCCTTCAACAGGAACCTGTCCATGGGCGGTACCGTCCGCTTCAAGAGATTCACGACTGGATCTGATTCCAGCGCGTTCTTGACCAAACCCGTTTGTAAAAGCCCCATAGTGACTAAACCCCGCGCAAAGAAAAGAAATACGCGGATCGGGGCCGCTCGGATGAGAGCGGGTGCTGACACAAGTTGGACTCGTTTTATGCCACGGCCTCCATAGCACGCCGCGCCTCTTGCTGCGACGTGGCGCAAGCCTTATTCTCTCGATCGGCAGGCCGCCCGGCACTGCTACGCAGGTCAAACACAGCGAGGCTGAACCCATGGACAAATCCAATATCAAAAGGCTGGGCCTGTGGAGCTGGCTGGACAGTTATACCTACCGCGAGTGTATTGCCCTCGCACAGCGGCTGGAGAGCCTCGGCTACGGCGCCCTCTGGATTCCGGAAGCCGTCGGCCGTGACCCCTTTGTCACGCTTTCTGTTATCGCGCCTGAAACCGACCAACTGCTGCTCGCCACCGGCATCGCCAATCTCTACGCCCGCGATGCCATGGCCATGAAAGCGGCACGTAACGCCCTCGACGAGTTGAGCGGCGGCCGCCTGTTGCTGGGGATTGGTGTCTCCCACGCTGAGATGGTAGACGGCCTGCGCCAGCACGAATACAGCAAGCCCCTGACCACAATGCGCCATTATCTCGAGCGACTGGAACAGGCCATGTACCTCGGCCCGCCACCGGAGAAACAGGGCATGCTGCTGCTGGCCGCACTCCGCGAAAAGATGCTCGGGCTGGCCGGCAGCGCAGCCGACGGTGCGCACCCCTACTTTGTAACGCCAGAGCACACGGCTCGCGCGCGAGAAATCATGGGGCCGGACAAGTTTCTCGCACCCGAGCAGAAGGTACTGCTGGAGAAAGACCCGTCGACCGCGAGGGAGGCTGCACGGAAGCACATGTCGGTCTATCTGGGATTACCCAACTACCGCAATAACCTGCTAACCCTCGGCTTCACTGAGAGCGACTTCGACGGCGGAGGCAGTGACCGGCTGGTAGATGCCATTGTTGCCTGGGGCGATGAAACTGAGCTTATGAAGCGCGTTGAGGCACACTGGGCGAACGGTGCCGATCACGTCTGCATTCAAGCCCTGCGCCCGGACGGCGAAAACGGGTTTGACCAAACGACAGTTGACGCACTAGCGCCGGGATAAGCGCCCTTGTGTTACTCGCTTCGCCCTAGAATCGCCTCGACCAGTGGGACGATGATATTCACTTCCTCATAGGGGTCCAGCGCCAGCCAATAAGCTGACAGATCGTTGAGCCCCTGCTCTCGCGTACGGTCATAGTCGACCACTTTTATGCCATTGCGGAGCCGTGCTTGCCCCTTGCCGAGGAAAATTTTTACATCGCGCCCTTCACGCGCCCGGGATAGGGGCAGGCCTTCAAACTGCGCAAACCGTGGCAAGCCTGCGAGCTCCAACACCGTGGGCGCAATATCCAGAAGACTCACTGGCTGGCTCTCATCACCCACCGGATATTGTGCGTTGCCCGGCGAACTGATCAGCAAGGGCACTCGCACTGCGGCCTCCCAGAAGGTCTGCTTGCGCCAGTGAAACTTGTCTCCGAGGTGATAGCCGTGGTCCGACCAGAGCAGGATATCGGTATTCTCGGCGTAGGGGCTTCTCTGGAGTGCCTCGATGACTTCACCGAGCATTGCATCTGTGTGCGTTACGCTCGCCAGATAGGCCTGCGTATACTCGGCGGCCTTGCCTGCCGCTTCCACTCTGTCGTATTGAGCCACACCATCAATGATTGGACTGGCCGCCAATTCCCGCGCGCCGACGGGTTCATCATCCAAATCCCGCGGTGATGACTTCTGCGCCACTACCTCCTCCAGCGGGTAGAAATCGTAGGCCCACTGTGGGACCCGCCAGGGCAAGTGCGGCTGATAGAACCCAAGCGCCAGAAAAAAGGGCTCGCTGGATGCGTAGTCGCGGATGAACGCCGCGCCCCAGTCAGCAACGGCCTGGTCCGGGTGGACCGTGGCCGGGTCCAGAACTTGCGGAACAATAAAGGTATCGTCCGGCCCGGGCTCGAAAGCATTAAAGAGTTCGGCAATCCGGGTTTCAGGGCCGACTTCCTGCCACCGGTCTGGCAGCTGCTGGTGAAACACCTTGCCAGCCGCAGCGGTGTAATAGCCATGACCCCGTAAGACCTCAGGCAAGGACAGGATATCGGCGTTACCGTAAATGGCGCGAAACTCGGCACTGTTCACACCGGGCGAGCTGCTCGAAAACAGCCCGACGCCGTGGGTCGCCGGGCTCAAGCCCAGCATGACGCTGGTTCGAGAGCCAAGGCAGCTTGGCAAGGTCGTGTAAGCCCTCAGGTATCGGGTGGATGCATTCGCCAGTGCATCAATATTCGGCGTGAATATGGCGCCTTCATATTGGCCGCTGTAGCCTGTCCAGTCGCGCAGATCATCGATCGCGATAAACAGTAGATTACGGCCAGTAGGCTCCGAGGTCGCTTGCGCGCTGATTAGCAGGCTCATTGCCAGCAGAACAAGCAAGGCTGCACGAGCTGCCACCGTTGGGGG
This sequence comes from Pseudomonadota bacterium, assembly GCA_038748065.1. Taxonomy (GTDB): domain Bacteria; phylum Pseudomonadota; class Gammaproteobacteria; order Pseudomonadales; family Halieaceae; genus JBCDJG01. The sequence continues at coordinate 27,467 of JBCDJG010000051.1, forward strand.
AGCCTGGCGCTCGCCGAGCATGGCAACGCTTGCTTCTTCCGGCTTGATGCTGCGCCTGGCGGTTTTCAAATGTGATTCCCTGTCTTTGTGTTTGTCTTTATGTTTGAGTTTGTCTTTTTCTTTGTCTCGGGCAGGCTACATTGCACCAGTAAAGCCAGCGCCTGACAATCCTGGCGCTCTGGCGGGCCAAACGCACAAGCCCCGTGCTGGCCGCAGGAGAACTGTCATGCCAGCGGGCTTGAATTTTCCCGGACTCAGGCTTAACTGATGAGACGCGTCTTGCGATGCGCAGAAACCTGCCGGGGAACCTTGCTTATGTTTGTGATCACTAACCGCGTCATCGATAACAGTGCTTCAGGCTTGGATAAGTTTGGAAAGCATCCAAACCCGTCGGGACCAAACGAGCTAAGGCTGCTGAAAGTGACAGGCACAAACAGGGTTGAAGAGCTTGCCGACACACTTAAGCCGGAAGAGGTAGAGAAGCTCGCCAAGAAATACAGCCTCGACATCAACACCGCAGACCCTTGGTATCAGAGCCTGAAAGTCGCCTGTGAGCTGTTTGACCGCTCGCGGCGAGAGGCAAAGCCAGTCGTGCTGTATGTACATGGCTACAACAATGATGTGGGCGATATCCTGAAGAGTGCACGAGACATCGAAAAGCTCTTCAAGGTCATCGTTGTCCCCTTCAGCTGGCCTGCCAATGGCGGCGGCGCGGTCTCGGGTACTGCGGCTTATTTGAGCGACAAAGACGACGCCCGGGCCTCCTCGACAGCGCTGCACCGAGTCGTCGATAAATTGGATCAGTACCATCGCCTGCTGGTTAAGGGCATGCGGTCCAGGGCATGGAAGCTGGCGATTCTTCAGCACCCAGAGAACATCGAGGCAGCAAAAGAGGTGTTTGATCAGAAAATGTCGGCGGACTGTAGCAGCCGCGTTTCACTCCTGTGCCACAGCATGGGCAACTACGTCATGAAGCATGCCAGCCTGCCCTCCAACAGCGCGCTGCGACGACTGGTTTTTGACAACATCCTGATGGTTGCCGCAGACGTCAACAACCCGGGCCACGCTGGCTGGGTTGAAAACCTACCTGCCCGCAACCGACTCTATGTTTTTATTAACGAAGAAGACTTCGCCCTGAAGTGGTCTCGACGCAAACCCGGTGAAGAACAGCTTGCCCGGCTGGGACATCATCTGAAGGGCCTGGACGCCGCGAACGCTTACTATATCGATGTCTCTCGGAACCGAGGCGTGGGCAACTCTCACGCCTACTTCAAGGGTGACCCCATCCGCGCCAATGCTACGCTGAAACGCGTGTTTCAGCGCGCCTTCGAGGGCGATGACGCAGACAAACAACTGACCTACTACCCCGACGCAAACGTTTATCGCACCTAGCACAGGGCTCGACGCTTAGATGTTCAGCTGATGGACAATCACGAAAGCACCGGCGGGTGATAAGCCATATAGAGCCACATGCCGATTACCGCGACAAAATTCAAGGTGAATACCAGCCCGCGCAAGCGGATGTTGGTGGTGAATATCTGCACTGCACTGTGCAATACACGACCCACTACAAACAGCCATGCAAGGGAGATCAGTATGGTATTGCCGCCCATGCCGAGGAAAATTGCCAGCAAACATGCCACGTAGAAAAACAGGGGCCACTCAAACTGATTGGACAGGTTTGCGCTGACTCTGGGTTCGATGTTCGCCAAGGGGTTCGTGCCGTCTTTAGCAGCTCCCAGATTCCAAACGGCTGGTTCCCACGCCCATGTAATCGCGGCATGAAGCAACTTGGTGAGCGCATCATGCGCCAACATCGTGCTGTTTCCGGCAACGGTCAATCTGTACACCGGTAGCGGCTACTCTGCCGACTTCCATATCGACTATCGCTACCAGTCAAGGGTGTACGGCGGATCGACCGCAGGACGCGATGTGCCCGGCCGCGAGAGTCTCGAAATCCCCTCCTACGACACCGTTAACGCCAGACTGGCCTTCGGCTATGAGTTTGCGCGCGGCGATTATCTGGAAATTGCCCTCTGGGTCCGCAACATCTTCGATGAGGAATACCAGCAGCAGGTAATTGGCCAGGGCAGCGTGGCGCCCACGCAAAATGCGCTGGGCGAAGTGATTTATGGCTACGAGCAGCAGGTATCAGTGTGGGCGGAGCCGGCACGCTACGGAATCGACTTGAATTATGTATTTTGAGGAGCGTGTCACTAAACTACTACATATAGCTCCTCTGGGCTATGTAAAAAGACCAGCCGAATCAATATCATCATTATTCCAGACTGACACCCAGCTTTTCCCTGTTTATGAAAATTCTGGTCGTAGGCGGCGCCGGCTACATAGGCTCTCACATGGTCAAAATGCTGCATCTAGGGGGCTACGAGGTCGTCACCTTGGACGATCTGTCTACCGGATACCGCGATGCCGTAAAATATGGCGAATTCATTGAGGGAGACATTGCTGACTCGGTCCTCCTCGATGGACTATTCAAGACCGTTAAATTTGATGCGGTTATGCATTTCGCCTCATTTATCGAAGTCGGCGAATCGGTCCTGAACCCCGCCAAATACTACGAGAACAATTTCGTAAATACGCTTAGTCTTTTGGACGCAATGGTACGTGGTGGTGTAAAGAACTTTATATTTTCTTCGACAGCAGCAATTTTCGGCGAGCCTGAATATACGCCAATAGACGAACAACATCCTAAAAATCCGATCAGCCCCTATGGGCGCTCAAAGTGGATGGTGGAACAGGTTTTGGAGGACTACGATAAAGCTTACGGACTCAAGTCGATTTGCTTGCGCTATTTCAACGCGGCAGGCGCCGATCCTGACGGTGAACTAGGCGAACGCCATCAACCCGAAAGCCACTTGATACCACTGGTGTTACAAGCCGCATCCGGTCGCAGGCGTAGCATTTCTGTTTTTGGATCAGACTACGATACGAAGGATGGCTCTTGTGTCAGAGACTACATCCACGTTGTAGATCTGTGTAGCGCTCACTTATGTGCTTTGGACAAGCTTATTTCTGGCTCTGATAGCGGGCGATACAACTTAGGTAATGGGACAGGTTTCTCTGTCCTAGAGGTGATTGATACAGCAGAGACGATCAGTGGAAAAGAGATTAGTAGAGGCTATTCTGAGAGACGCGAAGGCGACGCCGCCATTTTAGTGGCAAACGCGGAACTGGCAAGGGCTGAGCTTGGATGGAAAACTCAGTTCGATAGTCTTGACGTAATAATCGAACACGCCTGTGTCTGGGAGTTTAACTTCCTACTTGGCCATTAAAGCAATTAGAGTAAGTTGCGTATGACAGTCAATCTACAACCTTCAATTCTATCGTTTGGTAAAAACACGAAATGCTAGGAGCTTCTGTTTCGGCTCACTGATGATGCGCTCTTTACTGTAAGCTACGACGGATGCATGGATTACATTACTTTTAGGACGCCAATAGCCGGAAATGAAGACCGTGCAGTTTCTCTGCTTGAGCTCTCGCCTATGACAGATGCTTTATGTTCAAGACATTTTGCGGACTGTAACGTCGCTACCCGAGAAGATCATGGATCTTGTGTCACAAAGACCGATGGCTCAGGTTCGATTTCGTTATTTGTTTCAAGCCAAGTGGATTTTGAGACTGTTTGCTTCCGGCGATCTGAGTGCAGTCCGTTGAGGGCCAGTCGAACTAACACGCCAAGCACATTCTCTTCCCCATGCCCAAACGTATCTACGTAGCCGGCCACCGTGGCATGGTGGGCTCCGCTATCGTGCGGCAGTTGGCCGCCCTGCCAGATAACGAGTTGGTCACCCGAACCCACGCGGAACTGGACCTGACCAACCAGCAGGCGGTGGCCGACTTCTTCGCCGGCGAGCCCATCGACGAGGTGTACCTGTGCGCCGCCAAGGTTGGTGGCATCCACGCCAACGACACCTACCCCGCCGAGTTTATCTACGACAACCTGATGCTTGAGGCCAATGTCATCCACCAGGCCTATGTTCACGGCGTAAAGCGCCTGCTGTTTTTGGGCAGCTCCTGCATCTACCCCCGCTTGGCCGAACAGCCCATGCGCGAGGACGCCCTGCTCACCGGCACGCTGGAGCCCACGAACGAGCCCTACGCCCTGGCCAAGGTCGCAGGCATCAAGCTGTGCGAAAGCTACAACCGCCAGTACGGCACCGACTACCGCAGCGTCATGCCCACCAATCTCTTTGGCCCCGGCGATAACTTCCATCCGGAAAACAGCCACGTGATCCCCGCCCTGCTGCGCCGCTTTCATCAGGCCAAGCTGGCCGGGAGCCCCAGCGTGACCAACTGGGGCAGCGGCAGCGCCCTGCGGGAATTCCTGCACGTGGATGATATGGCCACCGCCGGCGTGCACGTGATGAATCTGCCACGCGAGGACTACGAGCGCGTAACCGAACCGCGCCTCAGCCATATCAACGTGGGCACCGGCACAGATTGCTCGATACAAGCGCTGGTGGAGACCGTGGCCCAAGTCACCGGCTACGAAGGTGACATCGCCTGGGATGTCAGCAAGCCCGACGGCGCCCCCAGAAAACTGATGGACTCCAGCAAGTTACGAGCCCTGGGCTGGGCCCCGGAATACACGCTCGAATCCGGCTTACGCGATGCCTACGCCTGGTTCGTAAACCATCAATCGGAAGCAAGAAGCTAAACATGCCAAGCCAAAAAACCGCCCTTATCACCGGCATCACCGGCCAGGATGGCTCCTACCTCGCCGAATTCCTGCTGGAAAAAGGCTACGCCGTACACGGTATCAAGCGCCGCGCCTCGTCCTTTAATACCGAACGGGTAGACCACATCTACCAGCACCCGCATACCAAGGGCCAGAGCTTCTTCTTGCATTACGGCGATCTGACCGATACCAGCAACATCACCCGCATCATCCAGCAGGTGCAGCCGGACGAGATCTACAACCTCGGCGCCCAGAGCCACGTGGCCGTAAGCTTTGAAGAGCCGGAATACACCGCCGACGTGGACGCCATGGGCACCCTGCGCATCCTTGAGGCCGTGCGCCTGCTGGGCCTGACGGAGAAAACCCGCATCTACCAGGCCAGCACCTCGGAGCTTTACGGCCTGGTACAGGAAGTACCGCAAACCGAGAAAACGCCCTTCTACCCCCGCAGCCCCTACGGCGTGGCCAAACTCTATGGCTACTGGATAACCGTGAACTACCGGGAAAGCTATGGCATGTATGCCTGTAACGGTATTTTGTTTAACCACGAGAGCCCGCGCCGCGGAGAGACCTTTGTAAGCCGTAAGATCACCCGCGGGCTGGCCAACATCAGCCAGGGCCTGGAGAGCTGTCTGTACATGGGCAACCTGGACGCCCGCCGCGACTGGGGTCATGCCCGCGACTATGTGGAAATGCAGTGGCTGATGCTGCAGCAGGAAGAGGCAAGGGACTTTATAATCGCCACCGGCCAGCAGATCTCAGTGCGCGATTTCATCGCTCGCTCAGCCGAGGCCCTGGGCATTACCCTGCTCTTTGAAGGCAGCGGCACCGATGAGGTAGGTATTGTGCAGGCCATCGACACCAGCAAGGCAGACCAAGACATCGCCGTGAAGATCGGCGACACCCTCCTCGCGGTAGACACGCGTTACTATCGCCCGGCAGAAGTCGAAACCCTGCTCGGCGATCCAACAGAGGCGCAAACCGCACTGGGCTGGGAACCCAAAACCAGCGTGGACGAGATGATTATTGAGATGATCGCGGCAGACCTCGAGATTGCCCGCAAGAATCGCCTGCTGCTGGATAGCGGTTATGAAGTGAACCAGGCAAAAGAGTAAGCACACCCCGTGAAAACCATACTCGTTACCGGCGCCGCGGGTTTTATCGGTTACCACGTGAGCCGAGCGCTGCTGGCTCGCGGTGATGCCGTGGTGGGCCTGGACAACCTCAACGATTACTACGAGGTAAGCCTGAAACAGGCCCGCCTGGTGGAACTAGCGCCTGATGCCAACTTCAGCTTTGTAGAGGCGAACCTGGAAGATCAGCAGGCGATGGATGGCCTGTTCAGTAACAGAAACTTCCATGGCGCAATCCACCTGGCGGCCCAGGCCGGCGTGCGCTACTCCCTGGAGAACCCCAGGGCCTACGTGAACAGCAACATCGTTGGTTTTACCAACGTGCTGGAGTGCTGCCGCCACCACTCGGTAGAGCACCTCGTCTACGCGAGCAGCAGTAGCGTGTACGGCCTGAACGGCAGCATGCCCTTCTCGGTGCACGATAATGTAGACCACCCCGTCTCACTCTACGCCGCCAGCAAGAAAGCCAATGAACTGATGGCCCACAGCTATGCTCACCTTTATGGCATACCCACCACAGGACTGCGCTTTTTTACCGTGTATGGCCCCTGGGGGCGGCCCGATATGGCACCAATCCTCTTCGCCAGTGCGATCAAGGAAGGCCGGCCGATCAAAGTCTTCAATAACGGCCAGATGCAGCGGGACTTCACCTACATCGACGATATCGTTGAAGGCGTGGTGCGCGTGTTGGATACCCCGGCCACCCCCAACCCTGCCTGGAACAGCGCAGAACCGGACCCTGGCAGCAGCCCCGCACCCTACCGCCTGTACAACATTGGCAATAACCAGCCGGTAAAGCTGATGGACTTTATCGCCGCCCTGGAGAAGGCGATGGGCAAAACCGCGGAGAAAGAGATGCCGCCGATGCAGCCGGGGGATGTGACCGCCACCTTCGCCGATATCGACGCGCTTGAAGCAGCGGTGAATTACCGCCCCCGGAACGACCTGGACACCGGTGTGGCGCGCTTTGTGGACTGGTTTTGCAATTATTACGCCACTTAGCGGCCTTAGTCAGTGTACTTGCTAAGTCTTTTTTTTATAGTGAACACACATGCGCCAAGCTCCTACCCGTGGAAAATACAAAAGGAGCATACGAGCGCGCTGGTCGTTTAAGGAGATCAATATTTCTGATCAAAGTATCATTAAATTTCCAGATGTAATCATTGCAGGGGCCCCAAAATGCGGGACCACATCTGTCTTCGAATGGCTGGCGGCACACCATCAGGTTTGTGGTTCTTCAGTCAAAGAAACCTACTTCCTGATGGATAAGGACTCACCGTTATACATCCGGGGCTCTAGTTACAACGACATTGGCCCTGTGGGCTACGATAAATACTTTTCTCATTGCAAAGAGAACTCTAGCCTTCTGGTTGAAGCAACTCCGGACTATCTCTATCAAAAGACGCCTTTGTCAGTTATTGCCAATACACATAAGCCAGTGAAGGTAGTGTTCATCTTACGCAAGCCATCGGATAGAGTTTATTCTACCTATAGGTTTTTCACTGGCAACAAGTCCATATTTGATCAGCATATTAGTTTCGCTGAATTTATTAGAACAGTGAAATACCAAGAAGGCCCGACTAATCATCCGTTGTGGCCATTGATAGCCAATGCGATCCGGTATAGTGAATACATAAGGTATCTCATCGAATGGGAGATTGCGTTAGGCCGAAATAACATGGCAATTTATACGTACGAAGAAATGCTGAAATCGCCAGCAAGGATGATGAAGAATCTATCAGATATGCTTTGCATCGACAGCGAGTTCTATTCCGACTACGACTTCCCCGCGCATAACCAGTCGTATGCCGTGAAGAGCATAAAACTGCATCGACTGAAAACACATGTTGCTTCATTAATGCCAAACAGCCGACTGAAAGCCAGATTAGGCAAACTATACTCTGGACTGAACACTACGGCTCAATCATTACCCATGGAGGCTTCTGATGCCAAAGCCATGGAGGGTCTTGATCGTCACTTCTCTGCTACCAACGCCGAACTAGCTAGCCATTTCAACTTAGATCTCTCCGCTTGGGATTAGCCAATGAGTGAAAGGCAAAATCCGTATCCGCAAGTTCGCATCCTGTACATTACTCGAGACGACTACCCCACATTCAGAGTTGACATAAATGTGCTCTTTGGCCGCTATTTGGCGGAAATGGGCGTGGACACAACTATAGTGGCTCGCCATAACCCTGATGAGGCCATTAACCCGGGCTTAGCCCTCAAAACCAAATTGTATGTAAACAGTACCAAAAGTCGTTACTCACTAGCGCTGAAGGTGTGGCTTTTTAACGTTATCACTATTTTAAGATATGGGAGAGAGTACGACATAATTCAGGTTCGCAATAAGATTGTTCTTGCGGTCCTAGGCCTTCTAGTTGCAAAAATTTACCGTCGAAAATTTGTCTACTGGATGTCTTTTCCATACCCAGAGGATGACCTGATTCGTGTGAAAGAACACGGAAGAGACTTGGGATTACTAAGATCATCCGCGACTTATATACGTGGCATAGCGACTCGTTTTATCCTTTACAGAGTGGTACTCTCCCGAGCGGATCATGTCTTCGTGCAAAGCAAAAAAATGCACGAAGACGTACTGAAGATGAGTAAAGTGCTTAAACGAAACGTCACCATAGTTCCGATGGCAGTGGATAATCAAGCACTAACAGACTGGATTCCACAGCAAGTGACTATGCCGAGCGACTTGTGCATCGCCTACCTGGGGGCTATGGATAGGGCAAGGAGAATTGATTTTCTCTTCGAGGCTATGACAGAGATAGTGAAGCACCATCCAGACGCAGTTCTGTTACTCATTGGAGACTGCATTGAGGCGAATGACTGGGCTTGGCTAGAGAAAAAGGCAACCGAACTCGGAATACTTGAAAGCATCACTAAAACAGGCTGGGTAGAACGTGATACTGCGTGGTCC